>NZ_CP087719.1:3101250-3715000 GCF_020991085.1 Roseomonas sp. OT10
GGCTGCACGCCACGCGCGAGGTCAACCTCGCCCTGCCGCGCGGCGAGCGCCACGCGCTGATCGGCCCCAACGGCGCCGGCAAGACGACGCTGATCAACCTGCTGACCGGCGTGCTGCGCCCCTCCTCCGGCCGCATCCTGCTGGAGGGGGAGGACGTCACCGCCCTGCGCTCCGACCAGCGGGTGGGGCGCGGGCTGGTGCGGACCTTCCAGATCAACCAGCTCTTCCCCGCCATGACCGTGCTGGAGACGGTGGGCCTCGCCGTCTCGCAGCGCCTCGTCGGCGGCCGCGCCTGGTGGCGCCCGGTGGGCAGCCGCCCCGCGGTGGTGGAGGAGACGGTGGCGGTGCTGGAGCGCTTCCGCCTCGGTGCCGTGCTGGGCGAGCGGGTGGCGAACCTGCCCTATGGCCAGCAGCGTCTGCTGGAGATCGCGCTCGCCATCGCCTGCCGCCCGCGCGTGCTGCTGCTGGACGAGCCCGCGGCCGGCGTGCCCGAGGCGGAGCGGGAGGAGATCCTGCACCGCGTCGCGGAGCTGCCGGAGGACGTCACCGTGCTGCTGATCGAGCACGACATGGACCTGGTCTTCCGCTTCGCCCACCGCATCTCCGTGCTGGTGCAGGGCGGCGTGCTGACGGAGGGCACGGCGGCCGAGGTCGCGGCCGATCCCCGCGTGCGCGCGGTCTACCTGGGAGAGGGCGGCCATGGCTGAGCTTCTGGCCGTCGAGGGGCTGGCCGCCGGCTACGGCCAGGCCGCCGTGCTGCACGGGCTGTCGCTGCGGCTGGAGGAGGGGCAGTCCATGGCCATCCTCGGTCGCAACGGCATGGGCAAGACGACGCTGCTCAACAGCCTGATCGGCGTCACCCGGCGCTTCGGCGGCACCATCCGCCTGGGCGGCGTGGACATCACCCGCCTCTCGCCCGAGCGCCGCGCCCTCTCCGGCATCGGCTGGGTGCCGCAGGAGCGCAACATCTTCCGCTCCCTCACCGTGGAGGAGAACCTGACCGCCGTGGCCCGCCCCGGCCCCTGGGACGTCGCCAAGGTCTACGCCCTGTTTCCCCGGCTGGAGGAGCGGCGGCGCAACATGGGCGACCAGCTCTCCGGCGGCGAGCAGCAGATGCTGGCCGTCGCCCGCGCCCTGGTGCTGAACCCGCGCCTGCTGCTGCTGGACGAGCCCACGGAAGGGCTGGCCCCGATCATCGTGGACGAGCTGCTCGCCGCCCTGCGCCGCATCATGCGCGAGGAAGGGCTCTCCGCCCTGGTGGTGGAGCAGCACGCGCAGAAGATCCTGGGCGTGACGGACCAGGCGGTGATCCTGGAACGCGGCCGCATCGTCCACGCCGCGCCCAGCGCCGCCCTGCGCGCCGATCCGGCTGTGCTGGAGCAATACCTGGGTGTCTCCCGCGTCGCGGCGTAATACGGTTGCCGTGATGCCTTGATCCGTGCCGGTGCGGAATGCGCCCGTGGCCCGGGGGCAAGGCGCTGCCTCGCCCCCGTACCCCCACTCCGCCAGGACCCTGCGGGCCCTGGACCCGATCAGCGCTGCCGCGCAGATGACTGCGACGGGGTCACAGCGCCGAGGAGCCATGCTCCTCGGCGGGTACGGCCTCCGCGCTCGCTGACGCGCTCTGAACCTTTGTCGGCGTCCCGCCTGTCCGTGTTCCGTCAGGGTTCAGCCCGCAGGCTGACGACAGCCGCACAGCACCAGACTCCCAGCGGGGTCCGGGGCCCGCTTGTGGCCCCGGCAGGGGAGGGTCTGGGAGGGGACGGCGTCCCCTCCCGGTCCACCGCCTGGTCACTGGGCACGGGGCAGCGCCTCCCCCCCGGGAGGGGGCCTCTGCCCGCGCGGCATGCCCCCTTGAGCAGGCCCTACCCGCGCGCGACGGCCTCGACCAGGGCGCGGGCGCGGGAGGCGACGGTGTCTGCCGCGTCGCCCGGCTTGTAGAGGGAGCCGCCGATGCCGAAGCCTGCGGCCCCGGCGGCGAGCCAGTCCGCCATGTTCCCGGCGCCGATCCCGCCCACCGGCAGGACGGCGGTGCCTTTGGGCAGCACGGCGCGCAGGGCCTTCAGCATGGCGGGGCTCGCCCCTTCGGCGGGGAAGAGCTTCAGCCCGTCCGCCCCGGCGGCGAGCAGGGAGAAGGCCTCGGCGGGCGTGAAGAAGCCCGGCACGGCCAGCATCCCGGCGGCCTTGGCGGCGCGCACCACGGCGGGGTCGGCATGCGGCGTCACCACGAGGCGTCCACCGGCGGCAGCCAGCTTCGCCACGTCGTCCGGGTCCAGCACCGTGCCGGCGCCGACCAGCGCCCGGTCGCCGAAATGCCGGGCGAGGCGGGAGATGCTCTCAAAGGGTTCGGGCGAGTTCAGCGGCACCTCCAGCACGGGGATGCCGCTGGCCACCAGCGCCTCGCCGACCGGGATCGCCTCGTCCGGCGTCAGGCCGCGCAGGATGGCGACCAGCTTTCCGCGCGCGAGCCAGTCCTGAAGGGTCATGCCCTCTGTCCTTCCATCTGCCGGGCGATCTGGAACAGGCCCTCCGCGGCGGCCTCCTCGCCCACCTGCACCGCGTCCGCCCCGGCGGCGGCGAGCGCCCGGGCATAGCGCGCCATGAGCCCGCCATCCCCCACCACGAAGACCTGCTTCGTCCCCTCGGGCAGGGTCGCCGCCACCTCGTGCCCCATCAGCAGGCCGGAGAGGTAGGAGGCCGCCGCCGCCGGGGGCAGCCGGTCGAACAGCCCCAGCGTCCGCACCCCGAACAGGTGGTGCAGCAGCCCGCCCGGCTGCCGCGCCCGGGCGAGGCCGGTGTCGAAGGCGTCCCAGTCCGGCGGCGCTGCCCGATCCAGCCCGCGCGCCAGGATGGTGTGGGTGGAGAGGGCGGCGAAGCCCTCGCCGGTGAACTGGGTGGCGAAGCCCAGCACGCGGCCATCCTCCAGCACCGCCCATTTGCTGTGGCTGCCGGGGCTGAGCACCAGCGACCGCCCGGGCGGCAGGCGGCGCAGCAGGCCGAGGATCTTGGTCTCCTCGCCGCGCATCACCTCCGGCACGCCCGATTCGTCCTCGGCCGAGAGGCCCGGCACCATCCAGGCCCGCGCGCCCTCGAAGGGCAGCGGCGTCAGCGCCCCCGCCAGCGCCCGCGCATCGGCAGGGCACGGCAGGTAGGGTGCCTCCACCCAGCCCTGGCGGCTGCCGGCCATGCCGCAGACCAGCACCAGCGTCTCGCCCTGCTCCAGCCAGGGGCCGATCAGCCCGCGCAGCACCTCCGGGAAGGCGCCGGCCGCGACGTTCAGGATGCCCTGGGGGGCCGCGACGCGGTCCAGCACCTCGCCCTCCGCCCCCAGCCGCCAGGCCCGGAAGCTGCTGGTGCCCCAATCGACGCCGATCATGCGTTGCTTCCCGTGTTGCCGCTGCCTCGATGCGGCGGGCGCGGCACGGGCGCAAGGGGGCGCACGTTGCGGTGCGCGCGTCCCCGCGTGGCAACGCCCGGCGGAAGGAAGCGCTGGAACGGCGTCATCGCAGGGGGCCGCAGGGCATGGTTCTTCAGGACAAGGTGGCGGTCGTCACCGGCGCCGATTCCGGCATCGGGCGCGCCATCGCGCTCGCCTTCGCCGGAGCGGGCGCGGATATCGGCATCACCTGCCATTCCGACGAGGCGGGCGCGCGGGAGACGGCGCGGGGCGTGGAGGCGGCCGGGCGGCGCGCCTTCGTCGCGCGGCTCGACGTGCAGGATTCGGCTGCGGTCGATGCCGCCTTCGCCGCCGTCGTGGCGGCGCTGGGCGTGCCCGACATCCTGGTGAACAACGCCGGCAAGGGCATGGGCGCGAAGACGCCGGTGGCGGAGTTGGCGGACGAGCAGGCGGAGGTGGTGATCCGCACCAACCTGTTCGGCCCGCTCTGGTGCTGCCGCGCCTTCCTGCGCCACCATCTGGCGGCGGGGAAGAGCGGCCAGATCGTCAACATCTCCTCCGTCGCGCAGCACCTGCCGACCGATGGCAGCGCGCCCTACGGCATGTCCAAGGCGGGGCTGGGCTCGCTGACCCGCAGCCTGTCGGTGGAGCTGGCGCCGAGGCGGATCAACGTCGTCGGCATCGCCCCCGGCATGATCGAGACGCCGATGACCCAGGAGCGCATCGACGACCCCGCGAAGCGCGAGGCCTCCTTCCAGGAGATCCCCTGGCACCGCGCCGGCCGGCCGGAGGAGATCGCGAAGCTCGCCCTGTTCCTCGTCAGCCCGGATGCGGACTACCTGACGGGGCAGACCATCGTGATGGATGGCGGGCTGACCATGAACTGGGGCGGCGCCTGAGCGGCGCCGGTCAGGTGCTCTCCCGCGCCAGCACGGCCAGCTCGGCGGTGACGCGCACCGGCGCGTGGCGGCGGCCCAGGCGGCGTGCCTCCCGTGCCGCCAGCAGGGCCTCGCCCGCCTGCCGGCCCAGCCCGTAGGCATCGACGGAGACGGTGGTGATGCGCGGCCAGGACCAGCGCGAGACGTCGAAATCCCCGAAGCCCGCGACGGCGAGGCGGCCGGGCACGGCCCAGCCCTGGCGGTGGCACTCCATCAGCACGCCGAAGGCGTGCAGGTCGCTGACGCAGAAGACGGCGTCGGTATCGGGCCATTGCGCGACCAAACGGCGCACCGCCTCGGCCCCGTACTCCATGGCCAGCGGCGGGATGCCGTGCCGGATCACCCGCGGCGCGCCCAGGCCCAGCGCCGCCAGCGCCTCCATGTAGCCGCGCTCGCGTTCCACCCCGCGCCGGTCCAGGCCCAGCTCGCCGCCCAGGTAGCCGATCCGGCGGTAGCCGCGCTCCACCAGGTGCCGCACCATCGCCACGGCGGCCCCGGCATTGGAGACGCCGATCACCTGGTCGATCGGCTCCGCCGGCTCGTCCCAGGTCTCCACCACCGGCAGCCCGGCCCGGGCCAGCATGGCGCCGGTCGCCGGGGTGTGGTCGCCGCCGGTCATCACCAGCGCCTCCGGGCGGTGGCGCAGCATGGCGCGCACCAGCTCCTCCTCCCGGTCTGGGCGGTACTCCGTGTAGCCCAGCAGCAGCTGCAGCCCGGCGGGGGCCAGCGCATCGGTCAGGCCCCGCGCCGTCTCGGCGAAGTTCGAGTTGTTGATGGTGGGCACCAGGGCGGACACGAAGGCCGAGCGCCCGCTGGACAGCGTGCCGGCGCTGGCATCGGGCACATAGCCCAGCCGCTCCACCACCGCGAGGATGCGGGTCCGCGTCTCGGCCGAGACGCCCTTGCCGGTCAACGCGCGGGAGACGGTCATCTTGGAGACGCCCGCGCCCCGCGCGACATCGGCCATGGTGGGCCGTGGCCGTCCCGCGGCCGGCAGTTCCTCCGACATGCCGCCAGGGTAGTGCAGTTCTGCCCCGCGCGAAATCACCCCGCGCAGAGCGGCGTGACCCTGGGCCGGATCATACGGACGGCGGTGCGCCCGTGGCCCGGGGGCAAGGCTCTGCCTCGCCCCCGTACCCCCACTCCGCCAGGACCCTGCGGGCCCTGGACCCGATCAGCGCTGCCGCGCGGTGGTGGTGACGGGGTCGAGGCGCCGAGAAGCCACGCTCCTCGGCGGGACCGGCCTCCGCACTCGCGGACGCCTTCAAAGCTATTCTGGAGTCCCGCTTGTCCGCGCGCCGTCAGGGTTGAGCCCGGAGGCTGACGCCCACCGGAAGCACCAGACTCCCAGCGGGGTCCGGGGCCCGCTTGTGGCCCCGGCAGGGGAGGGCTTGGGAGGGGACGGCGTCCCCTCCCGGTCCGCCGCCGGAACCCGCAGAATGACGGGTCATCCCGCCGTCGGGATCAGACGGCCGTGCCGCCCACCGTCAGGCCGGAGAGCTTGAGGGTCGGCTGTCCCACCCCGACCGGCACGCCTTGGCCTTCCTTGCCGCAGGTGCCGATGCCCGGGTCCATGCCCAGGTCGTTGCCGACCATCGACACCTTCGTCAGCGCATCGGCGCCGCTGCCGATCAGGGTGGCGCCCTTCACCGGGGCGGTAACCCTGCCATCCTCGATCAGGTAGGCCTCGGAGGCGGAGAAGACGAACTTGCCCGAGGTGATGTCCACCTGGCCGCCGCCGAAGTTCACGGCGTAGAGGCCGCGCTTCACGGAACGGATGATCTCCTCCGGTGCATGCTGTCCGGCCAGCATCACCGTGTTGGTCATGCGCGGCATGGGGATGTGCGCGTGGCTCTCGCGCCGCCCGTTGCCGGTGGGGCGCACGCCCATCAGGCGCGCGTTCTGCCGGTCCTGGATGAAGCCGGTCAGGATGCCGTCCTCGATCATCACCGTCCGGCCCGAGGGCGTGCCCTCGTCGTCCACGGTGATGCTGCCCCGCCGGTCCGGGATGGTGCCGTCATCCACCACCGTCACGCTGGGCGCGGCGATGCGCTGCCCCAGCAGCCCGGCGAAGGCGGACGTGCCCTTGCGGTTGAAGTCGCCCTCCAGCCCATGGCCGATCGCCTCGTGCAGCAGGATGCCGGGCCAGCCCGGGCCCAGCACCACCTCCATCTCGCCGGCGGGCGCCGGGCGGCTGTCGAGGTTCACCAGCGCCTGGCGCAGCGCCTCCTCCACCGCCGCCTTCCAGCTCGCCTCGCCGACGATCCGGTCATAGGCGAAGCGCCCGCCCATGCCGTGGCTGCCCGTCTCGCGGCGCCCGTCCTGCTCCACCACCACCGCGACGTTCAGCCGCACCAGCGGGCGCAGATCCGCCACCTCGCGCCCGTCGGGGCGGATGATGCGCACCGCCTGCCATTCGCCGGTCAGCGTCGCCATCACCTGCTTCACCCGCGGGTCGCGGGCGCGGGCATGGGCGTCGATGGCCGAAAGCAGCGCGGCCTTGGCCGCGAAGTCCATCGCCTGCAACGGATTGCCGGGGTCGTAGAGCCGCGCGTTGGTGGCGGTTGGCGGCTCGGCCAGCACGGCGACCGGATCGCCCGGCAGGCCGCGCACCGCCTCGGCCGCGCGCTTCAGGGCGGCCGGCCCGATCTCCCCGGCATGGGCATAGGCCGCGGCCTCCCCGCGCACGGCGCGCAGGCCGAAGCCGCGCGTGGCGTCGAAGGAGGCGGAGCGGATGCGGCCGTCGTCCAGGCTGACCGCCTCGCTCTCCCGGTATTCCAGGAACAGCTCGCCATCCTCCGCCCCGGCCAGGGCGTCGGCGGCGATACGGCGGGCCGCGTCGGGGTCCAGGTCGCGGAAGAACAGCCGCTCTGTCGTGGCCAACGGGGTGTCGGAAAGGCTCATGGGGAGGCGGTGTCCAGCAGCTCGGGAGGGAAGGCCAGGCGGGCGGTGGTGCCGCGCCCCGGCGCGCTGTCCAGTCCCAGCGACAGCCCCATCGCCTCGGCCAGCACACGGGATAGATGGAGCCCGAGGCCCGAACCGCCATAGCGGCGGTTATGGTCCTGGTCCAACTGCGTGAAGGGCTCGAAGGCGCGGGGGATGTCCTCGGGCGCCATGCCGATCCCGGTATCGGCGACGCGCACCTCCAGCCCCCCGTCCGGCAGCGGCCTGGCCGACAGCTCGACCCGCCCGCCGGCGGGGGTGAACTTCACGGCATTGGCCAGCAGGTTCAGCACGACCTGCCGCAGCCGCAGCTCGTCCGCCTGGACGGTGACGGGCCGCTCCGGCGGCGCATCCTCCGGTGCGGCGGGCCGCGACCAGGCGATCGTCACCTCCGCTTCCTCCGCCATGCCCTGCAGCATCCGCGCCGCGCCTTCCAGCACCGGCAGCAGGGCGACGGCCCGGCGCTGCACGGCGAGTCCGCCGCTCTCCGCCCGCGCCACGTCCAGGATGTCGTCGATCAGCCCGAGCAGGTGCCGTCCGGAATCGAGGATGGTGCGGGCGAAGTCACGCTCCTGCTCCCGATCGACCCTGCCGCGCTTCTCGTGCAGCAGCACCTCGGCGAAGCCGATGACGGCGTTCAGCGGCGTGCGCAGCTCGTGGCTCATCCCCGCCAGGAAGCGCGACTTGGCGCGGCTGCCCGCCTCGGCCGCCTCGCGCGCCCGCTCCAGCTCCGCCTGGACCCGCCGCTCCTCGGTGATGTCCGTATAGGTCCGCACGAAGCCGCCATCCTGGGTGATGGCGGTGGTGATCTCCAGGATGGTCCCGTCCGGCCGCTCGCGCACGTAGCGGCCCGCCTGGCCGATGGGGTGGCCGAGCTGGCGGATGCGTTCGCCCTGGCCCGTCTCCGGCGGGCCGAACTCGCCCTTGCGGACCTGGACCTCGTGCAGGTCCAGCAGGTGCATGCCGGGGCGCATCTCCTCGGGCGAGAGGCCGGTCATCCGCGCCGCCAGGGTGTTGGCCGCCACCAGCCGCGCCCCAGCGTCGAACAGGGCGACCCCGTGGCGCGTGGTCTCCAGCATCACCTGCCGGATCTCGGCCTGGCGGCGCACCTCCTGCTCCGCCGCGTGGCGCGCGGTCATGTCGGTGGCCACCACGACCCGCCCGCCATCCGGCAAGGGGCCGGCCTGCAGGCCGAGGGCCAGGCCGTTCGGCCGCAGCCGCATGTGCTCCGCCCCGTCGCGCGGCGGGCGGTCGCCGAGGAGGCATTCGATCACCTCCTCCGCATCCTCGTCGCCGAACTCCCCCCCCGCCGCGCGCCGCATCATCAGGTCGCGCGCATGCTCGCCCAGGATGGCGGGGCTGTCGGCATACATCGCCTGGTAGGCGGCATTGACCATCGTCACCCGGTGGTCGGGGCCGTAGACGCAGACCCCGTGCGGCAGGGCGGCCAGCACGCCGTCCAGCAGGGAGGCCCGGCGCCGCGCCTCGTCCTCCGCGCGGCGCAGCGCGGTGATGTCGTCGATCTCGGCCAGCCAGGAGCCGTCGCCGACGGGGTGCGAGCGGCTGCGGTAGATCTGGCCGGTCGGGCGCTCGTAGCTCACCGATTGCGGCCGCTGGCGGTCGCGCCCCAGCCGATCCTGGACGGCGGGGTCCGACAGGCCGGGCATCTCCCCGCACGCGACCAGCTCCTGCATGATCGCGCGGAGCGTCATCCCCTCCCGCAGCGAGCCGGGCGGGGCGCCGATCAGTGTCCCGAAGGCCGTGTTGCCGAGCTGCAGGGCATCGTCCGGGCCGAACAGGGCGATGCCGGTGCTCAGCCGGTCCAGCAGCCGGTGCAGGTCCTGCAGCCGCGCGCGCGCCTGCAACTCGCCCTGGCGGAGCGCCGTGACCTCGGCCACGACGCTGATGCGCCCCTCCCCCGAGGCCAGCGGAGCGGAGGAGATGTGCAGCCAGCGGTCGTCGGTGGTGCGGGTCAGGCGGGCGGTCGGGCGCGACCGGTCCAGGTCGGTGACCATCCGCGCCTGCTCCTCCGGATCGCCGGGGCCGTAGAGCCCGCGATAGGCGAGGACGCGGGAGACGTCGGCGGAACGCAGCCCGGGGGGCAGGGCCCCCGCCTCGATCCGCAGGATGTCGAGCAGCCCGCGGTTGACGAAGCGCAGGACCCCCAGGTGGTCGAAGACGGCGATCCCGGTCGGCAGGGCGGCCAGCGCCTCCAGGGCCGCGTCCCCGGAGAGCGCGGGGGGCCGGGCGCTGCGGAGCGGAACCGGTGGGGTCACGGCGGAAGCCTGGCTCCGGGCCCCGCCGCCCGTGGCAGTGCGTGCAGCAGGCCCAGCGCCGCGGTCAGCACCGCCACCGCCACCGCCTGGTGCAGCGTGCCCAGCCAGACGGGCACCACCAGAAGCAGCGCCGCCACCCCCAGCGCGTACTGCGCGGCCACGGCGGCACCCAGCGCGGCGGCCCAGCGGCGGGCCCGTCCCGCCCCGCCCGAAGGCAGGCGCCGGACCGACCAGAGCGTCCAGGCCGCTGCGGCGAGGGTCAGCGTCGCCAGGACGCGGTGGTGGAACTGCACCGCCGCGATGTTCTCGAACAGGTTGCGCCACCAGGGCGAGAGCATCGCGTAGCCGGGCGGCACGATCTGCCCCTCCATCAGCGGGAAGGTATTGAAGTCGAAGCCTGCCTTGATTCCGGCCACGAAGCCACCGGCCAGCATGGTGAGGGCGGCGAGCCCGGCGGTGGCATGCGCCGCCCGGCGCAGCGGCCGCGCGCCCGCCGGCGCCTCCCGCCGCGGGTGCAGCAGGCCCAGCGCGGTCCAGAGCAGCACGGCATAGAGCACCAGGGCGAGGCCGAGGTGGATCACCAGCCGCCAGGGCGAGACGGCGGTGCGGTCCGCCTCGAAGCCCGAGGCAACCATGAACCAGCCCACCGCCCCCTGCAGCCCCCCCAGGGCCAGCAGCAGCAGCAGCCGCGGCTTCAGCCCGGCGGGAATCCGCCCGCGCCACCAGAACCAGGCGAGGCCGCCGGCGAAGACCAGCCCGATCAGCCGGCCCCAGAGGCGGTGGGTCCACTCCAGCCAGAAGATGCCCTTGAACCCGTCCAGCCCGAAGCCGGCATTGACCAGCGCGTATTGCGGGATGGTCCGGTAGAGGTCGTAGAGGCGCTGCCACTCCGCCTCGCTCAGCGGCGGCAGGGTGCCCCGGAAGGGGGCCCATTCCATGATGGAGAGGCCGGAGCCGGTCAGCCGGGTGGCGCCGCCGAGGGCGACCATGATCCAGACCATCCCAGCGACGGCCAGCAGCCAGAGGGCCACGGCACGGCGATTGCGATCGGGGGCGGCGGCCGCATCCGGCGGTTGCGCCTGGGCATCGAAGGGCATGGCTGTTCCTATAGCCCGTCCCTGGACCGTCCGCCGACCCCCTGCTACGCCGCGCCCCTCATGTCGCCGGCCGCCCCAGACCAACCCCTCCCCGCCCGGGGCACCGAACGGCGCCCCGCCGGGGCGCCCGGCCCGGGCGCGACGGAAGCCGTGGCGGCCCGGCCGGCCATCTCGGTCGTGGTGCCCATGCGCAACGAGGGCCCGAACGTCGCGCCGCTGGTCGCCGAGATCGCCGCCGCGCTGGCGGACGTGCCGCACGAGATCGTCTGCGTCGACGACGGCTCCACCGACGACACCTCCGCCCGGCTCCGCGCCGCCGCCGCGGCGGGCTTCGCGGTGCGCGGGCTGCGCCATGCCGTGTCCTGTGGCCAGTCCGCCGGGGTGGTGACCGGCGTGCGCGCCGCCCGCGCGCCCTGGATCGCCACGCTGGACGGCGACGGCCAGAACGACCCCGCCGACATCCCCCGGCTGTGGCAGCGGGCCCAGGCCGAGGGGGACCGCACCCTGGTCGCCGGCTGGCGCACCACGCGCAAGGACACCGCCGTCAAGCGCGTCAGCAGCCGCGTCGCCAACGGCGTCCGCGCCCGCCTGCTGGGCGACGCCACCCCCGATACCGGCTGCGGCCTGAAGGTCTTCTCCCGCGCGCTGTTCCTGGAGCTGCCGCCCTTCGACCACATGCACCGCTTCCTGCCGGCCCTCGTGCTGCGGCAGGGCGGGCGGGTGGTGAGCGAGCCGGTGAACCACCGCCCCCGCACCCGCGGCGTCTCCAACTACGGCACGCTGGACCGCCTGGCGGTGGGGCTGGTGGACCTGCTCGGGGTGATGTGGCTGCAGCGCCGCTGGAAGCGCCCCCGCATCGAGGAGCCGGCGGAGGAGTGACGCCCTCCCCCGCCTCCGTCGACTCGGCCGCGTCCCGCCGCCGCCGCGACGTCGCCCGCGCCCTCGGCCGGCTGGTGCTGATGGCACTGGGCCTCGCCGCCGCCGGCTGGCTGCTGCGCGAGTTCGGCAGCGCGGAGGGCGTGCACCGGCTGGAATCGGAGGTGCGCGGCCATGGCCTCGCCGGGCAGGCGCTGTTCGTGGCCGTCGGCGCCGCCACCGCGGCGGTGGGCGTGCCGCGCCAGGCGGTCGCCTTCCTGGGCGGCACCGCCTTCGGCGCCCTGACCGGCGGCGTGCTGTCGCTGATCGCGCAGGCGCTGGGCTGCGCCCTGGCCTTCGGCTGGGCACGGCTGGTCGGACGGGAATGGGCGGCACGCCGCCTCGCCGGCCGCTTCGGCCGCCGCCTGAAGCCGCTGCACGACGCGCTGACCGGCAGCCCCTTCGGCGCCACCCTCGCCCTGCGCCTGCTGCCGGTGGGCAACAACCTGGCGATCAACCTGCTGGCCGGGCTGTCGGGCATCGCCGCCCTGCCCTTCCTGCTCGGCTCGGTCCTCGGCTACGTGCCGCAGACCGCCGTCTTCGCCCTGCTGGGCGAAGGGGTGGCAGTGGACCGCCGCGCCCAGATCGCCCTCGGCGCAGCACTCTTCGCCGTCTCCGCCATGCTGGGCTGGTGGCTGCTGCGCCGCCATCGCGCCGGTCGGGCGATCGAGGGCGAAGAAGGCTGATCCGGACGGCGGGATGACCTGACCTGTCGTGCTGTGGTGTTCCGGCGTCGGCACCGGGAGGGGACGCCGGCCTGCGGCATCGACGCCGTGCGTCGATCCCCGTCCCAGACCCTCCCCTGCCGGGGCCACAAGCGGGCCCCGGTCCCCGCTGGGAGTTGGCTCTTCGCGGCTGCCGTCAGCCTGCGGGCTGAACCCTGACGGAGCGCGGACAGGCGGGACTCTGAAAAAGCTTCAGAAGGCGTCAGCGAGGGCGGCGGCCGTACCCGCCGAGGAGCATGGCTCCTCGGCGCTGTGACCCCGTATCAGGCTGTCCCGCGGCAGCGCCAAATGGGTCCAGGGCCCGCAGGGTCCTGGCGGAGTGGGGGTACGGGGGCGAGGCAGCGCCTTGCCCCCGGGCCACGGGCACCCCGCCGGCACGCATCAAGGCATCGCGCCGTCCCCGGGCCCGCCTGTCCGCATTCACCCCGGCGCCGGTCCGGCGTCAGGCTGTGCATGGCAGCGGCCGCGTCAGGGCAGCTTGGTCGTGCGCGCGGCGCGGACGATGCCCTTGGGGCGGGAGGCCTTCTCGACGATGCCGCTGATGCCTTCGCGCCGGGCCAGCTCGGTCCAGACCTCCTCGGGGCGGATGCCGGCATCCACCCAGACGACGATCAGGTGGTACAGCACGTCCGCGCTCTCCAGCACGGTGGCCTCGCGGTTGCCCTGCACCGCCTCGATCACGCACTCCACCGCTTCCTCGCCCAGCTTCTGGGCGACCTTGGGCGTGCCGCGCGCCATCAGCCGGGCGGAGTGGGAGGCGTTCACGTCCCCCGCCAGGCGCCGCTGCTCGACCGTCTGCCACAGCCGGTCGAGGATGGTGGCGTCGCCGCGCAGGCCGCGCAGCGCGGCATCGAGGGGCCCCAGCGGCCGGCGTTCCGCCGCGAGCACCTGCTTGGGGGGCTTGGTCCCCGTCACCGCCAGCCCGGCCGGCACCGGCAGGGCGGCCGCCTTGGCCTTGCGCGCCTTGGCCTGCTTCGCCGCCTTGGCGCGCTTGGCCTTGGCCTCGTCCTCCGCGGCGAGCGGCTGCTTCTTCTTGCCCTTGGCGGGCTTGGTGTCCTTGGCCATGGGTCAGGCCGCCTTCGCTTCGGTGGCGGGGCGCACCGGCAGGCCCGCAGTGGCGAGCGCCGCCTTGGCCTCGGCGATGCGCATCTCGCCGTAGTGGAACACGCTGGCGGCGAGCAGCCCGGTCGCCCCGGCCTGCGCGCCCTCCACGAAATGCCGCACCTCGCCCACGCCGCCGGAGGCGACGAGGGGCAGCCGCACCGCCGCGCGCACGGCGCGCAGCAGGTCGAGGTCGAAGCCGGACTTGGTGCCGTCCCGGTCCATCGAGGTCAGCAGGAGCTCGCCCGCGCCCAGCGAGGCGACGCGGCGGCACCATTCCACGGCGTCGATACCTGTGCCGCGCCGGCCGCCATGGGTGAAGACCTCCCACCGGCCGGAGGCCACCTTACGGGCATCCACCGCCACCACGATCGCCTGGGAGCCGAAGGCCTCCGCCGCGCGGCGCACCAGTTCGGGGTCGGCGACGGCGGCGGAGTTGATGGAGGCCTTGTCGGCCCCGGCCATCAGCAGGGCGCGGACATCCTCGACCGAACGCACGCCGCCACCGACGGTCAGCGGGATGAAGACGTGGCTGGCCGTGCGCGAGACGACGTCCAGCATGATGCCCCGGTTCTCGTGCGTCGCGCCGATGTCGAGGAAGGTGACCTCGTCCGCGCCCTCCGCGTCGTAGAGCCGGGCCTGCTCCACCGGGTCGCCGGCGTCGCGCAGGGAGACGAAGTTCACCCCCTTCACTACGCGGCCGTCCTTCACATCCAGGCAGGGGATGACGCGAAGGGCGAGCATGGACGCAATCTCCCGGACATCCCCGCACGGCAGGGCAACGATGCGGGTGCGATGCCCCCAAATGGCCGCGCGGTCAAGGAACGCACGGACCGCCCGCGACCCCGCCCGGAACGTCCGGGCCGGGCGCGATCAGGCGGTGGCGCCGGAGGCGGGCGGCCGGGCCGGGCGTAACGCCAGCCCGCCGGTGACCGGGCCATCCGGGCCGCGGTGCAGCAGATGGGTCATGGCGGCGGTGCCCAGCACCGGCACCAGCAGGTTGGCCAGGGGAACGGCGGCCAGGGCGGCCAGGGCCCCGCCCACCGCATAGACGGCGGGCCAGCGGCGGCGGCGCAGCGCCCGTGCCTCCGCCACGCCCATGCGGCGCTGCGCGACCCCCTCGAACATCCCCTGCCCCAGCGCCACGGCCGCCACCGCCCAGAGCGCGACAACGCCAACCACCGGCAGCAGCCAGGACAGCGGCAGCACCACCAGCGTCACGGCCAGCATCTTCGCCGCCAGGGCGATGTTGAAGCGCGCCTGCGCCGCCAGCGACGCCCCGCGCGGCGGCGGCAGCGCCGGGTAGTAGCGGTGCTCGACGGCGGCGGCGACCGGGTCGGTGAACAGCCCGCCGATCGCGAGCGCCACGGGGACGAAGAGCCAGACGGCCGAGAACAGCGCCAGCAGCCCGCCCAGCGTGCCGGCCAGGGTGGCGATCCAGCCCTCGCCCCCGGCCAGGGCGGAGACGCCCCAGCCGGACAGGGCCACCAGCCCGGCGAAGGCGAGGAGCGCGCCGAGCACGCCCTTGACCAGCGGCCCGCGGAAGGCCGGGTCGGCGATCTGGCGCAGCGGCAGCAGCAGGCTGGCGAGGACGGCGGACATCGCCTCTCCGCGTCAGTGCTGCGGGTTGGCGGCGGCGAAGGCCGCCTGCTGCTCCGGCGTGGCCTCGCGCTGGTGCAGCGCCTGCCACGCCTTGTACGGCATGCCGTAGACCGCTTCCCGTGCCGCGGGGTCGGCCATCTCGACGCCCCGGTCGGCCGCGGCCTCGCGGTACCAGCGGGAGAGGCAGTTCCGGCAGAAGCCGGCCAGGTTCATCAGGTCGATGTTCTGCACGTCCGTGCGCGTGCGCAGATGCGCGACCAGCTTGCGGAAGGCGGCGGCTTCCACCGCCTCGCGCTGCTCGGGCGTGAGGCCGGCGGCGGCGCCGGTGTCGATGCGGGCCTCGGGCTGCGGTGCGGGCATGGGTCTCGGTCCCCCGGAATGACGTGTCGGCGCCCCAGATGGCCCCGGACGCCACCCGGCGCCAGGGCCCGCCACGCCACCGCCGCTCCGCCCCGGCGGAAGGCGGGCCCCGTCCGGCCCAGCCGGCTGGCGTCAAGGGTGCAGGCGCGGATCGGCGGCGAAGCGCCGCACCAGCATGTCCACGAAGAGCCGGGCGCGGCGCGGCAGCCGGCCCGCGGCGGGCCAAAGCGCGTGGATCGGCTGCAGCTCCGACCGCCAGCCCGGCAGGACCTGATGCAGCAGCCCCGCCTGCACCTGTGTCTCCACCCGCCAGGGCGCCAGCAGGACCAGGCCGAACCCCGCCACCGCGGCCGCCTCCAGCACCTCCGTGTCGTCGGCCCGGATGCGGCCGTGCCGCGGCACGGTGACGCGCCGGCCCGCGCCGTCCTCCAGGGTGAGGCTGGCCTCGTTGACGCTGCGGCGCAGGCAGAAGAGGTGGCCGGCCAGATCCTCCGGTGCCTCCGGGGTGCCGTGCCGTCCGAGATAGGCGGGGGAGGCGTAGAGCCCGACGGCGAAGCGGCCCAGCAGCCGCGCCACCAGGGAGCCATCCTGGACCGGCCCGACGCGCAGGGCGACGTCCACCCCCTCCGCCACCATGTCCAGCGCATGCTCGCCCGGCAGCAGCTCCAGCGACAGGGCGGGATGGTCGCGCAGGAAGCCCGGCAGCCAGTGCATCACCTGGCCCCGGAAGAACAGCGGCGGGGCGGCGACGCGCAGCGTGCCGCGCACCTCCGCCTGGGCGCCGCGGACCGATTCCTCCGCCTCCTCCAGCGCGGCGAGGGCCCTGCCGGCCTCCTCGTAGAAGGTCTGCCCCGCCTCGGTCGCCTGCAGGCCACGGGTGGAGCGGTGCAGCAGCGCGACGCCCAGCCGTGCCTCCAGCGCGTTGATCAGGCGGGAGACGTTGGGCTGGCCCATCCCCAGGGAATGCGCCGCGCGCGTCAGGCTGCCGGCCTCGACCACCCGGCGGAACACCGCCATCTCCTGCACGCGATCCACGGTCCGCCCCCTCCGCCAGTCCGGAGAAGACGCCAGCCGGCGCCGGAGGCAAGCCCTTCCGTCGACAGGCGGCGGAACGGACCCCTTCAGCAAGGCAGCCTGGCACGCTACATGTTCGTGGACTGTTCTCCTGCTGGAGCGCCGCCTTGGCCAAGGCCACCACCCGCTACGTCTGTCAGAGCTGCGGCACCGTCCACCCGAAGTGGCAGGGCAAGTGCGAGGGCTGCGGCGAATGGAACACCCTCGCCGAGGAGGCGCCGGAGGTGCGCGCCCCCGGCCCGGCCGGGCGCACTGCCGGCGGGCGGCGGGTGGAGTTCGTCGGGCTGAAGGGCCGCTCCGCCCCGCCCGCGCGCACGGTGACGGCGATCGCGGAACTGGACCGGGTGCTGGGCGGGGGGTTCGTCCCAGGCTCCGTCGTGCTGGTCGGCGGCGATCCGGGGATCGGCAAGTCCACCCTGCTGCTCCAGGCGGCGGCGAAGGTCGCGGGCGCGGGCCGGCGCACCCTCTACGTCTCGGGCGAGGAGGCGGTGGAGCAGGTGCGGCTGCGCGCGCTGCGGCTGGGGGTGTCGGACTCGCCGCTGGGCCTCGCCGCCGCCACCTCGCTGCGCGACATCCTGGCCAGCCTGGAGGAGGAGCGCGAGGCGGGGCTGGTGGTGATGGATTCCATCCAGACCGTCTTCCTCGACAGCCTGGACAGCGCGCCCGGCACCGTCTCCCAGGTGCGGGCCTGCGCCGCCGAGCTGTCGCGGGTGGCGAAGTCGCGCGGCTTCGCCCTGGTGCTGGTGGGCCACGTGACCAAGGAGGGCACGCTGGCCGGGCCGCGCGTGCTGGAGCACATGGTCGACGCCACGCTCTACTTCGAAGGCGACCGCGGCCACCAGTTCCGCATCCTGCGCGCCACCAAGAACCGCTTCGGCGCGACCGACGAGATCGGCGTCTTCGAGATGACCGAGGGCGGGCTGATGGAGGTGCCCAACCCCTCCGCCCTGTTCCTGGCCGAACGGCGCGGCAACGTCTCCGGCTCGGCCGTCTTCGCCGGGCTGGAGGGGACACGGCCCGTGCTGGTGGAGGTGCAGGCGCTGCTCTCGCCGAGTTCGGGCGGCTCGCCCCGGCGGCAGGTGGTGGGCTGGGATTCCGGGCGGCTGGCCATGCTGCTCGCCGTACTGGAGAGCCGCTGCGGCATGAGCCTGGGGCAGAACGACGTCTACCTGAACGTGGCCGGCGGCCTGCGGGTGACGGAGCCCGCCGCCGACCTGGCCGTGGCGGCCGCCCTCGCCAGCGCCGCGACCGACCGGCCGACCGATCCGGGGATGGTGTTCTTCGGCGAGGTCGGGCTGTCGGGCGAGGTGCGCCAGGTGGCGCAGATGGAGAACCGGCTGCGGGAGGCGCAGAAGCTGGGCTTCTCCGCCGCGACGCTCCCCCGGCGGGTGGCGCGCGGCGGGCGGGCCCTGGCCGCGCCCGAGGGGCTGCGACTGATGGAGGCGGGGCATCTGGCGGATCTGGTGGCGGAGTTCGCCGCGGCCCCGCGGAAGAAGGCGGGCGCGGCGGCCTGAGCGCGTCCTCCGCCCGTCGGAGCGGTGGCGCCGATCGCCCGGGTTGTAACTAACCTGTCCGCTCATTACCCTGGGCCATAGGGGCGCGGTACAGGGACCGTCCCCGTTTGGGGGAAACAATGCCGCACCAGCCTGTCCCGCCGCCCTCCGCCGCGATCGCCGATGCCCGCCCCGGCGGCTCCCGGACGCCGCAGCACGGCCCGACCCGCCGTGGCCTGCTTCCCCTCGCCGTGCTCGCCGCCTCCGGCCTCGCCGCCCGCCCGGGCCAGGCGCAGGAGGCCTTCCCCTCGCGGCCGGTCACCCTCGTCGTCGCCTATGCGCCGGGCGGTTCCACCGACCTGATCGCCCGCGTGGTCGCCGAGGGCATGGCGAAGCAGCTCGGCCAGCCCGTCGTGGTGGAGAACCGCGCCGGCGCCTCCGGCGCGGTGGGCCATGCCTCCGTCGCCCGGGCGAAGCCGGACGGCTACACCATCCTGCTTTCCGGCCGCGGCAACCTCGCGATGCTGCCGCACATGATGCCCAACCGCAGCTATGACGAGACGCGGGACTTCACCGCCATCGGCATGCTGGGCGAGACGCCGATCTACCTCTGCGTGAACCCGAAGGTCGGCGTGCGCGACGTGGCGGGGCTCATCGCCCTGGCCAAGGCGAAGCCGGGCAAGCTGAACTACGCCTCCGCCGGCTCCGGCACCTCGGCGCATATCGCGAGCGAGCTGTTCCTGGGCATGGCCGGGATCGAGGTGCAGAACATCACCTATCGCGGCGGCGGGCCGGCGGTGCAGGCGCTGATCTCCGGCGAGGTGGAGATGGCCTTCGTGGACGCCGTCACGGCGGTGCCGCTGATGCGGAACGGCCAGGTCCAGGGCCTCGCGGTCGGCAGCGCGGAGCGCGTGGCGCTGACCCCCGAGGTGCCCACCATTGCCGAGACCCTGCCGGGCTACGAGATCTCCTCGCTCTTCGCGGTCGTCGCCCCGGCCGGCACGCCCCCGGCGGCGATCCGCCGGCTCTACGACGCGATGGCCACGGCGATGCGCGACCCCGCCCTGCTGGAGCGCCTGCAGGCGGCTGTCTTCCTGCCCCGGCTCGCCCCGCCCGAGGTGTTCACGCCCTTCATCCAGGCCGAGAGCGCGCGCTGGGGCGAGCTGATCCGCACCCGCGGGATCACCATGGAATGAGCACCGCGACATCCCCCGGGGCGCGGCTGGCCGCGGCCGCCGAGGTCAACGACCGCATCCATGGCCCCGGCACGGACCCCTGGCCGGAGCGGCGCACCGCCTTTCCCGGTGGGGTCGTCGGCCTGCCGGACCTCACCTATGCCGTCCTGCCGGGCTACCGGCCGCTGAAGCTCGACCTCTACCTGCCGCCGGAGACGGCGGCGAGGGAGGGGACGGGCCATCCGCTGGTCGTCTACGTGCATGGCGGCGGCTGGGCCGGCGGCAGCCCCCGCCTGTCGGCCGCCTTCGCGAGCTGGCCGGCCGTGCTCGCCGCCCTGGCCGCGGAGGGGGTCGCCGTCGCCGCCCTCTCCTACCGCTTCGGGGAGGAAGCGCCCTTCCCCGCCGCGCTGGACGACCTGCGGACGGCCCTGGCCTGGCTGCGGCGGGAGGCGCAGCACTTCGGGATCGACGCCGCGCGCATCGGCCTGTGGGGCGCTTCGGCCGGCGGGCAGATCGCCGCCATGGCCGCGCTGACCGCGGCGCCGGAGGACGACATCCAGGCCGTGGCGCTGTGGTACGGCGTCTTCGACTTCACGGGCTTCCGCCGCCCCGCGCCGGGCTCCCGCGAGCTGGCCTATCTCGGCGGCGGCACGGTACCGGCGACGGGCGACACCCTGCGTGCCGCGAGCCCGCTGTTCCAGGTGCGCGCGCTCGCCGCCCCCTTTCTCCTCATCCATGGCGAGGCCGACCAGGCCGTGCCGGTGTCGCAGTCGGTCGACTTCGCCCGCGCGCTGGAGGATGCGGGCAATATCGCGGAGCTGGTGACCCTGCCCGGCATCGACCACAGCTTCCTCGGTGCCGACCCGGCCACGACGCGGGAGACCAGCCGGCGGATGCTCGCCCGCACGGTGGATTTCCTGCTGGGGACGCTCGGCCGGTAGCACCGGCACGCGGGGCAGCCCGGGCCGCCGGGGCCGGGTGGTCCGTTCGGCGGCGCCGGCCCCGGGGCCCGGGCCCGGTGCGCGACCGTCATCGCCCCGCCCCGTGGCCCGCATTCCGCGCAACCCTGCCCGGGTCGGATCGTGCGCAACGGGGGTGCCCGGACGTGGCTTTCTTGCGCTACAGCTAGGCGACAGGCAACGACGTACCGGAAACTGGTGTCATGACCTCCCCGACCATCCGCCTCACCCGCACCAAGACCCCCAAGCCCCGCCCCGACGATGCCGAGCTGACCTTCGGCAAGGTCATGACCGACCACATGTTCCGGATGGACTACGAGGACGGGAAGGGCTGGCACGACCCGCGCATCGTCCCCTACGGGCCGCTCGACATGGACCCGGCGACCTCGGTGCTGCACTACGGCCAGACGGTGTTCGACGGGCTGAAGGCCTTCCGGGGTCCCGACGGCAAGATCCGCCTCTTCCGCGCCCAGCGTCATGCCGAGCGGCTGAACAAGTCCTGCGCCGCCCTGTGCATCCCGCCGATGGACACCGACTTGGTGCGCCGCTCCTTCGAGGCGCTGGTGGCGGTGGACCATGAATGGGTGCCGCACCGCGCCGGCACCTCGCTCTACATCCGCCCCACGGTGGTCGCGACCGAGGTGCAGCTCGGCGTGCATCCGGCGCACCGGCTGACCTACTTCGTGATCTGCTCGCCGGTCGGCGCCTACTACAAGGAAGGCATGAAGCCGGTGCGCATCCTGGCGACGGACAAGTACGTCCGCGCGGTGCGCGGCGGGCTGGGCGAGGCCAAGACGGCCGCCAACTACGCCGCCTCCCTCGCCGCCGCCCGCGACGCGGAGGAGCAGGGCTACACCCAGGTCCTCTGGCTCGACGGCATCGAGCGCCGCTACCTCGACGAGGTCGGCACGATGAACATCATGGTGCGGATCGGCGACGAGGTGATCACCCCGCCACTGGCCGGCACCATCCTCGACGGCGTCACCCGCAACTCCGTCCTCACCCTGCTGCGCGACTGGGGCATCAAGGCCAGCGAGCGCCCGATCACCATCGACGAGGTGATGCAGGCCGGCCGCGACGGCAGCCTGAAGGAGATGTGGGGCACCGGCACCGCCGCCGTCGTCTCCCCGGTCGGGCTGCTGGGCTACAAGGGCGAGCAGATCACCATCAACGGCGGGCAGACCGGGGCGCTGACGCAGAAGCTCTACGACGCGATCGTGGCGATCCAGTACGGCACCGCGCCGGATGCCCATGGCTGGACCAGCGAGGTGAAGGTCCCGGTCGAGGCGTAACGGCGCAGCCGCCGCGGGCCGGCCGGGGTCCCACCGGAGATCCCCGGCGACCGGCCCTGGCGGCGTGCCGCCGGGCTGGCTGCCCCGCGCCGGCGTTGCTCCCGACCGGAATAGTCCGTATACGTTCCATCAATGCCGAGGCCGGACCGGCCCGGGGAGGGAATGGTGACGGACCAAGACAGTGGGCGCATCCTGATCGCAGGCGCCGGGATCGGCGGGCTCTCCGCGGCGCTCGGCCTGGCACGGCAGGGGCACGACGTGCTGGTGCTGGAACGCGCCGCGCAGCTCGGAGAGATCGGCGCCGGCATCCAGCTCGGCCCGAATGCCTTCCACGCCTTCGATGCCCTGGGCGTGGGGGATGCCGCCCGGGCCCTGGCGGTCTATGTGGAGACGGCGCGGGTGATGGACGCCGTCACGGCCGAGGAGATCGCGCGCGTCGATCTCGGCGAGCCTTTCCGCGCCCGGTTCCGCAATCCCTATGCCGTGATCCATCGCGGCGACCTGCACGCGGTGCTGCAGCAGGCCTGCCAGGCGCATCCGCGCGTGGCCATCCGCACCTCGGCGGGCGTGGCCGGCTACGAGCAGGATCGGCACGGCGTGCGGGCGCGCCTCGCCTCCGGGGAGGCGGTCCCCGGCGCGGTGCTGATCGGCGCCGACGGGCTGTGGAGCAAGGTCCGCGCGCAGCTGGTCGGCGACGGCAGGCCGCGCGTTTCGGGCCACACCACCTACCGGTCCGTCATTCCCACCGAACGCATGCCCGAGGAGCTGCGCTGGAACGCCATGACACTGTGGGCCGGGCCGAAGTGCCACCTGGTCCACTATCCGCTCTCGGACTGGACGCGGTTCAACCTGGTCGTCACCTGCCACAACGATGCGCCCGAGCCCGTGGCGGGCCAGCCGGTGGCGACGGAGGAGGTGCTCGCCGGCTTCCGCCACATCCATCCCCGCGCGCAGGAGATCATCCGCCACGGCGCCGACTGGAAGCTCTGGGTGCTCTGCGACCGCGAGCCGGTGGAACGCTGGGTGGACGGGCGCGTGGCGCTGCTGGGCGATGCGGCGCATCCGACGCTGCAATACCTCGCCCAGGGTGCCTGCATGGCGATGGAGGACGCCGTCTGCTTGGCCGGGATGGTGACGGCGCATCCCGGCCAGCCTGAAACGGCGCTGGAAGCCTATCGCCAGCGCCGGCTGCTGCGAACGGCACGCGTGCAGCTGCAGTCGCGCGCCGTGGGCGAGCACCTCTACCACCCGGCCGGGCCGCACGCGCTGCTGCGCAACGCCATGATGCGCGCCAAGACCCAGGACGACTGGTATGAGACGATGGCTTGGCTCTACGACGGTGCAGCCGTGGAAGCCGGCGGCGTCGCCCACGCCGCCTGATACGGGCGGCGGGATGCCCTGATCCGTGCCGGCGCAGGGTGCGTCCGTTCCCCGGGGGCAAGGCGCTGCCTCGCCCCCGTACCCCCACTCCGCCAGGACCCTGCGGGCCCTGGACCCGATCAGCGCTGCCGCGCGGATGACTGCGACGGGGTCACGGCGCCGAGGAGCTTGGCTCCTCGGCGGGACCGGCCGCAGCACTCGCTGACGCGCTCTGAAGCTTTTTCAGAGTCCCGCCTGTCCGCGCTCTCCCCGAGACCAGCCCGCAGGCTGACGGCAGCCACGAAGCGCCAGACTCCCAGCGGGGACCGGGGCCCGCTTGTGGCCCCGGCAGGGGAGGGTCCGGGAGGGGACGGCGTCCCCTCCCGGTGCCGCCGCCGGAACACCACAGCACCACGGGTTCAGGTCGGCCCGCCGTCGGTATGATGCGGGGGGCATGATCCGCCGACGGCCTCCTTCCCAGCCCGGCGCCGCGGCCATGGTGCCTCTCCCACAAGCGATGCCGCCGGGCGACGCCGCTCAGCCCCAGGGGCCGCGGCGCCGGGGGGCTGGGGCTGCCTGGCGGGCGCCTCTGCCCCAGGGGCCTGCCGGGCGGGCGGCGGGCCCGGGTGTGGGGGCCATGGCGGGCGCCGCCATGCCGCCATGGGCCCGCATCAGCGCCTGCACCCGGTTCTCGGTGCTCGGATGGGTGGAGAAGAGGTTGTCCATCCGCGCGCCGGAGAGGGGGTTGACGATGAACAGGTGGGCCATGGCCGGGTTGGCCTCGGCCGCCTGGTTGATCAGCCCGTGCCGCGCGCCCTCCAGCCGCAGCAGGGCGTTGGCCAGGCCCTGCGGCCCCCCGGCGATCTCCGCGCCGACCCGGTCGGCCTCGTATTCGCGGGAGCGGCTGATCGCCATCTGCACCAGCATCGCGGCCATGGGCGCGAGCACCACCATCAGGATCGCCCCGATCGGGCCGAGCGGGTTGGAGCGGTTGTCGCGCGAGCGGCCGAAGAACATACCGAACTGCGCCAGCATGCCGATCGCGCCGGCCAGGCAGGCGGTGACGGTCATGATCAGCGTGTCGCGGTTGCGGATATGCGCCAGCTCATGGGCCACCACGCCGGCCACCTCCTCGGGCGGCATCATCTGCAACAGGCCGGAGGTCACGGCGACCGCCGCGTTCTGCGGGTTGCGGCCGGTGGCGAAGGCGTTCGGCTGGTCCTCCCGGATCAGGTAGAGCGCGGGCATCGGCAGCCCCGCCCGCTGCGCCAGGGCCTGGACCATGCCGTAGAGCTCCGGCGCGCGGCCCGGGTCCAGCGGCTCCGCATTGTTCATGCGCAGCACCATCTTGTCGCTGTTCCACCAGGCGTAGAGGTTCATGCCGCACGCCATCACCAGCGCGATGAGCATGCCCTCCCGGCCGCCGACCACGAAGCCGATGCCGACGAACAGGGCCGTCATCCCGGCCAGCAGCAGGGTGGTCTTCAGATATCCGGACATCCCTGTTCCTCCGTCCTCCGCCACGCGCCATATGAGGGCCATGACCGAGCCAGCCAACAAGGCGCCCCCCCCCCCGCCCGAAGCCGACCAGGCCGCGCCGCCGGCGCCGCACGCCTCCGCGCCCCTGCCCAAGCCGCCGCCGGGCGAGATCGGCGGCCCGAGCGGGCCGGAGCCGACCCGCTATGGCGACTGGGAGCGGAAGGGGCGCGTCAGCGACTTCTGACACCGGCCGGGCGGCGGGGCCCGGCCGGCGCCCGGCAAACGATTCGGGAACATCAAGGTCCTTGATCCCGCCCCGGCCAGGGTGAGCGCTTTGTTCACGCGACTCGGGCCAAAGCGTTGAACCGGCTTCCTGCTTCGCCGAATGGGTTCGCCCTGTGTTCCAGGGGCAGGGCCTGCCCGCCGGCCCGGGGCCGCCTCCCCCTGGAAGCCCGGCCGCGAGCGGGGATCAGACCCCCCGCGCCGGCCGGCGCGACCCCAGCCAGAAGCCGAGCACCACCATCCCGCCGGCGCTGGCCAGCAGGCTGGGCGCCGCGCCGATCGCCTGCTGCGCCATGCCGAAGAGGATGGGGCCGAGCGACTGGCCGAGGAAGAAGCTGAACGCGTGCAGCGCGACCGCCGAGCCGCGTGCCGTCGGCGACAGCTCCGTCACCCGGACCTGGATGCTGTTGTGCATCATGAAGTAGCCCAGCCCGGTCACGAAGGTGGCCAGGATCACCAGGCCCACATGCCCGGCGGCGGCCAGCAGGGTCAGCCCCGCCCCGGCCAGGATGCCGCCCAGGATCAGCATCCGCGCCTGCCCGATCCCCGCCACCAGCCGGCCGGCGAGGGCCGCGTAGGCGAAGCCGCCCAGGCCGAAGACGCCCAGCGCCAGCCCGGCCTCGACGATGCCGCCGATGCCGCGCCGCTCCAGCAGGGCCGCGAGGAAGGGAAAGACGCCGAAGGTCAGCGCGCCCTCGATCGCCACCCCGATGTAGAGCGGCGGCGCGGCAGGGTTGCGCAGGATCTCGCGGTAGCGCTGCAGCGCCAGGCCCGGGTCCAGCCGGCGCGCCTGCGGCTCCGGCGCGGCGGCGCCGTCCCGCCACAGCACCAGCGCCGCCGTCAGCGAGGCCAGGGCGCAGAGCAGCATCATGCCGCGCCACCCCACCGCCCCGCCGATCAGCCCGGCCAGGACGCCGCCCGCCACCTGGCCGCCGATGGCCCAGGCCAGGAAGCGGCTCATCGCCACCTGCCGCTGCGCCAGGGGCACGGCATCGCCGAAGGAGGCGAGGGCCAGCGGCGTCACCCCGCCCGAGGTGGCTCCGGCGGCGATGCGCGCGAGGAACAGGAAGCCCAGGCCCGGCGCCCCGGCGCAGGCCAGCAGCGAGAGGGTCAGCAGCACGCAGCAGAGCAGGATGATGCGGCGCTTGCCCAGGGCGTCGCCCACCGGCCCCAGCAGGGGCTGGATCAGCGCATAGGGCAGCGCATAGGCGGAGGCGAGCAGGGCCACGTGCTCGATGCTGGTGGAGAAGTCAGCCGCCACCCCGATCAGCAGGGGATCCAGGGCCCGGGTGGTCAGGGCGGTGGAGAACCCGGCCAGGCCCAGGACGAAGACGAGGCGGCCCGTGCTGGCGGGAGCGGGGGAGGAGGACATGCCCGCCCATGGTGCGGTCTGGCGGAGGAAGTGCAACCCGCGCCGCGCAGGGGTCAGGGACGCTTGCGCCGGCCTGCCTTCCCCCTCACCTTCTGGGCGGGACACGCAGGCGCACCATGCAGACGAACTTCACGGACGAGCAGCTGAAGGACCCGGACACGCGGGTCTCCAACGGCATCCTGCGCACCTGCGTCCATTGCGGCTTCTGCACCGCGACCTGCCCGACCTTCGTCCTGCTGGGCGATGAGCTGGACAGCCCGCGCGGCCGCATCTACCTCATCAAGGACATGCTGGAGAGCGGCAGGCCCGCCACCGAGGAGGTGGTGCGGCACGTGGACCGCTGCCTCTCCTGCCTCTCCTGCATGACGACCTGCCCCTCCGGCGTGCACTACATGCATCTGGTCGACCACGCCCGGCACTACATCGAGGAGACCTACGAGCGCCCCTGGCACGAGCGGCTCTTCCGCGCCGTGCTCGGCCGCACCCTGCCCGATCCGGGGCGCTTCCGCCTCTCCCTGCTCGGCGCGCGGATCGCACGGCCCTTCCGCGGGCTGATCCCCGGCCGGTCGATGCCCGCCCAGCGGCTGCGGGCGATGCTGGACCTGGCCCCCGCCACCCTGCCACCCGCCAGCCCGATGCAGGCGCCGCAGGTCCACCGCGCCGAGGGCGCCCGCCGCGGCCGCGTCGCGCTGCTGACCGGCTGCGCCCAGACGGTGCTCTCGCCCAGCATCAACGAGGCCACCATCCGCCTCCTCACCCGCATGGGGATGGAGGTGGTGGTGACGAAGGAGCAGGGCTGCTGCGGCGCGCTGGAGCACCACATGGGCCGGCACGACCCCGCCATGGCCCGGGCGCGGGCCAATATCGGCGCCTGGGCGGCCGAGATGGAGGGCGAGGGGCTGGATGCGGTGGTGATCAACACCTCCGGCTGCGGCACCACGGTCAAGGATTACGGCTTCATGTTCCGCGAGGAGCCGGCGCCCTGGCGCGACCGGGCCGCCGCCGTCTCCGGCATCGCCGCCGACATCAGCGAGGTGCTGGTCCGCCTCGGCTACGCCCCCACGCGGGAGAGCCCGGACCTGACCGTCGCCTACCACTCCGCCTGTTCGCTCCAGCACGGGCAGAAGGTGACCGAGGCGCCCAAGGCCCTGCTGCGGACGGCCGGCTTCAGGGTGAAGGAGCCGGCGGAGGGGCATCTCTGCTGCGGCTCGGCCGGCGTCTACAACATCGTCCAGCCGGAGATCGCGGGACGGCTGCGCGAGCGCAAGCTGGACAACATCGCCCGCACCCGCGCCGACCTGATCGCGGCCGGGAACATCGGCTGCCTGACCCAGCTCGGCAGCGGGGCCTTGCCGACGGTGCACACGGTGGAGCTGCTCGACTGGATGGCGGGCGGGCCGGAGCCGCCCGCCGTGGACCAGGCGCGCCGGGCGCGCGCGGCCGCCTGACGCCACCACCCGGGCGGCATGGCTGTCCCGCCCAGGACCGTGCGGCGCCCGCCGCACGCCGAGCCGCCCGCCGGCCCGGCGGGATGCCGGCCGGGATGGCCGAAATCCCTTGCGTCCGGACAGGCGTGTCCCAGACTCACGCCATGCGCCGCCTCGCCCTGTCCGTTCTCCTGCTCCTGGCCCCGCTGACCGTCGCGGCGCAGCAGCCGATGCAGCGGGGTGCCGCGCCCCGCCCCCCCTCCCCCGCCGAGCAGCGCCGGGTGGAGGCGCAGCGGCTGCTGGACGAGCTGGGAACGGCCACGGACGCCGCTTCCGCCTCCACCCTGGAGACCCGGCTGCGGCTGCTCTGGGCACAGGAGGCCAGTCCGGCGGTGGTGCTGCTGCTGCGCCGGGCGACGCGCAACATGGAGGCCCAGGCCTTCAACGACGCCACCGAGGACCTGGACGCGGCCATCACCCTGCAGCCCGACTATCCGGAAGCCTGGATCCTGCGCGCCCGCGCCCAGGCCGCGGCGGGCGATGCCCGCGCGGCGGCGCGCGACCTGCAGGAGGCGCTGCGCCTGGAGCCGAGGCATTTCGGGGCGCTGCTGGCCCTCTCCGCCCTGCAGGAGGATGGCGGGGACCTGAACGGGGCGTTGCGCAGCCTGGAGGCGGCCGTGAAACTGAACCCCCGCATGGCAGGGGGGGAGCAGCGCCTGCGCGACCTGCGGCGTCGGGCGCTCGGCGATAGCACCTGAGGCGCTCCCTGGTCGGGATCAAAAGGATGCTCCTCGACGCGGCGCGTCAGTGGCTGAGCCTACCCATGCGTCTGCATGAGACGGTCGCAAGCGGCGCGAGGGCGACAGGATTTTGCCTAGCGTCTCAGCCCAGCAGACGCCGCACAGCGCGCAGCGGCCGGGTGATACGCCAGGAAGTGGATGCGACGAGCGCCTCCACTTGCGCTCTGGCCATCTCTGCAGTGGTCAGTTGCACTCTTAAGTTGTTATTCTCCGTCCCTGCGCGCGCCAGGGCATCGTTCACCCGCCTCAGTTCCTGCCGCAATTCCCCGGCCTCGGCAAGCACAGCCTCGTGGCGCGCGACTATGCCGCGCAAAGTTACGTTCGCGTTCTGCAGAACTGTGACGCGCCGGCCGGCCGCCTCGACCTGGAACCGCGCTGCTTCGTTCTCAACCTTCGCCTGACCCAGCAGGGTCCGCAGGCGCGCCCCTTCCTGACGAAGTTCATCTAGTTCAGCCAGATCCCTTCGCAGCCCTTCCGCGGCTACTTGGTGGGCGTCGCGATCCTGTCGCAGCATATCGCACTCATGGCGCGCGGCGGATAAGCTAGCTTCCAGGGTCTGGCGCGCTGCCTCGGCCTCGTTGATCCGCTGCTCGGGAGAGTCGGTTTCGGTCCGGGTATAGGGGAAGACGTCCCGCGCATCCCGCGACGCCATGCGAGCACGTTCGAGGGCGCGCAACGGCGGTGGCGTCCTTGCGCCTTCGGACCAGGCACGTAGCACGGCCCGGAAGTCCTGCGGCTCCTCCTCCCGAGCCGCTGCACGGTGGACGTGCCAAGTATTGAGCGTGTTGGACAGCCAGGCAGCCGGGTGCACCCGGGCGAGGGGCGCCCTGCCTGTGGCCGCCGCGGCAGGCATACGCGCAAAAGCCTCGCTCTCCTCGCGCGCGAAGACCAGAAGATTTTGCGCATACCACCAGTCCACACCTGGCTGTCCCCAAATCCGAGGTCGCAGCGGGTCGAAGCAGGCATAACCGCGGTCGCGGAAGAGGGTGGCCCAGAATTCCGGCCACTGCTCGTTGATGTGGCCGGTTCCCTGCTGGAAGGGGATCGCCGCGGAGAACAGTATCAAGTCCCCGAGCGCGCAAAGCTCCTGCACCACCCCTGCCGAGCGTTCGAAGGGCAGGTGCTCCGCCACCTCTAGGCACATCACCAGGTCGAAGCGCTGCGGGTGGCGCGCCGTCACCGCATCGGTCAGTCCCGGCTGGGCCAGATCCACGGGAAGGAACAACTCCTCCGGCACCATCAGGGCGGTTCGGTCGACATAATCCCCATCCACGCCCAGCCGATCCTGGACGCCCATCTCTCCCGCCACTCGCAGCCAAGTCGCTACGCCACAGCCGACATCCAGCACGCTGTCAGGACATGCGTACCGGAACAGCTCCGGTAACACGGCACGCGCGGACTGCAGGCTGTCAGAAGCCTGCGCATCGAAGAAAGAACGGTCGTAGGGATTGGCGGCGGCAGTGTCGGACATTGCGTCGCTCCTCAGCAGGCCGGGGCGAGGCCGTATTCGAGCATGGACCGCGCACCCTGCCTGGGCATGGCCTGTGGCACCGGCGTCAGCGCGGCCGCATCAGCGATTCCCTTGGCCCGCGAGAGGAAGAAGGCCTCCCGATAGGCGGCATCTAGCACGGGTTGCAGCACCGGATGCGATGGCAGCCCAGCTTGCTCCCGCGCGGCCGCCAGCCGGTCGAGCTGCCGTGTCCAGCGCAGATGCGCGGCATAGCGGCCGCGCCGATGCGCCCACGCTTCCCCCGCGGGCTCAATCTCGCAATACGCACGGACCTGTGGATCCGCGTGCATCTGCGCAAAGCGGTACTGCGACCGCCCCTGGCGGTAGGAGCGCGCGCAGAACTGATCGAAGCCGATCGCTCGGATCATCACTGTATGGGCCGCTGGTTCGTAGATCACGCGCAGTCCATGCCGCGCTAGACGGTAACCAAGCTCGATATCCTCGCAGCCGAAGCGAAAGTCCGGGTGAAACACTCCGTTTCGCACCAGCAGGCCTCGCTTGCAGGAGCTGCGCCCGCCCCAGAACGCCGTATGGTCCATCACCTGTCCCGACGTCATCGAGCCATAGGAGAAGAGCTGGCAGCCGACTTCGGTCACGTGCCGCATTACTGGCATGGCTGCGATGTCAGGAGCCAGCGTCGTCCTGCCCAGCACCGCTACCGTCTGGTCGGGAGAGGCGATATGAGCGGCCAAATGGGCAACAAGCAGATCCGGCTCGGCCACGTCGTCGTCATCGAGAAAGACGAGCAACGGCGCCCGCGCCAGGAAAACCCCAAGGTTCTTGGCGGCTGCTAACCCGGCCTGATTCTGCCGTACGATCCGCAGCGGTAGCCGGTCCCGCCAAGCGTCCAGCACCCACTGCGTGGCATCCGTAGAGCCGTCGTCGATCGCCACGATCTCGAAGCGCGAGGCATCAAGACTCTGACGTTCCAGTCCTTCCAGCACGCGGGGCAACAGCGAGGCTCGGTTGTGCGTGGTCAGCAACGCCGAAATCTCGGGCATTACGCATAGGCCTCCACCACGGAGAAAGCCTCGTCGAGGGAGAGGTGCTGCTCGCGGGCGAGCATCGTGCACATGGCGCGGTACGCGCTGGAGTGGCTGTAGCTGCTGACGGAGCGGCGGATGCGGTGGGTGAGCGGCGCCGCGTCCACGATTCCCATGTGCAGCCCGGCCTTCTCCATCCGCACGGGCCAGATGAAGTCTAGCCCCCAACCCATGCCTCCGCCCTCGCCAAACGGCAGTAACAGCGGAACCGCATCGCGTCTGATGCATGTGAGTGGGCCGATCTCCACGAAGCGGGTGCGGCGGGCCAGGAGCCCCGGCATCACCTGCACGATCGGATGGTCAGTGAAGGAATCCGCCGTGCGCGCAGGCTGAGACAGGGCGAATCCGAAGCGCTCGGACAAGCCGATGAGCCGGTCCAGAAAGCCTGGCCCCACCTCGATGTCGTCATCGCACAGCAGCACCCAGTCATACTCCGCGGCGTCCTCAGTCAGCTCGTCTAGCAGGACGAACTTCGGCGTGGGCACAGTCACGACCATTTCCGTCGAGGGCAGGTCGTAGCGGCCCCGCCCCTCTGGGGCGAGCGCGATCCAGCGCTGGACCACGCAGTGATCTGCGCTGGTGGCAAGCTCGTGGATCAGGTGCGCCGCCGTGTTCGGGCGATCGGACATGTAGATGCCTACACTGAGGATCCTAGCCATCGAGCAGCGCCTTCAGCTGCTGGCCCACCACATCCACCGAGAGCGTCCTAGCGATGTAGTCGCGGCCATGGTCTGACAGACGCGACCACAACCCGTCGTCGCTCAGCAGGCGCAGCACTGCCTCGGCAAAGCCTTGCTTCTCCTCGGCGACCAGCAAATGCACGCCGTCGTGGAGTTTCATGCCCTCCGCTCCGATGGGGGTGGCCACCACTGGCAAGCCGTGGACCAGGCTCTGTGCGACCTTCCCCTTCATGCCGGCGCCGTAGCGCAGCGGCGCGACAAAAACGCGGCTACGATCGTAGAGTGGGCCAAGGTCCGGCACAAAGCCTAGTACCTCCACCCCTGGCCGCGTTCCCAGAGCCAGCACCTCGTCGCTCGCGTTCGCACCAACGATACGGAACACAACGTCGGGCGCCTCCCGACGGATCAGCGGCCAGATCTCCTCGACGAACCAATGCACGGCGTCGCCGTTCGGCTGGTGCCAGAAGCCGCCGACGAAGAGTATCCCGTCCCGCTTCGCCGGCCCGGGCGGCGCCGGTTCAGGCACCTCCACGACGATGGGCAGCACCTCCACCACCGCATCCGGCACCAGCTCAAGCAGCGCCGCTTTCTCCTCGATCGTTATAGCCAGGGTCACATCGGCAGCGCGGGCACAGGAGATCTCGATGCTGCGCTGGCGCTCCGCCCGGAGCATCAGCTCCACGTCGTCGCGCAGGGCCGCCTCCCGGGCCATTCGCACGCCGTGGAAATCAACCATGTCATAGGCCACGCGTGCCGTCGGGCAATAACTTCTCACCAGCGGCAGCAACGCCTCGGCGACAGCCGGGAAGGACAGGAAGGCCCAGTCGAGCCCACGTCCCTCCTCGGCCAGCCAGCGGCCGATCTCGTCCGTACCATAGAGAAAGCGAGAAACGCCGGCCGCGCGCAGTGACTCCTCGTAGCGCGCACGCCCCTGTAGCTGACCCAGCACGCCGGGCTGGTGGTCCAGATCCAAGAGGGAGCCGAAGATGATGGACCAGTCGCACCGGGCCATGATCTCCATCAGGGTCCGGAGCCGCAGCCCGCCGGCCGACTGGTCATGGAGCGGCAGGAAGTCCGCGGCCACCAGGATCGTGCCCCGCCCACTTGGCCGGGGCGGGCAGGCGCCGCCGTCTGGCGTTGCTTGGATGGGCGCAGCGTCGACGCCCGGGGAGGCCGAATCCGGCGCTGGTAGCAGCGGGACGTCGGACCGGTGCCCACGGCCCAGCACCCGGCGCAGCACGATGGAAAAGCCACGCGCCGGCTTGGCGAGCCGCCAGGACCGCGAGGCGTAGATGGCAGAGACCAGCCTCCGAGCCTCGGCCAGCTCCCGGCGAAGCCGTTCAGCCTCCGCAGCCTGCTCGGCGCCCTTCTCCTCCGCCCTGGCGACGGCCAAACGCTGAGCCTCCACCTCCGCGCGCAATACGTTGCGTTCTTGCATCAAAACCGCCAGCTCGCGCCGCAGTACTGCCTCGCGCAAGCGCGATGCAAGCCGGCTCGCGGTACTCCCTGCATCGGCCGGCGAGGGGAAGGCCTCCGGTGTGTTGGGCAAACTCAAGGCAATCTTCCCGATGTGTGGCCTATCCTGGCTAGGATAGAGGCCCCGCCCGCCACTTGCCAGTGACCAGAACTCCGGCCGCCGCCGCACGCCCGTCCCTGATCGGAATGGTGTCGAGAAGGCGGTCCGCGCATACCACGCGGTGGGGAAGCGCTTATCGCTCCGCAACGCCGGCACAAAGCTTGCTGCACATGTGCCTTCCACGACCGGGAGCGGTCCCGGCCATGCGCCCCCCCCCACTTGCATCCGCCCTCGCCGCCCGGTTCCATATGGAGGCTCCTCGCCTGCCGCCCGTCGCCCGCCACGCGGGCGGCCTTCCTTTCCGTCCGCGACCAGCGACTGTCCCGACGCGCTTCCTGAGGATCACGCCCATGCGCCTTCGCTACCTCGCCGCCGCGCTCACCGCGGCGCTCGCCGCGACCTCCGGGGAAGCCCGCGCTCAGGCCGCCGCGCCGGGCGGGACGGCGACCCTGCTGACCTATGGCGGCATCTTCCGCGACAACTACCTGGACGTGGTGGTGAAGCCCTTCACCCAGGCCAGCGGCGTCACGGTGCAGTACGGCGACCCCGGCATCGGCGGCAGCGCGCAGTTCCTGGGCACGCTGCGGGCGCAGAAGGCGGATCCGCAGGTGGACGTGGTCATCATGGACGCCACCACCGCGGCCGCCGCCTGCGCCGAGGGGCTGGTGGAGAAGCTGACGGCCGCCGAGGTGCCGGAGCTGGCCGCGCTGGACGAGCAGGCCCGCGCCTCGGGCAATGGCTGCGGCCCGGCGGTGACCTACGACCACCTGGTGCTGATCTACGACACCCAGCGGGTGCAGCCGGCGCCCACGCGCTGGGCTGACCTCGCCAACCCGGCCTGGAAGGGGCAGGTCTCCTTCACCACCCTGCCCAACATCCAGGCCCTGGCGATGGTCGGCATCCTGGCCCACCACGCCTCGGGCGACTGGAAGAACATCGGCGCCGCCATCCCCCTGCTGCGCCAGATCGCACCCAACGTGCAGACCTTCGAGCCCAGCCCGGACGGCTACTCCATGGTGCTGAGCGAGCAGGTGCGCTTCGCCACCGGCTGGAACGCGCGCGCGCAGCTCTACAGCGACCAGTCCAAGGGCCGGCTGGGCACGGTGATCCCGCAGGAGGGCACGGCCTTCCAGATCAACACCATCAACCTCGTGGCGCGCGGGCCGAACCGCGCCGCCGGGCTGGCCTTCCTCCGCCACGCCCTCTCCACCCCGGCGCAGGTCGCCTTCACCGACCGCATGTTCTACGGCCCCACCAATGTCGAGGCGCAGCGCACGGCCTCGGCCATCGGCCGCACCGCCCTCGCGCCCCAGTACCGCGAGCGGATCGCGCCGATCGAGTGGCTGGAGGCGGTGCGCCTGCGCGACGGCTGGAACCAGCGCTGGCGCCGCGAGGTGATGACCGCGGCCGCCCGCTGATGCCCCTGGGCCAGGCGGCGGCGCATCTGGTGCTGGAGCGGCTGTCCCGCCGCTTCGGCACGGGCGGCGCGCCGGCGGTGGACAACGTCTCGCTGGAACTGCCCAAGGGCGCGCTGCTCGCCCTCCTCGGCCCGTCGGGCTGCGGCAAGACGACGACGCTGCGCATCATCGCCGGGCTGGAGGCGCCGGATTCCGGTCGCGTGATCGTGGCCGGCCAGGACGTCACCGCCCTGCCGCCGCACCGGCGCAACATGGGCGTCGTGTTCCAGTCCTACGCCCTGTTCCCGCACATGAGCGCCGCGACCAACGCCGCCTTCGGCCTGGAGATGCGCGGCGTCGCGCGCGCCGAGCGCCTCCGCCGCGCCCGCGAGGCGCTGGCCCTGGTCGGGCTGGAGGCGCTGGCCGACCGCAAGCCCCGCGCCATGTCGGGCGGCCAGCAGCAGCGCGTGGCGCTCGCCCGGGCGCTGGCCATCGAGCCCGACCTGCTCCTCCTCGACGAGCCGCTTTCCGCGCTGGACGCCAAGCGGCGCGAGGAGGTGCGCGACGAGATCCGCGCCCTGCAGCAGCGGCTGCGCATCACCACCGTCTTCGTCACCCACGACCAGAGCGAGGCGCTGGCCATGGCCGACCTGGTCGCGGTGATGAACCAGGGCCGCATCGAGCAGCTCGCCTCCCCCGAGACGGTGTTCGAGGAGCCGGCCACCCGCTTCGTCGCCGGCTTCGTCGGCCGCGCCACCCGCCTCTCCGGCACGGTTGAGCCCGGCGGCGTCTTCCGCACCGGCGGGGCCGCCCTGCCCATCGCCCCTGGCCTGCCGGTCGGCGGCGCCGAGGCCTTCCTCCGCCCCCACCGCGTCCGCCTCCTGCCGCCGGGCACCTCCCCGGCAGAAGGCGTGACGTTGGACGGCCGCGTGCTGCGCCGAACCTACACGGGCGAGATCGTCTGGCTGGAGGCCGAAACCCCCGCCGGGCCGGTCCAGGCGGAGCTGCCGGCCTACGACCCCGCCGCCGCCCTGCGGCCGGGCGATGCCGTGCGGCTCGCGTTGCGGGCGGAGGATGTGCGGGTGTTCCCGGCGTGAGCGTCGTGTCGCCGGCCCCTCGGGGGAGGCTCCGCAGCCTTCGGCCTCGACGCAGTGCGTCGAGCCCCCGCTACCCCCTCCGCCGGGGGCGGTCGACGCATACGTCGCCCCCCCGGACCCCGCCGGCAGTCTGGCGCCGCGTGGCCGAGGCGTGCCTGCGCGCTGACGCCACGGGGCACGGGGGGCAACGCAGCGCCTTCCCCCCGGGGGTCCGGAGCCACGCCGCATGACCGGCTGGCTCCTCAGCGCCCCCGCCCTCGCCGTCATGGCGCTCGCCTTCCTCTGGCCGATGGCGGGGCTGTTCCGGATCAGCCTGAACCGGACCTCCGAGACGGGGGCGATGGAGACCGCCCTCACCCTCGACACCTATGCCAAGGTCACGGGGGATGCCTTCACCTGGGGGCTGGCCTGGGACACGCTGGTGCTCTCGGCCGGGTGTTCCGCCATCGCGGCGGCGCTGGCGCTGCCGGTGGTGCTGGTGGTGCGGCGGGCGGCGCCGCGCTGGCGGACGCTGCTGGCGCTGCTGGCGATCTCGCCGCTGCTGGTCTCGGGCACGGCGCGGGTGGTGGGGTGGCGGGCGATCCTGGGGGATGTGGGGCTGATCAACGTGACCCTGTCCTGGCTGGGGCTGACCTCCGGCCCGGTGCCGCTCATCAACAACTGGACGGGGGTCTGGATCGGGCTGACGGAGAGCCTGATGCCCTATGCCGTGCTGGTGCTGATCGCGGGGCTGGGGCGGCTGGACCCGGTGCTGGAGGAGGCGGCGGCGACGCTGGGCGCCAACCGGGCGCGCAGCTTCCTGCGGGTGACGCTGCCGCTGGCCGCGCCCGCGCTGCTGGGGGCCTTCCTGCTCGGGCTGGTGCTGGGGGTCTCGGCCTTCGTCACGCCGCGGCTGATGGGCGGCGGGCGGGTCTTCACCCTGGCGACCGAGATCTACGACCAGGCGCTGCTGACCGTAGACTGGCCGGTGGCGGCGGTGCTGGCGATGCTGCTGCTGCTCGCCCTGCTGGCGCTGGTGCTGCTGCGCGGGGTGGTCACGGGCGTCGCGAAGCGCTCCAGGGGCGCGGCGTGAGCGGGCGGATGCGGCCGGTCACCGCGCCGGGGCCGCTGCTGCGGCTCTTCGCGCTGGCGGGCTATGCGCTGCTGCTGGCGCCGGGGCTGGTGGTGCTGGTCGTTTCCTTCAGCGCCGGCAACTACCTCACCTTCCCGCCGCCGGGCTTCTCCACCCGCTGGTACGCGGCGCTGTTCTCCAACGGGCAGCTCATGGGCGCGCTGGGGACCAGCCTGATGCTGGCGCTGCTGGTGGCGGCGCTGGCGCTGCTCGCGGGGGGACCCGCCGCCTATGCGCTCGCCCGGCTGGAGTTCCGCGGCAAGGGCGTGATCGCCGGGCTGCTGGCGGCGCCGCTGCTGCTGCCGACGCTGGTGCTGGGCCTCGCCCTGCTGCTCGCCTTCCAGCCGCTGCGGCTGGTGGCCACCTGGCCGGGATTGGTGCTGGCGCATTCGCTGGTGGCCATCCCCTTCGCCGTGCGGATCATGGTCCAGGCCTTCGCCGCCGTCCCGCGCGAGGTGGAGGAGGCCGCCTGGACCCTGGGGGCCACGCCGCTGCGCGCGGCGCTGCGGGTGACGCTGCCGCTCGCCGCCCCCGGGGCGGTCGCGGCGGCGGCGCTGGCCTTCCTGGTCTCCTTCGACGAGACGGTGATCAGCCTCTTCGTCGTGGGGCCGCGCCTCTCCACCCTGCCGGTGGAGATGTTCCGCTATGCCGAGAGCCGGTCCGACCCGCTGGTCGCGGCGCTGGCCATGGCCCTGATCGTGGTGGCGCTGGCCGTCGTGCTGCTGGTCGAGCGCCTCGTGGGTTTCCAGCGCGCGCTGGCGCGCGAGTGAGGGGTTGGACGATGCCGACATACGTGGTGGAGAAGAGCGCACCGCAGATCAGCGCCGAGGTCATCGCGCTGCTGGAGCAGACGGAGACGGCGACCGTCGGCCACTGGCGCCACTGGGGCTTCGTGGACCGCCGCGTGCAGCCGGCGCTGCGCAACAAGCGCGTCGCCGGCACGGCGGTGACGCTGCAGATCCCGGCGCAGGATTCCACCCTGCTGCACCACGCGCTGGGGCTGCTGCGCCCGGGCGACATCCTGCTGGTGGACCGGCTAGGCGACGACCGCCACGCCTGCTGGGGCGGCGGCGTGACCGTCGCGGCCAAGGCGGCCGGGGCAAAGGCGGGGGTGGTGGACGGCCCCTGCACCGACCTGGAGGAGGTGGAGGCGTCGGACTTCCCGCTCTGGTGCCGCGGCATGGCGCCGATCACCACGCGCGGCTACGACGTGGCCGGGCGGCTGAACGTGCCGATCGCCATCGGCGGCGTGGTGGTGATGCCGGGCGACGCGGTGCTGTGCGACGATTCCGGCGTGCTGATCCTGCCGCCCGCCGAGGCGGAGGCGGAGGCGCGCGAGGCCATCGCCCGGCAGGAGCGCGGGCTGCGGACCCAGGCGCGCGTGGCGGCCGGCGAGAAGCTGGGCGACATCAGCAGCGCCACGGCCAAGGTCCTGGCGGCGCTGGGCTGACCCGCCCGCCCTCCGACACGCAACCCCCGCCGCCGGGAGCGACCCGCATGACCGACCGCCTGACCACCACGCGACGCCGCCTGCTGGCGGCCGGAGCCGCCGTGGCTGCGCTGCGCGCCCCGGCGCGGGCACAGCCGGCGAACGGCATCCTGCGCTTCGGCCTCTCCACCTTTCCGCCGAACCTGTCGCCCTGGATCAGCGCCGGCGCCTCGGCGGGCACCATCAAGCTGCTGACCCACCGTCGCCTCGTCTCCTACGACGCGCAGGGCGAGCTGCGCGGCGAGCTGGCGGAATCCTGGTCGCGCGACGGCGATGCCTGGATCTTCCGGCTGCGGCGCGAGCCGGTCTTCCACAATGGCGACCCGGTGACGGCGGCCGACGTGAAGTGGTCGATCGAGCAGATCGCCGGCGAGAAATCCACCGCCTACATGCGCGCGCAGTTCCAGCAGGTCGCGCGCATCGAGACGCCGGACGACCACACGGTGCGGCTGGTGATGCAGGAGCCCATCGCCACCGTCCCGAACTGGTTCGGCAACTACAACATGCCGATCCTGTCGCGGAAGTCGACGACCGCCGACCCGATCGGCGCCGGCCCCTTCCGCATCGCCGGGCAGGAGCGCGGTACCTCGATCGACCTCGTCCCCTTCGACCGCTACCCCTATCGCGGCGTGCCGAAGGTGAAGGGCATCCGCTTCGTCGTCTATGCCGACGAGAGCCTGCGCACCGTGGCGCTGCAATCCGGCGACGTGGACATGATCGAGTACGTGCCCTGGCAGTCCATGGGCGCGATCGAGGCCGATCCGCGCCTGAAGCTCGACACGCAGAACGGGCCCTTCATGGACATCCTGTTCAACGGCAGCCGGGGGCCCTTCGCCGATGCGCGGGTGCGCCGCGCGGTCGCCCATGCGGTGCGGCGCGAGGACATCGTCAAGGCCGCCTTCTTCGGCCGCGGCGCGGTGCTGGAGGGCGTGCCGATCGCCCCCGGCACGCCCTGGTACGATGAGCGGCTCGCGCGCGGCTGGGCCTATGATCCCGGGCGGTCGAAGGCGCTGCTGGCCGAGGCGGGGGTGCCGAACGGCTTCCAGACGACGCTGCTCGCCACCGCGCAGTACGGCATGCACAAGGACACGGCCGAGGTGGTGCAGCAGCACCTGGCCGCCATCGGCATCCAGGCGGAGCTGCGCCTGCCGGACTGGCCCACCCGCGTCTCCCTGGGCACGCGCGGCCAGTACGAGATCGCCATCCACGGCGTCAGCGCCGACAGCAACGACCCGGACGGGCTGAGCGTGGTGATGGATACCTCGCTCTCCGCCACCCATGGCCGTTCCTTCGGCCTCAGCGCGCCGCGCACCGTGGCAGCGCTGGCGCGCGGCCGGGCGGAGTTCGACGCGGCGAAGCGCATCGAGATCTACCGCGAGATGCAGCGCGCGGCGCTGGAGGAGGTGCCGCTGGTGGGCCTCGCCTGGCGCAGCCAGGGCTATGGCATGGACCGCCGGGTGCAGGGCTTCACCCACCTGCCCGGCGCGCTCTCCACCCTCTCGGGCGCGACGCTGGACGAGGTGTTCTTCGCCTGACCCGGCCGGCAGGGGGCACCCCGTCCCTGCCGCCGGGACGCGCGCAGGCCGCCTGTCCCGCCCGGCTTCCGCATGCTGGGAAACATGACGGCGGCCCGCCCCTTTCCCGGCGCGTCCTGCGGCCCGACCATGCCGGCGGCGGCCCGCCCGGGAAGCCCTCGAGACGCAAGGAGGCCGCCATGGCGGAGCAGCCCAACCCACGCTTTCGCGGCAAGGTCGCCGTGGTGACGGGCGCCGGCACCGGCATCGGCCTCGCCATCGCGGAGCGCCTGGCGGCGGAGGGGGCGCAGGTGGCGATCGCGGAGATCAACCTGGGCGCGGCGGAACGCGCCGCCGCCGCCATCCGCGCCGCGGGCGGGCTGGCGGAGCCGGTGCCGGTGGACGTCTCCGACGAGGCGCAGGTCGCGCGCATGACGGCGGCGGTGGAGGCCCGCTTCGGCGGCATCGACATCCTGGTCAACAATGCCGGTGTGGTGCTGCACAAGCTGGTGCTGGACACGCCGCTGCCGGACTGGGAGCGGCAGCTCGCCGTGCAGCTCACCGGCCCGTTCCTGGCCTGCAAGCACGTCGCGAAGGGCATGGTGGCACGCGGGCGGGGCGGGCGGATCGTCAACATCTCCTCCCTCTCCGCCGAGATGGGGCGGGTGCGCGGGGCGGCGCACTGCGCCTCAAAGGCGGGGCTGGTGATGCTGACCAAGGTGCTGGCGATGGAGCTGGCGCCGCACGGCATCACGGTGAACGCGGTGGCGCCCGGGCTGATCGAGGTGCCCTCGCAGCGCGACGAGCAGAACATCTCCGCTGCCTATCGCGACAGCTACATCCGCATGATCCCGCTCGGCCGGCTGGGCGAGATGGAGGAAGTAGCGAGCCTCGTCGCCTACCTGGCCTCGGAGGAGGCGCGCTGGATCACCGGGCAGCAGATGCGGGTGGATGGCGGCACCATGGCCGGCCACTACGCGCTGGGCGAGCAGCACGACCACGCGGCGCTGGACGGCCGTGGCTGAGCCTGGGCTGGCCGCGTCGGGGGCCGGCGGGCCGGGCGCCCCGCCGCTCTACCTGGCGGGTGCCCGGCTGATCGACGGCAGCGGCCGGGACCGGGGACACCGGCCGCACGCCCTGCTGGTGGCGGAGGGCCGCATCGCCGCGGTGGCGCCGGAGGCGGAGCTGCCCTGCCCCGCCGGCGCCGTCCGTTGGGACGCGCGCGGGCTGACGGTGATGCCGGGGCTGATCGACTGCCACGACCACCTCGCCAGCCCGGAGGGAAGCTGGGCGCAGCGGGCGCAGGTCTCCCCGACGCTGGCCGTGCTGCAGACGGCGCGCATCCTGGGCGACACGCTGCGCAGCGGCTTCACCACCATCCGCGACGCCGGCGGACTGGATGCGGGGATGAAGGCGGGGGTGGAAGCCGGGCTGATCGCGGGGCCGCGCCTGCGCATCAGCGTCAACCTGCTGTGCCAGACGGGCGGGCACAACGACCACCGGCTGCCGGCCGGGATCGAGCGCGACTTCCCGAAGCTGCCCGGCCTGCCGGACGGCCGCTGCGACGGGCCGGAGGACTGCCGCCGCAAGGTGCGCGAGATGGTCATGGCCGGGGCCGACTGGATCAAGTTCTGCACCACCGGCGGCATCTCCTCGCGCATCGGCGGGCCGCTGGTGCCGCAGTTCGCGCCAGAGGAGGTGCGGGCGATCGTGGACACCGCCCACCGCGCCGGCCTGCCGGCCATGGTGCACGCCTATGGCGGCGAGGGGGTGGAGATGGCGCTGGAGGCGGGGGTGGACAGCCTGGAGCACGGCGCCGCCCTGACCGAGGCGCAGATCGAGCGCATGGTCCGCCAGGGCACCTGGCTGGTGCCGACCTTCGCCGTCTTCCGCGAGGTGCTGGCCATCCGCGCGCGCGATCCGGCACTGCTGCCGGAGCAGGTGCCGGCGCGGGCAGAGGGGCTGCGGCGCCGGCAGGCGGAGAGCTTTCCCAGGGCGCTGGCCGCCGGCGTGCGGATCGCGCTGGGGACCGATCTCGGACCCTTCCGGCACCGGGGCAACGCGGTGGAGTTCGGCCTGATGGTGGAGGCGGGGATGACGCCCATGCAGGCGATCCTGGCGGGCACGCGCGACGCGGCCGCCTGCCTGGGCCTGGGGGATGAGGCGGGACAGTTGCGCCCCGGCTACCGGGCCGACCTGATCGCCGTGGAAGGCGATCCGCTGGAGGAGATCCGGGTGCTGGAAGACGCAGCGCGGCTGCGCCTGGTGCTGAAGGACGGGGCGGCGGCGCTCGACCGCGGCCCGCTCGCCGCGGCCGCCGCCTGAGCGGCCGGCCGTCCCGGGCGGGAGACTTCCACATGCCGGCAAACACGGCGGCGTGGAAGGCTTGGCGGCGGAGAACGCCGCTTGATAGCGTTCGCCGACTGGCTGGGGATCGGAGGAGGACGGGAATGCTGAGGCGTGCCCTGATGGTCGGCGGCCTGCTGGCCGCGCTCGCGCTGCCCGGTGCCGCCTCGGCCCAGGCGCCATCGGTGCTGCAGGTGCCGCAGGTGTCGGAACCGCGGACGCTGAGCCCGAACTTCGCCTCCGACACGGGCGGCTACGGCCCCACCAGCAACGTCTACAGCCACCTCGTCGCGCTGGACTGGGGCATCACGCGCGGCACCGCCGTCTATGGCGACGTCGCGGAATCCTGGGAAACCAGCGCGGACGGGCTGACCGTCACCTTCCGGCTGCGCCCCGACATGCGCTGGCACGACGGCAGGCCCGTGACCGCCGAGGACGTGAAGTTCACCTACGACACCATCATCCGCAAGCGCTACCCGGCCTATGTCGTGCTGCGCTCGGTGAAGGAGATCGAGGCGCCGGACGCGACGACGCTGGTGATCCGGCTGCATGCGCCGGAGACGGGCTTCGTGCCGATGCTCGGGCAGGTCTCCACCTGGACGGCGAAGATCTATCCGAAGCACCTCTGGCAGGACCAGGACGGCTTCGACACCGGCCCCTATGTCAACGCGCCCGTCGGCTCCGGCCCCTTCCGCTTCGTGCGCTGGGAGAAGGGCGGCGCGGTGGAGCTGGAGGCCTTCGCCGACTACCCGCGCGGCCGGCCGGCGGTGGACCGGCTGCTGTTCCGCCACGTCACCGACCCGTCCGTGGCGCGCGCCGAGTTCGACGCCGGGCGCTTCGCCTACCTGCCCTTCGACTACGCGCCGCCGATGGCGGAGGTCGCGGCGCTGCGCCGTGGCCAGGACCCGCGCGTGGTCTTCACCCCCTCGCACTTCACCCGCGACATCCAGCTCAACCTAGCGCGCAAGCCGCTGGACGACATCCGCGTGCGTCAGGCGATCGGGCATGCCATCGACCGCAACGCGATGAACCGGCTGGCCTTCGCCGGCCAGTGGAAGCCGGAGATGCACGCCTCCGTCGCCAGCCAGGGCGAGATGATGAACCGCGAGGCGAGCTTCCCCGCCCCCGACCGCGCCGCGGCCGAGCGGCTGCTGGACGAGGCGGGGCATCCGCGCGGTGCCGGCGGCTGGCGCTTCGCGCTGGCGGTCACGCACCCGGTGCTGGCCGATTGCCGCGCGATGATGGAGGTGCTGGTGCAGCAGCTCCGCCAGGTGGGCATCAACGCGCGCCTCGAGAGCTTCGACCAGGCCACCTGGTTCCGCCGGCAGCAGGAGAAGAACTTCGACATCTCCTGCTACTTCACCCGCTACGGACCCGACCCGGACGCCTATCGCGAGCATTTCGGCACGGAGGGCGGGCGCAACTTCATGTCCTATTCCAACCCGGAGCTGGACACGCTGGCGGCGCGGGCGTCCGGCATGCCGAACGGGCCGGAGCGGCGCGGGCTCTATCACCGCATCCAGGCGATGGTGACGCGCGACCTGCCCTACATCGCGCTGTTCGACGAGCAGAAGACCACGCTGATCCGCAACGGCTGGTCGGGCTTCAACGTGGAGCCGGAGGGCTTCGACCGCTCCCTCACCTGGTTCGGCTTCTACGCCGTGAAGCCGCCCGGGCGCTGAGCCGTGCGGCTCCGCAGGGTCCTGCTGTCGCGGAGCCTGCAGCTCGTCCCCGTGGCGCTGGCGGTGGTGGTGCTGAACTTCCTGCTGATCCACCTCGCCCCCGGCGACGTCTCCATCCTGCTGGCGGGGGAGAACGCCGATCCCGCCTACCTCGCCATGGTGCGGGAGCGCTACGGCCTCGACCGCCCCTTCCTGGAGCAGCTCTGGGTCTATCTCCGCCAGGTGGCGACGGGCGACCTGGGCCTCTCCTTCCGCTCGCGCCAGCCGGTGCTGGGCGAGATCCTGGAGCGCGTGCCGGCCACCCTGCTGCTGGTCGGCACCAGCCTGTTCCTTTCGGTGGTCCTCGGCACGCTGATCGGGGCAGCCATCGCGCGCCGCCCCGGCTCCTGGCTGGACAGCGCGGTCAGCGCCCTCTCCGTGGCGCTCTTCTCCGTGCCCGTCTTCTGGCTGGGGCTGATGCTGATCCTGCTGCTCTCGGTGCAGGTGCCGCTCTTTCCCACCATGGGCATGACGACGCCCGGCGCCACCGCCGGCGGGCTGTCGCGTGCCGCGGACGTGGCCTGGCACCTGGTGCTGCCCGTCCTGTCGCTGATGACCATCTCCGTCGGCCAGTATGTCCGCCTCGCCCGCACGGCGGTCGCCGAGGCCATGACGGAACCCTACGTCGCCACCGCCCGCGCCATCGGCTTCCCGGAACGCGACGTGCTGCTGCGCCACGCCCTGCCCAACGCCGCGCTGCCCATCGTCACCGTGCTCGGCCTCCAGGTCGGGCTGCTGCTGACCGGCGCCGTCCTGACGGAAACCGTCTTCTCCTGGCCCGGCCTGGGCCGGATGCTCTACGACGCCATCCTGGCGCGCGACACGCCCGTCATCCTGGGCACCTTCATCGCCATGTCGGCCACGGTGGCGCTCTCCTCGCTCGCCACCGACCTCGCCTATGCCGCCCTCGACCCGCGGGTGCGGCTGTGAGGCGGGAGCGGCCCAGGCGCCGCCCGGGAGCGCGCCGCCCGCGCGGGCGCCCATGATCGCCGCCCTCCGCCGCCCCGCCGCCGCCATCAGCGCCGCGCTGGTTCTTCTGGCCCTGGCGCTCGCGCTGCTGGCGCCCGTGCTGCCGCTGCCCGACCCGCACGCGATGGACGGCATCCCCTACTCGCCGCCGGGCGAGGAGAGCTGGCTCGGCTTCGACAATTTCGGCCGCGACGTGCTCTCCCGCCTTGTCTGGGGCGCGCGGCTGGCCCTGCTGGTGGCGATCGGCTCGGCGGCGCTGTCGGTGCTGCTCGGCGTCACGCTGGGCGCCCTGGCGGGGTGGTACGGCGGCTGGGTGGACACGCTGCTGGGGCGGCTGTTCGACATCTTCCTGCTGATCCCCTCCTTCTTCCTCGCCCTGCTGGTGGTGGCGCTGTTCGGCTCCGGAACGGGGTGGATCATGGCGGCCATCGCGCTGACCACCTGGCCGCGGCCGGCGCGGATCACCCGGGCGCAGGTGCTGGCGCTGCGCGAGCGCACCTACGTCCAGGCGGCGCGTGCCGCCGGGGCGTCGGATGCGCGCACCCTGCTGCGCCACGTCCTGCCCAACGCGCTGCCGCCCATCGTGACGGACGCCACGCTGCTGATGGGCTCGGCCGTGCTGATCGAGGCGGGACTCTCCTTCCTCGGGCTGGGCGACCAGGATGCCGTCTCCTGGGGGCGGATGATCTTCGAGGGGCAGCGCCACCTGCGCCTCGCGCCCTGGATCTCCGTCTTCCCCGGCCTCGCCCTGCTGTTGCTGGTGGCGGCGCTGAACCTGCTGGGCGATGCGCTGAACCAGTCGCTGAACCCCGCCCTGCGCCGCATGGCCGAGCGCGTCCCGCCCCGCCCGCCGGTCGAGGCCGGCGCCGCCCCGCCGCCCGACCCGGCGGCGCCGCTGCTCTCGGTCCGCGACCTGCGGCTGGAATACCGGCTGGGCGGGACGGCGATCCGCGCGGTGGACGGCGTTTCGCTCGACCTTGCGCGCGGGGAGGCGCTGGGGGTGGTGGGCGAGAGCGGCTGCGGCAAGTCCAGCCTGGGCGCCGCGCTGCTCCAGGTCCTGCCGGCGAATGCCGCGCTCACGGCGGGCGAGGTGCGCTTCGCCGGGCGGCCGCTGCTGCTGGACGGGCGGCCCGTGCGCTTCCGTGGCGTGCCGGCGATGCGGGACGTGCGCTGGAGCCGCCTCTCCGTGGTGTTCCAGGGCGCGATGAACGCGCTGAACCCGGTGCGGACCATCCGGCGGCAGCTGGTGGACGCCTATCGCCTGCACCGCCCCGGCGCCTCGCGCGCCGAGGCTGAGGCCCGCGCGGCGGCGCTGTTCGACGCCATCGGCATCCCCCGCGCGCGGCTCTCCGCCTATCCGCACGAGCTGTCCGGCGGGATGCGGCAGCGCGCGATGATCGCCCTCGCCCTGCTGCTGGAGCCGGAGCTGGTGATCGCCGACGAGCCGACCACGGCGCTCGACGTGATCGTGCAGGACCAGATCCTGGGCGAGCTGGACGCGCTGCGCCGGCGGCTCGGCCTCACGCTGGTGCTGATCTCGCACGACCTGGGCGCGGTGGCGGAGACCTGCGACCGGGTGGCGGTGATGTATGCCGGCGAGATCGTGGAGATCGCCCCCGCCGCCACGGTCTTCGAGGCGCCGGGCCACCCCTATACCCGCGCCCTGGTCGGCGCCCAGCCGTCGCTGCACGGGCCGCGCCGGCGGGTGGACTCCCTGCCCGGCGCCCCCTTCGTCGCGACCGGTCCGGTCGCCGCCTGCCGCTTCGCGGAGCGCTGCCCGATGGCGCGGCCGCTCTGCCGGGAGACGGTGCCGCCGATGGTGCCCCTGGCGCCGGGCCATGCCGCGCGCTGCCACTTCGCCGGGGCGGTGCGGCCGGAACCGGCGCGTGCCCTGGTGCCGGGGGAGGCGGCATGACCGCGCCGCTGCTGGAGGCCCGGGGGCTGCGGAAGTCCTTCGCCGGGCGGGGCGGGATGCTGGCGGCGCTGCTGGGCCGGCCCGCCGCCCCGCTGCGGGCGGTGGACGGGGTGGACCTGACCCTCGCGCGCGGCGAGGTGCTGGCGCTGGTGGGGGAAAGCGGGTCCGGCAAGACCACCACCGGCCGCATCGTGACGCTGCAGGAGCGTCCCGACGGCGGTGCCCTGCGCTTCGGTGGCGAGGATCTGGCGGCCCTGTCCGGCGCCGCGCTGCGGGCGCATCGGCGCCGGGCGCAGATGATCTTCCAGAACCCCTTCGAGGCGCTGGACCCCCGGCACCGCATCGCCGAGGCGGTGGCCGAGCCGCTCGCCATCCACGGCATCGGCACCCGCGCCGAGCGCCGCGCCCGGGCGGAGGCGGTGCTGGAGGAGGTGGAGCTGCGCCCCGCCGCGCGCTTCGCCGGCCGCTTTCCCGCCGACCTCTCGGGCGGGCAGTTGCAGCGCGTGGCCATCGCCCGGGCGCTGGCGCTGCGGCCGGAGCTGATCGTGGCGGATGAGCCGGTCTCGATGCTCGACGTCTCCGTGCGGGCCGGCGTGATGAACATGATGCTGGACCTCTCGGCGCGGCACGGCCTCGCCATCCTGGTCATCACCCACGACCTGGCGGTGGCCCGCTACATGGCCGGGCGGATCGCGGTGATGTACCTCGGCGCCATCGTCGAGGAAGGGCCGGCCGAGGCGCTGATCGCCGCCGCCGCGCATCCCTACACCCGGCTGCTGGTCGCGGCCGTGCCGGAGCATCGCCCGGGCGAGCGCCGCGCCCGGGTGCGGCTGTCGGGCGAGCTGCCCTCCGCCGCCGCGCTGCCCGCGGGCTGCCGCTTCCACCCGCGCTGCCCCGTGGCGCGCGCCGTCTGCCGCACCACCGCCCCGCCCCCCGCCGCCGTCGCACCGGGGCGCTGGGCCGCCTGCCACTTCGCCGCGGAGGTCGCCTCCCAGGGCCTGCCGCGCGCCACCACCGAGGAGATCGCCGCGTGACGGAAAAGTTGGGCGTCGGAGTGATCGGGGCCTTCGCCTGGGCCGACAAGGCGCACCTGCCGGGCTATGCCAACTGCGACCGGGCCGACCTGGTCGCGATCTGCGACCTGCAGGAGGACCGCGCCCGCGCCATGGCGGAGAAGTACGGCGCGCGGAAGGTCTACACCGACCATCGCGCCATGCTGGAGGACCCGGAGGTGCGGATGGTGGACGTCTGCTCCCCCACCCACACCCACCTGCCGCTGAGCCGCGACGTGATCGCCGCCGGCAAGCACGTGCTGTGCGAGAAGCCGCTGGCGACGGAGGCGGAGCCGGCCTTCGACCTCGCCCGCCGCGCCGATGCCGCGGGGGTGCGGACCAAGCTGGGCTTCACCTTCCGCTACTCGCCCGCCATCCGGCAGATCAAGCGCTGGATCCTCGACGGCACGCTGGGCGAGATCCTGCACGTGCACGGCTTCGAGCAGAACTCGCAGTTCCTCGACCCCGACTTCCCGCTGCGCCAAGTGCCGCCGGGCGCGGACTGGAACACGCTGATCCCCTCGGCCATCATCGGCTACGGCTCGCACCTCGTGGATCTGATGCGCTGGCTGGGCGGCGACTTCTCCGCCGTCGCCTCCACCATGCGCAACTTCATCCCCGAGCGCGTGGTGCGCGGCCATGGCGAGGGCCGGCACCGCATCGCGGTGGAGGATGCTGCGGTGGCGATCGTGGAGTTCGCCTCCGGCGCGCACGGGCTGCTGCAATCCTCCTACATCGCGGTCGGCAACTACCCCGGCGTGGAAATCCGCGTCTATGGCACCAAGGGCGCGGCGGTGGCGCGGCTGATCCAGGAGTACGGCGTGGCGGAGACGCTGCACGTCGCCTCGGCCGAGGCGGTGGAGTTCCGCAAGGTCGAGCTGGCGCCGGAGCACTACGCGCCCGGCACCACGGTCAACACCCCCTGGGCGCCGCTCTACTACCGCAACCTGGTGCGGCACTTCGTGGACGAGATCCTCGACGGGACGCCGCCCGAATGCACCTTCTTCGACGGCGCCAAGAGCCAGGAGATCGTGGACGCCATCATCCTCGCCCATGCGGAGCGGCGCTGGGTGACGCTGCCGGGCTGAGGCAGTCCGTCATGGGCATCGGCCAGGACTTCCTCGACCACCACCTGCGCTTCCGGCCGGTGGACGCGACCTTCATGGGCGCGGCCGGGCATGACGACCGGCTGCCGCCCGCGGGCGCCGGCACCGTCGCGGAGGAGCGCCGCGGGCTGGAGGCGCTGGCCGGGCGCCTCGCCACCCTGCCGGGGACGGCCGATCCGGGCGAGCGGATGGACCGGCGCATGGCGGCGGCCGCGATCCGTCTGGCCCTGGCCGAGCTGGAGCGCCGCCCCCGGCTCCACAATCCCGCCTGGTACACGGGCGAGGCGGGCTTCGGCGTCATCGCCCTGCTGCTGCCGGAGAGCGCCGGCCCGCCGGAGGCGGTGACGGCGCGGCTGGAGGCCATCCCGGACTTCCTGGGCGACGGCCTGGCGCGGCTGCAGGGCCTGCCCCTTCCTGGCGGCTGGGTCACGCGGGCCCGGCGTGAGGCGGCGGCGCTGGCGGCCCTGATGACGGAAAGGCTGCCGCGCCACCCGGCATGGCAGGAGGCGTGGGAGGCGCCGGCCGCCCGGGCGGCGGCGGCCTTCGCCCGCTTCGGGGATGCGCTGGAGGGCCGCCCGGATGCCGATCCCGCCTGTGGCGACGCCCATCTCGATCTGATCCTGCGCGCGGTGCACGGCCTGCCCTTCGGCACCGCCGAGGCGATCCGCGACGCCGAGGCCGCCTTCGCCGAGGTGACGGCCGAGCTGGAAGCGCAGGCGGCGCGGCGGAACCCCGGATGCGGCTGGCGCGAGCAGATCGCGGGCGGCACGGTCGCCACGGACCCGCCCTCCGCCTATCAGGTGTGGCACGAGCGGGCGATGCGCGCCGCCGCCGGGCTGGTCACGCCCGCGTCGGAGTACGGCCTCACCTTCCGCCCCATCCCCGCCGCCTTCCGCCTGGCGGCGCCGAGCCTGTACTTCCTGTCGTACCGCTCGCCGCCCGCCTTCCGCCCCGGCCGCGGCAGCATCTATTGGACGGCGGAGGGACAGACGCTGCCGGCCATCCGCTCCACCCATGCGGTGCATCACGGCAGCCTCGGCCATCACACCCAGAACGCCCGCGCCCGTGCCGCCCCCGGCGTGCTGGCGCGGGTGGCGGGGACGGATGCGGCGATGGGGCTGACGCTGCTGGGCGCCGGCACCATGGTCGAGGGCTGGGCCTGCCATGCCCAGGACCTGATGCGGGAGATGCCGGGCTTCCTCCCGCCCGGGGAGGAGCTGCTCCAACTGGCGGCGGAGCGGCGCAACATCGCCTTCGTCCTGGTCGATCTGCGCCTGCACCGCGGCGAGTGGAGCGAGGCGGAGGCGGTGCGCTTCTACACCGAGGAGGCGGGCTTCCCCACCGCGCGCGCGCCGGCCGAGGTGGTGCGCAACACGATATTCCCCGGCAGCCGCGCCATGTACTGGCTGGGCACGCGGGAGATCCGCGCGATGCGACGCCGCTCCCCCCTCGCCGCGCGCGACTTCCATGACCGGCTGCTCGCCCAGGGCCATGTCCCGGTGCGCTGGGCGCACGAAGCCCTGGTGGCGGCCGGGACCTGATGCGGCGCCGCCCGCATCCTGGCCCGGCCGGGCCAGGATGCAGGTGGCCGTGCCCCTTCCCCGCCCTGCCGGCCCACTACAGCCGCGATCCCCCGCCATGGGCCCGCAGGAGGCGTCGCCGCGCGCAGCGGCCCGGCTGACGGCCGAGGCGCGGCGCGCCGGCGGGTGGGGTCAAGCCCCGGCCTCGGGCGCCAGGAGCTGCCGGGCGCGGCGATGGAGCTTGGTCAGAATGCGGTCCAGGGCGGCAAGCTCCTCCGCCGTCAACGCCTGCGCCAGCTCCGCCTGCAGGCCGCAGGCGCGGGGGACGATGCGCTCGTACAGCTCCTTTCCCTGCGGGGAGAGCCGCAGCACATGCGCCCGCAGGTCCTCCGGCTGCGGCTGGCGCAAGACAAGGCCGCGATCGACCAGCCGGATCACCGCGCGGCTGACCTTCACCCGGTCCATCTCCGTCCGCTCGATCACCGTCCGCGTCGGCAGCGGCGGTGCCTCCCCCAGGATCGCCATCACCCGCCATTCGGGGATGCTCAGCCCGAACTCGGCCTCGTAGCGGTCCGCGAAGGCGCGGCTGACGCTCTCCGCCGCGACGGAGATGCGATAGGGCAGGAAGTCCGCCAGGCGCAGGGTGGTGCAATCGCGGCACAGCGGCCGGGCGACGCAGGCGGATTCTTGCGGCATCGAAACCCCCTTGTATCGTCTCATCTGAGATGATATAGCATGGATCATAACATCACGGCTGAAACAATCATCGGCGCCACCGAGGCCGGTCCGCCGCGCGGCGGACCGGTTCAGCCAGGGCCGGCTCAGCCAGGGAAGGAACGGACATGCAGGTGGACTACCAGTCCCTCCGCTTCGACTACCGGCGCTGCCCCGACCAGTCCGCGCCCGAGGCCGTGCACCACCCCGTGATCGTCGTCGGCGCCGGTCCGGTCGGCCTCGCCACCGCCATCGACTTGGCCCAGCACGGGCAGCGGGTGCTGCTGCTGGACGACGACCACGCGCTGTCGCACGGCTCCCGCGCCATCTGCTTCGCCAAGCGGACACTGGAGATCTTCGACCGGCTGGGCTGCGGCGCCCCCATGGTGGAGAAGGGCGTCACCTGGAACCGTGGCCGCGTCTTCCACCGCGACGACCCGGTCTACGAGTTCGACCTGCTCCCCGAGGGCGGCCACCACCGCCCCGCCTTCGTCAACCTGCAGCAGTACTACGTCGAGGGCTTCCTGCTGGACCGCGCCCGGGCCATGCCGGAGATCGAGATCCGCTGGCACAACCGCGTGACGGGCGTGAGCCAGGACGCCGCGGGCGTCGCGCTGACCGTGGAGACCCCCGACGGCGCCTATCGCCTGCTGGCCGACTACCTGGTCGCCGCGGACGGGGCGCGCTCGCCCGTGCGCCGGGCGCTGGGGCTGGAGAGCAAGGGCCGCAGCTTCCGCGACCGCTTCCTGATCGCCGACGTCCGCATGCAGGCTGACTTCCCGGCGGAACGCTGGTTCTGGTTCGACCCGCCCTTCCACCCCAACCAGTCCGTGCTGCTGCACCAGCAGCCGGACGGGGTCTGGCGCATCGACTTCCAGCTCGGCTGGGACGCCGATCCGGAGGCGGAGAAGCAGCCGGACCGGGTGATCCCGCGCGTGCGCGCCCTGCTCGGCCGGGATGCGGCCTTCGAGCTGGAATGGGTCAGCGTCTACACCTTCTCCTGCCTGCGGATGGAGCGCTTCCGCCACGGGCGGGTGCTCTTCGCCGGGGATTCCGCGCACGGCGTCTCTCCCTTCGGCGCGCGTGGGGCCAATAGCGGCGTGCAGGACGCGGAGAACCTCGCCTGGAAGCTGGCCCTGGTGCTGCGCGGCGAGGCGCCGGAGTCCCTGCTCGACAGCTACGACGCCGAACGCGTGGCGGCGGCGGACGAGAACATCCTGAACTCCACCCGCTCCACCGACTTCATCACGCCGAAGAACGAGGCCAGCCGCAGCTTCCGCGACGCCACCCTGTCGCTGGCCCGCGACTGCGCCTTCGCCCGGCGGCTGGTGAACAGCGGCCGGCTGTCGCTGCCCAGCACCTATGCCGCCTCGCCGCTGAGCACCCCCGATGCGGAGCCCTTCGCCGGCCCGATGTGCCCCGGCGCCCCGGCCGCCGACGCGCCGGTGCGGCAGGCGGGGCGCGCGGGCTGGTTCCTCGATGCCGTCGGCGGCGACTTCACCCTGGTCGGCTTCGGCGATGGCGGCGCGGCCAGCCGGGCGCTGCGCGAGGGGATGGCGGCGCTGGGCGACCTGCCCGTGCCGCTGCGCCCCGTCCTGGTGGAGCCGGGCCCGGACGCCTCCGGCGGTGCGCTCGAGGATGCGGAGGGGCTGCTGCGCGCCCGCTACGACGCGGCGCCGGGCACCGTCTACCTGCTGCGCCCGGACCAGCATGTCTGCGCCCGCTGGCGCGGCTTCGACGCCGCCGCCATCCGCGCCGCGCTGCGCCGCGCCACCGGCCGCGGCTGAGGAGACCCGCCATGCCCAACACCCAAGCCCTGAACACCGGGCCGAACATCGCGGCGCCCGACGAGTTCTACGAGGCGCTGCTGGCCATCCACCAGGACCTGACCCCGGAGCAGAGCCGGCTGGTCAATGCCCGGCTGATCCTGCTCCTGTGCAACCAGATCGGCGAGATGGGCGTGCTGCGCGCGGCGCTGGCCAAGGCGCGGGAGGGCATCATGCCCGCCGGCGCCGACCGCACCATCGCCGTCACCGCCTGACCCGAACGAGGAGGAAGACCCGCATGTCCGGCTTCGCCAGCACCAAGGACCTCGCCGAGAAGACGATCTCCTTCGACGAGCTCGCCCCCGGCCTCTACGGCTACACCGCCGAGGGAGACCCCAATTCCGGCGTGGTGGTCGGCGACGACAGCGTGCTGGTGGTGGATGCCCAGGCGACGCCGCGCATGGCCCAGGACGTCATCGCGCGCATCCGCACGGTGACGGACAAGCCGGTGAAGCACGTGGTGCTCAGCCATTACCACGCCGTGCGCGTGCTCGGCGCCTCGGGCTACGAGGGGGCGGAGGTGATCGCCTCCGACGTCACGCGCGACCTGATCGTGGAGCGCGGGCAGCAGGACATGGACAGCGAGATCGGCCGCTTTCCGCGCCTGTTCCGTGGCAAGGAGAGCATCCCCGGCCTCACCTGGCCGGACATCACCTTCCACAGGCGCATGACGCTCTGGCTCGGGAAGCGGGAGGTGCAGATCATCCAGATCGGCCGCTCCCACACCGCCGGCGACACCATCGTCTGGCTGCCGAAGGAGCGCGTGCTGTTCTCCGGCGACTGCGTGGAATACGGCGCCACCCCCTATTGCGGCGACGCGCATTTCGCCGACTGGCCGGGCACGTTGGACGCCATCCGCGCGCTGAAGCCGGTGGCGCTGGTCCCCGGGCGCGGCGCCTCGCTCACCACGCCCGCGCAGATCGAGGAGGGGCTGACCGGCACCGCCGACTTCACCGCCGACCTCTTCGCCATCGCCAGGCGCGGTGTGGCCGAGGGCCGCTCGCTGAAGCAGGTCTATGACGAGGCCATGTCGGCGATGCGCCCGAAATACGGGCACTGGGTCATCTTCGAGCACTGCATGCCCTTCGACGTCTCCCGCGCCTATGACGAGGCGAAGGGCATCGACCATCCGCGCATCTGGACCGCCGAGCGCGACGTCGAGATGTGGCGCGCCCTGGAGCACGGCACGGAGATGAAGTCCGCCGAGTTGGATCACTGAGGAGCAAGGCCATGAACGTCACGCTTCGCCCCGGCCTCGCCGCGGGCACCACCCCGGCGGCGAACGAGACCGCCTACCTGTCCGGCTTCGGCAACGGCTTCGAGACGGAGGCGCTGCCCGGCGCCCTGCCGGTCGGGCGCAACTCGCCGCAGCGCTGCGCCTACGGGCTCTATGCCGAGCAGCTCTCGGGCTCGCCCTTCACCGCGCCGCGCGCCTCCAACGAGCGCTCCTGGCTCTACCGCATCCGTCCCACCGTGGCGCATTGGGGCCGCTTCGAGCGGGTCGATCCCGGCCTGTGGCGCACCGCGCCCTGCGCCGAGGTGGAGCTTCCGCCCGCCCCGCTGCGCTGGGATCCGATCCCGTTGCCCGAGGCGCCGACCTCCTTCCTGGAGGGCATCCGCACCGTGACCACCGCGGGCGATGCGGGGTCCATGGCCGGCCTGGCGGCCTCCATCTATCTCGCCACGCGCTCCATGACCGACGAGGTCTTCTACAACGCGGATGCGGAGATGCTGTTCGTGCCGCAGCAGGGGGCGCTGCGGCTGTGGACGGAGTTCGGCATCATCGACATCGCGCCCGGCGAAATCGCCGTGATCCCGCGCGGCGTGAAGCTGCGGGTGGAGCTGCCGGCCGGTCCGGCGCGCGGCTACCTGTGCGAGAACTACGGCGGCGCCTTCACCCTGCCGGAGCGCGGCCCGATCGGCGCCAACTGCCTGGCCAACCCGCGCGACTTCCTCACCCCCGTCGCGGCCTATGAGGACCGCGACGCGCCGACGCAACTGACGGTGAAGTGGGGCGGCGCGCTGTGGCGGACGGAGCTGCCGCATTCGCCGCTCGACGTGGTGGCGTGGCACGGCAACTACGCGCCCTACAAGTACGACCTGCGCCGCTACTCCCCGGTCGGGCCGGTGCTGTTCGACCATGCCGACCCCTCGATCTTCACCGTGCTCACCTCGCCCTCCGAGACGCCAGGCACGGCCAACATCGATTTCGTCATCTTCCCGGAGCGCTGGATGGTGGCGGAGAACACCTTCCGCCCGCCCTGGTACCACATGAACGTCATGAGCGAGTTCATGGGGCTGATCGAGGGCGTCTACGACGCCAAGACCGGCGGCGGCTTCGTGCCCGGCGGCTTCTCCCTGCACAACACCATGCTGCCGCACGGCCCGGACATGGCCGCCTTCGAGGCGGCGAGCGCGGTGGAGCTGAAGCCGCACAAGCTGGAGAACACGCTCGCCTTCATGTTCGAGACGCGCTTCCCGCAGAAGGTGACCCGCTTCGCCGCCGAGGCGCCGCAGCTCCAGCAGGCCTATGGCGATTACGGGCTCGGCCTGCACAGGCATTTCGATCCGAAGCGCGCGTGATGACGACGCCCGACGCCACGCACGACCCGTCGCGCCGCTCCTGGGTGGCCTCCGCGAACGGCCACCCGGACTTCCCGATCCAGAACCTGCCGCTGGGCGTCTTCTCGCCGCCCGGCGGCACGCCCCGCGGGGGCGTCGCGATCGGCGATGCCATCCTCGACCTGCCCGCCGCCGCCGCGCTGCTCGACGGCGCGGCACGGGAGGCGGCGGAGCTGGCGGCCGCCCCGGCGCTGAACGACCTGCTCGCCCTCGGCGCCGGGCCGCGCCAAGCGTTGCGCGCGCAGCTCTCCGCCCTGCTGGCGGAGGGGAGCCCGCACCGCGCGGCGCTGGAGCCGCTGCTGCACCGGGCGGCGGACTGCACGATGCACCTGCCCACGCGGATCGGCGACTACACCGACTTTTACGTGGGCATCCACCACGCCACCAATGTCGGCAAGGTGTTCCGCCCGGACAACCCGCTCCTGCCGAACTACAAGCACGTCCCCATCGGCTATCACGGCCGCGCCTCCTCGGTGCGTGTCTCCGGCACGCCGGTCCGGCGGCCGAGAGGCCAGCTCAAGGGGCCGGAGGACGCGGCGCCGCGCCACGCGCCCTGCGAGCGGCTGGACTACGAGCTGGAGCTGGCGGTCTGGATCGGACCGGGCAACCCGCTGGGCGAGCCCATCCCGGTCGGCGAGGCGGCGGCGCACGTCGCCGGCTACGGCCTGCTGAACGACTGGTCGGCGCGCGACATCCAGGCCTGGGAGTACCAGCCGCTCGGCCCCTTCCTGGCGAAGAACTTCGGCTCCACCGTCAGCCCCTGGATCGTCACGCCGGAGGCGCTGGCTCCCTTCCGCATCCCCCAGCCGGCGCGGCCGGAGGGCGATCCCGCCCCCCTGCCCTATCTGCTCGACGCGGCGGACCAGCGGCAGGGCGGCTTCGACCTGGCGCTGGAGGTGTCGATCCTGACGCCGGCCATGCGCGCGGCGGGCATGGCGCCGCACCGGCTCGCCCTGTCCAACGCGCGGCACATGTACTGGACGGTGGCGCAGATGGTGACGCACCACGCCTCCAACGGCTGCGACCTGAACCCGGGCGACCTGCTCGGCTCCGGCACGATCTCCGCGCCGGAGCGGGAGGGCTGCGGCTCCCTGCTGGAGACGACGCGGGGCGGACGCGAGCCGGTGGCGCTGCCCTCCGGCGAGACGCGGCGCTTCCTGGAGGATGGGGACGAGGTGATCCTCACCGCCCGTGCCACGCGCGCGGGCGCCGTTCCCATCGGCTTCGGCGCGTGCCGCGCCGCCATCCTGCCCGCCGCCTGATCCCTGGCCCGCGCTTCCCTCGCGGGTCGTCCTGATCTTCCATGCACCGACAGGGCCGCCGGAACGAGCGGCCCGGGAGGAGAATCCGAGATGACCGACGTCGCGCTCCGTCGCCGCTCCCTGCTCGCCACCGCCGCGGCCCTCGGCCTGCCGTCCGGCCTGCTCCTGGACCGTGCCGCCTCGGCCGCCGCCTATCCGGACCGCACTATCCGCTGGATCGTCGCCTATGCGGCCGGCGGCGGCACCGACACCCTGGCCCGGCTGGTGGGCGCGGAGCTGTCGCGGCGGCTGAAGCAGCCGATCGTCGTCGAGAACCGCCCCGGCGCCGCGACCAACATCGGCGCCGAGGCCGCCGCCAAGGCCGCGCCCGACGGCTACACCATCTTCAGCGCGGACAACGGCACGCTGGTCTTCAACACCGGCCTGTTCCAGCGCCTGCCCTACGAGCCGGAGCGCGACTTCCGCCCGATCGGCCTGCTGGCGCGCTTCCCGCTCTTCCTCGCCGTCGCGCCGAACTTCCCGGCGCAGAGCGCGCGCGAGCTGATCGAGCGGGCCAAGGCCGCGCCGGGGACGATCGACATGGCCTCGCCCGGCATCGGCTCGCCGCACCACCTCGCCATGGAGCGCCTGTCGCGCGAGGCGGGGCTGCGCTTCAGCCACGTCCCCTATCGCGGCGCGGCACCGGCGCTGAACGACATGCTGGCCGGCACCGTTCCCGCCATGGTGATCGACTACCCCTCGGGCGCCGAGTACCTGCGCACCGGCCGCATCCGCGCCCTGGCCGTGCTGTCGAAGACCCGGCTGGAGGATCTGCCCGACGTGCCCACCGTGCAGGAGGCGTTCGGCCTGCAGGGCTTCGAGGCCTATGCCTGGCAGGGCGTGGTGGCGCCGAAGGCCGTGCCCGACGACGTCGCGGCCGTGCTGACGCGCGAGCTGGGCGCCACGATGCAGGAGCCGGCGATCCGCAGGCGGCTGGCCGAGATCGGGCTGGAGCCGCTGACCGGTGGCCCGGCCGAGTTCCAGGCCCTGCTGGCGGCGGAGCGCGCCACCTGGCTGCCGCTGATCCGCGACCTGGGCATCAAGCTCGACTGAGCGGAGGCCGGACAGGATGCGCCTGCACGGCTACTTCCGCTCCTCCGCCGCCTGGCGCGTGCGGATCGCGCTGAACCTCAAGGGGCTGGCGGCGGACCAGGTCTCCCATCACCTGCGCCATGGCGGCCAGCGCGACCCGGCCTATCTGCGGCTGAACCCGCAGGGGCTGGTACCGGCCCTGGAGACGGGGTCCGGGGCGGTGCTGACCCAGTCCCTCGCCATCTGTGAGTGGCTGGAGGAGGTCCACCCCGCGCCGCCGCTGCTGCCGGGGTCGCCGGAGCAGCGGGCACGCATCCGCGCCTTCGCCCTGGCCATCGCCTGCGACATCCACCCGGTGCAGAACCTGAAGGTCCTGACCCGGCTGCGCGCGCTGGGGCTGGGGAAGGAACAGGTGCAGGGCTGGGCCCGCCAGACCATCGAGGAGGGGCTGGCCGCCTGCGAGGCGCTGCTCGACGGCCAGCCCGGCCCCTTCTGCTTCGGCGACACCCCGACACTCGCCGATCTCTGCCTGGTGCCGCAGCTCGGCAATGCCCGGCGCTTCGGGGCCGACCTGTCGCCCGTTCCGCGCCTCCGCGCGGCCGAGGCGGCCTGCGCCGCCCTGCCCGCCTTCCAGGCCGCCGTGCCGGAGCTTCAGGAGGATGCGGAGCAGGGCGACGCGACCCGGTGACGCGGTCCGCCGGATCAGCCGACGGGGCTGAACCGGCCGCACGGGCCGGGGCCTGGACCACCGTTCCGCCCTGATGGCCGAACGCGGCCATGGGGAAGGCTTGTGGCCGTAGGCCGATCGGGCCGGCTGGTGTAGAGGCGGGGGCCATGACAGGCCTCCGCCGCCCGTTGACGGCCGGGGCCCGGCACGGCCACGGCGCCCCTCCCTCCGTATCGATCAGGATCACGATGCTTCCCACTGACAGGCCCCCGCTGCTGGCCACGCACAGCGGCACCTTCCATGCGGATGACTGCCTGGCCTATGTGATCCTGACCGGTGCGCTCGATCTGGGGGCGGAGGGCAGCGGCCATGCGCTGGTCCGGACCCGGGACCACGCGATCCTGAAGACGGCGGACATCGTGTGGGACGTGGGCGCCAGCGCCGATGCGGCCGCATGGCGCTTCGATCACCACCAGGCCGGCGCCCCCACGGCCCCGAACGGCGCACCGCTGAGCTCCGCCGGGCTGGTGTGGCGTGCCGTCGAGCCCGCCAGCGGCCAGTCCCTCGGCCATCGCTACGTGCGCGGCGTTCTCGCGAAGTCGGGCTTCCCGGCCGTCACCGAGGAGACGGTGGCGCGCATCGCGGAGGCCATCCAGGCCAAGGTGGTGCGTCATGTCGACCTCGTGGACAACGGGATCGAGCGCGCCGGCCCCACCGACCTGTGTTCCCTGGTCGATGCGTTCAACGGCGCCTGGGATTCGCCGAGCCAGTCGGACCCCGCGGCCTTCGAGGCCGAGCAGCGCCAGCGTTTCCTCGAGGCCAGCCACTGGGTCGCAGGCGCCGTGGAACGCCAGATCGAGAAGGAGCGCGGATCGGCCTTCTCCTACGAGGCGGTGGCGCGCGCCTGGGAGGACTGCAAGGCGGGCCGGAGCGGAATCCATCCCGACCTGCTGGAGCTGCCGCGGGGCATGCCCTGGCAGCGACCGGCCTTCGAACTGGCGATGCCCATCCTCTACGTGATGAGCCCGGAGGCGGATGGCCGATGGAAGGTGCAGGCGATGCCGGCGGAGAAGGGCAGCTTCGTCAACCGCCTCGACATGCCGGCAGCCTGGCGCGGCCTGCAGGACGCCGAGCTGGAGAAGGCCTGCGGCATCGCCGGGGCGATGTTCGTCCATCGCGGCGGGCATCTCGCCATCGCCTCCAGCCGGGAAGCGGCGCTCGCCCTGGCACGCGCCTGCCTGGCCAACAAGCTCTCACCGGCCGAGGCCCTCCGGAAAGCCTGGGGGCGATAGGCGCCGCCGGGCAGGCCCCGAGCCTGTCGACGCCTCGTGCGGGCTTGGTTCCGGCGGCCGGGGGCCTGCTCCGATCCTCGGCGGACGCTCCGCGCTATGCCGGGCGGGTGCGCAGCCGCCCCTCATAGTCGCGCTTGCCGATCGGCACGCCCCGCGAGCGCAGGATGTCGTAGGCGGTGACGGCATGGAAATGGACGTTGGGCAGCGAAAACGAGAGGATCAGGGTCTCCGACGTGAAGGCTAGGCGCCGCGGGCCGATCTGAAGGTCCAGGTCGCGGGCCGCCCAGCCGTTGACCTCGTCGGGGGTGTACGCCTCCAGCGCCGCTGCCGCCCTGCCCATCATGGCCTGCAGCTCCGCGAAGGGGACCGGCCCGACCAGGCCGGGCGGCTCGAATACGCCTGTCCTCGCGGCCTCCAGCCCCCACACGGCATGGTGCCAGGCCGCTTCGATCTGGAAGTGGAAGGGTGCCATGTCGTCGTAGAGCCGGGCCCCGACGAATTCATCCGGGTCGGCGCCCGTCTCGGCGCAGTGCCTGCTCGCGCGGTCGAGGAAGCCCGCAACGGCGCGCACGGTCTGCAGGAAGGTCGGCACGCTGAGTTCGTAGAATGACGTCGCCATCGGACCCTCCCGGACAAGGGCGCTCCTTGTGGCCGGGAATCGTGGCGCCGGCCCACCTTGCCGTATGCCCGCCTTCCACTTGGAGCGGGCTCGTCCCGCGCCGCCCGGCCGTCCCCTACCCCACCCGCAGCAGCGCCGGCCCATGCCGCCGCAGCCAGTCCTGCGCCGCCTCCCGATGGGGCGTCCGGCTCGCCACCAGCGTCCAGAACCGCGCGGAATGGTTCAGCTCCCGCAGGTGCGCGACCTCATGCGCCACCACGTAGTCCAGCACCCAGCCCGGGGCCATCACCAGCCGCCAGGAGAAAGCGAGCGTCCCGTCCGGGGCGCAGGATCCCCAGCGGCTGCGGGTGTCCTTCAGCCGGATCGGGCCGGGCTTCACCCCCAGCGCCGCGGCGTGCCCGGCCGACAGGGCCAGGATGCGCCGCCGCGCCTCGGCGCGCAGGAAGTCGGCCACCCGGCGCGGCAGGAAGGCCGCCTCGCCGGAGACGACGATCTCGTTTCCCGACAGGAAGACCCCCGCCCGCGCCACCGGGTCGTGGCGGATCACATGCGGCGTCCCGCCCAGCGGCACGCCCGCCCCGTCGGCGAAGGGGATGACGGGGGACAGGGACTCCAGCCGCTCCATCACCCAGGCGGCATGGGTGGCCAGCAGGGTCATGCCCTGGCGGCGGCTGCCACGGGGCGGCAGGGTCACCACCACCTCCCCGGCGCGCGGGTCGATGCGCAGGCTGACGCGCCGCGCGCGGGCGGAGCGCTGCCAGCGCACCGGGCAGTCCACGGGACCCGCGGCGGGGCCGACCCGCAAGGGCACGCTCTCGGTCAGCGGGTGTTCCATGCGGTGCAGCATGGCCCGGCGCCGGGCCGGCGGTCCATGACTTGACAGGGTGCGAGGCGCGACAGGGTGGCCCCGTGACGCGCAACCCGGTTCAGCCGGGCAGGCCCTTCATCTCGATCTCGACGAAGGCGAAGGGCGTGTCGCCCTCGTTGATCACGTTGTGCTCCACCCCGGCCAGGCGGTCATAGGCGATGCCGGCCCTGATGGTGGCGGAGCCCGTCTGGCCCCCCGGCAGCTCCAGCGTCATGGTGCCGTCCGTCACCGGCACCACGACATAGGCCCAGCCATGGCGGTGCCAGCCCGTCTCCGCCCCCGGCGGAAAGTCCCAGCGCGTGACCCGGACACGCTCGTTGTCCGCCTGCACGGTGGCGACGGCGGGGACGCGGCAGCGCAGCGGCTCGCGGGCGGTCTGGTTCAAGGCGGGCTCCTCGGATGGCGGCGCCCGGGGGGCTGCCCCGGGGCTGGCGGCAGGCTGGCAGCAAGCGGCCGTGGCGTCACGCCCCGCCCCTCCCTCAGGCCGCTTCCTCCCGCTTTCCCTTGCCGGGAATGGCACCCGGTGCCGCCGCGGGCACCGCCTCCGGCGTCGCCGCCACGCGGCGCACGATGCGCATCGCCCGCGCCCGCGCCTGCTCCGGCCAGCGGCCCGGCCAGGCGGCGACGTGGTCCTCCAGCGCGCCCGCGTCGCGCTCGCTCACCACCCGGCCGCCGACCGAGACCCCGGCCTGGCGCACCGTGCCCGGATCGCCCGAGACGAGGGGGTGCCACCACGGCAGGTCCTGGCCATCCCGCACCAGGCGATAGGCGCAGGTGGGGGGCAGCCAGTCGATCTTCGCCAGCCGCGCGGGGGTCAGCTTCACGCAGTCGGGCACGCGCGACCGGCGGTTGGCATAGTCGCGGCACAGCCCCGTGCCGGTGTCGAGCAGGCGGCAGCCGACCTCCGTCCAGTGCAGCACGTCCGTATCCTCGTCGCGCAGCTTGTGCAGGCAGCAGCGACCGCAGCCGTCGCAGAGGGATTCCCACTCCGCGCGGCTCATCTGCGCCAGGGTCTTGCGCTTCCAGAAGGGCGTCGTCTCGTCGGCCATCGGCCCAACCTACGCTCCGGCGGCCGGTGGAAACCAGCGTCCAGCGCGCATTGCGGTCCCTGGCTGCCACCGTGGCCTGCGGGACGGTGGGGGCCTGCGGGAAGGCGGGCGCGGGGATGCAGCCGGCCATCCCGGGCCCCACCCCGATGGCCGACGCGGGCCCCGGGTCAGAGGATCGCGCCCTGCTCCCGCAGGGCCGCCCGCACCGCCTCCGCCGGCGCGCCCCCCGCCGCCTGCAGCGCGGCCGCCACCCCTGCCGCCTGGCCGGTGGCGAAGCCCGTCCCCATCACCCGGACGGAGCCATAGGCCTGGGCATCCGCTCCGATCAGCCGTCCGGCCAGCCAGAGGTTGTCCACCCCCGCCGCGCGCAGCGCATCCAGCGGCACGTCGAAGAACCCCGCCCCCCCGATCGGCTGGAAGGTCGGGCGGCCGGCCTCGCCATGCACCTCCATCGGCCAAGCGGCGCGCGCGACCGCGCAGGGGTCCCGGCGCCCCTCCAGCCCGGCCTGGCCGGTGAGGGTCCGCCGCGCCATGGGGCGGCGGGTCTCGCGGATGCCGAGCTGCGGCCCGGTGCCGATCAGATAGGCCCCCTCCGCCCCCGGCAGGCGGCGGAGCGCCCGGACGCACTCCCAGGCCAGGCGCCGCCCTTCCTGCTCCGCCCTGGTCAGCCCGGCCGCGCCGAGACCGTCCGTAGCCAGGTCGATCCCCATCCACCAGATCTCCTGCCCCATCGGCAGGCGGATGAAGGTGCCGCCCCCGGGCCGCAGCCGCGGGCCGGGATCGCCCGCCGCGTCCCGCGCCGCGTTGATGCCGGCCGCGAGGCCGGTCAGGGCGGCGCGGTCCGGTTCGGCCCCCGGCGGCACGCCGGCGACGCGGAAGGGAAAGGACGCCGCCTGGACCGCGTCGCCGCGCGCGGCATCCACATGGGAGGGCAGCCCGGCCAGGGCGGCGAGATCGCCCTCGCCGCTGGCATCGACGAAGGCCCTGGCGGCCATGCGCACGGTGCCGGCGTGATCGGTGGCCAGCACGGCGTGCAGCCGCTCCGGCGTCGCCTCCGCCCCGCTGGCCAGGGCGTGCAGCCGCAACGCGACACCGGCCTCGGCCAGCATCCCGTCCAGCACGAGCTTCAGCGCCTCCGGGTCGAACAGCACGATCCAGTTGCCGCTGGGCGAGCGGATAGGGGTGGTGTCGCAGCCCAGGGCCCGCAGCCGCGCCAGCACCTCCGCGCCGACGCCGCCCACCGCCGGCAGCGGCTCCGGCCCCTGGGCATAGAAGCCGCAATAGGAGAGCACGTTGGCATTGGTCGCCGCGCCGCCCAGGAAGCCATAGCGTTCCAGCAGCGCCACCCGCGCCCCGGCCCGTGCGGCACCGATGGCCGCCCCCACCCCGCCGGCACCGCCGCCGGCGACCACCACATCGAACCGTTCCTGGCTGGCCAAGCGGACGTCTCCCACGGCCCCGCGGCAAGCGGCGGGGCATGGCCGGCAGCCTGCCGCGCAATGGCCGGCCTGTCCCATCGCTTCCATGCGAAGGGAGATAACGCCGTCTTATACCAGGGGGTGCCGCCCCTCCGCGGGGCGGGACGGGACTGCCTGAAGACCCGCCGCGACGCGCCTCAGCCCGGCATGGCCGAAAGCGCGGAGAGCCATTCCCCCAGCTCCGGCACCAGGGCGGAATGCGGCCGCAGCCGGCACCAGTGCAGGTAGAGGGGGACCGGCTCGGATTCCGCCAGGGGCCGGACGACCAGCCCCTCCCGCTCCGCGCCGGTGGCGCTGAAGCTGTCCAGCACGGCGATGCCCGCCCCCTCGCGCACCAGGCCCAGGGCGGTCTCGCTGCTCCAGACATAGGCCCGGACCTGGCGCGCCACCTGGGCGCTGCGGAAGGCGCGGTCCAGCATGTCGCCGTGCACCGTGCCGCTCTCCCAGGAGATCAGCCGCTCGTCCGACAGGGCGGCCAACGGCAGCGCCGCCATCCCCGCCAGCCGGTGTCCCTCCGGCAGGGCGCAGACCAGCCGGCCGGCGGCGACCTGCCGGGTCTCGATCACCGGATCGTCCAGGGCGGCGAGCGTCACGACGCATTCCCCCTGCCCGAGGGCGAGGTAGTCCACCATCCGCGCCACGCCCACCTGATCGCAGTAGCAGCGCAGGTCGGGGCGCTGTGCCATCATCCGGGCCAGGGCACGCGGCACCAGGCGGCGCCCGACGCTGGGCGTGCTGCCCAGGCGTAGCAACGCGCGCTCGCCGCGCGCGATGGCCCGCATCACCGTGGCGAGGCGGTCGAACTGGCCGTAGACGCGCTGGACCTCCTCGAAGATCCGCTGCGCCTCCATGGTCGGCACCAGCCGGTTCGCGACCCGGTCGAACAGCCGGGCGCCCAGCACATCCTCCAGCCGGCGGATCACCGTGCTGACGGCGGGCTGCGACAGGTGCAACTGGCGTGCGGCGCCGCTGACGCTGCCGGCCAGCATCACGGCGCGGAAGGCCGCCACCTGCCGCTCCGTGATGGCGCCGCCGAGGCTCATGGGCCGGGCCATAGCACGGCGTTATGGACGGTGCAGCACTCGCTATTGGCGCCGGCAAGGGCGCATCGGGAGGATCGCCCCCGGCCCGGGAGAGGCCGTCCGGAGGAAATCCCCCCATGCCCATGACCCGCCGCTTCCTGGGAACCGCCCTGACGGCCCTGCCCCTGCTCGCCGTCCGTGGCGCCCGGGCCGAGGGCCCCGCCTGGCCGCAGCGCCCGGTGCGGGTGATCGTCCCCTTCCCCGCCGGCACCACCCCCGACATCTCCGCGCGCCCGGTGGCCCAGCATTTCGCAAAGGTCTTCGGCCAGCCCTTCGTGGTGGAGAACCGCAGCGGCGCCGGGGGCACGATCGGCGTCACTGCCCTGGCCCAGGCGGAGGACGGGCACACGATCGGCTTGGCCAATGCCGGGACCATCGCCACGGCCGGGGCGCTCTACCCCAACCTGCGCTACGACCCGGCGCGCGACCTGCGGCCGGTGGCGCTGCTGACCGCCAGCGACCTGGTCCTGGTGGTGGGCCCGGCCGTGCGGGCGCGCCGCCTCGCGGATTTCGTGGCCGAGGCCCGGAAGGCGCCGGAGGCCATCTCCTATGCCTCCGTCGGCATCGGCTCCGCGGGGCATCTGGGGATGGAGGAGCTGTCGCAGCGCGAGGGCAGCGCGATGAACCACGTGGTCTACCGGGGCTTCCCGGCGGCCGCGATCGACCTCGTCGCCGGCCGGGTCGGCGCCATGATCTGCCCCGTGACCACGGTGCTGGAGGCGGTGCGCCAGGGCCAGGCGACCGCCCTCGCCTCCACCGCCGCGACGCGCACGGCCCAGCTGCCGGAGGTGCCGACGCTGGTCGAATCCGGCATGGCCGGCTTCGTGCTGACCGGCTGGAACGGCCTCTTCGTCCCGAGCGCGATGCCACAGGCAGTAAGCAACCGGCTGGGAGAGGAGGCCTGCCGCGCCCTGGCCGAGCCGCAGACCCGTGCCACGCTGGAGGCGGCAGGCTTCACCCTGAGCTGCGACACGCCCGCCGCCTTCGCGCGCTTCGTCGCCGACGAGACGGAGCGCTGGGGTGGGCTGGTCCGGCGGCTCGGCCTGCGAGTGGAACTATAGGGGCACCCTCCCGCTCCGGCCTGCCCATACCGACAACGAGATGACCTGACCCGTGGCGCCGTGGTGTTCGGGCGGGGGACCGGGAGGGGACGCCGTCCCCTCCACGGACCCTCCCCTGCCGGGGCCACAAGCGGGCCCCGGACCCCGCTGGGAGTCTGGTGCTTCCGGTGAGCGTCAGCCTCCGGGCTGAACCCTGACGGAGCGCGGACAGGCGGGACTCTGAAAAAGCTTCAGAAGGCGTCAGCGAGGGCGGAGGCCGTACCCGCCGAGGAGCCAAGCTCCTCGGCGCCTCGACCCCATCGCAATCATCCGCGCGGCAGCGCCCTCCGGGTCCAGGGCCCGCAGGGTCCTGGCGGAGTGGGGGTATCGGGGGCGAGGCAGCGCCTTGCCCCCGGGCCACGGGCGCACCCCGCCGTCCGTATCAGGCGCTGGCCGCGTCCAGCGCCGCCATCGTGTCCGCATCCAGCCGCAGCGTGGCGCCGGCGATCAGCCCTTCCAGCTGCTCCAGGCTGGTGGCGCTGGCGATGGGGGCGGTGATGTCCGGCCGGGCGATGACCCAGGCCAGGGCAACCTGCCCTTGGGTGGCGCCCAGCTTCGCCGCGGCGGCGTCCAGCGCCGCCAGCACCCGCTCGCCGCGCGCGTCGAGGTATTTCTCCACCCCCTTGCCGCGCGGGCTCTTCGCCAGGTCCGCCTTGCTGCGGTACTTGCCGGTCAGGAAGCCCGCCGCCAGCGCGTGGTAGCTGATGACCCCCAGCCCGGCCTCGCGCACCACCGGGGCGGTGTCCGTCTCGAACTCGGCACGGTTCATCAGGTGGTAGGAGGGCTGGAGGGATTCGTAGCGCGGCAGGCCGTGCGATGCGGCGACCTCCAGCGCCTCCTTCAACCGGGCGCCGGAGTAGTTGGAGCAGCCGATGGCCCGCACCTTCCCGGCCTTGATCAGCTCGGCGAAGGTGGCCAGCGTGTCCTCCAGCGGCGTGTCCGGATCGTCCTTGTGGGCCTGGTAGAGGTCCACGTAATCCGTCTTCAGCCGCTGCAGGGAGGCGTCGATCTCCTTGCGGATCCAGGCCGGAGAAAGCCCCTCCTCGCCCGAGCCCATCTTCATCCCGACCTTGGTCAGGATCTTCACGTCGTCGCGCCGGCCGCGCCTGGCCAGCCAGTTGCCCAGCACCGTCTCGGACTCGCCGCCCTGATGGCCCGGCGCCCAGGCGGAATAGACATCCGCCGTGTCGATCGTGTCGAACCCCGCCTCCACCAGCCGGTCGAGCAGGCGGAAGGAGGTGGGCTCGTCCGCCGTCCAGCCCAGGACATTGCCGCCGAAGACGAAGGGCGGGACGGAGAGGCCCGAGCGGCCGAGCGGACGACGTTCCATGGGAAGGCTCCTGTGCGGCGTCCCACCGGGAGGGAGGGGACGGATGGCCGGGGCGGGCGGGGGCGCCCGGCCGGCCAGGCCGCCAGCATGCGCCCGGACCCGCGGGGGCGGAAACCCGCCTCCGCCGCCTTTCGGCGCGGGCCCCTGCACCGCCTCCGGTTTCGCCGGGCATGGCGCGCTTGACTCCGGCCGGGCCCTGTTGCCGATTCGTTCGTGATGCCCCTCGACCTCGCCATCCCCGAACGCACCCTCCTGGTCTGCCGCGCCGCCATGCGTCACTGCGCCCAACGCGGCTGGGCCCCGGTGGCGGAGGTGCCGATCCCCTGCGGCCGCCGGCTGGACATCATGGCGCTGACGCCCGAAGGCTGCCTCGTGGCCATCGAGGTGAAGAGCGGGCCGCGCGACTACCTTTCCGACGCCAAGTGGCGCGAGTACCGCGACTGGTGCGACCGGCTCTACTTCGCCGTGGACTGCGACTTCCCGCAGGCGCTGATCCCGGAGGAGGTCGGGCTGCTGGTCACCGACGGCTACGAGACGGCGATGGTGCGGGAGGCGCCGGAGACGCGGCTCGCCCCGGCGCGGCGGAAGTCGCTGCTGCACCGCTACGCCGTCATCGCCGCCGGGCGGCTGGCGGCGCTCTGCGACCCCGCCGGGGCGCAGGAGATGCGCGCCGCCCTGCGCTGCGAATAGCGCGGCCCCGGGGCGGAACGCAGCCCCGTTATGCCTGCGGTTACCCATCGGCGGGATCATGCGGCCGGACGGATGGCGCCGATGCGCGGCCGCCTGCCGCCCCTCCAGTACCGGTCCGGACCTGGCCGGGCCGGCCATGATGGGATGCCGCCATGCCAAGCAAGTTCCAGATCTCCGTCCGCGGCCGGCTGCTTGCCGCCTTCGGCGTGCTCCTGCTGCTGGGCTCCGCCAGCGGCGCGCTGAGCTTCCTCCAGCTGCGGGCCGTCTCCGCCGGCGTCGAGGAGTTGCACGGCAACTGGCTACCCTCCGTGCGCCTGCTGGAGCATGTCGCGACGGATGCCGCCCGGCTGCGCAGCGTCAGCCTCCGTCTCTTCGTGGCACCCGACGATGCCTCGCGCCGCGAGGAGGCGGAGCGACGCAGGGAGTTCATCAGCCGGGTCGCCCAGGGCATCGAGGGCTACCGGCCGCTCGCCGACACGCCGGAGGAGAAGCGGCTGCTCGAGCGGCTGCTGGAGCGATGGCAGGGCTACCTCGCCGCGGAGGACCGGGCCCTGGCCGCGGCGCAGCGCAGCCTGCCGGCGGTGGAGGCCTTCCTCGACGTGCAGGTCCAGCACTACCGCGGCGTCGTCGCCGTGCTGGACGAGCTGACGGCCATGAACGCCCGTGGCGCCAACGGGGCCCGGTCCGCGGCCGAGGCCGTCCAGGCCCGCGCGACGCTGCTCCTGGCGGGCAGCACCGCCCTGCTGCTGGTCGTCGCTCTCGTCTCCGCTTGGTGGCTCAACCGCGAGGTGGTCGCGCGGATCCTGCGGCTGCGCGGCAGCATGAGGCAGCTGGCCCGGCGCGACTACGCCTTCGACCTGCCCTGCGCCGCCCGTGCGGACGAGATCGGCGAACTGGCCCGCGCCATCGACGAGTGCCGCACCGGGCTGCGCGACGCGGATGCCCTGGTCGCCGCGCAGCAGGCGGAGCAGCAGGCGCGGCTGGCCCGTGCCGAGCAGATCTCCACCCTCGTCGGCCGCTTCGAGGCGGAAACGGCGGAGGTGCTGCGCGCCGTGGCTGCCGCCGCGACCGAGCTGGACGCCACCGCGGGCGAGATGACCGGCACCGCCCGGGACGGGACGGAGCGCGCCGGCTCGGTTGCCAGCGCGGCCGAGCAGGCCTCGGCCAATGTGCAGACCGTCGCCGCCGCGGCAGAGGAGCTGGCCGCCTCGATCGCCGAGGTCGCGCGGCAGGTCACCGACGGCGCCGCGGCCGCGCGGCAGGCGGCGGACGACGCCCGCGCCACCAACGCCACGGTCCAGGGACTGGCCGAGGCGGCAAGCCGGATCGGCGAGGTGGTGCGACTGATCGGCGACATCGCCGGACAGACCAACCTGCTGGCCTTGAATGCCACGATCGAGGCGGCCCGGGCTGGCGAGGCCGGCAAGGGCTTCGCCGTGGTGGCGGGCGAGGTGAAGGGGCTGGCGGCGCAGACGGCGAAGGCGACCCAGGAGATCGCCGCCCAGATCGAGGCGATGCAGGGGGAGACGCGGCGCACCGTGGAGGCGATCGCCGGCATTGCCCGCACCATCGAGCGGATGGATTCCAACACCGCCGCCATGGCCGCCGCCGCCGAGCAGCAGGCCAGCGCCACGCAGGAGATCGGCCGCGCCGTGGCCGAGGCCGCGGCCGGAACCCAGGACGCCTCGCGTCATGCCGCCGGCGTCAGTGAGGGCGCGCAGCGGACCGGTGCCGCCGCCAGCCAGGTGCGCACCGCTTCCAGCGAGCTGGCGCGGCAGGCGGAGGAACTGCGCGGGCAGGTCGACACCTTCCTGGCCGGGCTGCGCGCCGCCTGAACCTGCCCCCGGGTCCCGGCAAAGGGCTCCAGGAGCCGTCATACGGACAGCGGGATGTCCCCTGTCCGTGCCGGCGCCGGGTGCGCCCGTGGCCCGGGGGCAAGGCTCCGCCTCGCCCCCGGGCCCCCACTCCGCCAGGACCCTACGGGCCCTGGACCCGATCAGCGCTGCCGCGGGACAGTCTGCGACGGGGTCACGGCGCCGAGGAGCTTGGCTCCTCGGCGGGTACGGTGTCCGTTCTCGCTGACGCCTTTGACGCTTCTTTCAGAGTCCCGCCTGTCCGCGCTCTCCCCGGAATCAGCCCGCAGGCTGACTCCTACCGCGTAGAGCCAACTCCCAGCGGGGACCGGGGCCCGCTTGTGGCCCCGGCAGGGGAGGGTCCGTGGAGGGGACGGCGTCCCCTCCCGGTCCGACGCCCGAACACCACAGCATGACGGATCAGCTCCATCCCGCTGTCGGGATCAGATCTGCATGTCGAGCCCGCGCAGCCGCGCCGCCAGCCAGGACGCATAGGCGTCGGTCATGCCCGCCACGAAGTCGACCGCGCAGCGCATGATCTCGCTGTGGCTCATCCCCGGCCGGGGACGGTAGTCGAGCAGCAGCGAGAGGGCCTGCTTCTGCCGCAGGTTCAGTCGCTCCTCCCCCAGCTGGGCGAAGGCCATGCAGGCGGGGAGAAAGACGCTCAACGCCTTGTCCAGCACGTCATGCGCGCCGATCTCGAACTCCACCTTGCGCGCGTTGAAGTAGACCACGTCCTGCATCTGCTTGCGCGCCGCCTCGAAGCTCGCCGAAAGCTCGGGCTCCGACACGTCCAGCAGCTCGGGCAGCCCGTCGCCGGCCTGCATCTCGCCCGCCAGGATCACGCCGCGATGCGCGACGAAGGCCTCGGTCAGCGCATCGAGCAGGTGGCGGATGGCATGCGCGCGCAGCAGGGAGATGCGACCCACATCGTCCAGCTCCTGCGCCAGGCGCGCGGCGGTCAGCTGCGTCATCGGCTGGATCAGCTCGCGGTAGTCGGCGAAGCGGATGATGCCCAGCTCCACCGCATCCTCCAGGTCGGCGAGCGTGTAGACGATGTCGTCCGCGGCTTCCATGATCCACACCGCCGGATGGCGCGGCAGCGGGCCGGACAGGCCGCAGGCCGCGCGCACCTGCTCGAACAACGCGCGTTCCGTGGCGAAGACGTTGAACTTCACCCCCGGGCGCCCCTCCCGGCCGGCGCGCGGATCGGCGCCTTCCCACGGGTATTTCAGGAAGGCGCCCAGCGTCGCCATGGTCAGGCGCAGACCCCCGTCGCCGCGATAGCCGTCCGCCGCCGCCAGGATGCGGAAGCCCTGGGCGTTGCCGTCGAAATGCGCGAGGTCGGCATCGAGGTCGAGCCCGCTCGCCGCCCCCTCCGCCGCCAGCCAGCGCGACAGCCGGGCGGCGATCACCTCCTCGCCCGCATGGCCGAAGGGCGGATTGCCGATGTCGTGCGCCAGGCACACCGCCTGCACCAGATAGCCCATGTCGTCCGGGCTGCGCCCCGCCGCCGCCAGATCCCCGCGCAGCCGGGTGCCGATCGCATAGCCGAGCGAGCGCCCGACCGAGGCCACCTCCAGCGTGTGCACCAGCCGGTTGCGGACATGCGCGTTGAAGGGCAGCGGATGCACCTGGGTCTTCTGCTGCAGCCGCCGGAAGGGGCGCGAGAAGACGATGCGGTCCTGGTCGGTCTGGAACGGGTTGCGGTTGGCCTCGTCACGCGGCGGCTTCGGGTCCCCCAGGCGGCGCGTCTCGAACAGCGCTCTCCAATCCATCGCACCGCCTTCCTGGCCGCCCGCCGTACCGCCGGTTGCGGGCGCGCGGGCCTCTGCCTGTTCAGGAAGCGCGAAAACGCCCCGCCGGCAAGGGCAGGCCCGCCGGCACCCGGCGGAGGGGCCCCGGGAGCGGCAGCGCCTCTCCCGGGGGCCGGCCCGGCAGGGCAACGCCGGCCGGCGCCGGGGGGGCCTCAGCGCGGCACCGTCACCTCCACCTTGAGCGCGGCGTACCAGGCGGCGAGGTCGGCGATCTGCGTGTCGGTGAGCTGCTGCGCGACCACCTTCATCTGCTCGTTGTCGCGCTGGCCCGCGCGGAAGGCGCGAAGCTGGGTCGCGAGGTAGAGCGGGTTCTGCCCAGCGAGGTTCGGCGCATCCGGCTGCACGGCGATGCCGTCATTGCCGTGGCAGGCGGCGCAGAGGCCCCCTGCCACGCGGCGTCCCGCCCGCGCGTCGCCCGGCTGCTGCGCCAGGGAGGGCCCGGCGAGCGCGGCCCCCAGGGCGAGCGCCAGCGCCACGCGGGCGAGCATCAGTTCCGCGCCCCGTAGGAGATGCGGTAGATCGCCCCCGCCGCGTCGTCGGAGACGAGGAGCGAGCCGTCGCCGAGCTGCGCGACATCCACCGGGCGGCCGCTGTACTCGTTGGTCTCCGCGTCCAGCCAGCCTTCGGCGAAGGGCTTGCTCTCCTTCACCGTGCCGTCCGGGTTCAGGAAGGTCACCATCACCCGCGCGCCGACGGGGGTGGTGCGGTTCCAGGAGCCGTGCTGCGCGTCGAAGATCGCGCCGCGGTACTCGGCCGGGAACATGCGGCCGGTGTAGAAGGTCATACCGAGGTCGGCCGCGTGCGGCGCCATCTCCACCACCGGCGGCACGGTACCGGCGGGCGGGGTGCTGTTCTGGTACTCGACCGTGCGGACGCTGCCGCCGCCGTACCAGGGGAAGCCGAAATTCTGCCCGGCCTGGGTGATGCGGTTCAGCTCGCCCGGGGGCTGGTCGTCGCCCATGCCGTCCACCTGGTTGTCGGTGAACCACAGCTCGTTCGTGCCGGGGCGGAAGGCGATGCCGACGGAGTTGCGGATGCCGGTGGCGTAGATCTCGCGGTTCGACCCGTCGCGGTCCATGCGGATGATGCCGCCCATGCCCGCGCCGAAGATGTGCTCGCGCAGGTTCGGCGGCGGCACGTTGAAGCGCTGGCCGAGCGCGACGTACAGCTTGTTGTCCGGCCCGATGCGGCAGACGCGGGCGCCGTGGTTGAAGCTCTCGTCCTCCACCGGGATGAGCTGGCCCTGCGGCACCACCGTCGCGGTCGCGACGTCCGGGCTCTCGTAGAAGAACTCCGCCGCCGGGAAGGCGAGGATGCGGTTGTGCTCGACGACGTAGAGGATGCCGTCGGGGCTGAAGCACAGGCCGTTGGGGACGTTGAAGGCGATCGAGGGGGCGAAGACCTTCACCTCGTCGGCGACGCGGTCGCGGTCGCGATCCGTCACCGCCCAGACGCGCTGCTTGCGGGTGCCGACGAAGACGACGCCTGCCGTGCCCACCGCCATGTGCCGCGCATCGGGCACGAGGGCGTAGAGCTCGATGCGGAAGCCCTCGGGCAGGCGGATGGCCTGGAGGTTGCGGCGGATCGCGTCGGCGCGGCGGCCGTCCTGCGGCACCGTCTCGATCTCGCGGGCGGTGTTGGTGGTGCGGAAGCCCTGCAGCCGGTCGAGGTTCTGCTGATCGGGGCGTCCGGCGGGCGGGGCGGCACCCGAGGCGCCCCCCTGGGCGGCGGAACCGGGGGGCGCGGGCTGGGCCAGGACGGGGGCGGCGGCCAGCAACGCGGCCGCGACGCCGGCCGCGCGGATACCGGGAAGCTTCATGGACGTTCCTCCTCGGGCGGCCTGTTCCGGCCGTCCCGGCGCCAGCCTGCGCGGGGCCCGCGCGGCGTGCAAATGAGGATCGTGTCATCTCCCGGAACGCGAAGCCCCTGCCCGGGCCTCGCGCGGGCATCAGCTGCGGATGCGCGCCACCGTCGCCGTGGTGCTGTTGCCGGGCAGCAGCTCGGCCAGCCTGACCATCCCGCCCCATTCGGACAGCAGCTCGCCGCCCACCACCTGGTCCACGCGGTAGTCGGCGCCCTTGATCAGCACGTCGGGACGGATCGCGCGGATCAGCTCGACGGGCGTGTCCTCGTCGAAGACGGTGACGAGGTCGATCGTGGCCAGGGAGGCCAGCACCGCGGCCCGCGCCGCCTCGCCCTGCACCGGCCGGGTCGGGCCCTTCAGCCGTGCGACGGAGGCGTCCGAGTTCAGCCCGACGATCAGCCGGTCGCACCAGCTCCGCGCCTGCTCCAGCAGGTGGACATGGCCCGGGTGCAGCAGGTCGAAGCAGCCGTTGGTGAAGCCGATGCGCCAGCCGCGCTGCCGCCAGCGCTCCGCCTGCTCCACCGCCGCGGCGCGCGACACCACCTTGCGCAGCGCACCGCGCTCGGGCGCCAGTGCCTCCAGCAGGTCCTGCTCGCGCGCGACGGCGGTGCCGACCTTGCCGACGACGATTCCGGCCGCGATGTTGGCGAGCCGCGCGCCGACCGGCAGCGGCAGGCCGGCGGCCAGCGCCGCCGCGGCCACGGCCGCCACCGTGTCGCCGGCGCCGGAGACGTCGTGCACCTCCGCCGCCTCGGCGGGGAAATGGTGCACCCCTTCGCCATCCAGCAGCGTCATGCCGTCCTCGCTGCGGGTGACGAGGACGGCGCCGAAGCCGTGCCGGTCGCGCAGCGCGCGGGCGGCCTCGACCAGCGCGGCCTCGCTGTCCACGGACAGTCCGGTGGCCAGGTGCAGCTCCGCCCGGTTCGGGGTGATCAGGTCGGCCCCGGCGTAGCGGCCGTAATCCTCGCCCTTCGGATCCACCACGACCTTGCGCCCGGCGGCGCGGGCGGCGGCGATCAGCCGCTCCGTCACCTCGGCGGTCAGCACGCCCTTGCGGTAGTCGGACAGCACCATGACGCGGGTCGCGGCCACGGTGTCCTGGGCGATGCGCACCAGCCGGTCGGCGAGGCGGGGGTGGATGTCGCCACGCGCGTCGTGGTCGGCGCGCATGATCTGCTGGCCCATGGCGACGTAGCGGGTCTTGGTGGTGGTGGCGCGGCCACCCTGCACCAGCAGCCAGGGCTCCACCCCTGGCTGGCCGCCGATGAGCGCCGTCAGGTCCGACCCCGCCTGGTCGTCGCCCACCACGGAGAGGAAGGCGACGGGCGTGCCGAGGGCGGTGAGGTTGCGCACTACGTTGCCGGCGCCGCCGGGCATGGCGACCTCGCGCTCCACCGCCAGCACCGGGATCGGCGCCTCCGGCGAGACTCGGGTCACCCTGCCGTAGACGAAACGGTCGAGCATGGCGTCGCCGACCACGAGGACGGAAGCGCGCTTGAGGGCACGCACGGCCTCGGCGAGGTCGACGGGAGGGGTCTGGTCCGGCTGCGGGCCGCTCATCGGGTCTCGGTAGCCGAAGGTCACAGGCGGACACAAGCCGCCCTCGCCGGGAATGCGCCGGGCGGTGCGGGCATCAGCGATGCCTTAACGCATGGCCGTCAGGCTTGCGGCGCGCCATGCCCCCCGATGCCGACACCGCCGCGAGGACCGCGGCCCGCCCCGCCAGCCCGCCGCCGGACAGGGCGGCGGCCCTGCCCTGCCTGGCTGTCGCCCCGCCCCCACGCCCCCCCGGCCGCCCCGCCGCCGAGGCGTGGAACGGGGAGGCGGAGCGGCGGCGGGTGGCGCTGGCCCTGATGCAGGAGGCGGCGCGTGGCCAGGGCGGGCAGGTGACGGAGGAACCGCTCAGCGGCGCGCTGCTGCTGCGCGCGCCGCAGCCGGTGCTGGACCGGACGGCCACCGTGCTGGCGCCGCTCTTTTCCGGGCGGGTCAGCCTGCTCGCCCCGCGCGCGGCCCTGTCGCGGCCCCCGCCCCCGCGCCCGGCCGAGCCGGTGCTGCTGGAGCGGCGGCCGATCCTGGGGCTGGCCAGCGGCGCCGCGCCGCGTCTCGCCGGGCTGCGGCTGGTGCTGCCGCGGGAATGGCCAGGGATGAACGCGACGGCACCCGCCCATCTGCGGCGCCACGCCGCCGACCGCCTGCTGCAGCGGGCGGCCGAGGCGCTCGCCGCGCCCGGCGGGGCGGAGCGCCTGCTGGGCGAGGTCCCGGACACCCCGCTGCACCTGGACCGGCCCCTCGCCCCGCTGCCGCCCCCGCCGGGGCTTGCTTCGCTGCCGGTGCTGCCCGTGCTGCCCCTGGCACGGCTCGCCGAGGGGATGCCGGCGGGCCCCTTCGGCGTCGCCGGCATGCGGGAGGCGCTGCTGGAGCTTTGCGAGCCCAGCGCGGTGCCGGGGGCCGTGGTGCACCTGGCCTTCGATCCAGACCTGGCGCGCCAGCCGGGGCTGGTAGCGGCGCTGGAACCCGGCCGGCTGGTGCTGGAGGGGGTGGCGGAGGAGTGGGTGCTGTCCTGGGGCCTGTCCCTCGGCATCGGCCGCTTCACCGGCCCCTGGGCCGAGCGGCTGCTGGAGGAGGCGGCATGACGGCCCTGGCCCTGCCGCCCGCCGCACCGCGCCCCGCGCCGGCCCTGGGCCGCGCCCTGCCCGGGGCGCTTCCCGCCGTGGTGCCGCCCCCCGCCCCCACCGGCCCCGATGGCGGCCCGGCGGAGCTGATGGAGCTGGTGCGCGACAGCCTGGCCAGCGGCGCGTCGCGCGACGTGCTGTGGCTGCGCTTCTCCGCCATGCCGCCCTCCCTCGACCGGCCGCACCACCGCCGCCTGCTGCGGGAGGCGGCGATGCCGCGGCGCGGCCAGCCCTGCCGCCTGTTCCGCCTGCCCGATGGCGACCTGGTGGTGGTCACCCTGCCCTCGCACCAGCCGCTGGAAGCGGCCCTGGCCCAGGCCCGCGCCGCCCTGTCCGGCGCGGTGCAGGAGGAAGCGCTCGGCCAGGTGCTGCGCGGCATGCGCCTGCCGCAGGAGGCGGCGGCGCTGCTGGCGGCGGTCGAGGAATGCCTCAGCCCCACGCGCCCGGCCCGGGCCGCGGCGCCGGCCCCGCCGCTCGACCCCGCCTCCCTGGCGGCGGCCGAGCAGGCGCTGGCGCAGGCGGATGTCTGGCCGCTGCACGCCCGCCAGATGGTCTGCCGCCTCTGCCCGGAGACCGGCGCGGTGCAGGCGCTGCGCGAGGATGTCCGCCCCCTGCCCGGTGCCGTGGCCGAGCGGCTGCTGGCCGGGCGCGATGCCGCCGCCTCGCCCGCCCTGGCATCCCGGCTGGCGGAGGCGATCGCGGCGCGGCTGCTCGCCTCGCTGGCCCGGCCGGAATGGCGCGGGCGGCCCCGCCCGCTGCACCTGCCGCTGCCGGTCGCCGGGCTGACCTCCCCCGCCTTCCTGCGGCTCGACGCCATCCTGCCGCGCACCGCCAAGCCGATGCTGATGCTGGGCATCGCCGCGGCGGAGATCCTGGCGGACCCCCCGGCCTTCCGCTTCGCGCGCGACTTCGCCCGCGGCCAGGGCTACCGCCTGGCCCTGGAGGTGCCGGGGCCGGCGGCCCTTGTGCTGATGCCGCCAACACGGCTGGGGGTGGAGGCGGTGCGCATCCCCTTCTCCCCGGCCCTGACCGCCGACCCCGCCCCGCTCACGCGGCTGGCGGCGCAGGCGCAGCGTGGCGGCGCGGTCCAGGTGGTGCTGGCCGGGGCCGACAGCGCCGCCGCCATCGCCTGGGGCTGGGAGAACGGGCTGCGCGTCTTCCAGGGGCGGCTGGTGCAGCGCGCGCGGGGCTGACGCCCGGCCGTGCGGGGGCATATGCGGAAGCATGCAGCCCGCGATCCAGGCCGAATCCCTGACCAAGCGCTACGGCGACGACCCGGAGGCGCCACCGGCGGTGGAGAACCTGTCCTTCTCCCTGCCGCGCGGGGCCACCTGGGGGCTCCTGGGCGGCAATGGCGCGGGCAAGAGCACGACCATCGCCATGCTGCTCGGCCTGCTGCTGCCGAGCGCCGGGCGGGTCACGGTGCTGGGGCACGACATGGCGCGCGACCGCTTCCGGGCGCTGGCGCGGATGAACTTCTCCTCTCCCTACGTCGCCCTGCCCTCGCGGCTGAGCGTGCGGGAGAACCTGATGGTCTATGCCCATCTCTACGACGTGCGGCAGGCGGACCGGCGCATCGCGGCGCTGAGCGAGGAGCTGGCGCTGGGCGAGTTCCTGGACCGGCCGGCCGGGCAGCTCTCCGCCGGGCAGAAGACCCGCGCGGCGCTGGCCAAGTCGCTGCTGAACCGCCCCGACCTGCTGCTGCTGGACGAGCCGACGGCGAGCCTCGACCCCGACACCGCCGACTGGGTGCGCGGCATGCTGGAGCGCTACCGGCAGGAGAGCGGCTGCGCCATCCTGCTGGCGAGCCACAACATGGCGGAGGTCGAGCGGCTCTGCGGCCGCGTCCTGATGCTCAAGCGCGGGCGGCTGGTGGACGAGGGCAGCCCGGAGGAGCTGCTGCGCCGCTACGGCCGCGACGACCTGGAGGAGGTGTTCCTCGACATCGCCCGCGACCGCGTGCGGGAGGAGGTGTGATGCCCGCCGGGCTCCCCGCCTCCCTGCGCCGCGTCTGGGGGCTGGTCTACCGCCACCTCGCGCTGTTCCGCCGATCCTGGCCGCGCCTGCTGGAGCTGATGTACTTCCCCGTGCTGCAGATGCTGATCTGGGGCTTCATGACCGCCTGGATCGCGGGCGCCGGGGCGGGGCGGCTGCCGCAGGCCGGGGCGGGCGGGCTGGCCGTCGCCGCCGCCGGGGCGCTGCTGGGCGGCGTGCTGCTGTGGGAGGTGGCGCTGCGCAGCCAGATGGGCTTCGCCATCTCCTTCCTGGAGGAGATCTGGTCGCGCAACCTCGGCCACCTCTTCGTCTCGCCGCTGCGCCCGCGCGAGCTGGTGGGGGCGCTGATGGTGGTGAGCCTGCTGCGCATGCTGATCGGCGTGCTGCCGGCGATGCTGCTGGCCTGGCTGCTCTACGGCTTCGGCCTCTGGCGGCTCGGGCCGGTGGTCGTGCTGTTCTTCGCCGCCCTGATGGTGCTGGGCTGGGCGGTGGCGCTGGGGGTGACGGCGATGGTCCTGCGTCACGGCGCGGGGGCGGAGAGCCTGGCCTGGTCGCTGATGTTCGGGCTCGCCCCCTTCGCCGCGGTCTTCTATCCCGTCGCCGCCCTGCCCGGCTGGGTGCAGCCCTTCTCCCTGGCGCTGCCGGCGACCCATGTCTTCGAGGGCATGCGCGCCGCGCTGCTGGAAGGGCGCATCGCCTGGGGGCATCTGGGCGCGGCCTTCGCCCTGGACGCGCTGTGGCTGGCGGCGATGGCCGCCGTCTTCCTGGCGGAGTTCCGCCGCGCCCGCCGCACCGGCGCGCTGCTCAACGTCGGGGAGTAGGCGTACCGCCGGCCCCGGCACCACATCCGGATCATACCGCTGGCGGGATGACCTGACCCGTCGTGCTGTGGTGTTTGGGCGTCGGACCGGGAGGGGACGCCGGCCTGCGGCATCGACGCCGTGCGTCGATCCCCGTCCCAGACCCTCCCCTGCCGGCCACAAGCGGGCCCCGGACCCCGCTGAGAGTCTGGTACTTCCGGTAGTGTCAGCCTCCGGGCTCAACCCTGACAGAACGCGGACAGGCGGGACTCCAGAATAGCTTTGAAGGCGTCAGCGAGGGCGACGGCCGTACCCGCCGAGGAGCATGGCTCCTCGGCGCCTTGACCCCGTATCAGGCTGTCCCGCGGCAGCGCTGATCGGGTCCAGGGCCCGCAGGGTCCTGGCGGAGTGGGGGTATCGGGGGCGAGGCAGAGCCTTGCCCCCGGGCCACGGGCGCACCCCGCGCCGGCACGGGACCGGCGCATCCCGTCGCCCGTATCAGGTTGGCTGTTCCCGGGCCGCCACGGCGCGCAGGGCGATCAGCGCCGGGGCCAGGGCGAGGAGCAGCAGGGCCACGCGCAGGCTGGCGCCCTGGGCGAGGAAGCCGATCAGCGGCGGCCCGGCCAGCATCCCGGCATAGCCCAGGGTTGCCACGGCGGCGACGCCGCGTCCCGGCGTGGCCCCACCCGCGCGCCCGGCGGCGGTGAACAGCACGGGGGCGGCGTTGGACAGGCCCAGCCCCACCAGGGCGAGGCCGGTCATCCCCGCCTCCAGCCGCGGCACGGCCAGGGCGAGCAGCAGGCCCGCTGCCGCGAGCGTCCCGCCCCAGCGCAGCGCGCGCTCGCCCCCCAAGCGGCGCACCACCGCGTCGCCCGTCAGTCGGCCGAGCGTCATGGCGAGCGAGAAGGCCGCGAAGCCGCCGGCGGCGGCCGCGTCGGAGGCACCGTTGCCGATCAGGTAGAGGGCGGACCAGTCGGCCACCGCGCCCTCGGTGAAGAAGGCCAGCAGGGCGAGGATTCCCAGCCCCAGCATGGCGCGGTCGGGCAGGACGAAGCCGTGGCCGGCCTCCGCCGCCTCGCCGGGTGGCGGGGTGGGGTGGCCCAGGAAGGGCACCGCCAGCAGCAGGCCCACGGCGGACAGCGCCGCCAGCACGCCCAGGCAGAGCGCCGCATCCGCCCCGGCCGCCAGCAGGGCGCCGCCCAGCGCCGCCCCGGCCAGCCCGCCCAGCGAGAAGGCGGCGTGGAAGGAGGACATGATGGCCGCGCCCCAGTGCCGCTCGATCAGGGCGGCGTGGGTGTTCATCGCCACGTCCACGCTGCCGAAGCCCATGCCCAGCAGCGTCACCAGCGGCACGAAGGCCCAGAGCGTGGGGGCGTGCGGCAGCGCCGCCATCACGGCGGCGAAGCCCAGGCCACAGAGCAAGATCAGCCGCGCCGCGCCGACCTTCCCCGCCAGGTGCCCGGCCAGCGGCATGGCCAGGATGGCGCCGCCGGCCACGCCGAGCAGCGCCACGCCCAGGGTCGCATCTGTCAGGCCGAGCCCGGCCTTGAGGAGGGGGATGTTCACCGCCCAGCCGCCGAAGCCCAGCCCGGCGACCAGGAAGACGAGGGAGGTCGCCAGGCGCGGGGTCCAGCGCCGGTCGGGGGCGCGCGTATCGGAGGAGGGAGCGGGAGACGTGTCGGTCACCATGGGACAGGCGGAAGGGCTACTTCCGCAGCTCCATGGCGATGGGCCCGTCGCGCTCGCCGCGGGCGAACTGATCCACCATGGCGTTGCCCGTCTCGCCCAGGCTCGCAGCCGGGCCGGTCCAGACGATCCGCCCGTGGTGGATCATCGCCGCATCGTCGCCGATGCGCCGGGCGCTGGACATGTCGTGGGTGATGGAGACGGCGGTGGCGCCCAGGCGCTTCACGCAATCCACGATCAGCCCGTCGATCACCGCGCCCATGATCGGGTCGAGCCCGGTGGTGGGCTCGTCGAAGAACAGCATCTCCGGCTCGGAGGCGATGGCGCGCGCGAGGCCCACGCGCTTCTGCATGCCGCCCGACAGCTCGGCGGGGGAAAGGTCGCCGACGCTGGCATCGAGCCCGACCTGGGCCAGCACCTCCGCCGCCCGGTCGCGCGCCTGCGCCCGGTTCAGCCGCCGCTGCGCCAGCAGCTTGAAGGCGACGTTCTCCCAGACCGGCAGGCTGTCGAACAGGGCGGCGTTCTGGAACAGCATGCCGGTGCGGTCCAGCACCGCGCGCCGCTCAGCCCGGCTCATCGCCAGCAGATCCTTGCCGTCGATCTCGATCGTGCCGGAATCGGGCGTGATAATGCCCAGGATGCACTTGATGGTGACGGACTTGCCGGAGCCCGACCCGCCCAGGATGACCATGGAATGGCCGGGCATCACGTCCAGGTCCACCCCGTCCAGCACCTGCTTGGCGCCGAAGGCCTTGCGCAGCCCGCGCAGGCGGATCTTGGGGACGGCCGCTTCCGAGAGGGGGGCGCTCATCGCGAGAAGAAGGCCTCGGTCAGCACGTAGTCCAGCGCCAGGATCAGGATGGAGGAGGTCACGACCGCGGCGGTGGTGGAGCCGCCCACCCCCTGGGCCCCGCCCTTGGAGTTGTAGCCGCACCAGGTGCCCATCAGCGTGATGACGAAGCCGAAGACCGCGGCCTTCACCAGCCCGGACACCACGTCCATCGTCTGCAGCGCGTCGAAGGTGGCCTTGAGGTAGGCGCCGGAGGTGAAGTCCAGCTTCAGCGTCGCCACCAGCCAGCCGCCCATCACCCCCAGCACGTCCGCCACCAGCACCAGCAGCGGCATGGCCAGGATGCCGGCCAGCAGGCGGGGCGTGACGAGGTACTTCATCGGGTCGGTGGAGAGGGTGGTCAGCGCGTCGATCTGGTCGGTGACGCGCATGGTGCCGATCTCGGCCGCGAAGGAGGCGCCGATCCGCCCGGCCACCATCAGCCCGGCCAGCACCGGCCCCAGCTCCCGCGTCAGGGAGATGACGACGATCGAGGCCACCGCGCTCTCCGCGCTGAAGCGCGAGAAGCCGGTATAGGATTGCAGCGCCAGCACCATGCCGGTGAAGACCGCCGTCAGCGCCACCACCGGCAGCGAGAAATAGGCCGTCTCGACGAAGGCGCGCACGAACTGGCGGCCGTGGAAGGGCGGCCGCACCAGGCCCGACAGCGCCTCCAGCGCGAAGAGCGTCACGGCACCGACCGAGCGGCACAGGTCGAGCCCGCCCCGGCCAAGCCGGGCGACGGCGTCGAGCAGGGCGTTCACGCGGGCCGGGCCGGGCTGGGGCGAGGATGCACGGGGTCGCGAATGAGGCGGGTCCCTGGAGTGGCCGTCCCTGGCGTCCGGCGGGGCCGGCAAGACGGGTGGATGGCCTGCCGTGTCACGCGGTGGCCGAGCATGCAGATAGCCGCGCCTCCCGCCGGGGGCAACCGGGCCGGCGGGGACGTTACCGCGGGGGTGGTTCCCGCTCCGGCGCGGTGGCGTCGAAGGCGGGGTGGTAGGTGACGGCACCTTCGGGCGTCCCGGCCGAGAAGGCCAGGGCCTGGAAGTATTCCGGCGGCACGCCCTCCAGCCACAGGCGGGGGTCGGGCCGGAAGCCGAGGCGGCCGTAGAAGCCCGGGTCGCCCAGCACCACGCAGCCCCCCGACCCCAGCGCCCGCAGCCGTTCCAGCCCCGCCCGCACCAGCGCCGTGCCGATTCCCCCGCGCTGGCGGTCCGGCCGGACCGCGACCGGCCCCAGCCCGTGCCAGTTCGACGCCGCGCCCCCGATCCGCACCGGCGAGAAGGCGACATGCCCGACCAGGAGGCCGACCAGGGCGCCGCCGGATTCCGCCACCAGGGAGAGGGTCAGCGCCCCGGCCCGGCGCAGGGCGCCGACCAGCGCCGCCTCGGCGCCGCTGGCATGGGGCGCGCCGTCGAAGGCCGCGGCGACCAGGACGGCGATGGCCGCCGCATCCTCCTGCCGCTCGTCGCGCAGGGTCGCCTCACTCGCCGTGGTCGTGGTCCCCATGCGTGTGGTCCAGGTCGCCGAAGCGGGTGAACTCGCCCTCGAAGAACAGGTGGATGGTGCCGGTGGGGCCGTGGCGCTGCTTGGAGATGATGAGCTCCGCCTTGTTGTGGGCGCGCTCCATGTCCTGCTGCCACTTGTCCATCGCCTCGGCGAACTTCGCGTCGTTGTCGAAGTTCATCTGCTTCGGCCCGCGCTGCGCCAGGTAGTATTCGTCACGGTAGACGAACATCACCACGTCCGCATCCTGCTCGATCGAGCCCGATTCGCGCAGGTCCGAGAGCTGCGGCCGCTTGTCCTCGCGCGACTCCACCTGACGGGAAAGCTGGGAGAGCGCGATCACCGGGACGGACAGCTCCTTGGCGATCGCCTTCAGCCCCTGGGTGATCTGGCTGATCTCCAGCACCCGGCTCTCCGGCCGGGTGCCGGCGGCGGGGCGCATCAGCTGGAGGTAGTCCACCACGATCAGGTCCAGCCCGCGCGTGCGCTTGAGGCGCCGGCAGCGGGTGCGCATGGCGGAGATGGTGATGGCGGGCGTGTCGTCGATGTAGATCGGCAACGACGCCAGCTCCCGCGAGGTCTCGACGAAGCGGTCGAAGTCGCGCTGCCCGATCTCGCCGCGCCGGATCCGGTCGCCCGAGATGCGGGAGTTCTCCGACAGCAGGCGGGTCGCGAGCTGGTCCGCGCTCATCTCCAGCGAGAAGACGGCGACCCCGCCCTTGGGCACGGCGTTGGGGTTCTCCGCCTGGGCCTCGCGCAGGATGGAGCGTGCCGCCCCGAAGGCGATCTTGGTCGCCAGCGCCGTCTTGCCCATGGCCGGGCGGCCGGCGAGGATCAGCAGGTCCGAGGGATGCAGCCCGCCCATCTTGGCGTCCACGTCGCGCAGCCCGGTGGACAGGCCGGAGACGCCGGAGCCGTTGGTGAAGGCCTTCTCCGCCATCTCCACGGCGCGGACCAGGGCGCGGTCGAAGCTGATCAGCCCGCCCTCCGCCCCGCCTTCCTTGGAGAGGTCGAACAGCGCCTGCTCGGCAGCCTCCAACTGGCCCTTGCCGTCGAGATCGGCCTCCACCCCGAAGGCGCGGTTCACCACCACCTCGCCCAGATCCACCAGCTGGCGGCGGATCCAGGCATCGTGGATCACCCGGGCATACTCGCCCGCGTTGATGATGCCGACCATGGCGGTGAGGAGCTGGGCCAGGTAGGCGGGCCCGCCCACCTCGTCCAGCACGCCGGAATGCTCGAACTCGGCGCGCAGCGTGACCACGTCGGCGAGCTGCCCCGCCTCCAGCCGGCGCTGGATGGCGGCGAAGATGCGGCCATGGATCGGGTCGGCGAAATGCTCCGCCGCCAGGAAGTCCGAGACCCGCTCATAGGCCTTGTTGTTGGCCAGCAGCGCACCCAGCAGGGCCTGCTCGGCCTCCAGGTTCTGCGGCGGGAGGCGCTGGGAGAGCCCCAGCAGGCTGCCGCTCTGGTCGACCGCGTTCATGCGGTCAGCCTAGCACGGGACCGGGGGCACCGGAGCCTGTGGGTAACGGTGGATACTGTGGATAACTCACGCCGTGACCGTGGCCGGCCGCCGGGGGGAAGGCACCGCCTTTCCCCGCCGCCGCCCCTATCCGGCAGGAACAGAGCCCCTGCACCCCCGTTCATGGAGGCTTCGGCACGCCGGAGGTCCATGACCTCCGGCGACTGCGCCGTCAGCCTGGGGGCTCGGGACATTCTCTTGGAAAGGCCGTCCACGATCTTGCCGGGACCGGCACGGGACCCACGGCCGCCATGCGGCGCCAGACTCCCGCCGAGGTCCGGGGGCCGGCCCGCCCCCGGCAGGGGAGGGTCTGGAAGGGGGCGGCGCCCCCTCCCGGTCCGTCGGGTCCGTCGAGAGACCCGGCCGGGAGATCAATCCCGCGCGGCGCCCAGATCGGACAGCTCGGCGGCCAGCTCGGCCTCCAGGCTCTCCTCCTCGGCCTCCTGCTCGGCGCGCAGATCCTCGCCGCGGGCCTGCTTGTCCGCCTCCTCGGGGCTGCGGGCGATGTTCACCACCACCGGCAGGTCCACCTCGGGGTGCAGGGCGATGCGCACGGTGTGCAGGCCCAGGGTCTTGATCGGGTGCTCCAGCAGCACCTGCGCCCGCTCCACGCCCAGGCCGGCGTCGCGGCAGGCATCGGCGATGTCGCGCGGCGAGACGGAGCCGTAGAGGTTGCCGCCCTCGCCCGCCTGGCGGATCAGCACGACGGCCAGCCCGTCCATACGCTCGGCGATGCGCTCGGCTTCCTCGCGGCGCTTCAGGTTCTGCGCCTCCAGCTGGGCGCGCTCCGTCTCGAAGCGGGCGAGGTTGGCGGCATTGGCGCGGATCGCCTTGCCCTGGGGAAGGAGGAAGTTGCGGGCATAGCCGGGACGGACCGTTACGCGGTCGCCCATCTGGCCGAGCTTCTCGACCCGCTGCATCAGGATGACGTCGATCATCGGGTTGGTACCTTCAGGTTCTGGGGGGCTTCCGCCCGAACTGTTCGAGGAGGCCGAGGCCGACCACCAGGGTCGCCGCCGGCAGCGAGAAGAGCACGAGGAGGAGGTAGAACAGCACCAGCACCGGGCCACGCAGGCGGCCGTGGATCACCGCCAGCCCCTGCAGGAAGACCGGCACCAGCAGCGCCGCCGCCACCGTCAGGGCTTCCAGCGCGCCGGTCAGCCAGGCCGCCAGCAGGGCCAGCGCCAGCAGGCCGGCGTACCAGCCCGGCAGGCGTGCGGTCTTCCAGGCCGGCATCGGGCGCAGCGCCAGGCGCCGCCGGGCCAGCCAGCGCTGGGCCGCCGTGCCGCAGAGCAGCAGCGGCAGCGCCAGCGAGGCGCCGGCCAGGGCGATGGCGAGGCGCACCAGCCCCCCGACGGCCTCGGCCGACACCTCCAGCCCGGAGGCGGCGAGCATCCCGGCGAGCTGCGTGGCCAGCGCCGCCTCCAGCCCTGCCGGGCTGACGGCGATGGAGGCCCAGGCGGCGACGGCCGGCCCCAGCCCGAGCAGGGCCAGCGGCACGGAGAGGTCCGTGCGCCCCGGCCGCAGCGCCGCGAGCAGGATCAGCGCCGCCGGCAGCCCGGCGGAGAGCAGGAAGACCACGCTGCCGCGCAGCCCCGCCACCGGCAGCAGGGCGATGCCGCCCACCGCCGCGGCCAGCCCGCCGGCCACCGGGCCGAAGGACAGCCCCGCCAGGTACACCGGCAGGGAGGCCAGCCAGAAGGCCAGCGTCCCCAGCGGCATCCCGCGGAAGGCCCAGAGCGAAACCGCCGCGCAGGCAAAGCCGGCCGCCGCGCCCGCGAGGCATCGCGGGTCGTTCAGCACTCCGGCCTGGCTGCGGGCATCCACCACGTGCATCCCCCGGCCGGGGCGGCATCGCCGCCCCGTCCCGTCCTCAGTCGTTGATGACGTAGGGCAGCAGCGCCAGGAAGCGGGCGCGCTTGATGGCGTTCGCCAGCTCGCGCTGCTTCTTGGCGGAGACCGCCGTGATGCGGGAGGGCACGATCTTGCCGCGCTCGCTCAGGAAGCGGCTCAGCAGGCGCACGTCCTTGTAGTCGATCTTCGGCGCGTTCGGGCCGGAGAAGGGGCAGGACTTCCGCCGGCGGTAGAACGGGCGGCGGGCGCCGACGGCCGGGCGGCGGGCGGCGGGGGAGAGGTCGGTCGTCTCGGACATGGTCTCTTACTCCTCGCCCTGGCCGGCAGGTTCCATCTCGTCGCGGGGACGGGCGCGGAACTCCTCGCGGTCGTCGCCGCGCTCGCGGCGGCCGGAGGTGAAGCGGCCGGCCGGGCGGGGGCCACGGAAGCCGCGATCGCGCTCGCGGTCCTCGCCACGGCGGGCCAGGATGGCGGAGGGCTCCTCGGTGATCTCTTCCACGCGCAGCGTCATGTGGCGCAGCACGTCCTCGTTCAGGCCGAGCTGACGCGCGACCTCCTGCTCGGCCGCCGGCGGGCAGTCGAGGCCGAGGAGCATGTAGTGCGCCTTGCGGTTCTTCTTGATGCGGTAGGCGAGGCCGCGCAGGCCCCAGTACTCCCGCTTGCGGATCTCGCCGCCCTGCTCGGCCAGGATGGAGGCGACCTGATCGGCCACCGCCTCGACCTGCTGCTGCGTGAGATCGTTACGTGCGATGAGCACGGTTTCGTAGAGCGGCATCGTGTCTCCCTGCGGATGTCTCAGCCCAGGGCCGGCATGGCGGGATGCCATGGGCGCGAACGGGCATAGCCGGGCGCGATGCCTCGCGCCCGGCAGGGTGGCGGGCGTTTAGCCCTCCCCTCGCTGAAAGGCAAGCGTGCCGCGACGGATGGCGGGCCTTGCGGTAACCCAGGCTGGGTAGATCGGCCACAGGGCCTGTGGCCATCAGGCAACAGGGGGGCGTCGCGCAACGCCTGTCCCCTATCACCAAGATTGACAAAAGGTCACGCCAGCGGCTTTTGCGAGACATTATCAGAATCATTCTCAATCGTGGGGTAGCATGAGCCGTTTCGGTTCCATCGGCCTGTCCGCATCGCACACGGCCCTGGTGGCCAGCCTGAGCCTCGGGGCGGCGGCCATCGCGCCCTTCGCCGCCCAGGCGCAGACCGCCGCCACCGGCACGGGCGATCCCGCCACGTCCGCGACGCGGCCCCAGCCGGAGGGTGCCTACTCCGTGCCGGAGGTCCGGGTGGAAGGCGCCCGCCCCTCCAACACCCTGCAGGCCCCGACCGGCATCTCCCGCCTGCCGGGCACGGTGCAGGACACGCCGCAGACCATCCGCACCGTCTCGCCGGAGGTGATGGAGCAGCAGAACGTCACCTCGCTGGAGCAGGCGCTGCGCAACGTCCCCGGCGTGACCGCGACCATCGGCGAGGGCAATGGCGGCGTCACCGGCGACCAGTTCCGCATCCGCGGCTTCAGCGCCCAGAACGACGTCTTCGTGGACGGGCTGCGCGACTTCGGCTCCTACCAGCGCGACACCTTCAACATCGAGGAGGTGCAGGTCCTGCTCGGCCCCTCCGGCTTCGCGATGGGCACCAACACGGTCGGTGGCGCCATCAACAGCACGGCGCGCACCGCCCGGCTGGGCAACAGCATCAGCGGCGTGGTGACCGGCGGCATGGGCCCCTTCGCCCGCGTCGTGGCCGACGTGAACCGCCAGATCGGCGAGACCGCCGCGATCCGCATGGTGGTGATGGGCCAGCAGAGCGACCTGGTGGACCGTGACATGCAGCAGGTCTCGCGCTGGGGCATCGCGCCCTCCGTCGCGGTCGGGCTGGGCACGGACACCACCTTCACGGTGGACTACATGCACTACCGCGACTGGAGCTCGATCGACGGCGGCATCCCCTTCATCACGCCCTGGGGACAGAATGGGCGCCCGGCCACCGAGTTCGGCCTGCGCCGTGCCAATTCCTACAACCTGGAGAACGACCGCGACAACGTCACCGTCGACCGGCTGACCGCGCGGCTGGTGCACCGCGCGACGGAATGGCTGACGATCGCCAATGACACGCGCCTGACCTTCGTCGACCGCTACACCTCGCTGACGGCGCCGGTCTGCGGCGGCAGCACGGCGAGCTACAGCGCCTTCCTCGCCAGCTGCTCCGGCCGCTTCCTGAACGGGCTCAACACGGCCCTCACCTATGGCGGCGGCTCGAACGCGCCCTACCATCAGGAGAACTGGGCGATCCAGAACATCACCACCGCGACGGCGCGCTTCAACACCGGGCCGCTGCGGCACGAGCTGGTCGGCGGCCTCGACATCTGGCACGAATCGGTCGACCGCACCGCCTATCCCTACCTGTCCACCGCCTCCCGCACCTCCGGCCTCTTCACGCCCGAGATCAACAACAACCTGATGCTGCCCACGGGCGCCGCCAACAACCGGCGCGAGACGGACAACGACAACGTCGCCCTGTTCCTGAACGAGCGCATGTGGCTGATCCCGGAGGTCTCGATCTTCGCCGGCGTGCGCTGGACGAAGTACAACCTGGACTACCAGGCCGGCGCCCCCGGCGCCACGCCGACCACCGACCTCAGCGTCAGCGACAGCTTCTGGGACCCGCGCGCGGGCATCATCTTCGAGCCGACGCCGAACCAGACCTACTACTTCTCCTACTCCACCTCCTCCACCCCGCCGGGCAGCCTGTTCACGACCTTCCCCGCCGGCGTCAACGCGGCCGCCGACACCGGCAAGCCGGAGCGCAACACCAACCTGGAGGTCGGCGCCAAGATCGGCATCCTGGACAACCGGCTCGGCCTCAGCGCGGCGCTGTTCCAGGTGGAGAAGGACAACGCCACGCAGCAGGACCCGAACGACCCGACCGCCGTCATCCAGACCAGCGACAAGCAGCGCGTGCGCGGCGTCGAGCTGGGCGTGAGCGGCCGCATCACCCCAGATTGGACGATCAACGCCGCCTATACCTACCTGGACAGCGAGACGACGCGCTCCACCACCGCGGCCAATGTCGGCAAGCGCGTGCAGTACGTCCCGGAGAACGCCGCCTCGCTCTGGACCACCTATGAGATCGCCCCGCAGTCGCCCTGGAACGTGACGGTCGGCGGCGGCATCACCTGGCGCGACAAGATCTACGCGAACGCCGCCAACACCGCCGAGGTGCCGGCCAACTTCAGCCTCGACGCGCTGCTCTCGCACCGGATCAACCAGAACGTCACGATCGCGGTGAACGGCTACAACCTGACGGACGAGACGAACTACGGCGCCGTCTTCGGCAACCGTGCCGTGGTGCTGGCCGGGCGGACCGTGCTGGGAAGCCTGCGGGTCAACTTCTGACCTGCCCGGGCGGGGGCCTCCGTCCCCGCCCGACGCCCTCCACCGGCGCGGTTTCTCCCGCCCGGTCGATCCATCCGGGTGAACCGTCCATCCGGGCCGCCGCGACAGGTGGCCCGTCCGGACGCGGTCTGTGATCCTCCTCGCCCGGGCGATTTCCTCCGGGCGCGATCCATCTTATGACCCGGCCCGCCGCAACGGAGCCTTCCATGCTGGTCCGCATCCCCCAGGTCCTGACCCCCGCCGAGGTCGCCTATTGCCGCGAGCGGCTGGAGGCGGCGGCCTGGGTGGACGGCAAGGTGACCGCCGGCGCCCAGGCGGCCATCGCCAAGTTCAACCTCCAGGTGCCGGAGAACTCGCCCGAGGCGCGGGAGCTGGGCGACCTGGTGCTGCGTGCCCTGGGCCGCAACCCGCTCTTCTCCACCGCCGCCCTGCCGCTGCGCGTCTATCCGCCCATGTTCAACCGCTACGACGTGGGGATGCAGTTCGCCGCCCATGTCGACAGCTCGATCCGCATGGTGGCCGCCACGGGGACGCGGCTGCGCACGGACGTCTCCTCCACCCTCTTCCTGACCCCGCCGGAGGAGTACGACGGCGGCGAGCTGGTCGTGCAGGACACCTATGGCGAGCACGCGGTGAAGCTGCCGGCGGGCGACATGGTGGTCTATCCGGCCACCAGCCTGCACAGCGTGCGCCCCATCACCCGCGGCTCGCGCTGGGGCTGCTTCTTCTGGTCCCAGTCCATGGTGAAGGACGACGGCAAGCGCGCCTTCCTCTACGACATGGACATGGGGATCATCGAGATCCGCCGCTCCCTGCCGGACGACCACCCCGGCGTGCTGGCGCTGACCGCCAGCTATCACAACCTCTTGCGCCGCTGGGCGGAGATGTAGCGCGGGCGGGCCCCGGACCGTCCGGGGCCGCGCCGCCTGCCTCAGCCGTTGGGGTGGAAGACCACCTTCACGCAGCCGTCCTTCTTCTCTCGGAAGGTGTCGTAGAGCTTCGGGCCGTCCTCCAGATCGGTGGAGCGGTGGGTGATGAGGAAGGTGGGGTCGATCTCGCCGGCCTGGATGCGCTTCAGCAGCGGCTCCATGTAGCGCAGCATGTGGGTCTGGCCGGTCTTCAGGGTCAGGCCCTTGTTCATGAAGGCGCCCAGCATCAGCGGCCCCACCGGCCCGACATAGACCCCGGGCATGGAGACGATGCCGCCCGGCCGGCAGGCCAGGATCGCCTGGTTCAGCGCGAAGGGACGCTCCAGGCTGACCGTGTGGCTCAGCACCGCGGAGGCGACCTTCTGTACCACCGTCTCCGCGCCGTGGCTTTCCAGCCCCACCGCCTCGATCACCGCATCCGGGCCTTTGCCCTGGGTCGCCTCCAGCAGCATCTCCTGCACGTTGCCGTCGGCGTGGTTCAGCACCTCCGCACCGGCAGCCTTGGCCAGGGCCAGCCGCTCCGGCACGTCGTCCACGGCGAAGACCCGCGCGGCGCCCAGCAGGAAGCAGGACTTGATGGCGAAGAGCCCGACCGGGCCACAGCCCCAGACGGCGATGGTCTCGCCGCCTTTGATGTCGCAGTTCTCGGCGGCCATGTAGCCGGTGGGGAAGATGTCGGACAGGAACAGCGCCTGCTCGTCCGAGATGCCGTCGGGGATCTTCATCGGCCCGACATCGGCATAGGGCACGCGCAGGTATTCCGCCTGCCCGCCGGGAAAGCCGCCGGTGATGTGGGAATAGCCGAACAGCCCGGCGGTGGCGTAGCCGAACTGCTCCGCCTGCATCGCCGCGTTGGGGTTGGTCCGCTCGCAGCAGGACCAGTTGCCCCAGCGGCACTGCCGGCACTCGCCGCAACAGATGGTGAAAGGCACGACGACGCGGTCGCCCACCTTCAGCGTCGTGTTGTCGCGGCCGACCTCCACCACCTCGCCCATGCATTCATGGCCGAGCACGTCGCCCGATTCCATGGTGGGGACGAAGCCGCCCATCAGGTGGAGGTCGGAACCGCAGATGGCGCAGGCCTTCACCTTGATGATGGCGTCGCGCCCGTCCTGGATGGTGGGGTCCGGGACCGTCTCGCAACGGATGTCGCCCCGCCCGTGCCACGTCAACGCCTTCATGGTGCTTCCCGCCTGGCTTCCGTCCAGAGGAACGTGGAGCGGAAGGCGCGGGTTGCCCCCGCCACCCGAAGGGGCGGCGGGGGCGCCGGGTTCAGCGGCGGTGCCTCAGCGCCAGTGCTGCGGGGGCGGCGGGCCGGGGTGGCGGGGGGGCGGGCCGCGGCGGTTGTGGCGCGGCGGCTCCACCCAGACGCGGCGGCAGACCTGGCGCCAGCCGCTGCGGTAGCGATGGTCGCGCACCCGATGGCAGCGGTTCACCCAGCGCACCTCCTCCAGCAGGCTCTCCCCGCCGGGCTGGTAGAGGAGGGGCGTGGCGGCGGGCCGGGCGCCCTCCGGCGGCGCGGGCAAGGCCGCGCTCGCCTCCGTGGCGGCGAGGCCACCACCCAGCCCCAGCGCCACGGCCAGGGCGATCACGTGTCTCAGGGGCATGCCGGCGATGTCCTTCCCGTTCTCCGCTGGCCCGGGCCACGGGTGTGATCCGGGGGCGCTCCATTCGCGACAACACCCGGCCGGCGGCGCGGGTTCCGGGCGATTCCAGGGCGATTTCAAGGCATTTGACCATCGCGGCAGGGCCGGCGCCATGCCCGCTCGCGGGGCGGGCGGGGCCCGCCGTTGACAGCGCCCCGCCCGCGCCGCTACCGGGCACCCCCTTCCGACCGTTCCACCCCCAGCAGAGCAGGCAGACCGCAGCATGGCCCTCGCCTTCGTCTTTCCCGGCCAGGGTTCCCAGGCCGTCGGCATGGGCCGCGACCTGGCCGCCGCCTTCCCCGCCGCGCGGGAGGTGTTCGAGGCGGTGGACGAGACGCTGAAGCAGCACCTCTCCAAGCTGATGTTCGAGGGGCCGGCGGAGGAACTGACGCTGACCGCCAACACCCAGCCGGCGCTGATGGCCGTCTCCCTGGCCGTGCTGCGCGTGCTGGAGCGCGAGGGCGGGCTCGACCTGAAGGGCAGGGTCTCCCTCCTCGCGGGCCATTCGCTCGGCGAGTACGCGGCGCTGGCCGCCGCCGGCACCTTCGACATCCCCACCGCCGCGCGCCTGCTGAAGCTGCGCGGCGAGGCCATGCAGAAGGCCGTTCCCGCCGGGGTCGGCGCCATGGCCGCGCTGCTGGGCGCCGAGGCGGAGCAGGCCCGTGCCATCTGCGGCCGCGCCGCCAAGGACCCCGCGACCGGGACGCGCGAGGTGGTGGAGGTCGCCAACGACAATGGCGGCGGGCAGGTCGTCGTCTCCGGCCACAAGGGCGCGGTGGAGCGGGCGATGGAGCTGGCCAAGGCGGAGGGCATCAAGCGCGCCGTGCCGCTGCCCGTCTCCGCCCCCTTCCACTGCTCGCTGATGGCGCCGGCCGCCGACGCCATGGGCGAGGCGCTGGAACGCGCGGCCATGGCGGCGCCGGCGATCCCCGTGGTGGCCAACGTCACCGCCGCCAAGGTGACGGACCCGGCGACGATCCGGGACCTGCTGGTGAAGCAGGTGACCGGCACGGTGCGCTGGCGCGAGAGCGTCGCCGCCATGACGGAGATGGGCATCGACCGCTTCGTGGAGCTGGGCGCCGGCAAGGTGCTGACCGGCCTCATGAAGCGCAACGCGCCGGATGCCGCCGCCCTCGCCTGCGGCACGCCCGCGGAGATCGAGGCGGTGCTGAAGGCGATCTGAGATGTTTCCTGTGCCCTCAGGCGCCGGGCGCGCGCATCCGCGCGCTTGGCTTCCGCCGCACGGGCGGCGGGCCGCCTTCGCGGCCTCGGCCCGGCGATGCCGGGCCGCTGGACCATGTCCGGTGATCAATCTGGCAACACATGGCTAGGGAGGGCGCGGCGATGTTCCGGCTCGACGGCAAGGCGGCCCTGGTGACGGGTGCGACGGGCGGCATCGGCGAGGGCATCGCCCGCGCCCTGCACGCCCAGGGGGCGGAGGTGGCGCTGACCGGCCGGCGCGAGGCGGAGCTGGCCGCGCTCGCCAAGGAGCTGGGCGAGCGCGTCCTCGTCCTCCCCGCCGACCTTTCCGACCCCGAGGCGCCGGCGGCGCTGATCGAGAAGGTGGAGGCGGAGCTCGGCGGGCTCGACATCCTGGTCAACAATGCCGGGCTGACCCGCGACGGCCTCGCGCTGCGCATGGGCGACAAGGACTGGTCGGACGTGATCGAGGTCGATCTCACCGCCCCCTTCCGCCTCGCCCGCGCCTCGCTGCGCGGCATGATGAAGCGGCGCACGGGGCGGATCATCTCCATCGCCTCGATCGTCGGCGTGACCGGCAATCCGGGGCAGGCGAACTACGCCGCCGCCAAGGCCGGGCTGATCGGCATGAGCAAGGCCCTGGCCCAGGAGGTCGCGCCGCGCGGCGTCACGGTGAACGTGGTGGCGCCGGGCTTCGTGAAGTCCGCCATGACCGATGCGCTGAACGAGGCGCAGAAGGGCGCCATCATGGGCCGCATCCCGATGCAGCGCATGGGCTCGCCCTCCGACATCGCGGCCGCCGTGGCGTACCTCGCCTCCGACGAGGCGGCGTGGGTCACGGGGGTGACGCTGCACGTCAATGGCGGGATGGCGATGATCTGACGTGGCTCTCCCGGGGGAGGGAACTCCCCCGGGACCCCCTCCTTCTTCCGGGAGTCCGCCAGGGACGCCGATCTGCGCCCGTTCCACGCGGGCGCCGCCCGCGGGTGGGGCGCAGGCCCCGCAAGGTGCGGACTCCTGAAAGAGGGAGGGGGATTCGGGGGAGGTCACTCCCCCGTCTTTTCTTGCCTGGCCCCTTTCCTGCATCCTTCGCGCCATGACCGGGCGCGAAGCCCGCGCCAGGAAACGGGAACCTCCCATGCCGAACCTGTCCCGCCGCCAGCTTGCCGGAGCCCTCGCGCTCGGGGCGGCGGCCCCCGCGTTTCTGTCCCGGCGCGCCCATGCCCAGGATCGCGGCACGCTGCGCTTCGTGCCGCATGCGGACCTGTCGATCCTCGACCCGCTCGGCTCCACGGCGAACATCGTCAAGATGCACGCCTACATGGTCTACGATACGCTCTTCGCGCTGGACGAGGGCTTCACGCCGCGCCCGCAGATGGTGCAGGACCACACGCTCTCGGACGACCGCAGGACCTGGCGCTTCCGCCTGCGCGAGGGGCTGCGCTGGCATGACGGCACGCCCGTCACGGCGGAGGACTGCGTCGCCTCGCTGCGCCGCTGGGGGGCTCGCGACGCCGCCGGGCAGCTGATGATGCGGATGACGGAGAATCTCCGCGCCGTCGACGACCGCGTCTTCGAGCTGAAGCTGACGCGCCCCTACGGCATCGTGCTGGAGAGCTTCAGCAAGGTCGCCTCCAACGTCCCCTTCATGATGCCGAAGCGGCTGGCGGAGACGGACCCCTTCACCGCCATCACCGACCCCACCGGCTCCGGCCCCTTCCGCTTCGTGCGTGGCGAATGGGACCCGGGCAGCAAGGTGGTCTACGAGAAGTTCGACGGCTACGCCCCGCGCGCCGAGGCGCCCTCGGCCTTCGCCGGCGGCAAGGTCGTGAAGCTGAACCGCGTGGAGTGGGTCACCATCCGCGACCAGCAGACGGCGATGGGCGCCTTGCAGAGCGGTCAGGTCGATCTGTGGGAGGCGCCGATCATGGACCTCCTGCCCGTGCTGAAGGCGATGCGCGGCGTGCAAACCCGCGTCATCAACAAGACGGGCACCCAGGGGCAGATCTACTTCAACCACACCATCCCGCCCTTCGACAACGCGAAGGCGCGGCAGGCGATGTTCTGGCTGACGAAGCAGGAGGACTACCTCCAGGCGATCAGCGGCAATCCCGACTACTACCGCACCTGCGCGTCCTTCTTCGCCTGCGGCACGCCGATGGCGAACGAGGCCGGCAGCGAGCCGCTGCTGCACCCCAACGCCGAGAAGGCGAAGGCGCTGTTCCGCGAGGCGGGGTGGGACTTCGCCCAGCCGATCGTGCTGCTCGACCCGGTGGACGAAGGCATCGCCCATCCGGCGACGCTGGTGACGGCGCAGGCGATGCGCGCGATCGGGCTGAACGTGGATGCGCAGGCGCTGGACTGGGCGACGGCGCTGCGCCGGCGCAACTCCACCACGCCCGTGTCGCAGGGCGGGTGGAACATCCTGCACTCGTATAACAGCACCATCGGCATGTCGACGCCCGTCTGGAGCGTCGCCTATTCCGGCGCCTGCGACAAAGGACTCTTCGGCCAGCCCTGCGACGCGAAGCTGGAGGACCTGCGCCTCGACTGGGCGCTGGCCGAGGGGCGCGATGCCCAGCTCGCGATCGCGAAGGCGTACCAGGAGCGCGCCTTCGAGACGGGGCACCACGTCCCGCTCGGCCAGTGGACCAGCTACATCGCCCATCGCAACGCGGTGACGGGCATCCTGGACTCGCTCGACGTCTCCGTCTTCTGGAACCTGGAGAAGACGGCATGACCCCGCTGCTGCCCTTCGCGGCCGCGGAGTTCGAGGGCCGCCGCGCCGCCACCCTCGCCCTGATGGCGCAGCGCGGGCTGGATGCGCTGATCCTCACCTCCTCCGAGAACATCTACTACCTCACAGGCTTCGGCTCGCTGGCGTACGCCGGCACGGCGCTGCTGCTGGGGGCGGACGGCACGGGCGTCTGGGTGATCCGCCGCACGGAGCTGAGCAACATCCGGGCGCTCAACGCCGAGCTCTGGGCGAAGGAGGGCGTGGGCGTCGCGGACGGGCAGGAGTTCGGCACCGTCCTGCGCGACACGCTGCGGGAACGCTTCCCCGCCGCGCGGCGGATCGGGATCGAGCTGGGCTCGGTCAAGGCCAGCCTCGCCAGCTTCCTCGGCATCACCGAGACAGGCTTCGCCTGCGAGAACGTCTCCGGCCTGGTGGAGAGCCTCCGCCGCGTGAAGAGCCCGGCCGAGATCGCCCTGCTGCGCCGGGCCGGGCACATCGTCGCCACGGCCTGCCGCGAGGGCTACGAGGCGCTGCGCCCGGGGATGACGGACAGCGAGCTGGCGGCGGTGGTGACGGCCGCGCTGATCCGCCACGGCTCCGACCGCATCGCACAGATGCCCAATGTCTGCGCCGGCCCGCGCACCGCCCGCGCCCATGTCACCTGGTGCGGCGAGACGATCCTGCCGGGCGAGGTGGTGAACGTGGAGCCCGCCGCCTCGGTGCGCGACTACACCACCCCGGTCTATCGCATGGCCTCGCTGGGCGAGCCGCCGGAGGAGGCGCGGCGCATGTTCGCCGTCTGCCGCGAGGCGCTGGACGCCGGCTATGCCGCCGTGCGCCCCGGCATGACCTCCCACGAGGCGGCGCGCGTCTTCGAGACGGTGATCGAGAAGGCCGGCTATGCGGAATACATGGTCACCCGTCCCGCCTACAGCATCGGCGGTTCCTTCCCGCCCGGCTGGGGCGAGGACGACGTCGCCGCCATCCGCCGCAACAGCGACATGGTGCTGGAGGCGGGCATGTGCTTCCACGTCGTGCCCTGCCTCTACAAGGACGGGCTGGGCTGCATCGCGGCCAGCATGCCTTCCGAGCTGACGGCGGAGGGCTTCCGCCCGCTGGCGGACGACACGGTGGAGTGGGGCGTGCGGTAGCGGCGCGTTTCCCTTCCTTCCCTGATCGGGAATCGCACAAACTCCCGCCGGCAGCGAACGGGAGGCTGACTATGGCAACAGGCGAGCGGGACGGGTTCCCCGTCGCGGGGAGAGGCTGGCTTGGACGCTGGCTGGTGGCCCTGCTGCTCCTGGCGGGACTGGCCCCCTCGGCGCTGGTCCCGTCGGCGCGGGCCCAGCAGGTCCCGGACATCGTGCGGCGCTCCACGCAGGAGACCTTCGCCGATTGCCGTGGCGCCGGCGGCCGCCCCAGCGCCGGGCGCGAGTACCAGACGGTCGTGGACCTCAACGGCGACGGCATCCCGGACTACATCCTGGACCTCTCTGGCCTGAACTGCGCCGGGGCGGAGAGCTTCTTCTGTGGCTCCGCCGGCTGTCCCGTCTCGCTCTTCCTCTCTACCCCACGTGGCCATGTCGCCGAACACCTCGGCCATGTGCAGGGCTGGGAGCTCGACCGGGCCGCCTCGCCCCCGGTGATGAAGCTGATGCTCCACGGCGGCGGCTGCGGCCGCGCGGGTGCCGATGGTTGCGAGCGCCGCATCGCCTGGAACGGACAGCGGATGGCGGCCCTCGGCGCCCCGCCACCGGCGGGCCGCCGCCCCTCTCCGGCCCCGCGGGAACCGGCCGCCGCCCCGGGTGCCGGCGGTTGGGAACTCCGCGACATTCCCGGTCGCACCCCCGCCGCCATGGTGCAGGGGCCGCAGGGCTCGGCGGTGACGGGTCTCGCGCTGACCTGCAACGGAGAGGTGCCCATGGCGGTCTTCACCCTGCGCGCCCGCCCGCCCTGGGATTCGGTGACGGTGGGCTTCGCCGGTTCCGCCGGCCGGGCAGAGGTGCCGATCCGCCCCCAGGCCAGCGACCGCACCCGCGGCGCCCATGTCTGGGTCGCCGACCTGCGCGGCTCCACCCTGCCGCGCCTGCTGGCCGCGCCCGGAAGCGGACTGCGCCTGACCATGAACGGCGGACAGCAGGGCACGCTGGGCCTGCGCAACGCGCGAGAGGCCGTGCGGGCGGCGCTCGCGCCCTGTCTGCGCCTCTGAATGCGCGTGCGCCCGTTCCCCGGGGGCAAGGCTCTGCCTCGCCCCCGGTCCCCCACTCCGCCAGGACCCTGCGGGCCCTGGACCCGGTGGGCGCTGCCGCGCGGATGATTGCGATGGGGTCGAGGCGCCGAGGAGCCATGCTCCTCGGCGGGTACGGCCGCCCTCGCTGACGCCTATGACGCTTTTTCAGAGTCCCGCCTGTCCGAGCTCCGTCAGGGTTCAGCCCAGAGGCTGCCGGCAGCCGCGCAGCACCAGACTCCCAGTGGGGTCCGGGGCCCGCTTGTGGCCCCGGCAGGGGAGGGTCCGGGGTGGGGATCGACGCACGGCGTCGATGCCGCAGGCCGGCATCTCCTCCCGGTCCGCCGCCGGAACATCCGACACGGAGGTCGGGCCCCACATGGGCGCGGGTCCGGCTTCCGTGTCGTTCCGATGAACTTCGTCTTCCGCCACCGGCCGCGTGGCCCGGCGGCGTGGGGTGCGTGCTAGGGCCGCGCCGGGAGCGGCCGGCCTCCGGGCGGGCCGCTTCCGCCGACCGTTCCGGGGCATCTGCCGGCGCGGCGGCGATCCGCCCCCAGCCGGAGACGACGGCATGGCCTTCCTGTCCCACCCCGCCGCCCCGCCCGCCGCCGGGCGCTGGGCATGAGCGCAGCCTCCCTGGCCCTCGTGGCCTGCCTCCTGCTGGTCGCGGTCAACCTCGGCAGCCTGGCCCTGGCGGCGCTGCGGCTGCGGCCGCGCCCCCGCCTGCCGCGTCCGCCGGCAGGGACCGAGCCGGTCAGCATCGTCCGCCCCGTCTGCGGCGCGGAGCCCTTCCTGGCGGAGACCCTGGGCAGCGGCTTCCGCCTCGATCACCCGGCCTACGAGCTGGTCTTCTGCGCCGCCCGGGCCGACGATCCGGCGGTGCCGGTGGTGCGCCGGCTGATGGCGGCGAATCCCGCCATCCCGTCCCGGCTGCTGCTGGGCGACGACCCGGTCAGCGGCAATCCCAAGCTGAACAACTGCGTCAAGGGCTGGCGAGCGGCCCGGCACGACTGGGTGGTGCTGGCCGATTCCAACGTGCTGATGCCGCCCGACTACCTCCAGCGCCTGCGGGCGGCGTGGCGGCCGGACAGCGGGCTGGTCTGCTCCACCCCGCTGGGCACCCGCGCCCTGGGCTTCTGGGCGGGGATCGAGGCGGCCTTCCTCAACACGCTCCAGGCCCGCTGGCAGTATGCCGGCGAGCGGCTGGGCCGCGGCTTCGCCCAGGGCAAGAGCATGCTGTGGCACCGCCCCACCCTGGAGTCGCTGGGCGGCATCGCCGCGCTGGGGGCGGAGATTGCCGAGGACGCCGCCGCCACCAAGCTGGTGCGCCGGGCCGGGCTGCGGGTCCACTTGGTGGACGACCCCTTCGCGCAGCCGCTGGGCCGCCGCACCGCGGCGCAGGTCTGGAGCCGGCAGGCCCGCTGGGCACGGTTGCGCCGGGTCACCTTCCCGGGGCTGTTCCTGCTGGAGGGGCTGGTCAGCGCCATCCTGGCCGCGCTGCTGGGCATGCTCGCGGCCGGGCTGTCCGGCCATCCCGCCTGGGCGGCCGCGGCCAGCATCCTGCTGCTCTCCTACGGGGCGGAGGCGTGGCTGGCCCGGAGCAAGGGGTGGGAGGCACCGTGGTGGCTGCCGGCCGCCGCGCTGGTGCGCGATGCCATGGTGCTGGGCCTGTGGGTGCACGGCTGGGCCGGGGACCGGGTCACCTGGCGCGGCAACACCATGGACGTGCAGACGGCGGCGCTGAGCCCGGGCGGGGAGGGCGGAAGCGGGCGCTGAACGCTCCCGAACGGGTCGATCCGCGCGGGGGCGGGCCGGCCTGTGCATCCCCGGGGCGGAACGGTCGCCGCTTCCGGGCTGCGTCCCGGGACCACCGCCCTGGGGGACCACCACCCCGGGGCGACCCTCGGGCCATGGCGCGACGGGCACGGCGCGCCGGGGTTCCGCCAGGTGCGCCGGGGCGGGCGCGGCCGCCGCGACAGCCCCGCCACACCCCGCGCCGATCATGGCGGAAGCGTGGCGGGGGCGTGGCTCTATCCCCTAGGCCACCCCTGACTTCCATGTTAAGGCCGCCGCCCGCGCGGGACGGCAACTTCGGGCTTTCCCGTGCGATCCGGGTTTCTGGCGGGCGTTGCCCAGCCGCAGGAGAAGAGAACCGCGCATGAGCGACACCGCCGACAAGGTGAAGAAGATCGTCGTCGAGCATCTCGGCGTCGAGGAGTCGAAGGTGACCGAGGGCGCCTCCTTCATCGACGACCTGGGCGCCGACAGCCTGGACACGGTGGAGCTGGTGATGGCCTTCGAGGAGGCCTTCGGCGTGGAGATCCCGGACGACGCGGCCGAGAAGATCACCACCGTCGGCGACGCCATCAAGTACATCGAGGAGCACAAGGCCGCCTGATCCGGGCGGCCTGGGCCTGAGTCAAGAAACGGGAGAAGCGCCAAGGTGTTCGGTCAGCTCTCTGCGCCCCGGCGCGTGGTCGTCACGGGCATGGGCATTGCCTGCCCGCTCGGCGTGGGCGTGGAGAAGGTGTGGCAACGGCTGCTCGCCGGCGAAAGCGGCATCGGCGCCATCCAGTCCTTCGACGTGAAGGACCTGCCCGCGAAGATCGCCGGGCAGGTTCCGGCCGGCACGCGGGAGACGGGGGGGCTCGACCTCGCCGAATGGGTCCCGGTGAAGGACCAGAAGAAGATGGACCGCTTCATCCATCTCGCCATGGTCGCGGCCACCGAGGCGGTGGAGGATAGCGGCTGGGTTCCCCAGACCGAGGAGGATCGCTGGGCCACCGGGGTCATGATCGGCTCCGGCATCGGCGGGTTGCCGGCGATCTACGATGCCTCCGTCCAGGTCAGCCAGGGCCGGGCCAAGCGCCTCTCGCCCTTCTTCATCCCCTCCGCGCTGATCAACCTGGCCTCCGGCCACGTCTCCATCCGCTACGGCTTCAAGGGCCCCAACCACGCGGTGGTCACCGCCTGCGCCACCGGCGTGCACGCGATCGGCGACGCGGCGCGGCTGATCTCCTTCGGCGACGCGGACGTGATGGTCGCGGGCGGCACGGAGGCGGCGGTGAGCGAGATCGGCATGGCGGGCTTCTGCGCCTCCCGCGCGCTCTCCACCGGCTTCAACGACCGCCCGACCGAGGGCTCCCGCCCCTGGGACAAGGACCGCGACGGCTTCGTCATGGGCGAGGGCGCGGGCGTCCTCGTGCTGGAGGAGCTGGAGCACGCGAAGAAGCGCGGCGCCAAGATCTACGGCGAGGTGATCGGCTACGGCATGTCCGGCGACGCCTATCACATCACCGCCCCGGCCGAGGGCCATGACGGCGCCTACCGCGCCATGAAGGCCTGCCTGAAGTCGGCCGGCATCGTCCCCGCCGACATCCAGTACATCAACGCCCACGGCACCAGCACGCCGATGGGCGACGACCTGGAGCTGGAGGCGGTGGAGAAGCTGTTCAACGGCGATGCGGACAAGGTGGCGATGTCCTCCACCAAATCGGCGATCGGCCACCTGCTGGGCGCCGCCGGCGCGGTGGAGGCGGTCTTCTCCCTGCTCGCCATCCGCGACGACGTGGCGCCGCCGACGCTGAACCTGGAGGAGCCCTCGCGCCCCAGCGTGATCGACCGGGTGCCGCTGGTGGCGCAGGAGCGGCCGATCGAGGTGGCGCTGTCCAACTCCTTCGGCTTCGGCGGCACCAACGCCTCCATCCTGTTCCGCGCCGCGCCCTGACGGGCGCGGGGGGCCTGTTCCGCGCCGCAGCCTGACGGGCGCGGAGGCCCGTTCCACGCCACGTCCCAAGGGTCCGCCCGCAGCCGGGACCGGAGCGGCTCCTCGCGACAGCGTGGCCGCCCGGCCACCCTTGCGGAGCCGCCTCCGCCATCCCATCCGGGGGTGAGATGCGCCGACTGTTCCGCTTCCTCCTGATCCTGGTGCTGGTCGCCGCCCTCGGCGCCGGCGGTGCCGCCTGGTGGGGCTGGCGCAGCTACCAGGCGCCTGGCCCGCTGGCCTCGCCCACCGCCGTGGTGGTGCCGCGCGGCGGCACCGCCGCCATCGCCGAGGCGCTGCAGGACCGCGCCGTCATCGCCGATCCGCGCGCCTTCTCCCTGGCGGCCTGGCTGACGCGGCAGGACGGCCCGCTGCGCGCCGGGGAGTTCCTGTTCCCCGCCAACAGCTCGCTGCGCGAGGTGCTGGCCGTGCTGCGCACCGCCCGGCCCGTCCAGCGCCGCCTGACCATCCCCGAGGGGCTGACGGCGCGCGAGATCGCCGCGCTGGTCGGGCGCGCCGAGGGGCTGACCGGCGACACCCCGCCGCTCGACGAGGCGGAGATCCTGCCGGACACCTATGCCTACCAGTGGGGCGACGCCCGCGCGCCGCTGCTGCGCCGGGCCGGGCAGGCGATGGAGCGCTTCCTCGCCGAGGCCTGGGAGAAGCGGGAGGCCGGCCTGCCCCTCGCCTCCCCACGCGAGGCCCTGATCCTGGCCAGCATCGTCGAGCGCGAGACGGGCCGCGCCGACGAGCGCGCCCGGGTCGCCGGCGTCTTCATCAACCGCCTGCGCCGGGGCATGCCCCTGCAATCCGACCCGACCGTGGCCTATGCCGCGGCCGATGGCGGGCCGCTGGACCGGCCGCTGACCCGGGCCGACCTGGACCGCGACCACCCCTTCAACACCTACCGCGTCCGTGGCCTGCCGCCCGCGCCGATCGCCGCTCCGGGGCGGGAGGCGGTGCTGGCCGTGCTGAACCCGGACAGGACGGAGGAGCTCTACTTCGTCGCCGATGGCTCCGGTGGCCATGCCTTCGCCCGGACGCTGGAGGAGCACAACCGCAACGTGGCCCGCTGGCGCGCCCGCAACGCCGCCAATCCCTGACGCCATGTCCCGATGACCCTGTCGGGCTGGCCGCTGTGGTGGCGGCTGCTGCTGATCTCGGCGCTCTGGGGCTCGGGCTTCCCGCTGGTCCGCTATCTGGCAGGAGAGATGCCGCCCTTCGCCCTGGCCTGCGCCCGCGGCAGCATGGCAGCGACGGGCATGCTCGTCTGGGTGATCGCCAGCGGGGCGCTGCGCGGCTACCGCCCCGCCATGCTGGGCCATGCCCTGGTGCTGGGAACCACCAATGGCTGGCTGCCCAACGTCATGACGGCGACGGCGCTCGGCAGCATCCCTTCCGCCCAGGCGGCGCTGATCCAGTCCGCCTCGCCGCTCTTCATCGGCGTGCTGGCGGCGCTGCTGCTGCCGCGCGAGAGGCCCGGCCTGGCGGCGGTGGCGGGGCTGCTGACGGGCTTCGCGGGCATCGCCCTGATCATCGGGCCGGCCGCGCTGGCGCCGGGGGCCGATCTGGCGGGCGGGCTGCTGATGCTGGCCACCGCCGCCTCCTACGCCATCGGCACCGTCTACACCCGGATCATGATGCCCGGGGTCGCGGCCCAGCTCGCCCTTGGGCAGCAGACGGTCTCGGCCCTGGGGGCGGGCACGCTGATGTGGACCGTGGAGGGGGGCGCCGCCGGGCTCGCGCAGCCCTGGAGCATCTGGCTGGTGCTGCTGGCGACGGGAGTGCTCGCCTCCGCCGTCCCGGTGACGATGTTCACCGGCCTGATCCAGCGGGCGCGCGCCACCGATGCCGCGATGGTCGGCTACCTGCAGCCGGTCTTCGCCGCCCTGCTGGCCGCCCTGGCCCTGGCGGAATGGCCGGAGCCGCGCATCCTGCTGGGCGGATCGGTCGTCCTGCTGGGAGTCTGGCTGACCACCCGGCCAGGCAGTCCGACGGGCTGAGCCGCCGCGCATCGGCATGATGCGACGCAACCGTGCGGGACGGCGGCGGTTGCTGTGGCCATGATCCCTGTCAGACCTGACCCAGCGGCCGATCCCGCGGCCGGCAACTTGTCCTGGCGCTTCGCGGCCGCGTCCCGGGCCCGGTCCGCCGAGGGCGCCGCTTCACGCCCTGTTTAGCCGGGCACCGCTTTGGTCCGGCCGCGGCCGGCGACACTCTCGTCCCCTCCCCTCCCCCGTCGATCGCCTCGCGGTCGGCCACAAGCCGAAGACAGCGACCCCATGACCGACGCCAAGCCGTCCGTATTTCCGCTCTACTACCTCCACCCGCTGCTCGCCGGCCCCCTGCCGGCCTGGGAGCCGGAGCTGGAGCGCATCGCCGCCCTGGGCTTCCGGGGCGTGGCCATCCCGCCGGCCTTCCGCCCGGGTCAGGCCGGCGAGCTCGGCCGGGTCGCGGATTACGACGAGCCGCATCCGGGGCTGGGGGTCGCGGGCGACGGGACCGCCGCCGTGGCCGCGATCGCTGCCGCCTGCCGCCGGCACGGCCTCTCGCTGGTGATGGACCTGTCGCCGGACCAGGTGGCGGCGGATGGCGCCATGGCCGCCGCGCATCCGGAGTGGTTCCGGGTCGCAGAGGCCGCCTATACTGATCCTCGCCTGTCGCCCGAGGACCGCGCCCTGGCTCTTTCCCAGGGCTTCCCGGACGGGCTGGCCGCCTGGTGGGAGGCGCGGCTGCGCGCCTGGGCGGAGGCCGGGGTGGCGGGCTTCCGCGCCCTGCACCCGGAGCGGCTGCCGCCGGAGGCGTGGCGCCGGCTGATCGCCGCAGCGCCGGGCTGCGCCTTCCTCGCCTGGACGCCCGGCCTGCCCCTGCCGGCCGCTGCCGCGCTCGGGGAGGCCGGCTTCGCCCGGCTCGCCTCCTCCGCCGCCTGGTGGGACTTCCGCGCCGGCTGGCTGATGGCCGAGCACGGCGCCCTCGCCACCGCCGCGCCGTTGCTGGCCTTCCCCGAGGCGCCCTTCGGCCCGCGTCTCGACGCCGGGGAGGGCGATTCCGGCCTGCGGGAGCGCGCCGCCCGCCGGGCGCTGCGCTTCGCCGCCGCCTTCGGCGACGGGCTGCTGGTGCCGATGGGCTTCGAGTTTGGCGCGAGCGCGCCGCTTTCCCCCGCCGCCGGCTCGCCCGAGGAATGGGCCGCGCTGCGGCGGGCTGCGCCCTATGACCTGTCCGACGGGCTGGCCGAGGCGAATGCGCTGGCGGCGAAGCTGGCGCCGCTGGCCGGCGGGGCGATGCTGCCGCTCACCGGCCCGGATGCGCCGGTGGCGGCGATCCTGCGGCTGGAGGGCGGCGATCCCCGCACGGCGGGGCAGGGCGTGGTGATCCTGGCCAATCCGGCCCTGCGGGTGGCCGGCGCCGTCTCGCCCGAGGCGTTGCTGCCCGAGGCGGGCGGCGCCCTGGGGCCCTTCCGCATGCTGGGCGAGGCGGAGGCCGCGCCGCTGCGCCCCGGCGTGCCGCTGCTGCTGGAGGCGGGGGAGGTCCGGCTGCTCGCCGCCGGCCCGGCCACGCCGATCGAGCGGCCGGAGCGGATGCGCCCCACGCCGGACGAGGCGGTGGAAGCGCCGCGCGTCGCCATCGAGGCGGTGACGCCGCTGGTCGATGGCGGCCGCTTCCCGGTGAAGCGCATCGTGGGCGAGGCGGTGCTGGTGGAGGCGGACGTCTTCACCGATGGGCACGGCAAGCTGGGGGTGGCGCTGCTCTGGCGCGCGGCGGACGAGCCGGGCTGGCAGCAGGTGCGGATGGCCTTCCTCAACAACGACCGCTGGGCGGCGAGCTTCCCGCTGGAGCGCCAGGGCCGCTACGAATTCGCCGTCGAGGGCTGGGTGGACGTCTTCGCCACCTATCGCGACGAGCTGCAGAAGAAGCACGCCGCCGGGATCGACGTGACGCTGGAGCTGGAGGAGGGCCGCCGCCTGGTGGCCGCCGCGGCGGAGCGCGATGCCGGCGAGCTGGGCAGCGCGCTGGCGGCACTCGCGGCGCGGCTGGCCGAGGGCGACAACGCGGCCCGGGTGGAGGCCCTGCTCGCCCCCACGACAGCGACCCTGATGGCCGAGGCGGACGACCGGCCGCACCGCGTGCGGCAGGAATCGGCCGGGCTGGTGGAGGCGGAGCGCACCGCCGCCCGCTTCGCGAGCTGGTACGAGATCTTCCCGCGCAGCCAGAGCGGCGATCCCGGCCGCCACGGCACGCTGGACGACGTGATCGCCCAGTTGCCGCGCATCCGGGCCATGGGCTTCGACGTGCTCTACTTCCCGCCGATCCACCCGATCGGGCGGAAGAACCGCAAGGGCCGCAACAACACCCTGACCCCCGGGCCGGAGGATGTCGGCAGCCCCTATGCCATCGGCTCCGAGGATGGGGGGCACGACGCGCTGCACCCCGCCCTGGGCACGCTGGACGACTTCCGCCGGCTGCGCGAGGCGGCCGAGGCGCATGGGCTGGAGCTGGCGCTGGACTTCGCCATCCAGTGCTCGCCCGACCACCCCTGGCTGCGCGAGCATCCGGAATGGTTCGACTGGCGCCCGGACGGGACGATCAAATACGCCGAGAACCCGCCCAAGAAGTACGAGGACATCGTCAACGTCGACTTCTACGCCGAAGGGGCGAAGCCGTCGCTCTGGGTCGCGCTGCGCGACGCCGTGCTGTTCTGGGTGGAGCAGGGGGTGAAAACCTTCCGCGTCGACAACCCGCACACCAAGCCCCTGCCCTTCTGGGAATGGATGATCGGCGACATCCGGGCGAAGCACCCGGACACGCTGTTCCTGTCGGAGGCCTTCACCCGGCCCAAGGTGATGTACCGGCTGGCGAAGGTCGGCTTCTCGCAGTCCTATACCTACTTCACCTGGCGCAACACCAAGGCGGAGCTGCGCGACTACCTGGTGGAGCTGAACACCACCGCGCCACGCGACTTCTTCCGCCCGCACTTCTTCGTCAACACGCCGGACATCAACCCGCTCTTCCTGCACCACAGCGGCCGGCCGGGCCACCTGATCCGCGCGGCGCTGGCGGCGACGCTCTCCGGCCTTTGGGGCGTCTACAACGGGTTCGAGCTGTGCGAGGCGACGCCCGTCAAGGAAGGGAAGGAGGAGTACCTCGACAGCGAGAAGTACGAGATCCGGGCCTGGGACCACGACCGCCCTGGCAACATCATCGCCGAGATCACCCGGCTGAACGCCATCCGCCGGGCCAACCCGGCGCTGCATAGCCACCTGGGCGTCGCCTTCCACAACGCCTGGAACGACAACATCCTGTATTACGCGAAGGCGAATCCGGACCGTTCCAACGTGCTGCTGGTCGCGGTCAGCCTGGACCCGTTCCAGCCGCAGGAGGCCGACTACGAGCTGCCGCTGTGGGAATGGGGCCTGCCCGACCATGGCAGCCTGGAGGTGGAGGACCTGATGCGCGGCAACCGCTTCACCCTGACCGGCAAGCACCAGCGCCTGCGGCTGGACCCGGCCGACCTGCCCTTCGCCATCTGGCGCGTCCGCCCCGCGGGCGCCTGACGGCACGACCCTGGAGTACGCCCGAACGATGTCCCAGGCCCAATCGCCGGACTCCCCGACCGCCGCCCCCTCCGGGGCCAGCCCGTCCGGCGCCGGACCGGCGGCGACCATCCTCGCCGGCACCGCGCCGGCCCCTGGCCCGGCGGGGGAGCAGGACCCGCACTGGTACCGCGACGCGGTCATCTACCAGCTGCACGTCAAGAGCTTCTTCGACAGCAACAATGACGGGGTGGGCGACTTCCCCGGCCTGCTGCAGAAGCTCGACTACCTGCAGGAGCTGGGGGTGGACACCCTCTGGCTGCTGCCCTTCTACCCCTCGCCGCGCCGCGACGACGGCTACGACATCGCCGAGTACCGCGACGTCAGCCCGGATTTCGGCACGCTGGACGACGCGCGGCAGTTCATCGAGGAGGCGCACAAGCGGGGCTTGCGCGTCATCACCGAGCTGGTGATCAACCACACCAGCGACCAGCACCCCTGGTTCCAGGCGGCGCGCAAGGCCCAGCCCGGGGACCCGATGCGCGACTACTACGTCTGGTCGGACAACGACCAGCTCTACTCCGGCACGCGCATCATCTTCCTCGACACGGAGAAGTCGAACTGGACCTGGGACGAGGAGGCGAAGGCCTATTTCTGGCACCGCTTCTTCAGCCACCAGCCGGACCTGAACTTCGACAACCCGCGCATCATGGTCGAGGTGCTGAACGTCATGCGCTTCTGGCTGGACGCGGGGGTGGACGGGCTGCGCCTCGACGCCGTGCCCTACCTGATCGAGCGCGACGGCACGAGCAACGAGAACCTGCCCGAGACGCACGAGATCCTGAAGACGCTGCGCCGCAAGCTGGACGAGGAATACCCCGACAAGATGCTGCTGGCCGAGGCCAACATGTGGCCGGAGGACACCCAGCAGTATTTCGGCGAGGGCGACGAATGCCACATGGCGTTCCACTTCCCGCTGATGCCCCGCATGTACATGGCGATCGCGCAGGAGGACCGCTTCCCGATCACCGACATCCTGCGCCAGACCCCGGACATCCCGGAGGGCTGCCAGTGGGCCATCTTCCTGCGCAACCACGACGAGCTGACGCTGGAGATGGTCACCGACAAGGAGCGGGACTACCTCTGGAACACCTATGCCGCCGACAAGCGGGCGCGCATCAACCTGGGCATCCGCCGCCGCCTCTCGCCGCTGCTGCAACGCGACCGGCGGCGGGTGGAGCTGATGAACGGGCTGCTGCTCTCCATGCCCGGGACGCCGGTGATCTACTACGGCGACGAGATCGGCATGGGGGACAACATCCACCTGGGCGATCGCGACGGGGTGCGCACGCCCATGCAGTGGTCGCCCGACCGCAACGGCGGCTTCTCCCGCGCCGATCCGGCGGAGCTGGTGCTGCCCGCGATCCAGGACCCGCTCTACGGCTTCCAGGCGGTGAACGTCGAGGCGCAGTCGCGCGACGCGCATTCGCTGCTGAACTGGACCAAGCGGATGCTGGCCACCCGCAAGCGCAGCCAGGCCTTCGGCCGCGGCGCCATGCGCCTGCTCTACCCCGGCAACCGCAAGGCGCTGGCCTATCTGCGCGAGTACGAGGGGGAGACGATCCTGTGCGTCTTCAACCTCTCGCGCTCGGCCCAGGCGGTGGAGCTGGACCTCTCCGCCTTCGCCGGCCGGGTGCCGGTGGAGATGCTGGGCGGCACCGCCTTCCCCGCCGTGGGGCAGCTGAACTACCTGCTGACCCTGCCGCCCTACGGCTTCTACTGGTTCGTGCTCGCCGCCGAGCAGGCGCTGCCCGCCTGGCACACCACGGCGCCGGAGCCGCTGCCGGACTTGCGCACCCTGGTCCTCCCCTCCACCGCCACCAGCCTCGGCCCGGCGCAGCGGCGGGAGCTGGAGCGGGAGGTGCTGCCCAGCTACCTGCCCAAGCGCCGCTGGTTCGCCGCCAAGGGCGAGGCGCTGGAGGCGGTGGAGCTGAAGGCGATGGCCCCCTTCCCTGGCGCCCGCTACGTTCTCTTCGCCGAGGTCGAGGCGAGGCTGCCCGGCCGCGTCGAGCGCTACTGCCTGCCCATGGCGGCGGTGGAGGATGACGACAGCGCCAGCCCGCTGGCCTACCAGCTCGCCCTGTCGCGGGTGCGCCAGGTGCGGCGGGTCGGCTACCTGACGGACGCCTTCGCCTCGGACGACTTCGCCCATGCCGCCATCGCGAACTTCCGCGCCGGCGCCACGACGCAGAGCGAGGAGGGAGAGATTCGCTTCCTCGGCAGCCAGCAGCTCGCCTCCGTCGAGATGCCGGAGGCGCCGGAGATCCGCCGCCTCTCCGCGGAGCAGTCGAACTCCTCGATGATCGTGGGCGAGCAGGTGGTGCTGAAGATCCTGCGCAAGCTGGCACCGGGCATCCATCCGGAGGCGGAGATGACCCGCCACCTGACGGAGGCCGGCTTCCAGAACATCGCGCCGCTGCTGGGGGAGGTGGTGCGCACCGGTCCGGACGGCACGCCCGTCACGCTGATGCTGCTCCAGGGCTTCGTGCGCAACCAAGGCGATGGCTGGGCCTGGACGCTGGACTGGCTCTCCCGCGCGCTGGACGATGCCGCCCTGGCGGAGCAGGCGCCGGAGGGCGTCCTGGCCGGCTACCTGGCCTTCGCCCGCGCCCTCGGGACGCGGCTGGGCGAGCTCCACGCGGTGCTGGCGCGGCCCAGCGAGGACACGGCCTTCGCGCCGGAGCCGGCGGGGGCGGAGGACCGGATCGCCTGGGCCGACGGCGCGCTGGAGCAGCTGGAGCCGGCGCTCGACCTGCTGGAGCGGCAGGCGGAGTGGCCGGACGAGACCACCGCCGCCATCGCCGCGGGGCTGCTGCAGCGCCGGCAGGCCCTGCGGGAGCGGGTGCGCCGGCTGGCCGAGGCCGCGGCGGGCGCGCTGAAGACGCGGGTGCACGGCGATTTCCACCTGGGCCAGGTGCTGGTGGCGCAGGGCGACGCGGTGATCGTGGACTTCGAGGGCGAGCCGGCCCGGCCGCTGGAGGAACGGCGCGCCAAGGGCAGCCCGCTGCGCGACGTCGCGGGCCTCATGCGCTCCTTCGACTATGCCGCCTCCGTCGCGGGGCAGGATCACGGGGGGGCCGGCGCGGCCCCGGCCGAACGCAAGCAGGCGCTGCTGGAGCGCTTCCGGGACGAGGCCTGCGCGGCCTTCCTGGACTCCTATCGCGCAGTGGAGGCGGAAGCCATGACGCACTGGGTCCCCGAGGGAGGGGAGAGCGCGCTGCTCGACCTGTTCCTCATCGAGAAGGCCGCCTACGAGATCCGCTACGAGGCGGCGAACCGCCCCGCCTGGATCGGCGTGCCGCTGCGCGGCCTGGCCGACATCGCCGACCGGCTGGTGCCGCATGGCGGGTGAGGCGGAGATCGCCGCCCTGGTGGAGGGGCGGCACGGCGATCCCTTCGCGCTGCTCGGCCGTCACGGCGACGTCGTGCGCAGCTTCCAGCCCGGGGCCGAGGCGGTGGAGGTGCTGCCGGAGGATGGCGACCCCGTGCCGCTGGAGCGCATCCACCCGGCCGGGCTCTTCGCCGGCGCGGTGCCGCCGGGCCCCTACCGCCTGCGCATCCGCTGGCCGGGTGGGGTGCAGGAGACGGAGGACCCCTATGCCTTCGGCCTGCTGCTCGGCGATCTGGACGTCTACCTGTTCGGCGAGGGCCGGCACCGCGAGCTGGGGAAGGTCTTCGGCGCGCAGGCGCTCACGGTGGACGGCGTTCCCGGCGTGCGCTTCGCCGTCTGGGCGCCGAATGCGCGTCGCGTGGCCGTGGTGGGCGAGTTCAACGCCTGGGACGGGCGGCGGCATCCGATGCGCCGGCGCGGCGTCTCGGGCCTGTGGGAGATCTTCGTCCCGCGCATCGGCCCGGGCACGCGCTACAAGTACCAGATCACGGCGCCGGACGGCGCGGTGCTGCCGCTGAAGGCGGACCCGATCGCCCTGGCCGCGGAGCATGCCCCGGCCACCGCCTCGGTCGTCGCCGCGCCGGAGCCGCCGGAATGGACGGACGGCGAATGGATGGCCTGGCGCAGCGCCGCGCATTCGCCGCATGCGCCGATCGCCATCTACGAGGTGCATGCCGGCTCCTGGTGGAAGACCGAGGACGGCCGGGAGCCCGACTGGGACACCCTCGCCGACCGGCTCATCCCCTATGCCGCCGGGCTGGGCTTCACCCATCTGGAGCTGCTGCCGATCACCGAATACCCCTTCGGCGGCTCCTGGGGCTACCAGCCGCTGGGCCTCTTCGCCCCCACCGCGCGGCTGGGCCCGCCGGAGGGCTTCGCGCGCTTCGTGGATCGTTGCCACGCGGCGGGCCTGGGCATCATCCTCGACTGGGTGCCGGCGCATTTCCCGACCGACCCGCATGGCATGGGCCGCTTCGACGGCACGGCGCTCTACGAGCACGCTGATCCGCGCGAGGGGTTCCACCAGGACTGGAACACGCTGATCTACAATTTTGGCCGCGACGAGGTGCGCGGCTTCCTGATCGCGAGCGCCCTGCACTGGCTGGAGCATTTCCACGTGGATGGGCTGCGCGTGGATGCGGTGGCCTCGATGCTGTACCGCGACTACTCGCGCAAGGCCGGCGAATGGGTGCCGAACCAGTATGGGGGGCGCGAGAACCTGGAGGCGGTGGCCTTCCTGCGCGAGCTGAACGGCATCGTGCACGAGCGCTGCCCGGGTGCCATGGTGATCGCCGAGGAATCCACCGCCTGGCCGGGGGTGACGAAGCCCGTCTGGGAGGGCGGGCTCGGCTTCTCCTACAAGTGGAACATGGGGTGGATGCACGACACGCTCCACTACATGCAGGAGGACCCGGTCAACCGGCGCTGGCACCATGGCCAGATGACCTTCGGCCTGGTCTATGCCTTCTCGGAACGCTTCGTCCTGCCGCTCAGCCATGACGAGGTGGTGCACGGCAAGGGCTCGCTGCTCGGCAAGATGCCCGGCGACGACTGGCAGAAGCGGGCGAACCTGCGCGCCTATCTCGGCTTCATGTGGACGCATCCCGGCAAGAAGCTGCTCTTCATGGGCGGCGAGCTGGCGCAGCCCACGGAGTGGAACCACGATGCGCAGCTTCCCTGGCAGCTGCTCGACGATCCCGCGCATCGCGGCGTGCAGAGCCTCGTCCGTGACCTCAACCGCGCCTATCGCGGCTGGCCGGCCCTGCATCGCTTCGACGCGGAGCCGCGCGGCTTCCGCTGGGTGATCGGCGACGATGCCGACCAGAGCGTCTTCGCCTATCTGCGCGAGGGCGAGGGGGGCGAGGCGCCGGTGCTGGTGGTCTGCAACCTCACCCCCGTGCCCCGCCAGGGCTACCGCATCGGCGTCCCCGGCTGGCGACATGGCGAGGGCGACGTCACCTGGTGGCGGGAGGTGCTGAACACCGACGCCCTGGACTACGGCGGAAGCGGGGTGGGCAATGGCGGCGGCGTGGCGGCGGAGCCCCTGCCCAGCCACGGCGAGGGACGCTCCCTCTTGCTGACCCTGCCCCCCCTGGCCACCCTGGTCCTTTCGCCAGGAGTCCCCGTGGAGCATGCTCCCGCCGTCGCTACCTAAGCGCCTCCTCCCCGGGCGGCCCGATCCGCTCGGGGCGCAATGGGACGGGCTGGGAATCAACTTCGCCGTCTTCTCCGCCCATGCGGAGAAGATCGAGCTCTGCCTGTTCAGCGATTCCGGCCGCAAGGAGCTGGCCCGGTTCCCTCTGCCGGAATGCACCGACGAAGTCTGGCACGGCTACCTGCCCAATGCGACGCCGGGCATCGTCTACGGCTACCGCGCCTACGGCCCCTACGAGCCGCAGCGCGGGCACCGCTTCAACCCGAACAAGCTGCTGCTCGATCCCTATGCCCGCAAGCTGGTGGGCACCATCGCCTGGTCGGACGTGCTCTACGGCTACCGGCCCGGGGCTGGGCGGACGGACCTGTCCTTCGACCGCCGCGACAGCGCCGCCGCCATGCCCAAGGCCCTCGTGGTGGACGAGAGCTTCTCCTGGGGCGACGACCGCCGCCCCGACGTGCCTTGGTCCGACACGGTGATCTACGAGGCGCATCTGCGCGGCCTGACCATGCGGCGCGACGACATCCCGCAGCCGTCGCGCGGCACCTTCGCCGGGCTGGCGCATCCGCGCGTCATCGAGCACCTGCAGCGCCTGGGCATCACCGCGGTGGAGCTGCTGCCGATCCATGCCTTCGCCCAGGACCGCTTCCTGGTGGAGCAGGGCCTGCGCAACTACTGGGGCTATTCCACCCTCGGCTTCTTCGCGCCGGAGCAGGCCTATCTCGCCAGCGGCTCGCTGCGCGAGATCAAGATGGCGATCCGCCGGCTGCACGCGGCGGGCATCGAGGTGATCCTCGACGTCGTCTACAACCACACCTGCGAGGGCGACGAGCGCGGCCCCACCCTGTCCTGGCGGGGGCTGGACAATGCCAGCTACTACCGCCTCCTGCCGGACGACGAGCGGCGCTTCATCAACGACACGGGCACCGGCAACACGGTGAACCTGTCGCATCCGCGCGTGCTGCAGATGGTGATGGACAGCCTGCGCCACTGGGTCACCACCTTCCGCGTGGATGGCTTCCGCTTCGACCTCGGCACCATCCTGGGACGGGAATCGCACGGCTTCGACGCCGGCTCCGGCTTCTTCGACGCGATCCGCCAGGACCCCGTGCTCTCGCGCGTGAAGCTGATCTCCGAGCCCTGGGACATCGGGCCCGGCGGCTACCAGCTCGGCAACCATCCGCCCGGCTTCGCCGAGTGGAATGACAAGTTCCGCGACGGGGTGCGCCGCTTCTGGCGCGGCGATGCGGGGATGCGGCCGCAGCTCGCGGCGCGGCTCAACGCCTCCTCCGGCATGTTCGACCGCAGGCGGCGGCAGCCCTGGGCCTCGGTCAACTACGTGGCCTCGCATGACGGGCAGCCGCTGCAGGACGTCGTCTCCTACGAGCAGAAGCACAACCTGGCCAACGGCGAAGGCAACCGCGACGGCCATGGCGAGAACTTCTCGCGCAACTGGGGCGTGGAAGGTCCGAGCGACGACCCGGAGATCCGGGATGTCCGTGCCCGGCTGAAGCGGGCGATGCTGGTCACCGTCTTCGCCGCCGCCGGCACGCCGATGCTCCTGGCCGGCGACGAGGCCTGCCGCACCCAGCGCGGCAACAACAACGCCTATTGCCAGGACAACGACGTCTCCTGGCTGGACTGGAAGCTGGCCACCAGCCCGGAGGCGCAGAGCCTGGCCGGCTTCGTCGCCCGGCTCTCCGCCGCGCGGCGCCGCCTGGCGACGCTGCGCCAGCGCCGCTTCCTGCACGGCCTCACCGAGCCCCTGCCCGGCCTGCGCGACCTGGAATGGTTCGATGCCGACGGCACGCCGATGCGGCCCGATCTGTGGGACGATCCGGAAGGACGCACCCTGGCCATGCGCCGCGCCGTGCCGCTGGAGGCGGGCGGCGTGGAGGTCAGCCTGCTGCTGCTCAACGCCGGGGAGGAGGCGGTGGATTTCGTCCTGCCGGAGCCGCGCCAGGGCTGGACGTGCCTGCTCGACAGCGCGGCGCCGGAGGCACAGGAACGTGCGATCGGCACGGAGGAGACAACCCTCGCCGTCGGCAGCCGTTCGGCCATGCTGCTGGTCGCGAGAACGGACTGAATGACCACCTTCGCCCTCGACCTTCCCTGGGGCGCCAACCTGCTGCCCGATGGCACGGGCACGCGCTTCCGCCTCTGGGCGCCCTCGGCAGGCTCCGTCTCGCTGGAGGTGGAGGGGCGCGCGCCGCTGCCCATGCGGGCGGAGGGCGAGGGCTGGTACGCCGTGACCGCCCCGGTGGGCGCCGGGGCGCGCTACCGCTACCGCGTCGCGCCCGACCTCGCCGTGCCCGACCCGGCGGCACGCGCCCAGGCGGGCGAGGTGCACGATCCGAGCCTGGTGGTCGATCCGCGCGCCTATCGCTGGAAGAACCCTGGCTGGCGCGGCCGCCCCTGGCACGAGACGGTGCTCTACGAGCTGCATGTGGGCGCGCTGGGCGGCTTCGCCGGGGTGGAGCGCGACCTGCCGCGACTGCGCGACCTCGGCATCACGGCGGTCGAGCTGATGCCGATCGCCGATTTCCCCGGCGAGCGGAACTGGGGCTATGACGGGGTGCTGCCCTTCGCGCCCGCCTATGCCTACGGCACGCCGGACGCGCTGAAGTCGATGATCGACACCGCCCACGGGCTGGGGCTGATGGTGTTCCTCGACGTCGTCTACAACCATTTCGGCCCGGACGGCGCCTATCTGAACGCCTATGCGAAGCCCTTCTTCGACGCGGGCACCCACACGCCCTGGGGCGCCGCGATCGACTTCACCCGCCCCGCCGTGCGCGACTACTTCGAATCCAACGCGCTCTACTGGCTCCAGGAGTACCGCTTCGACGGGCTGCGCTTCGACGCGGTGCACGCCATCGCCGAGCAGGACTGGCTCGACACCCTCGCCGCCCGCATCCGGCGCGAGATCGAGGCCGAGACCCCCGGCCGCCACGTCCACCTCGTGCTGGAGAACGAGCGCAACGCCGCGCACCACCTGCGCCCCGCCCCCGGCGCGCCTGGCTTCGACGCGCAGTGGAACGACGACGGCCACAACATCCTCCACCCGCTGCTGACCGGCGAGAGCGAGGGCTACTATGGCGACTTCCACGCGGGCGGCGCGGAGAAGCTCGCCACCGCGCTGCGCGAGGGCTTCCTGTTCCAGGGCCAGGATTCGCCCCATCTCGGCCATCCGCGCGGCGAGCCCAGCGCGCACCTGCCGCCCACCGCCTTCGTGCTGTTCCTGCAGAACCACGACCAGGTGGGCAACCGCGCCATGGGCGAGCGCCTTGCCACCCTGGCCGATCCCCAGGCGCTGCGCGCCGCCACCGCGCTGCTCCTGCTCTGCCCGCAGATCCCGATGCTGTTCATGGGCGAGGAATGGGCCGCCACCGCACCCTTCCTGTTCTTCACCGGCTTTCTCGGCGCGGAGCTGGCCGAAGCGGTGCGCGACGGGCGCCGCAAGGAGTTCGCGAAGTTCGCCGCCTTCCAGGACCCGGAGCGGCGCACGCGCATCCCCGACCCGAACGAGGAGGCCACCTTCCGCGCCTCCATCCCCGACCCGGCGGAGGCGGAGCAGGGCGAGCACGCGGCCATGCTCGCGCTGCACCGGCAGCTCCTCGCGATCCGGCGCGACCGGATCATCCCCCGCCTACCGGGGGCGACGGCGCTGGACGCCGCAGCGATGGGCGAGGCGGCGGTGGTCGCGCGCTGGCGGATGGGCGATGGCGCGGTGCTGACGCTGGCGGTCAACCTCGGCCCCGAGCCGGCCGCGGCCCGGGTGTCGGGGGACCTCCTCTTCGAGACGGAGGCCGGTGCCGCCGCCGCCCTCGCCGCCGGCCGGCTGCCGCCGCGATGCACCGTCGCTTTACTGGCCCCGCCGCAGGATGCCGCCCCATGAGCCGCGACGCCGATCCCCTCGCGCCCGACCTCCTGGCTCTGGCCGGGGCGGCGGGCCTCGCCACCCGCTGGCGCGACGTCCGTGGCGAGGAGCGGGGCGTCGCGCCCGATACCGTCCGCGCCGTGCTGGACGCGCTCGGCCTGCCCAGCGACTCGCCGGCGCAGGTCGCGGCCAGCCGGGAGCGGCTGGCGGAGGAATCGCGCCTGCCCCCCCTCTGCACCGCCGTTGCCGGCCAGCCGGTGCTGCTCGGCCTGCCGGGCACGCCCGACTTCCATCTGGTGCAGGAGGACGGCCACACCCTCGGCGGCCGGGCGGAAAGCTGGGGCGAGCGGCTGGTCCACCTGCCCGTCTCCCCGCCCCCCGGCTACCACCGCCTGACCATCGGCGGGCTGGAGACCATCCTGGCCGTCGCGCCGCCGCGCTGCTTCGCGCTGGAGGCGGCGGCGCCCGTCCGGGACGGCGCCCGCCCCTGGGGCCTGGCGGTGCAGCTCTACGGGCTGCGGCGGGAGGGCGGCGGCGGGCTGGGGGACTTCGCCGCGCTGTCGGAATTCGGCCGTGCCGCCGCCGCGCGCGGCGCCGATGCGCTGGCGATCAGCCCGGTGCACGCGCAGTTCTCGGCCGACCCGGACCGCTTCTCGCCCTACTCCCCCTCCTCGCGCCTGTTCCTGAACGTGCTGCATGCCGACCCGGCGACGCTGGGCGGGCCGGCCCTGCGCGTGGCCCTGGTGCGGAGCGGGTTGGCGGAGGAGTTCGCCCGGCTGGAGGCGCTGGACCTCGTGGACTGGCCCGCCGCCGCCCACGCGCGGCTGGCGCTGTTCCATGCGCTGTACGACGACTTCGAGGGCAGCCCGGAGTTCGACCGCTTCCGCGCCGCAGGCGGCGAGGCGCTGGAGCGCCATGCCACCTTCGAGGCGCTGCACGCCCATCTCTATGGCGCCGACCCGTCGCGCTGGCACTGGCGCGACTGGCCCGCGGAGTACCGCGACCCATCCGGGCCGGGCGTGGCGCGCTTCGCCCGGGAGCAGGCGCGGGAGGTGATGCGCCACGCCTTCCTGCAATGGCTGGCCGATCGCGGGCTCGCGGCGGCGCAGGCGGCGATGACCGGTGCCGGGGCGCGGGTGGGGCTGGTCGCCGACCTCGCCGTGGGGACGGATGGCGGCGGCAGCCATGGCTGGAGCCGGCCACGCGAGATGCTGCACGGGCTGAGCGTCGGCGCGCCGCCGGACATCTTCTCGCCGCTGGGCCAGGGCTGGGGCCTGACCGCCTTCTCGCCGCGCGGGCTGAAACGGGGGGGCTATGCCGCCTTCCTGGAGATGCTGCGCGCCGCCATGCGCCATTCCGGCGGGGTGCGGATCGACCACGTGATGGGCCTCGCCCGGCTCTGGCTGATCCCGGACGGCGCCTCGCCGATGGAGGGCGCCTATCTCCACTACCCGGTGGACGACCTCCTGCGCCTCGTCGCGCTGGAATCGCACCGCCACCGCTGCATCGTGGTGGGCGAGGATCTCGGCACCCTGCCCGACGGCTTCCGCGAGCGGCTGGACGGCGCCGGCGTGATGGGGCTGCGCGTGCTGTGGTTCGAGCAGGAGACGGATGGCCGCTTCATCCCGCCCTCGCGCTGGTCCCCCGGCGCGGTGGCTGTGACCACCACCCACGACCTGCCCACCGTCGCCGGCTGGTGGCGCGGTCGCGACATCGCCTGGCGCGCGGAGCTGGGCCTGCTGGGCGCGGGCTCCGACGGCGGCATGCAGCAGGCGGAACGGGCACGCGACCGCGCGAACCTCTGGCAGGCCATGCGCGACAGCGGCGCGGCCCGGGGCGAGCCCCCCGCCCCGGAGGACGGCACCCCGGTCGCCGATGCCGCCGCCGCCCATATCGGCCACGCCGCCTGCGCCCTGGCGCTGCTGCCCATGGAAGACGCACTGGCGCTGGTGGAGCAGCCCAACCTGCCCGGCACGACCGAGCAGCATCCGAACTGGCGCCGGCGCCTGCCCGGCCCGGCGGCGAGGTTGCTGGATGACCCGGGATGCGCCGCGCGGCTGGCAGCCCTGGCCGACGCACGCACCAGCCCAGGCTAAGCCTTTTCAGCGGCTTGCCTGGTCTTCGTTCTTGAAACGGTCCGGTCGGATACCCATCTCCTGTCCTCGCACAAGGAGAGCAGAATGCAGTTGAACACCCTCGTCGCGCGGGGGCGCGCGATCGCAGCCGGCCGCATGCTGGCGGGGATGGATCAGGAGACGCTGGCGGCCGAGGCGGGGCTGTCTCCCTCCACCGTCTCGCGGATCGAGCTGGGCCGCCGCACCGTCCGCCCGCAAAGCCTGCGCGCCGTCCGCGAGGCGCTGGAGCGGCGTGGCATCGACCTGACGCTCAACGACCGCACCGGGCACCACGCCGCCGGCACCAGCTTCGCCTGATCCACGCACGCGCGGACGGCCCCCTGCCGCGGCCGGTGCCCGCCGGACGTGGCGCGGGTGGCCCGGGGGAGGCGCAGGAGCCGCCCGCGGTGCCAGGCGGGCAACTCCGCCGGGGGTGGCGTCCGTGCCGCACCGCAACCGGATGGCGCCGCAGCCGCTAGGCCCCTGCGCGCCCCAGTGCGCCAGGAGGCCCGCAGCGTGATTCCGATGATCCCCCTCGCCACCGCGCGGCTGCAGTTCCACGAGGGCTTCACCCTCGACGATGCGGTTCCGCTGGTTCCCTATTACCGGGCGCTGGGGATCAGCCATCTCTACGCCTCGCCGCTGCTGAAGGCGCGGCCGGGCTCGACCCATGGCTACGACATCGTGGACCCCACCCGGATCAATCCGGAGTTGGGCGGCGAGGAGGCGCTCCGGCGGCTGGTCGCGGCACTGCGGGCGGCCGGGATGGGGCTGATCCTGGACATCGTGCCCAACCACATGGGGGTGGGCGGCGCGGACAATGGCTGGTGGCTGGACGTGCTGGAATGGGGTCCGGCCTCTCCCTTCGCCGAGACCTTCGACATCGACTGGAATCCGCCCGACCCGGCGCTGCGCGGGCGGATGCTGGCGCCGTTCCTTGGCGGTCCCTACGGCACGGTGCTGGAATCCGGCGACCTCGCGCTGCACTTCGAGGCGGAGACGGGCAAGATCTTCGCCCAGTACTTCGAGCACCGCTTCCCGATCGCGCCCGCGACCTATGCCCGCATCCTGCGCGCGCCGGGCGAGCCCACGCTGCTGGGCCTCGCGCAGATCTTCGAGGGGGTGGGCGCCGCGGCCGAACGCGATGCGGCGCGCGCCGCGGCCGGGGTGGCGCTCGACGTGCTGGCGCGCTTCGCCGCCGGGCCGGAGGGGCAGCGCGCGGTGGCAGCGGCGCTGGCCTGCTTCGGCCCGGGGAGCCCGGAGGGGCGGGAGCGGCTGCACGGGCTGCTGGAAGCGCAGAACTACCGCCTCGCCTGGTGGCGGGCGGCCACGGACGAGATCAACTGGCGCCGCTTCTTCGACGTGACCAGCCTCGCGGGCCTCCAGGTCGAGCGTCCGCATGTGTTCGAGGCGACGCACGAGCTGATCCTGCGCCTCTACGCGGAGGGGCTGATCGACGGCGTGCGGGTGGACCATGTCGACGGCCTCGCCGATCCGCGCGCCTATTGCCGCAAGCTGCGGCGCCGGCTGGAGGCGGCGGGGAAGGAGCGGCCGGAGGGCGCGCCGAAGGGCCGGCCGCTGCTGGTGGTGGAGAAGATCCTCGCCCCACACGAGCGGCTGCGCGGCGACTGGAAGGTGGACGGCACCACCGGCTACAACTTCATGGACGAGGTGTCGGGCCTGCTGCACGACCCGGCCGGCGAGGCGCCGCTGACCGCGCTGTGGACGGAGCTGACCGGTCGCCCCGCCCGCTTCGAGGAGGAGGCGCGCGAGGCCCGGCGCCAGATCCTGCGCGAGAACCTGGCGAGCGAACTGAACGGCACCGCCGCCGCCCTGCACCGCGTCGCGGCGCACGACCTGGCGACCCGCGACTTCACCCTCACCGCGATCCGCCGTGCGCTGACCGAGGTGCTCGCGCATTTTCCCGTCTACCGCATGTACGTGAACGTCGCCGGCCGCACGGAGGAGGACAAGCGCATCCTCGACTGGGCGCTGGCCGGGGCGCGCCGCACGGTGCGGGCAACGGAGAGGCCGCTGCTCGACCTGCTCGACACCTGGCTGGGCGGGGAGTTGCCGCGCTCCCTGCCGCACGACCGGCGGCGCGAGCGCTGGCGGACGGCCGTGCGCTTCCAGCAGCTCTCCGCGCCCGTGGCGGCGAAGTCGGTGGAGGACACGGCCTTCTACCGCTACGGCCGGCTGATCTCGCGCAACGAGGTCGGCTCGGAGCCGAGCCATTTCAGCGAGACCCCGGCCGCCTTCCACGCCGATTGCCGCGACCGGGCGAGGCGCTTCCCGCACGAGATGCTGGCGACGGCCACGCATGACCACAAGCGCGGCGAGGACAACCGGATGCGCCTCGCCGTCCTGTCGGAGCGACCGGAGGACTGGGCGGCGGCGCTGCGGCGCTGGACGCGGCTGAATGCCGGGCTGAAGAAGCAGGTGGAGGACGGCCCGGCGCCCGACGCGACGGATGAGCTGATGCTCTACCAGACGCTGGTCGGCGCCTGGCCGCTCGACCTCGATCCGGCGGATGAGGCGGGGATGGAGGACTTCATCGGCCGCGTGCTGGGCTGGCAGGAGAAGGCGCTGCGCGAGGGCAAGCGGCGCAGCGAATGGGCGGTGCCGAACGAGGCGTATGAATCCGCCTGCCGCGACTTCGTGCATGCCATCCTCGACCCCAACCGGCCCAGCCGGATGCGCGAGGAGATCGCGAACTTCGCGTGGCGCCTGGCCCCGGCCGGCGCCGTGAACGGGCTGGCGCAGACCCTGCTCCGCTGCACCACGCCGGGCTTCCCGGATCTCTACCAGGGGACGGAGTTCTGGGACTTCTCGCTGGTCGATCCGGACAACCGCCGGCCCGTGGACTTTCCCGCCCGCGCGGCGGCGCTGGCGTCGGGCGAGGCCCCGGCGGCGCTGCTGGCGCACTGGAAGGACGGGCGGGTGAAGCAGGCGGTGATCGCCCGCGCCCTGGCGCTGCGCGGGCACCTGCCGGCGCTGTTCGGGGCGGGCGAGTACCTGCCGCTGGAGGTGCAGGGCGAACGGGCCGCGCATGTCCTGGCCTTCGCCCGCCGTCAGGGCGCGGCGATGGCGGTGGTGGCCGTCACCCGCCTGCCCTCGCCGCTGCTGGGCGAGGCGAGCCTGCCGCTGCCGCCCGCCGAGGCCTGGGGCGACACGGCGGCGGTCCTGCCCGCCGAGGCGCCGGCGCTGCGCGATGTGCTGAACGGCGGCGAGGCGCCCGGGCGGGACGGGCGGCTGGCGCTGGCGGCGCTGTTCCGCACCCTGCCGGTGGCGCTGCTGGCGAGCGGCTGACGTGCTCTCCTGGAACCGTCACGGCTCCTGCGGGTCGTGGCGCAGCCCTTCGCGCTCGAAGCGGGCCATGTACTCCGCCAGGTAGTCGATCACCGCGCCCACCACCTTCGCCCCCTTCTCCGGCGTGGCGCGGGCGGGGCCGCCGGTGGCGCCGTGCGCGGTCAGCTCGTCGAAGGTCCAGATCTCCTTCACGAAGGGGTCGGTCTTTGGGACCATCCCCCGCGCGTGCTGCATGTGCATCAGCTCCGGAAACAGGGCGAGGCCGACTGAGCTTTCCACCTCCCCCGCATGGCCCCAGCCGTTCCAGACCTCGAAGGTCTCGGGCGGCAGGAACTTCGGCACGATCACCCACCAGTCGAACACCGCGAGCGACATGGCGGGGTGCGCCACCTTCACCTCGCGCGCCGCGATCTCGGCGCAGGGAATGTTGCCGTCATGGCCGTTGAGGATCAGCACCCGCTCGATGCCCCAGTGGTGGAAGGAGAGCAGCAGGTCGCGGATCACCCGCACCACCGTGTCGGAGGAGAGCGAGAGGCAGATCGGCTTGTGCCGGTAATGGTCGCTCATCCCGAAGTTCAGCGGCGGCGCGACCACGGTGGCCGTCAGACGCTCCGCCACCCGCAGCGCCAGGGCATGCGCGGTCAGGGCGTCCGTGCCGAAGGGCATGTGGTCGCCATGGCTCTCGCAGGCCCCGATCGGCAGGATGGCCGTGGTGAAGCCCCCCGCCTGGAAGTCGCGGGTGTTCAACGCCTCCAACCGAACCTGGCGCGTCATGGCCCTGCCCTCCTCCGTTCCTGGGCAGCATCCCCTGCCGGGCCGGCGACGGTCCAGTGCGCCTTGCGACAGGAGGCATGGCCGGGGGGCCTGGAACGCAGGCGGCCCGCATGGCAGGAAGCGACAGGATGAGAGGGAGCTTGCCGCGATGCGCACATGGCTGGCCGTGCTGGGGATTGTTCTGCCGTTGACCCTCCCCCTGGCCGGGACGCAGGCGCAGCAGCCGGGCCAGACGCCACCCGGCGGACCGCCCCATGCCTTCCTCTTCGGCTCCTGGACCGGCGGCATCTTCCCGGCCGCCGACAGCGAAGGCGCGACATGCTTCCAGCAGCCCACGGTGATCTTCACCCGGGACGTGGTGATGCGCGTCTCCTCGCTCGACGTCGCGTACCGGCAGCGCTTCGTCGACACGGTGACACCGCGCCCGGATGGCGGGGTGGATATCCGGCTGGTGGCGCCGCAGGCCTCCGTGCCCATGGTCGGCGGCCGCGTCCCCCCCGATGCGGGCTTCAGCTGCCCCGACCCCGCCCTGCTGCGGGTGGAACGGTTGGGGCCGGACACGATCCGCTTCCCGGACTGCGCCGAGTTCCCGGCCCCCCTGCGCCGCTGCGTCACCCCGCGCTGACGCGGGGGGCGATGCGAATGGCGCTGACGTCGCCGCCGCACTGATGAAAGGCTGCGTCACGGTGGCCCGGTTCGGCCTGGCCGGCGCGTCGACGGCCGCCGGGCTGCCCGCCTGACCACACCGCACGGAGCGATGCGGAGGTGATACCGACAGCGGGATGAGTTGACCCGTGGTGCTGTGGTGTTCCGGCGGTGGCACCGGGAGGGGACGCCGTCCCCTCCCAGACCCTCCCCTGCCGGGGCCACAAGCGGGCCCCGGTCCCCGCTGGGAGTTGGTTCCGTATGGTGGCGTCAGCCTGCGGGCTGAAGCCTGACGGAACACGGATAGGCGGGACTCTGAAAAAGCATCACAGGCGTCAGCGAGGGCGGCGGCCGGTCCCGCCGAGGAGCATGGCTCCTCGGCGCCTCGACCCCGTCGCAGGCTGTCCCGCGGCAGCGCTGATCGGGTCCAGGGCCCGCAGGGTCCTGGCGGAGTGGGGGTATCGGGGGCGAGGCGGAGCCTTGCCCCCGGGCCACCGGTACCACGCCGGCAGGCGTCAGCGCATCCCGCCGCGCGGATCAGGCACCTCCGGCATGCGCGGGGCCTTGAGGGCGGCCGGGCCGACCGCCCGGCCTGGTGCGTCAGACCTTCTCGACCTGCGCGTATTCCAGCTCCACCGGGGTGGCGCGGCCGAAGATGGAGACGGAGACCTTCACGCGGCCGCGCTCCTCGTCCACCTCCTCCACCGTGCCGTTGAAGCTGGTGAAGGGCCCGTCGGCGACGCGGACCTGCTCGCCCACCTCGTAGACGACGGAGGGGCGGCGCGGCTTGTCCACCGTCTCCTGCACCTGCTTCAGCATGCGCTGCGCCTCGGCCTCCGGGATGGGGCTGGGCTTGTTACGGGCGCCGAGGAAGCCGGTGACCTTGGGCGTGTCCTTGACCAGGTGCCACGCCTCGTCGGTCATCTCCATCTTCACCAGCACGTAGCCGGGGAAGAACTTGCGCTCGGCATTGACCTTCTGGCCGCGGCGGACCTCGACCACCTCCTCGGAGGGCACCAGCACCTCGGCGAACTTGTCCTCCAGGCCCTTCTGCCGGGCCTGCTCCTGGATCTGCTCGGCGATCTTCTTCTCGAAGCCCGAATAGACGTGGACGACGTACCACTTCATGGCGGCCATGGCCGAATGCTCCCGTGTCTCGTGCCCTGCAACCGGCCGCGCCCGCACCCGGCCGGGGCCGGGGGGCGGCGACCGCGCGGGCCGCTCAGCCGAATCCGAACAGCAGGCTCATGGCCAGCTGGATGAGCTTGTCCACCACCAGGAAGAAGATCGCCGCCACGGTCGAGAGGGCAAGCACCAGCCCGGTGGTGATCAGCGTCTCCTTGCGCGAAGGCCAGGTGACGCGGCTGACCTCCTGCCGCACCTCGCGGATGAACTGGACAGGATTCAAGCTGGCCAAGGGCGGCCTCTCCAAACGCTTCGCGGGCGGCGCCGCAACCGGCACCGCCCGGGGATGATGCCACGCGGCAGGGAGGGGTGGCAGGGGCGGAGGGTCTCGAACCCCCAACCTCCGGTTTTGGAGACCGGCGCTCTAGCCAATTGAGCTACGCCCCTGCAGGGCCAACCCGGCCACGCGAGGCCGGTCCTATAGGTCAGCCCGGGCGTCCTGTCGAGGCCGGGAGGCCGGGTTCGGCACGAGGTCCCGGATGGTCCCGTCAGGGTTTCAGAGCGGCGACGTCCCGGACGGACGGCGCCTCAGACAGGCGGCTGCACCCGCACCACGAGGGTCCGGCCCAGCTTGTCGTGCCAGCCCTGCCGCCGCGGGTCCCACAGCACCCAGAGATAGCCCAGCCCCATGGCCAGGGCCGAGACCACATAGCCGAGGCAGCGCAGGACCAGCTGTCCCATCGATGGCGCGCCACCCGTCGCCGCGTCCACGATGCGCAGCCCCATGATCCATTTCCCTGGCGTCGCACCGCGGCCGGCCCAGAACAGCAGCACGGTCAGGAGCAGGATCAGCTTCACCAGGTCGTGGCTGCCCGGCGACAGGCCCGCTCCGCCGCGCACCAGGCTTCCCAGCAGGAGCAGGAACAGGGCGAAGGGCAGCATCCAGACGGCGTCCGCCAACTGGGCCAGCAGGCGGCGGCCGAAGCCCGCCAGGGGCCGGCCGGCGGGATCCAAGCGGCCGTCCATGCGCCCTCCGGATTCCGTTCGCCCCGGATGGGACCACCGGGCGGGCGCCGCTGTCCAGCCATCGGGCCGGATGCGAAAAGGGCGGGAGGCCGCCAGGCCCCCCGCCCCTTTGCGTCAGGTCAGGCCGGGCGGGTCAGGCCGCGATCGAGGCGACGACGCCGGCGCCGACGGTGCGGCCGCCCTCGCGGATGGCGAAGCGCAGGCCCTGGTCCATGGCGATGGGCGCGATCAGCTCGACGTCCATGGCGACGTTGTCGCCCGGCATCACCATCTCCACCCCTTCCGGCAGCTTCACGATCCCCGTCACGTCCGTCGTGCGGAAGTAGAACTGCGGCCGGTAGTTGGTGAAGAACGGCGTGTGGCGCCCGCCCTCCTCCTTCGTCAGGATGTAGGCCTCGGCCTTGAACTTCGTGTGCGGCGTGATCGAGCCGGGCTTGGCCAGCACCTGCCCGCGCTCCACGTCCTCACGCTTCGTCCCGCGCAGCAGCGCGCCGATGTTGTCCCCCGCCTCGCCGCTGTCCAGCAGCTTGCGGAACATCTCCACGCCCGTCACCGTCGTCTTGACCGTGTCCTTCAGGCCCACGATCTCGACTTCCTCGCCGACCTTGACGATGCCCCGCTCCACGCGGCCCGTCACCACCGTCCCGCGGCCCGAGATCGAGAACACGTCCTCGATCGGCATCAGGAACGGCAGGTCCTTCGGGCGCTCCGGCTGCGGGATGTAGGCGTCCACCGCCTCCATCAGCTTCAGGATCGCCTGCTCGCCGATCTCCGGCTGCTTGTCCTCCAGCGCCATCAGCGCCGAGCCGTGGATGATGGGAATGTCGTCGCCCGGGAACTGGTAGGAGGACAGCAGCTCGCGCACCTCCATCTCCACCAGTTCCAGCAGGTCCGGGTCCGCCATGTCCACCTTGTTCAGGAACACCACCAGCGCCGGCACGCCCACCTGCCGCGCCAGCAGGATGTGCTCGCGCGTCTGCGGCATCGGGCCGTCGGCCGCCGAGACCACCAGGATCGCGCCGTCCATCTGCGCAGCCCCCGTGATCATGTTCTTCACGTAGTCGGCGTGGCCAGGGCAGTCCACGTGCGCGTAGTGCCGGTTCGCCGTCTCGTACTCCACGTGCGCCGTCGAGATCGTGATCCCGCGCGCGCGCTCCTCCGGCGCCTTGTCGATCTGGTCGTAGGCCGTGAAGGTCGCCCCACCCGCCTTCGCCAGCACCTTCGTGATCGCAGCCGTCAAAGACGTCTTGCCGTGGTCAACGTGCCCGATCGTCCCGATGTTGCAGTGCGGCTTGTTCCGCTCGAACTTCGCCTTCGCCATGGTGGTGCTCGATCCTCGTGCAGCGCGCCCGGGGGCTGGGCCCTAGGCGGTTGTTTGGGGGGCGGTCTAGAGGGTGCTTCCGGGTCCTGGAGCGGGTGACGGGAATCGAACCCGCACAACCAGCTTGGAAGGCTGGGGCTCTACCATTGAGCTACACCCGCCGCCGGACCAGGAGCGTGAGATATGGAGGGGGTTGGATTTGAACCAACGTAGGCGCTAGCCAACGGATTTACAGTCCGTCCCCTTTAGCCACTCGGGCACCCCTCCGCATGGCTCCCGTCCGGCGGGAGCCGGCGGACTATCCGACAAGCCGGGGCGGTGTCAATCGGACCCCCGGCAGGAAGCTGCGATCCGCCGCGGGACATGCCCTTGTGGCGCGCCGCACGATGCGCAGGATGCCGCCATGGCTCCCCCCCGCCGGCCCCAGGGCCCGAACCGCCCCCGCCCCTCCGCCCCAGGCGGCGCCTCCGCCGGCGGCGCAGGACGCCCGCCCGGTGGCCGTCCGCCCGGTAGCTTCCCGTCCGGTGGCTTCCCGTCCGGTGGCTTCCCGTCCGGTGGCCGCCAAACCGGTGGCCGCCCGCCGCGCGACGGCCGGGCGGCGGAACCCGCCGCCGCCGAGGCCATGCGCGGCGCAGCGCGAGAGGGCACGCGCCCCGGCCGCGGCGATGCCCCGCGCGGCAAGGGCGGTGCCGCGCCGCGGGGTGCGGCCGGCCCCGCCCCGCAACGGCGCCACGGCGCGGAGGACGCCCCCTCGCCCCGCCCCATCCCGGCGCGCGCCCAGGGCGGCCCGCCGCCGGGCCTGGCGGATCGGGCGGAGCCCGGCACCCACTGGCTCTACGGGCTGCACGCGGTCGCGGCCGCCCTGGCCAATCCGCGCCGCGGGGTGAAGCGCCTGCTGCTGACCGCCGAGGCCGAGGCCGCGCTGGTCGAGCGCCTGCCGAAGCCCTGGCGCGTCCAGGCGGAGCGCGTCGAGGACCGCACCCGCTTCCACAGCTTCCTGCCCGAGGATTCGGTGCACCAGGGCGCGGCGCTGCTGGTCCATCCCCTGCCCAACGCCCGGCTGGAGGAGGCGCTGGCCGCCTCGCCCGGCCCGGTGCTGCTGCTCGACCAGGTGACGGACCCGCGCAACGTCGGCGCCATCCTGCGCTCGGCGGCGGCCTTCGGCGCGGCGGCGGTGGTCATGCAGGACCGCCACGCGCCGCCCGAGACGGGCGCCCTCGCCCGCGCCGCCTCCGGCGCGCTGGAGGTCGTGCCGGTGGTGCGGGAGGTGAACCTGTCGCGCGTGATCCAGCTGCTCCAGGGCAAGGGCGCCTGGGTGCTGGGGCTGGTCGGCGAGGCCACCCGCACCCTGGCCGAAGCCGCCCCGCGCGACCGCCGCGCCGTGCTGGTGCTGGGGGCGGAGGACAGCGGCCTGCGCCGGCTGCAACGCGAGACCTGCGACGAGCTGGTGCGCCTGCCCATCGCCCCGGCCATGGAGAGCCTGAACGTCGCCGCCGCCGCCGCGGTGGCGCTGTACGAATTGGCGCGCGGCGACTAGCGGCACGGCCGGACGAAGAACGGAACGGGAGGGACAGGCATGGCCGATCCGCTGGAATCCATCCTCGCCGCGCGGCGCGCGGTGGCGATCCTGGCCCCGGTGCCGCCGGGGGATGCCCCGGCCGACCTCGCCGCCGGCTATGCCCTGCAGCGGCGCCTGGCGGAGCGGTGGGGCGAGGTGCCGCCCGCCGGGTTCAAGATCGGCGCCACGGCGCAGCACATGCAGCGCTACCTCGGGCTGGGCGGGCCGGTCGCCGCCTTCGTCGGCCGCTCCGGGCTGCGCGAGCGCGAGGGTAGCTTCCGCTTCGCGGACCATGTCGAGCCGGGGGTGGAGTGCGAGATCGGCCTGCGCCTGGCGCGGGACATCCCCTTCGGCACGCATGCCCCGGCCTCCCTCGCCGATTCGGTGGGCGAGGTCTTCGCCGCGATCGAGGTGGTGGACCGCCGCTACAACGATCTCGGCCTGCTCGGCACGCCGATGCTCGTGGCCGACCAGGTCTTCCATGCCGGCGGTGTCACCGGCGCGCCGGCCCCCGGCTGGCGCGCCCTGGACCTGGCCGGGACGCGCGGGCACATCGAGGTCGACGGGAGCTTCGTGCATGAGGGCCTGGGCGCCGAGCTGCTCGGCCATCCGCTGAACGCCCTGGCCTGGCTCGCCGGCTCCGGCGCAGCCGAGGCCTTTGGCGGGCTGCGGGCGGGGCAGGTGGTATTCCTGGGAAGCGTCACCCCGCCGATCTGGCTGGAGGGTCGCTGCACCGTCCGGGCTGCCTTCGAGGGGCTGGGCGAGGCCGTCGCGCGCTTCGAGTGAGGGAGCGGCCGTCCGCGGAAGGGGCGGTTAACCTTTCCCGGCGATGATGCCGTCGCGACCCGTTTCGGGCGAAGCATCGGCCAGGACGGCCAGCCCAGAGGGAAACAACCCATGCGGCCCTTCGAGTGGCAGTCCCTGAGCGACGACCTGCAACTGACCCTGTCGCGGGAGGCACTGCGCCACGCGGCGGAAACCCTGGCTGGCCATGCCGAGATGCTGGCGGTGGAGATGGAGGCCGGCACGCTGCTGGACCGTGGCGGGCCCGACGCGCTGCGTCTCTTCGCCGCGGTGGTGCGGGCCACCAACGCCGAGGCGATGGTCCCGGCGGGCCATGCGTGACAGCCCTCCGACGCGCTTGAGAAAGGCTGCCGCCGGGTCTAGACCGCGCGCGGGGCCGGGTTAGCACAGCGGTAGTGCAGCGGTTTTGTAAACCGAAGGTCGGGGGTTCGATCCCCTCACCCGGCAGTTCCGGCCGAGCCCGGCGGCGGCGCAGCCCCTCGGCCGCTCGTGTTCTTGTGCGTCGCCTCGCCGGCAGCGGGCGTTAGGCTGGTGCCAGACCCGCCGGAGGAGTCGATGCAGGATCAGGACCGGATTCGCGAGCGCGCTTATGCCATCTGGGAACGCGAGGGCCGCCCGCATGGCCGCGATGCCGACCATTGGGACCGTGCCCGCCAGGAAATCGAGGGCGGGGCGGAGCCCGGCCCGGCTCCGGTCGCCGCGCCGGCGGCGGAGGCGAAGCCCGCCAAGCCCCGCCGCAAGGCCGCCATCCGGGTGGAAGCGCCGGTCGCGGAATCCCTCGCGGCCGAAGCCGCCCCACGCCGTCGCGTCAGCCGCAAGAAGGAGACGTAGCGCCTCCCCGGCCTCAGCTCCGCGCGGCGCGGCGCTTCCTCGCCGCGGGGACCATCTGGCCGCCGCGCTCGGCGATGGCCATCCGCACCCGGCGCAGGGCGGGGCCGCCGTTCCGTGCCATGCGGGGGGCCAGGCGTTCCGGCGCGTGGTCGCTCATGGGTCCGAACTCGGCATGCAGCATCGTCACGCCGGCGACGTTGGAGAAGGCGCCACGATTGCCCGTGTCCAGGTAGCTCTCCGCCGGGACGCCCTCGGCCAGGATGGCGTCATGCGCCTCCAGTTCGACATGGAAGTAGGTCACGCGGGGCCAGCCGCTTTCCTGCACCACGCCCACCCCGTCGATCAGCAGCTTCACGGGGATCAGCGCGCCTTCCAGCCACAGCGCATGATCAGGGCTCAGCAGCAGGTCGCGCACCGGCTGGTTCTCGCCCAGCGCACCGGCGCGCACCCGGACGGGCTGCACCTTCTCGGGCTGCGGATGGCGCTGCAGATCCACCTGGCGCCAGCCGACCCAACGGACCCGGCCATAGCCCGCGCGCAGGCCCGAGACGGTGGGCAGGATGTCGCCCGGCTCGATCTCCTCCACGGGGACCTCGCCGCGCCAAGTGGTCAGGCGGGTGCCCTCGACGAAGCATTCGACGCTCTCGGCCGCCCCGGGCCTTCCCGCACGCTGCTTCGACATGCCCGCGACCTCCGCCGATTACCGGGCCCGACGGCCTCGGCAGGGTTCTTCATTAAGGGCGAGCAATCCGCTGAAATACACCTGTTTGGATGGACCTGCCGCAGGGCGTGCCACGCCCCGCCGGTTTCCCTGTCCCCGGTGCGGCGTGCCGGCGCGACAGGCCGCCCGGCTCAGCCGTCGGCGCGCGGCAGCCAGGGGATGCGCGCGATCTCGATGCCGTCGTCGCGAAGCTCCTCGGCCTCCGTGTCGCTCGCCTCGCCGTAGATGCCGCGCCGCTCGCTCTCGCCGGCATGCATGCGGCGCGCCTCCTCGGCGAAATCGCTGCCGACATAGTCGCAGTTCTTCTCGACCTCGGCCCGCATCCGCTGCAGCAACGCGATCATCTGCGCCGGCAGGGGGCCGGCCGCGGCCGCCTGGCCATGGGCCGGAACCTGGCCCGGGGCGGGGGCCGCAGCGGGGGGCGGGGCCGGCGGCACGTCGGGCACCGGATCGGCGCGGCCCTTGGCGATGGCCGGGGCCATCAGTGCGCGCTGCACCTGGGTGCCGCCGCAGACGGGACACTCCACCATTCCCGCCCTGGCCAGCTTGTCGAAGCCCGCGCTGTCCTTGAACCAGCCGTCGAAGGCATGGCCCCCGTCACAGCGCAACTGGTAGTGGATCATTCCTGTTCCGTCTCGGTCCCGGCCGTCATCGGGCCGCCAATCTGGCACTTGCCATGCCGCAGAGCCACCACGCCCCGCGGCGCTCAGGCAGAAAGAAGCGCATCCAGCTTGCCCGCCCGCTCCAGCGCGGCGAGGTCGTCGGACCCGCCGATCGCCTGCCCGTCGATGAAGATCTGCGGCACGGTGGTGCGCCCGCCGGAGCGCCGGATGGCGTCCTCGCGGGCCGTGGAACCGTGCGGCGCGTCGAATTCCTCGAAGCTGGCGCCCTTGCGCGACAGCAGCGCCTTGGCGCGCGCGCAATAGGGGCAGAAGGGGGTGGTGTAGATCTCGACCTTGGCCATGCGCTGCAAGTCGTTCCGGAACATGGCGCGGTCAAGGCGTGCCGGACGCATCGCCGGCAGGATCGCCATGCTGCCGCATCGGGCCGACCGGCCGCGGCCTTGGGCGAAGGCCCTTCACTCGCCCCGCCGGGGGCCACCCGAGGGCGCCGCATCGCGCGAGAGGGCGGGGTCCGGCACCCGCGCCGCCGCCAGCACGTCCACCCCGGACACCCCGGCGGCGCGCAGCGCCTCGGCACAGGCCCCCGCGGTGGCGCCGCTGGTCAGCACGTCGTCGATCAGCAGCACGCGCCGGCCCCGCACCCGCGCCGCGCCGGCGGCGGTGAGGACGAAGGCACCCCGCAGCACCGCCGCCCGCTCCTCGGCACCGCGATCGTCGAGGGAGGGGGTGGCGCGGGCGCGGCGCAGGGCGTCCGGCAGCCAGGGCGTTCCGGAAAGCCGCGACAGCCGGGCCGCCAGCAGCGCCGCCTGGTTGTAGCGCCGCCGCAACAGCCGCCGCCAGTGCAGCGGCACGGGCAGCAGCAGCTCGGCCCTGGCCAGCAGCGGCGCCCCCGCCCGCGCCATGTGGCGGGCGATCGGCCCGGCGAGGTCGGGCCGATCGGCGTGCTTGAACGGCAGCAGCAGGCGCTTCGCCCCCTCGCCATAGGCGAAGGCCGCCCGCGCCGTGTCCCAGGGTGGCGGCCGCTCGGCGCAGCGCGGGCAGACCGGCGCGGCGCCGCCCTCCGCGCGAAGGCCCTGGCCGGCATGCAGGAAGGGCACGCCGCAGCGGGCGCAGAGCGGCTCGCCGATCAGGTGCAGGCCGCGGAAGCAGTCCGCGCAGAGCGTGCCGTGCGCCGTCACGGGCGCGTCGCAGGTGAGGCAGTGCGGCGGCAGCAGCGCGTCCAGCACGCCGATCCCTGCGCGCCCGGCCAGCCGGCGCAGCGCCGCGGGGGCCGCCTGCACGGGGGCCAGGAGTCTCATCCGCCGCGGCGTTCCAGCGCGAGCCCGTAGAGATGCAGGTGCCGTGCGGGGGATGGGCCAGGGATGTCGATGGCATGGATCGCTCCCGCCGGCAGGGCCAGGCCCCGGCCGGGCTCCACCATCCGCTCCTCGCGCAGGACCGGGGCCTCCCCGCGCCTGGGCGGATCGAAGAGGCGGTTCCGCTCCTGCCCCTCCAGCGCCACCAGCACGGCCCAGCCGGGGTGGTCGTGCGGGGGGGTCGAGACGCCCGGCGACAGCGCGTTGAGATGCAGCGAGAAGCGACCGTCCGGGTCCTCGCTGAGGTGGTAGCGGCGCGCGCGCGGCGGCGGGCCATGCGGGGCGGGGAAGGTCTCCACGGGGAAGAGTTCCGGCCGGGCGGCCAGGGCGAGCATCTCCTCCAGGATCGCGCCGAGCCCGTCCGGGGTCGGACCGCGCGCGGCCTCGATGGCGCGGATGCGGGCGATGGCCGCGGCGACCGCGTCCATCCGGTCCAACATGATCGCGGTGGAGAGCATGGTCCGTTTCCTGCCCCGCCGCGCCGGATCGCGCCAGGGGTGCGGCGGCATCGGCGGCGCGCATTCCCGCCGCCCTCGCACCCCCGGGCCTCCCCCCTGGCGCCACGCAGCCCGCCGGTCCATCTCCGGGGCATGTCCTCCCCAGCCTTGATCTTCGACCGCCGGCTGCACCGGCTCCGCCGCGACCGCGCCGCCCGCACGGTGGATCGCGTCGCCCCGGTGCTGGAGGAGGCGGCGGACCGGCTGCTCGACCGGCTGGACGACACGACGCACCGCTTCGCCCGGGCGCTCGACATCGGCGGGCGCGGGGCGGTGGCGCCGCGACTGAAGGCGCGCGGGATCGGCACGGTGGTCTCGCTCGACCTCTCGGCCGGCATGGCGGCGCGGGCGGGCGGGCTCGCCGTCTGCGGCGACGAGGAATGGCTGCCCTTCGGCGCCGGCACCTTCGACCTGATCGTGGCCAGCCTGTCGCTGCACTGGGTGAACGACCTGCCCGGCGCGCTGATCCAGCTCCGCCGCGCCCTGGCGCCCGACGGGCTGTTCCTGGCCAGCCTGCCGGCGCTGGGGACGTTGCAGGCCCTGCGCGAGTCGCTGGCGGCGGCCGAGTCGGCGCTGCGTGACGGCGCCGCGCCGCGCGTTTCCCCATTCCCCGAGGTGGTGGACGGCGCCGCCCTGCTGCAACGCGCGGGCTTCGCCCTGCCGGTGGCGGATGCGGAGGGCATCGCGCTGGCCTATCGCGACCCGCTCGCCCTGCTGCGCGACCTCCAGGCGGCGGGCGAATCCAACGCCGTGCTGGCGCGCGACCCGCGGCCGGTGCCCCGCGCGCTGTTCCCTGCCGCGCTGTCGCGGCTGCCCGGCGCAGACGGCACCACGCCCGTCACGCTGCGGTTGCTGACGTTGACCGGCTGGGCCCCCGCTCCGGACCAGCCCAAGCCCGCCCCGCGCGGCAGTGCCAATGCCCGGCTGGCCGATGCGCTGGGCACGGTGGAGCGGGGCGCGGGCGAGACGGCCGGCCCGGGTCCCGCCGTCCCCTACTCGAAGCGGTAGCGGGCGTAGAGCATGGCCCGCAGCTCGTTCCAGTCGGCCGCCTTGTCGTAGCGGAGCAGGCCGCCGATGCGGAAGTTCGGCGTCACGGCATACTCCGCATCGGCCCGCAGCCCGCCGACGAAGCCGGTCTGCGTCTGCCCGGCATAGTAGGCGGAGACGGTCGGGTCCGCTGCCGCCGCGGCGACGGCCTGCGCCTGCATCGACGGGTTGTTGGGGAAGAGCGGCGATCGGTCCTCCTTGAAATAGGCGATGCCGACCTGGGCCCCGAGGCGATAGGCTAGGTTGCCGGCGCGCCCGCGGTAGTCGATCGGGATATTGGCGGCGGCATAGGTCTGCGGGCTGAAATAGCCGCCCTGGCCCAGGGTGAAGAAGCGCAGGTTCTTGTCGTAGCCGAGATAGACGAGGTCGAGGCCCGTGGTCAGCTCGGCATCCGGCTGCCGGAACAGCGGCGTGGCGAAGCCTGCCCCGCCCTCGAAGCGCGTGTTGTCGGCCACCCCCTGCCCTTCCAGGGTGGAGTAGCCGCCGCCCACATAGAAGTTCGTCCGGCCGGAGGTGAACTCCACCTGGCCACGGCCGGTGTTGCGGACCACGCCGCCCCAGATCAGGCCGGTGGAGGGATCGCGTGACCCGGCCCAGGAGAGCAGGCTGTCCGTCATCGCCCGCCGCTCGCCGGTGATCCGCAGCCTGGCATTGGCGCCCAGCGGCGGCGAGATCTCGACGCCGCCCAGGATGTTCTCCTGCCGGAAGCCCAGCGGCGTCGTGCCGATATCCGCCGAGAACCAGCCGCGCTGATAGGCCAGCCCCAGCGCCACGCCGGAGGCGGTGGTGTCCTGCGAGCGGAACCGGTCGGCGGTCGTGGTCAGGATGTTGACGCCGGGTCCGGGCAGGCTGAGCGGGTTGGTGCCGAAGGCCCGCAGCGCGGCGGTGTTGCTGCCGAGCTGCCCGGAATCGATGGTCACCGCCTGCGCCCGCAGCGTCAGGCGCCCGCCGACGCCCGGCAGCACTGCCGAGCCCTCCGCCGTGCCGCTGAACTCGCGCAGCCGGTCGGTGCCGGCGGTGCCGGAACGCACGCGCGTCCCCAGATTGCCCAGCACGTAGGGCGCGGCCTCGCTGCGGACGTCCGCCAGCTCGCGGTTGATGTCGGCCAGCATCGTGTCGGCCGGCGCGCCGGTGGATACGGGGGTCAGCGGCGTGCCGCCGCCGGCCAGGGCGACACGGCGGAAGGGGTTCTGCGACACCGGCCCGGGACCGGCCGCGATGGGGGGGCTGGCCGCCTCCTCCTGCGCCGCGGCGCCGAGCTGGGCCCGGCGCTGCTCCGCCGCCCGCTCCAGCGCCGCCCGGGCGCGCAGCAGATCGCCGGAGGCACGGGCGTAGCGCGCCTCCAGCACGGCGATGCGCGGATCGTTCGGCGCGATGGCCCGGCCCTCGGCCAGCAGGCTCTCGACCCGGCCCCACTGCCGCTGGGCGATCGCGGCATCGGCCACGGCCAGCCGGGCATCGAGGTTGCGCGGCTCGCGTTGCAGCACCGCCTCGGCGATGCGCTGCGCCTCGCGCGGGTCGCGCGCGCCCTGGTAGAGGCGCGCCAGGGCCAGGTTCGCCGCCGGGTCCTGCGGGTTGGCGCGCAGCGCCGGCAGCAGCCGGTCGTAGCCGGCGGCCTGGTCCCCGGCCTCGTTGGCCTCGTCGGAGGCGCGGATCGCCAGCCCGGTCTGGAGCCCGGCGACCTGCCGCCGGTCCTCCGCGCTCAGCCGCGGATCGGCCTGGACGGAACGGATGACCTCCGTCGCCTCCGCCTGCTGCCCGGCATCGAGCAGCGCCCCGGCCAGGGCGATCCGGCCGGCCGGCGGCGCGCCGCGGTTCACCGCCAGAGCCACCCTCGCCGCCTCGGCCGCGCCGCGCGCATCGCCGATGCCGTTGAAGGCGCGCACCACGGCGGCCGGCACGGCGCCGGTCGGGTCGGGCCGCGCGGCGATCTCCAGCAGGCGCCGCCGGGTCTCCTCCGGCCGGCCGAAGCGGGCTGGCTCGACGGCCAGGGCGACCTCGCGCTCCACCCGCGTGGCGCGCAGCAGCCGGTTGGCATCGGCCGAGCGCAGCCGGTCCGGGATGCGCTCGAGCAGGGTGGCGGCCTCCGCCGAGCGGCCTTCCTCCTGCGCGAAGAGCGCGGCGGCGTAGAGGCTGTCCGCATCGCTGCGGGAGCTGGCCAGCTCGTCCATCAGCGCCCGCCCCTCGGCGCCGCGCCCCTGGCGGGCCAGGATGCGGGCCAGGTCCAGCCGGACCCAGGGGTTCGCGGGATTGGCGGCGAGCGCACCGCGCAGCAGCGCGGCCGCGGCCTCGGGGTCGGTGCTGCGCTGCGCCTCGTTGCGCAGCTGCTCCGCCCGGCTGGCGGCGGCGGCATTGGCGAAGACGCTGCCGCGACGCGCGGCCAGCTCCTCCGCCTCGGCGATCCGGCCCTGGGCCTGGAGCGCGTCGTAGAGGCCGGAGAGCGCCCCCGGCAGGTCCGGCCGGCGCGACAGCGCCGCACGGTAGCGCTGCTCCGCCCCGGCGGGGTCGCCACGGCGCAGGGCGATGTCGCCCAGCAGCACCTCCGCATCCGCCCGCTCGCCGGTATTGCCGCGGGCGATCCGCTGCAGGGTCTGCTCCGCCTGGTCCACCTGCCCGCGGGAGAGCTGGTTGCGGGCGACGTTCACCTCGCCCGTGAAGCTCGCCCCCTCCAGCGCGCGCCCCCATTTCTGCCGACCCTGCTGCGGGTCGGCGGCGATGGCGCGGGCGAGGAGCTGCCGGGCATCGGCATTGCGGCCCTGGCGCAGCCGCACGAGGCCGAGGCCGCCCAGCGCGTCGCCATCCTCCGGCACGCGCGCCAGGACCGCCTCGAAGGCCTGCTGCGCCGCGGCGGTGCGGTTGGCGTTCAGCGCCTCGAAGCCCTGCTGGCGCAACGCGCCCAGCTCGTCCTGCGGCGTGCGCGAGGGGTTCCGCGCCTCCGCCAGCCGTTGCTGCACCTGCTGGTCGTTGGGGAAGCGCTGCAGATAGGCTTCGAGGTCCGGTACGACCGACGGGCTGGCGCCACGCCAGAGCAGCGCGTCGCGCCAGGCGTTGCCGGCAGCCTGCGCCATCTCCGGGGTCTGCGCGAGCTGGCGCAGGCGGCGGATGCCCTCGTCCCGCGATGGCTCCCGCCAGGTCAGCATCTGCGCGTAGGAGAGCTGCAGCCGGCGGTCGCCCGGGTTGCGGTCGGCGAGGCGGCCCAGCGCGATGCGGGCCTCCTGGTAGCCATCCGGGGTGGCGGCCAGGGCGAGGTAGTACTCCGTCGCGAAGGCATCGGGCGGCGTGCTGCCCTGGAACAGCGTGCGATAGCGCGCCACCGCGGCCGCCGCCTGGCCGGACTGCGCCAGCCGGCGCGCCTCGGCCAGCTGGCCCTGGTCCACGGAGGCGCCGCGCACCGAAAGCTCGGTCCGGCCCAGGCGCGGATCGTTGGGTGCCACCTGGCGCAGCCGGCCCAGGGCGCGCTCGGCGGCGGCCCGGTTGCCCTGCTCGGCCTGGGCCGCGGCCAGTCCGGCCAGGGCCTCGACATTGTCCGGGTCGGAGGCCAGGACGCGTTCCAGCACCCGCACCACCTGGTCGAGGCGGTTCTGCGAACGCCAGAAATTCGCCTGGTCGAGCAGGACCTGGACGCCCCGATCCTGCGCCAGCGCTGCCGGCGCCAGGGCCGGCGCGACGAGGAGGGCCAGGGCGAGGCTGGCCGGGGGGGCGAGGCGGCGGGCCACGGGACGGCGCCGGGCGCCCGGCCGGGAGGGGCGGCCGCTCATTGCGTGCGCGCCCGCAGCCGGGCGGCGGACCGTCGCCGCAGCGACCAGTAGGCGGGAATCGCCAGCAGCACCGCCCCGCCGATCAGCAGCAGCAGCACCAGGTCGGGCCGGTCACCGAGATAGAGCTGCGGCCAGAGCCAGACGGGCAGCTCGCCGACCGAATAGGTCCTGCCCACCTGGAAGGAATCCACCCGCCCGCCCGAGAACCAGGCGAGATCGCCCTGGATGCGGGGCAGCTGCGCCGGATCGCGCAGGGCGGCGAGCATGCCTTCCATCCCCTCGGCCGTGGTGCCCGTCAGGATGACGACGGAGCGGCCCGGCTCCAGCGGGCTCTGCGTGGCCAGCAGCATCCCCTGCCCGTCGGCGGTGTTGGACAGGGTGGCGCTGAGGCGGTCGCGCTCCCGCGCCGCGTTGCTGGACTGGAACAGGTTGCGGAAGTTCTCCATCGGGGTCGGCAGCGCCACCGTCAGGCGGTTGCCTTCCAGCGTCACCGGCGATTCCCGCAGCAGGTTCGCGACCCCGCCCAGCCGCGGCAGCGGCCCGACCACCAGGAGGTCGTGGTTGGCCAGTTGCGGCAGCGCCCCCGGACGCGCCACGGTGATGTTCAGCGCGGGCAGGCCGAGATTGGCCGACAGCCGCCCCACCAGGGTCAGCGCCGCGGACAGCTCGATCGGGTTCGGCCGGTCCGGCAGCACCAGCGCCGTCTGCGACAGATCCGCATGGCGGCTGAAGGGAAAGCCGGAGCCCGCGAAGAAGGCGAGGTTCGGCAGCACGGCGTAGCGATGCGCGCGGGACAGGTTGATCGTGCTGTCCGGATCGACCGAGGCGCGGATGTCCCCCGGCACGGCCGTGCAGTCGCCGCGGTTCAGCGGCCGCATGTCGAAGCGAAGCTGCAGCTCGTTCTGGCCGAACAGCAGGTAGGGGGGCAGCCCCGCCGAGCCCTCGCCGCGGTCGGAGCCTTCCGGCAGGCCGAGGCGGCGGATGATCCAGTTCCAGGGCCAGGACGGATCGCCGGCACGCAGCGGCAGGGACTTCAGGTAGATGTCGTTCACGGAGACGTCGAGGCGCGACACGGACAGGTCCGCCACCGGCCCCGGCGGCGAGCGGTAGCGCAGCTGCACCGGCAGGGCGTGCTGCCGCCAGGTGTAGAGGTCCGGCGCCGTGCGGAAGGGCACGGCGATGTTGCCGGGCGCGAAGCCGAAGGACTGCAGCTCCGACGGGTCGACCAGCTCGCCGATGCGCACGGGCCGGTCGGAGGGGATCCAGCGCGGCGCGTCATAGGGCGCGCGCGCCGCGATCTGCGGCGGGGAGACGGTGACGGCCTGCCCCGATAGCCCGGCCCGCGAGACGGCGAGGGCCTGGGCGGCCGCCACGATCTCGGCGCCCGTGCGGCCGGTCACCACCAGCAGCAGCCCCGCCGCGTCGTTGGGGTTCGGCACCAGCACCAGGGTCGGCCCGTCCACCCGCGGCAGGTTGAGGCGCGCCGCCTGATCGCCCGCGGGGGCGATGACCACGGCGTTCCCCTGCGCCGGCAGGCTGGCGGAGGTGGGGAAGCTGGCACCGCGGTAGTCCGCCTGCACCGCGAACCAGGAGGAGGCGACGACCGCCGCGCGCAGCACGTCATCCGTCGCCCCGTCCGGCACCACCATGGGCAGCACCAGCGTGTCCCGCACCACGCGGGAATCGAAGAAGGGCTCCGGCAGCCGGGACAGGTCAGGCGCCAGCGGCAGGCGCTCGACCGTCAGGTGCAGGGTGGAGAGGTCGGAGACGGTCGCCCAGAGCAGGCCGGAGAGAGGGTCGTTGCACTCCACCGCGTACCGCCCGGTGAAGCGGAAGTTCAGGCGGTTGGTCTCGGCGAAGAAGGCCGGGTTGATCGGGAACTCCACCGGCCCGAAGTTCGGGCGCGCGCGGTCCGGGGTGATGGTGCCCACGAACTGCTCGTTCAGCGTCACCGCGATCTGCGACAGTTCCGGGATCAGCGCCGGGGAGCTGGCACCCTGCAGCACCAGCCGTGCCTCGGTCGCCACCTCGTCCGCGCGCAGGCCGAACAGCACGCCCTGCAGATCGGTCAGCCCGCGCAGCTGCATCGGGCTGCGCAGGCCGAGCTGGCGCAGGGTCCGGCTGACCTGCCGTGCGGTCGGGCTGGCCACCCGGGTCGCGGCGGGCGCGGCCTCCGGCACCACCACCTCGGCAGGCGCCGGCGCCGCGGGCACGGGCTCCACGACCGGGGGCGGGGCGGGCGTGGCCGGGGCCGCGGCAGGCGGCGGCGTGGCCGGCGCCTGCCGCTGCGCCCCGCGCTGGGCCTGGGCCATGGCGGGCGACAGGGCGAGACCGAGGCCGAGCAGCACCGCGGCGGCCCGCTGGGCCGAACGCGTCGGCGGACCCAGGCGCGGCGGCGGCGAGGCCGGCGGGCGGTTGCGGGCGGCGGCGCGGTTGCGGCGCAGGGAGATCTGGCTGTCGCCGCGGAACAGGCCACGGATGGACACCATCACCTCCCACAGGGCGCGCATCGGGCGGTCGCGCCGGACCTTGTCCCATTCCACCCAGCTATCGGCCCGGCCGAGGACGACACGGGTGACGTTGCCCTCGTCGCGCACGTTCTGCGGCGCGAAGCGGACCTGCATCCGGCCCTCCCGCCAGCGCAGCACCTGGGCCGGCAGGGCGATGCGCTCGTCGCCGATGGTCACCTCCAGCGCCACCAGCTCCCCGTCCTCGGCACCGGGGACCGCCGGGATCTCCAGCGCCGCGCCACCCAGGGAGAGGTCCAGCGTCCGCCCCTCGAAGCGCTGGCCGTCCGGCAGCACCACCGTCATGGGCAGGCGGGCGCCGACGCGGGCGCGCTCCCGCACCTGCCGCCGCTCGCGTCCCACGGCGATGCCGGCCAGCACGACGAACAGGGAGAGGAAGATCCACAGCGTGTTGAGCGCATAGGCCTGGAAGGGCAGCGTGCCGGGGGTGGTCGTGAGCATGCCCCAGATCCCCACGGCCAGGCCGATCGCCTGCACCACCGCCAGGACCGCATTCGGCCCCACGGCGCGCATGTCGAAGAAGCCCTCGTCCAGCACGCCGCCCTTGTCGGTCACGTTGAACTTGCCCTTGCGCGGGTCGAGCAGGGTGGTCACCACCACGGGCAGCAGCCACAGCGACAGCACGGTCTCGTAGATCTCCGACCAGAAGGAATGGCGCACCGCGCCCTGCAGGCGGCTGTTCGTCGCCACCGCATGGACCACGTGCGGTCCCGCATAGGCGACGATGGCCAGCGGCGAGGCCGCGATCAGGTTCTGCCCGAAGAGCAGGAAGGCGAGCGGCGCGGTGAGGAAGACGAAGCGCGGCACGGGAAAGAGGAAGTGCCACATCGAGGAGACGTAGCAGAGCCGTTGCGCCAGGCTCAGCCCCGGCCCGAAGAGCGGGTTCTCCACGCGGAAGATCTGCACCATGCCGCGGCCCCAGCGCATGCGCTGGCCGATATGCGAGACGAGGCGGTCGGTGGCGAGGCCGGCGGCCAGCGGCAGGCGGATGAAGGCGGTGTGCCAGCCCAGCCGCTGCATCTTGAGGGAGCAGTGGCAGTCCTCCGTCACCGTCTGGTGCGGCACGCCGCCGACCTGCTCCAGCGCCGTGCGCCGGATGACGGCGCAGGAGCCGCAGAAGAAGGCGGCGTTCCACAGGTCGTTGCCCGGCTGGATCAGCCCGTAGAACAGCAGCCCCTCATTGGGGATGCGCAGGCCGGAGGCGAGGTTCCGCTCGAACGGGTCGGGGCTGTAGAAGTGGTGCGGCGTCTGCAGCATGGCGATGCGCTCGTCGCGCAGCATCCAGCCCAGCGTCATCTGCGCGAAGGCGCGCACGGGGACGTGGTCGCAGTCGAAGATCAGGATGAACTCGCCCTTGGTCTTGCCCAGGGCGTGGTTGATGTTGCCGGCCTTCGCGCCCTTGTTGTCCGGGCGGATCATGTAGCCGCAGCCGATCTCCTCGCAGAAGGCGCGGAAATCCTCGCGCCGCCCGTCGTCGAGGACCATGACGTTCAGCTTCTCGCGCGGCCAGTCCATCGCCAGCGCACCGAAGATGGATGGCTTCACCACCGAGAGCGGCTCGTTGTAGCTCGGGATGAAGACGTCGAGCGTCGGCCAGGCGTCCAGGTCCTCGGGCATGGGCACGGGCTTGCGCTGCAGCGGCCAGACCGATTGCAGGTAGGAGAGCAGCAGCGCCACCACCGCGTAGAGCTCGGCCAGCAGCAGCCCGGTGCCGAGGAAGGTCTGCCAGAAGCCGGTGACGTCCAGCGTGTCGGTCAGCCGCCAGTAGAGGTAGCGGAAGGAGATGAGCACCGAGAGCATCACCAGGATGACCGGCGCCAGACGGCCCTTCAGCCGCGAGACGATCAGGAACACCAGGAAGCCGGCCACGGCGAGCCAGGCCTGCTGCTCCGCCCCCAGCGGCGCGACGATGAAGGGGATGCCCACCCAGAGCCCCAGCAGCACCAGGAGCCAGCGGCTGCGCGGCGCAGGCCCGGGCGTGCCGCGCAGGCCGCGCCCCGGGCGGCTTCCGCCCTGTCCGCCTGCCGTGGTCGTGGCGCTCATCGGCTTCCCCAGGCGTAGGTCTGGCCCTGCTGCGGCGCGGCCAGGGTTTCGTTGATGGCGGCCGTGACCTCGCGCAGGTCGGCGGCCGCACGGGAATGGGGTGCGTGGTCCAGCACCAGGCGCTGGCAGGCCAGGGCCTCCGCCACCACCTCCTCCCGGCCGACGGCGCCCAGCAGGCGCCAGCCGACATGGCGGGCGACGGCCTCCGCGGCGCTGCGCGAGAGGTTGGAGTCGAGGTTGACCGCGTTCACCACGACCCGCAGGCGCTGGCCGGCGGCCGTCCCGGCGACGCCGCCGCCCAGGAACCGCCCGCTCTCGATCTCGGGCACCAGGGCGGCGCTCATCGGCTCCGCGGCCAGGACGCAGACGATCATGTCCGCGATCGGCGCCAGGGCGGCCAGCGCCTGGGAGGGGCCGGGCGGCATGTCGGCCACGATGGTCAGCGCCCCGTCCGCCAGCAGCGCCCGCACCGGGCCGGTCAGCAGCTGCGGCTGGCGCTCCAGCGCCACGTCCAGCCCCAGCGCGCCGGTCATGTCGGAGGCCCCGTAGGGCAGCAGCACCACGCCGGAGCCGGTATGGCGCAGCGCCGGCCGCATGTCAGGCTGGCGCAGCAGGCTCCCCAGCCAGCCCTCCTGCTCGGCGATGGGGGCGCCGAAATGCAGGCGGAGTGCGTTCTGCGGATCGCAGTCGATGGCCAGGATGCGCCGCCCCGTCTGGCTCAGGGCATAGGCGATGTTGGCCGCCAGGGTGGTCTTGCCGACGCCCCCCTTGGGCGATGTGAAGCAGATCAGGGGCACCCGCCCGCTATCCCCGACCGGACCCGGTGGACGCGGCACCGCCGCCCATCGCCACGGACCGCAGCAGAGAGGAGACGCTGCCCTGTCCGGCGCCGGCCGGGGCCGCGGGGATCTGTCGCATCACGCTGTCCAGTTGCTCCAGCAAGGGGTAGTTCGCCGCCGGCCGCGGCGGCTGCGCGCCCGGCCAGGAGGCGGCGGGCGGCACGGGGAAGGGCTCGCGCAACGGTCCCCAGCCTGCCCCGGGCGGGGGCGGCACGGGGGCGGCGGGAGCCCAGCCCGGGGCCGGTGGCGGCCCCCAGCCCGGCGCGGGCGGCACGGCACCGAAGAAGGGGTAGGGCGGCGGCGCCTGGTTCCAGGGCGGCGGTGGCGGCGCCCAGCCCCGGGGGGGCTGCTGTGGCCAGGCCGGCGGCGCGGGCTGGGGCGACGCGGGGGGCGGCCAGCCGGGGGGCGGGGCCGCATAGGGAAAGGGTCCCTCCGGCGCGGGCGGCATCGCGGCGCCCGGCGGCTCCTGGGGCATCTGCGCCGGGCCGGGCGGCGGCGGAACGGGCTGGAACGGGTCGGGCGTGACCAGGTGCAGCGGCGTGACGGGGGCTGCCGCCGGCGTGGCGGCGAGGCGATCCAGCTGCTCCTGGGCCCGCGCCTCGGCCATGGCCGCGTCCAGCAGGGGAAAGGGCTCCGGCGACGCCGGGGGGGCTGCCGGCGTCACCTTCCGGACAGCCTCGTTGCCGAAGCTGCGGTAGCGGATGGCTGGAGCTCCGAGAGCCGCCGCCACACGTGTCACGTCCGTCTCATCCGCCATGGGCGACTCCAGCAGCGGAGCAACGATGCCTTGCTAACCTTAAGCGAGAAATACCCATCATCTCCACAACCCTTCTGTTGGGAGGTGGAGCAGCGGAACATCTGCCCGGAACCGGACCGCTCATGGATGGGGCCTCCCGGTCTCTGCGGCCGCCACCATCGCCAGCAACGACAGGACGGCGGAGTAGTAGTCGGGATGCTCCACGGGCGGGGCGAAACGCCCCTCCCCCCGCGACCCGGTCACGAACTGCGCCACCGCGACGATGCCGGGCGAGGCAGGATGCGGCGCCACCGGCCCCCCGTGCAGCTCGACCCAGGCGGGGACGGGCACGCTGCCCCCCCGACCCCAGTGCGTCGACCAGAACTGCGCTGGGCCGGAACAGCCCGGCTCGTCCGGCAGCCCGGCCCAGGCGAGCCAGAGAGGGACGCGCACGGCATCGTAGGAGAAGCGCGCCGGCCAGCCCGACGCGGCGGTGACCGGTCCGCCGTCATGCGGGACGGCGACCCAATCGGCCGGAAGGCCCCATGGGCCGAGGCAGGCATCGCGCAGCAGGCGTACCCCGTCGACGGCCAGCGGCAGCCAGGCCGAGTCGGGCGAGCCGCGCGCGACCAGGCGCAGCAACGGCAGGGCGTAGTAGGACGGGTTCACCACCGTCTCGTCCGTCCGCTCGAAGCCGCGCGCGCCCGGCAGCAGCAGGGTGCGCCCGGCCACGCGGCGGATGCAGAGCCGCAGCAGGTCGGCCGCGACCTGACGCCCCTCGGCGACCCAGTCGGGGCGCGACCACGCCTGGCCCGCCGTGATCAGCGCCGCGGCGACGAAGAGGTCCCCGTCGGAGGCGTTGTTGTCGTCCATCACCTGGCCGGTGGCGGGGCTCCAGTGCCAGGCATGCAGGGCGTCGCCGCGGCGGCGCAGATGCCGGCGGGTCCAGGCGGCGATGGCGCCAAAGCGTGCGCGGTCGTCGGCCTGCAGCGCCAGGAGCATCCCCAGCCCCTGCCCCTCGGAATGCGAGATGCCGGCATTGCCGGTATCCACCACCCGGCCATCGGGCATGACGAAGCGGGCCGCGAACTCCTCCCATGCGGCATGGAGGCGGCGCACGCCACGCGGTCCGGCATCATCGTTCCGTTGGCTGAGGGCCAGCAGCGCGGTCATGATGCGGTGGCCGAGGGGATGCCCCCGGCGATCCGGATCGGTGCAATCGGCGGTTTAACGCACACCGTAATAGTTTGCCGCAAAATGCATGAAATGCTATGGTGTTTTCGCAACAAGTCACAAAAATGAAAACGCCCCCGCTTCGATCACACATCCCGGCCGGACACAGATTGACCGTGGCGTGAGGCGGGCCCTAGCGTGACCACCGATGCGTTTCCGCTGTCCCGCCGCACGACGCGCCGCCCGCGCGGCCTGCCCTCCCTCCGCAGGCCGGCAGCCACCCGGGCGGACCGGGCGCTTCCGGGACGAGCCTGAGGACCGGCCATGAGCGACCCGAGCTGGCCCCGCGCGCCGGTGCCCGCTGCCAAGCGACCCATCATCCTCAGCTCCCACCCCGGGCCGGGCGGCCGGGCGGCCACCGTGCGCTGGGGCGAGGCCGACCCGCGCCTGCGCGGACCCGTCATCGCCACCCCGGAGCCCTCGGGCAACCGCAATGCCATCGGCACCCATGCCGGCGCCTATGCGCTGTACCGCGCCCTGGCGGTCGCGGCCGGGCAGCTCAAGGCGAACCACCGGCCGGACCTGACCAACACCCTGCCCGCGGTGCCGCTGGGGCCCTTCGCGCAATGGGGCGACCCGGCGAAGATCGTCTCCATCGACCCCTGGGGACACCTGACGGCCGAGGCGTTCCGCGAGGAGATCGCCGCGGGGATGGACATCCGCCCCTCCATCGCCGTCACCCGCGCGCACATCAACATGCCCGAGCTGGTCGAGGCGATGCGGATGGGCCGCCTCTCCCCCGATGGCGAGGTGCTGGGCGCCACCGGCGACGTGCGCGTGACCAAGGTGGCGATCGAGCCCGTCTGGTGGCTGCCCGGCATCGCCGAGCGCTTCGGCATCAGCGAGACGGCGCTGCGCCGCGGGCTGTTCGAGCAGACGGGCGGGATGTTCACCGATCTGGTGACGCGCTCCGACCTGAAGGTCTTCCTCCCCCCGATCGGGGGGATGACGGTCTACCTGTTCGGCGACCCCACGAAGCTCGGCCGGCCGGAGACGCGCATCGCCTGCCGCATCCATGACGAGTGCAACGGCTCCGACGTGTTCGGCTCCGACATCTGCACCTGCCGCCCCTACCTCGTGCACGGGATCGAGGTCTGCATCGAGGAGGCACAGCGCGGCGGGGTGGGGGTCATCGTCTACAACCGCAAGGAAGGCCGGGCGCTGGGCGAGGTGACGAAGTTCCTCGTCTACAACGCGCGCAAGCGCCAGGAGGGCGGCGACCGGGCGGAGAGCTACTTCACCCGCACCGAATGCGTCGCCGGCGTCTCCGACATGCGCTTCCAGGAGCTGATGCCGGACGTGCTGCACTGGCTGGGCATCGCGCGCATCGACCGCCTCGTCTCGATGAGCAACATGAAGTTCGAGCCGATCGTGGCGAGCGGCATCGCGGTGATGGAGCGGGTGCCCATCCCGGACGAGCTGATCCCCGCCGATGCCAGGGTGGAGATGGATGCCAAGAAGGCCGCTGGCTACTTCAGCATGACCGTCCCCGACGCGGCGGAGCTCGCCGTGGCCAAGGGCCGCGGGCTGCAGGACTGACGCGCTTGACCCTGACAGAGACGGAAGCGGCGGAGATCGCCCTCCTCCGCGATCCGGCCACCGTGCGCGCCCGCGCCCATGCCCTGCTGGCGCTGGGCGAGCAGGACGGGCTGCCGCATTTCCGGGTGCATCCGGACAAGCTGGAGGCCGCGGCGGATCTGGTGGCCGCGACCATCCGGTCGAACTACCCGACGCTCGACATCCCCTATCACGCGCGCTGGCGCCACTTCGCGGCCGGGGGCGTGGACCGCTGGGGCGCGCTGGCCGCGACCATGGCCGACGTCCCGGCGGCGGAGGTGGCGCGGCGGCGCTTCGACCTCTGCGTCGTCTCCGTGCTGCTCGATGCCGGGGCGGGGCCGGACTGGCGCTATGCCGAACCGGGGGGCGCGCCCATCGGACGCTCCGAGGGGCTGGCGGTGGCGAGCCTCGACGCCTTCCGCGCCGGGCTCTTCTCCGGCGATCCGGCGCAGCGGCTGCGCGCCGACGCGGCAGGGCTGTCGCGGCTCGATCCCTCGCGCCTCGCCGCCGCCTTCCAGGTGGGGCCGGGCAACCCGCTGACCGGGGTGGAGGGGCGCGCGGCGCTGCTGCACGGGCTGGGCGAGGCGCTGCGCGCGCGGCCGGACCTGTTCGGGGCGGATGCCCGGATCGGCGGGCTCTACGACCACCTCGCCGCGCAGGCGGTGGGCGGCGCCCTGCCGGCCACGGCGATCCTGGCGGCGGTGCTGGAGGGGCTCGGCCCGATCTGGCCGGCGCGGCTGCGGCTGCACGGGGTGAACCTGGGCGATGTCTGGCGCCACCGCCTCGCCGCGCCGGAAGGGCCGGCGCCGGGGCTGGTGCCGTTCCACAAGCTGTCGCAGTGGCTCTCCTACTCGCTGGTCGAGGCGCTGGAGGATTCCGGCCTCGCCGTCACGGATCTCGACGCGCTGACCGGCCTGCCGGAATACCGCAACGGCGGGCTGTTCCTGGATACGGGCGTGCTGGTCCCGCGCGACCCTGGCCTGCCGGCCGAGCTGCTGCACGTGGACAGCGAGGCGGTGGTGGAATGGCGCGCGCTGACCGTGGCCCTGCTCGACCGCGTCGCCGACCTCGTCCGCGCGCGGCTGGGGAAGACGGCCGCGGAGATGCCGCTGGCCCGCGTGCTGGAGGGCGGCACCTGGGCCGCCGGCCGGCGCATCGCCGCGGAGAAACGGCCGGGCGGGGCGCCGCCGCTGCAGGTCGTCAGCGACGGCACCGTCTTCTAACCTGCGCCGGAGCCCGAGAGGACCATCCGCATGCCCGGCCCGCTTCCCGACACCGTCACGCTGATCGACCACCCGCTGGTGCAGCACAAGCTGACCCTGCTGCGCCGTAAGGAGACGCCGACGGGCGAGTTCCGCCGCCTCGCGCGCGAGATCAGCCTGCTGATGGCCTATGAGGTCACGCGCGACCTGCCGCTGGAGACGGTGACGATCGAGACGCCGCTGGAGGTGATGCAGGCGCCGCTGCTCTCGGGCAAGAAGCTGTGCTTCGTCTCCATCCTGCGCGCGGGCAACGGTCTGCTGGACGGGATGCTGGACCTCGTCCCCTCCGCCCGCGTCGGCCATGTCGGGCTGTACCGCGACCCGGAGACGCTGGTGCCGGTGGAATACTACCTGAAGCTGCCCGAGGACATCGACCAGCGGCTCGTCATCGCCGTGGACCCGATGCTCGCCACCGGCCATTCGGCCGCCGCCGCCGTGGGCCGCATCAAGCAGGCGGGGGCGCAGCAGATCAGCTTCGTCAGCCTGCTCTCCGCCCCGGAAGGGCTGCGGGTGATGGCGGAGGAGCATCCGGACGTGCCCATCTTCACCGCGGGCATCGACCGCGAGCTGGATGAGCACGCCTATATCCGCCCCGGCCTGGGCGACGCCGGCGACCGGCTGTTCGGGACGAAGTAGCCGCCCCGCGGGCCGGCGCGGCCGTCAGGCCCCGCGCCGGGCGACCCGCATGGGCATGCCGCGCGCCGGCCGCAGCGTGATCCGCATGCGCAGGGTCGGCGCGGCCCCAGGCGGCAGCGACAGGCGCAATGCCGGCAGCAGCACGGCCAGGATCGCCGCCGCCTCCAGCATGGCGAAGCCCGCGCCGATGCAGATGCGCGGGCCGGCGCCGAAGGGCAGGTAGGCGAAGCGGTGCCGGGCCGGCGCCCCGGGCGCGAAGCGGTCGGGGTCGAAGCGGTCCGGCTCCGCCCACAAGGCCCGATGGCGGTGGATCGCATAGACGGGGACATAGACCGGCGTGCCCGCCCGCAGCGCCTCGCCGCCCAGCTCCATGTCGCGCAGCGCGGTGCGCACCACCAGCGGCGCCGGCGGGTAGAGCCGCATGGCCTCCTGCAGCACCTGCCGCCCGTAGGCGAGGCCGGGAAGGTGCTCCGGCCGCAGGGGCCCGCCCCCGGTCAGCGCGTCGATCTCCCGCAGCAGCCGCGCCTCCACCCCGGGGTGCAGCGCCAGCAGGTAGAAGGTCCAGGTGAGCGCCAGCGCCGTCGTCTCGTGCCCGGCGGTGATGAAGGTCAGCAGGTTGTCGGCCACGTCGCGGTCGCTCATCCCCTGCCCCGTCTCCGGGTCTCGCGCGGCGACGAGGCGGGAGGCGAGGTCGCGGCGGCCGTCCTCCCCGCGCGCCCGGGCTGCCGCGACGATGCGCAGGATCTCCGCGCGCAGGTGGTCGCGCGAGGCCGCCGCCCGGGCCTGGCCGGGATAGGGCACCCAGGCGGGCGCCTTCAGCAGCGCGAGCGCGATCGCCCAGCTGGTGGAATCGAGGTAGTCGGTGATGCCGCGTTCCACCCGGGCGACGTCGAGCCCCTCCTCGCCGGGCAGCATGGTGGCCAGGATGATGTCGAAGGTGGTCCGCATCATCTCGTGGCCCAGCTCGATCCCGGCGGCGCCCGCCTCCAGCCGTGCCAGCCAGCGGTCGCGGGTCCGCCCGGCGGCCGCGATCATCTCCGGCAGGACGCCCAGCAACTGCTCGTGCCGGAAGGCGGGCGCCGCGGCACGGCGCTGCCAGCGCCAGCGCTCGCCATCGGCGGTCAGGATCGCATCGCCCAGGGCCGGGGCCAGGGCGCGCCGCATCGCCTCCGCCTTGCCGAAGGCGTCCGCCTCGTCCAGCAGCACACGCTGCACCAGCGCCGGATCGGTCACCAGCAGGCGCTCGCGGCCCAGGAAGCGCTGCCGCACCAGCCCCTCGACATAGGCGGCGGCGGGGACGGATTCGAGCGGGTTGCGGATCACCGCGCGCAGCAGCGCCAGGTCGCGCAGCGGCCGGGCCGGTGGCACCACCCGCGCCGGCAGCGGGGCGTCCCGGGCGCCGCTCAGGGGGCGGGGACCGGCAGCCGGTGGAACAGCGCCTCCACCGTCTTGCGCTCCGGATGCGCCGTGCCGGGGCTGGAGACGGCGGCGGCGCCCGCCGCGACGCCCCAGGCGAAGGCCTCCTCGGCCGGGCGGCCACGGGACAGGGCCATCACCATCGCGGCGGTGAAGCTGTCCCCGGCGCCGACCGCGCCACGAATCTCCACCTCCAGCGCCGGCAGGAAGACCGCCCCGGCCTCCGTCGCCAGGATGGCGCCGTCCCGGCCCAGGGTCAGCGCGACCATCTCCGCATGGCCCTCGCGGACCAGGGCGATGGCCGCCTCCTCCTGCTCGGCGCGGCCGGGCAGCTTGCGGCCGAGCAACGCCTCGAACTCGCCCAGGCTGGGCTTGATCAGATACGGCCGCTCGCAGAGGGCCTGCTTCAGCGCCTCGCCCGAGGTGTCGAGCACGAAGCGCCGGTTCCCGCGGCGGCGCGCGATCCGGGCGGCCTGGGCGTAGAAGTCCGCGGGTACGCCGCGCGGCAGGCTGCCGCTGGCCACCAGCCATTCGCCCTCCGCCTCCTCCAGCGCCTCCAGCGCGGCGCGCCACTCCGCCTCGGCCACCTCCGGCCCTTCGGGGGTGAAACGGTATTCCTGCCCGCTGCTGCGCTCCAGCACCGTCTGGCTGATGCGGGTGCGGCCGGCGATCGGGATGGTCCGGTGCGGCACACCGCCCTCCTCGAGCAGCTCCGACAGGAACTGCCCCGTCACCCCGCCCGCCAGCACCAGGGCCAGCGCGTCGCCGCCGAAGGCGGTGACCACGCGGGCGACGTTGATGCCGCCGCCGCCGGGGTCCTGGCGCTCGTTGGTGGTGCGGATCTTGCGGATCGGCATCACCTTCTCCGCCTCGCAGGCGATATCGATCGAGGGATTCAGCGTGAGGGTCACGATGCGGGCCGTCGTCGTCACGCGCGTCTCCTGCTTCCTGGCGGATGGGTCAGGGCCAGGGATAGCGGACCCGGCGGCCCCGGGCCACGCGGGCTGAACGCCGCGCCGGCCGCGAGGTCACGGGCGGGGAGGCGCGCGCCCCCGCCGCCCCGCCATCCGTCAGCGGCGCGAGGCGGCCTCGCCGCCCCTGCCGGGCGACGGCGCCGGGACGGCGGCCAGGCGGATCGGGCGCAGGCGGGCCAGGGGCGGCAGCAGCGCCTCCGCCACCCGCCGGGGGTCGCGGACCGTGTCGGCCGCCTGACGCAGCGCCTGGGCCAGCAGGTCGGCCAGGACGGCGTCGCGCGCGCGGTCCAGCCCGGCCAGCCAGCCTTCCAGCCAGCGCCGGGCCGGCACCGTCAGGGACAGCCCCGGCAGCGCCAGGGCCACCGCGACCTCCTCCAGTGCCAGCACCTCCCGCCACGCGGCCATGCGGTCCGACCAGCCGGGCTGCATCCGCTGCAGCAGGGCGCCGAAGACGCCGCCGCGGCAGGCGCAGCCGCTGCCGGACAGCAGGGCGTCCAGCGCCGCCAGGGCTTCCTTCGGTGCCGCATCGAGCCAGCCGCAGGCGGCGCCGAAGGCCACCAGCGGGTCCGGGTCCAGTGCCAGGAAGGTGGCCCAAGCCAGGGCGGGGACGCGGCGGCCGTCCCGATGCGCCCGCATCGCCTCGACCGCGGAGCGGCGGGCGGCCGGAGGCAGCCCGTTGGCCAGGCCGAAGGCGTAGAGGTCCCGCATGGCGCCCAGGGCATCCGCATCGGGGCTGCGGATCTGGCGCAGCGACTCGCCCACCAGCAGATCCGGGAAGCCGGGCCAGGCGCTGATCCGCCGGTCCAGCGAAGGGTGGGCCATGATCTGCTCGAACAGGGCCGGCTCTTCCAGGAACAGGGGGACCCAGGACTTGGGGCGGTTCGGCATGGCAGTCCATTCGGGGAGGCGCGGCGACGTTGTTGCGCCGCAACGCTTAGCGAAGGGTTAACGGCGCCCGAGCCCGGAAAGGCTTCGCTCAACCCCTGTCCCGGCGCCGCCCGGGGTTTGCGGGGCGACCGAATACGGGCACACCCACGCCCCCTCCCCTCCCTCCCCTCCTTCCCCTGGACCTGCGCCATGCCCCCGGTGATCGGCATCGACTTCGGCACGACCAACAGCGTCGTCGCGTTGCTGCAGCCGGACGGGCAGGTGGCCACCGCGCGCTATGCCGTGGGCGCGGCGGAGCTGGAGGTGTTCCGCTCCGTCCTCTGCTTCTGGGCGGAGGAAGGGGTCTCCGGCCGCGCCGCGCTGCGCCATGCGACGGGACCGGCGGCGATCGACGCCTATCTGGACGATCCGCTGGGCAGCCGCCTGATCATGTCGCTCAAGAGCTACCTGGCGCAGCGCAGCCTGGGCGAGGTGCGCATCCTGGGCCGGGCCTATCCGCTGGAGGATCTGGCGGCGCTGCTGCTGCGCGGGCTGCTGGGCGCCGCCGCGGGCAGCCTGGGCGGCATGGGGGCGCTGGCCGGGGCGCATGTGGTGGCGGGGCGGCCGGTGCGCTTCGTGGGCGGGACGGCCGACGACGCCCTGGGCGAGCGCCGGCTGCGCGGCGCCTTCGCCGCCGCGGGCTGGCGAGACCTGACCGTGGCGCTGGAGCCGGAGGCGGCGGGCCACCGCTTCGCCGCCACGCTGGAGGGGGCGGCCACCGTGCTGGTCGGGGATTTCGGCGGCGGCACCAGCGACTTCTCGATCCTGCGCTTCGATCCCGGCGCCCGCCGGCGGGTCGAGGCGCTGGGCCATGCCGGCGTCGGGCTGGCGGGCGACGCGCTGGACTACCGCATCATCGACCGGGTGATCTCGCCGCTGCTGGGCAAGGGCAGCCACTACACGGTGATGGGCGGCAGCCCCCTGCCCGTCCCGCCCGCCTGGTACGCCAGCTTCGCCCGCTGGCACCGGCTGTCGCTGATGCGCGCGCCGAAGACGCTGCGCGAGATCGGCGAGGTGATGCGTACGGCGGAGGCGCCGGAGCGGCTGGCGCATCTGGTGCGGCTGGTCGAGGACGAGGCGGGCTATGCGCTCTACCAGGCCGTCTCCTCGGCCAAGGCGGAGCTGTCGCGGGCGGCGAGCACGGTGCTGCGCTTCGCCCATGGCGGGTTCCGGGTGGAGGCGGAGGTCGCCCGCGCCGATTTCGAGGGCTGGATCGCGCCGGAGCTGGCGCAGTTCGGCACGGCCATCGACCGCGCCCTGGCCGATGCGGGGCTGCGCGCGGCGGAGGTGGACCGGGTCTTCCTGACCGGCGGCACCTCCCTGGTCCCGGCGGTGCGGCGGCTGTTCGAGACCCGCTTCGACCCCGCGCGGATCGCGGGGGGCAGCGAGTTCGTCTCGGTGGCCGAGGGGCTGGCGCTGATCGGCGGCGCGGGGCGGTAGCGGCGTCGGCGCTGTCCGCCGCCCGGGGACCAGCCCGGAGGGGCGGCCGCGGGGCGGTCCTGCACCCCGGGGCGGCGGTCCCTGGCGCGGCTTTTGCTCGGCTTCCGCCACAGGGGCAGCCCGGCCCCGTCACCTCGGCCCGCCGGCGCCGCCGGCGGCCATGACCGTCCAGGATCCGCCGATGACCCTCCTCCCGCGACGCATCGCCCTTGGCGCCGGATTGGGCGCCGCCAGCGCGCTGGCCATGCCGGGCCTGGTCCTGGGCCAGAGCCTGCCGAAGCTGCGCTTCACCATCGACTGGGCGCGGCAGGGGCCCAACGCCTATGTCACCCTGACCCGCGAGAAGGGCTTCTTCCGCGAGGCCGGGGTGGACGCCACGGTGGACCGCGGCTTCGGTTCAGGCCGCGTGCCCGTGGACATCGCGGGCGGTGCCTATGACATGGGCCAAGCGGACATCAACCCGGTCATCAAGTTCATGGCCGAGAACCCGAATGCCGGGCTGGTCGTGGTCGGCGTCTGGGGCGACCGCTCGCTGCTCTGCGCCACGGTGCGCGCCGACGGGCCGATCCGCACGCCGAAGGACCTGGAGGGCAAGACCCTGGCCGCGCCGGAATCCGATGCGGGCCGGCAGCTCTTCCCCGCCTTCGCCAAGGCGGCGGGGATCGACGCCGCCAAGGTCAACTGGATGACGGTCAGCCCCGAGCTGCGTGAGCCGATGCTGGTGCAGAAGCGCGCCGACGGCATCACCGGCGCCGTCACCTCCTCGGGCATGTCGCTCAAGGCGCTGGGCATGGACTTCCCGCAGCAGCGGATCATGTACTACCGCGACTACGGGCTGGACCTGCTCGGCACCTGCTTCCTCACCACGCGCGCCTTCATCGAGAAGAACCCGGAAGTGGTGCGCGGCGCGCTGAAGGCGCTGTTCCGCGGGCTGATCTACACCAACGGCCACCGCGAGGAGGCCATCACGATCCTCAAGCAGGTCGAGCCGCTGACCGACGTGGCGATCGAGAGCCAGCGCCAGGACCTCAGCTTCGAGGAGCAGGTCTCCTCCGACCACGTGAAGGCGAACGGCCTGTCCAACCCGGACAAGGCGCGCTTCCAGAAGGCGCTGGCGACCGTCGAGGAGGCCTATGGCCTGACGCCGAAGCTGCAGGTCGCGGCGATCTACAACGACAGCTTCCTGCCGCCGCTGGCGGACCGCCGGTTGTGAGCGCGGTGGCGTTCGGCCGGCGGGGCCTGCTCGCCGCCGGCGGGACGCTGGCGGCCGCCCCCCTGGCCCGGCCCGGGATCGCGCGGGCGGAGGGGGCTGCGAAGCGTGTCCGCTTCACGCTCGACTGGGCCTTCCAGGGCCCCAATTCCTATGCGCTGCTGGGGCGCGACAAGGGCTTCTTCCGCGAGGAGGGGATCGACCTCGCCCTCAGCCGCGGCTTCGGCTCCGGCCGGGTGCCGGTGGACGTGGCCGCCGGCACCTTCGACATGGGGCAGGGGGACATCAACCCGACGCTGAAGTTCATGGCGGAGAACCCCTCCAGCGGGCTGGTCGCGGTCGCGGTGGCGGCGGACCGCAGCGGCCTCTGCGTCACCGCCAAGGGCGACGGGCCCATCCGCCTGCCGAAGGACCTGGAGGGCCGCGTGCTCTGCGCCCCGGACATCGACGCCGGGCGGCAGCTCTTCCCCGCCTTCGCCCGGGCCGCGGGCATCGACATGAAGCGCACGGAATGGCTGACGGTGCGGGCCGAGCTGCGCGAGCCGATGCTGCTGCAGGGGCGGGCGGACGCCATCACCGGCATCGTCACCAGCACGGCGCTGTCGCTGAAGGCGCTCGGCCTCGACCTGCCGCAGCAGCGCATCCTGTTCTACCGCGACCACGGGCTCGACCTCTATGCCACCTGCTACCTGACCACGCGGGACTACCTGGCGCGCGAGCCCGGGGCGGTGCGCGGCATGCTTCGCGCGCTGTTCCGGAGCCTTTCCTACACCTATCGGCACCCGGAGGAGGCGATCGCCGCGCTGGTGAAGGCGGAGCCGCTGAGCGAGGCGCCGATCGAGCTGGAGCGCTACCGCTTCAACGCGGAGCAGCACCTGGTCACCGAGAACGTGCTGCGCAACGGCTTGTCCTCGGTCGATCCGGCGCGGCTCGGGCGCGGGATCCGCGCGGTGGAGGAGGCCTTCGGCCTGCCGCCGCGGCTGAGGCCCGAGGATGTCTATACCGACGCCTACCTGCCGCCGCGCGAGATGCGGATGCTGTGAGGGGCCGGAGGAACCGCAGAGGAAGGACGAGATGAGCAACGCCGTCGACCGCATCCCCACCGTGGATTTCGCGCCCTTCCTGTCCGGCGACGCCGCCGGGCGGGCCGCCACCGTCGCCGCGCTGGGCGACACCTTCCAACGCTACGGCTTCGTCTCGCTGGTCGGGCACGGGCTGCCGCCCGAGGTGGTGCAGGGCGCCTTCGACGCCGCGCAGGAGTTCTTCGCCCGGCCGGAGGAGGAGAAGCGCCTGGTGCAGGACAAGCGCAACAACCGCGGCTTCGTGCCGATGTTCGACAGCCAGCTGGCCGGCCAGAAGCCCAGCGGCCACGAGGCCTTCAGCATCGGCCATCCGGACCGCCCGGACGATCCGGAGCTGCTGGCGCTGCCCTTCTACAGCCCGACGCCCTGGCCGGAGCTGCCGGGCTTCCGCGAGCGGATCGAGCCCTGCTACCGCGCCATGTTCGGCCTGGGCGAGGCGATCCTGCGCGCCTGCGCCCTGCATCTGGGCGCGCCGGAGGACTTCTTCGCCGAGATGTCGCGCCAGACCTACTCCAACATGCGGGTCATCCACTACCCGCCGCAGGAGGCGGTCGCCGAGACCTCCGAGTTCGGTGTCAGCGCGCATGTGGACCGCGGCCTGATCACCCTCCTCATCCAGGACATGAACGGCGGCCTGTCGGTGCAGACGCCGGAAGGCGACTGGCTGCCCGTGGTGCCCGACCCGAAGGCGGTGGTGATCAATGTCGGCCGGCTGCTGCGGCACTGGACCAACGGCCGCTACCCGGCCGCGCTGCACCGGGTGATCAACAGCTCCGGTCGCGAGCGCTACTCCATGCCGCTCTTCGTCCACCCCTCCTTCCACACGGTGATCGACCCGCAGGCGCTGGTCGGCGAAGCGCCCGCCAAGCCGGACTACGCGCCGATCGTGGCGGGCGAGAGCGTCTATGCCGGCTTCCAGCGCGACCGCGTGTCGTGGAAGCAGCCGGAGGCCGCCGGGGCGATGTAGCGCGCCAGGCTCCAGGATCGCGCCGCGCCCGGTCGCCGGGGTGCGGCCCGATCCGGGGCCGCCTCCCGCGCCCGCAGCCCTGGCGTGGACGGCGCGTGGGGCGGGCCTTCGCTCCGGTGCGATACCGGCAAGGGCCGTGACGGGCGGCGCCCCCCTCCCCTCGGCCACGGGTCCTGCATGGCCGCGCCTTGGGCCGCGCCATGGGCCGCACCAAGCCATCGGTCTGGCATGCGGCTTGCCCTGCCGGCCGGACCCAAGAACGAGCCTGCCATGAACGACCATGCCCCGCTGCCGCATACGCCCGCAGGCCCGCCGGCCGAGCCGCTGGTGGCCGGCCTGTTCCACGTGGCGGTGAAGACGAACGACCTCGCCGCCACCGTCGCCTTCTATTGCGGCATCCTCGGCCTGCGGGAGACGCACCGGCCCGACTTCGGCTACCCGGGCGCCTGGCTCTCCGTGCCGCTACCGGGCGGGCCGGCGTTGCTGCACGTCTATGCCGGCGGACCGGCCCTGGGGGCGGAGGGACGGGCGCCCATGGGCACGGCGGCGATCGACCACGTCTCCCTCGCCTGCCGCGGCTACCACGCCTTCGTCGCGCGCTTCCGGGCGGCGGGGCTGGACTGGCGGGAGTTCCTGGTGCCCGGCACCACCCTCTGGCAGCTCTTCGTCTACGACCCTTCCGGCGTGCAGCTGGAGCTGACCTTCGAGGGCGCCGCCGAGGACGGCCCGCCGCCCGACATGTCGGAGGGCCGCCGCTACGTCGCCGGCAGCAGCTTCTTCGACCCCGCCGCCTATCCGAAGCTCGGCTGAGGAGACCCGCCATGCACCGCCGCCCCCTCCTCGCCACCCTGCCGGCCCTGGCCCTGCCCTTCCTCGCGCGCGGCGCGCAGGCCGCGGATGCAATGAAGGTCGCGGTCTTCAACGTCTCCTCCGCCCTGCCCTTCTACGTGGCGCAGGAGCGCGGGCTGTTCGCGGAGCAGGGCCTCGCCGTCACCGCCGTGCCGCTGCAGACCGCGCCGCTGATCGTCCAGGCGCTGGTCTCGGGCGACGTGGACGCGGCCGCCAACCTCGTCACGCTGGAGGGGGCGAATATCAACGCCCGCCGCGCCGGCACGGCCGTCTACATCAGCCTGAACGGGCAGAACGCGCAGTACCAGATGGAGCAGTTCATCGTCCGCCCGAACTGGCAGGGCACGACGCTGCGCGACCTGAAGGGCGCGCGCATCGTCTCCGCCCCCGGTCCCGCGAACCTCTCGGCGGCGCGCGCGGTGCTGGCCTCCGTCGGGCTGAAGGAAGGGACGGACTACACGATCACCGAGCAGCAGATGGGCGTCCACGTCGGCGCGCTGGCCGCCGGCACCTTCGACGCCGCCTATACGCTGGAGCCCCAGGCGACCATCGCCGAGCGCCAGGGCGTCGCCCGGCGGCTGGAGGCGGGGGTGATCGCCACCCACCTGATCGGCCGGCCGGGCGCCAATGCCTGGGCGGCCGGCACCGCGCTGCCGCAGCGCCTCCTCGATGCGAAGCCCGACGTGGCGCGCCGCTTCGCCGCCGCCTGGGCGAAGGCGTGCCAGGTGGCGCGGGAGGACGCCTCGGCGCGCGAGCTGCTGGTGCGCTTCATGAACACCTCCGCCGAGCTCGCGCCCACCATCCCGCTGGTGAACTTCCGCATGGTGCGCGACCTGAGCGGGCAGGATGTCGCGGACTTCCAGAAATTCGTGGACCTCGCCGTGGCCCAGGGCGTGGTGCGGGAGAAGATCGACGTGAAGACCTTCCTGCGCGCCCTGTGAGGAGCGGGGCTTGAGCGTCGTCCGGCTTCCGACCGCGCGCCTCGCCCTCACGGTGCGGGGCCTGCGGAAGTTCTTCGCCGGGCAGCCGGTCTATGACGGCTTCGACCTCCAGGTGCGGCAGGGCGACATCCTGTCCATCTTCGGCCCGAACGGCTGCGGCAAGTCGACGCTGATCAACATGCTGGCGGGGCTGCTGCCGACCGACGGCGGCGAGATCCTGTTCGACGGCCGCCTGCCGGCCGAGGTGCGGATCGGCTACGTCTTCCAGAACTACCGCGAGGCGCTGTTCCCCTGGCGCCGCGCCGCCGACAACATCCGCTACCCGCTGCGGCTGATGGGCCTGCCGCGCGCGGAGATCGAGCGGCGGGTCGAGGCGCTGAGCGCCGATTTCCGCGTGCGCTTCGACCTGAACCGCTATCCCTACGAGCTGTCGGGCGGGCAGCAGCAGCTCGTCTCCATCATGCGCGCGCTGGCGGTGGAGCCGGAGGTGCTGTTCCTGGACGAGCCCTTCTCCGCACTCGACTACGAGACGACGCTCTCGCTGCGCGAGCTGTTGCAGGACGTGCTGAAGCGGGCCGGGGTGACGACGCTGCTGGTCTCGCACGACCTGGAGGAATCCATCGTGCTGGGCGACCGCGTGCTGATGCTGACCCGCCGGCCCACGCGCGTCGCCGACGACGTGCCCGTGCCGCTGTTCTGGCCGCGCACGGCGGAGACGCTCTCCGACCTCGACTTCGTCGCCATCAAGCGCCGCTGCCTCGACGCCTTCACCCGCGCCGTGCAGGCGGCATGAGGGGCATCCTCTCCCCCGTCCTGGGCGCGCTGGGCTTCCTCGCCGTGTGGCAGCTCGCCGTCCTGCTGCGCGTGGCCGATCCGGTCCTCCTCCCTTCGCCGCTGGAGACGGCGCACGACACCTGGGCCGCCTTCCGCACGGGCACGCTGGGGCACGACCTGGCCATGACGGTGTGGCGCACGCTGCTCTCCTTCCTGCTGGCCAGCCTGATCGGCGTGCCGCTGGGCGTGGCGCTGGGCGCGCGCGAGCGCCTCTACCGCGCGGTGGAGTTCGTGGTGGACTTCTTCCGCTCCACCCCCGCCTCGGCCCTCTTTCCGCTGTTCCTCGTGCTGTTCGGCACGGGTGAGGCGACCAAGATCGCCGTCGCCGCCTTTGGCGCCGCCCTCGTCATCCTGTTCAACGCCGCCTATGGCGTGATGAACGCCCGCCGCACCCGCGTCCTGGCGGCGAAGGTCATGGGCGCCGGGCCGGGGCGCGTGCTGTGGGACGTGCTGGTGTGGGAGGCGCTGCCGCAGATCCTGGTCGGCATGCGCCAGGGCGTCTCGCTCGCGCTGGTGATCGTGGTGGTGGCGGAGATGTTCATCGGCTCCACCGACGGCATCGGCCAGCGCGTCATCAACGCCCAGATGCTGTTCGAGAGCGGGCTGATGTACGGCGCCATCTTCCTGGCCGGCGCGCTGGGCTACGTCCTGAACCTGCTCTTCCTGCTGGCGGAGAAGCGCTTCGTCCACTGGTCCGGGCGGTAGGAGCGGCATCCCGCCGGCCCTGTGCCCCGGGGGGGGGAGACAGGCCGGGTTTCCCGCTCCGCCGGCTGGCCAGGGGCCCGGCGTTCCCTGTCCGGCCGGGGGCCACCCTGGCCTCGCCCGCACGCGAGGCACCGACACGAGGCTTGCCTCCGGCGCAGCGCGGCATAGCCTCGTCCGCCAGGCTGGGGCGGCCGGCCGGCTCGCCCGGCCGCCGGCGGGTGGGGCGGTCGCCGCTCCCCATGTCCAGGCCTCCGGGCGGCGGGACGCGGGAACAGAAGGGCGATGTCCCCGCCCTCCCGCCCATGTCCCGGGACACCCGCCGCAACAGCCCCGACTCAACGACAAGGAACGCCATGCGCACGCACCGTATCGCCGCCATCCCCGCCGACGGCATCGGCCAGGAGGTCATCCCCGCCGGGCTGGAGGTGCTGCACGCCCTGGCCGAGCGCGACGGCGGCTTCCGCCTCGACGTCACGGACTTCCCCTGGGGCAGCGACCACTACCGCGCCCATGGCGAGATGATGCCGCAGGACGGGCTGGAGACGCTGCGCGGCTTCGACGCCATCTTCTTCGGCGCGGTGGGCGACCGGGAACTGCCGGACAGCGTCACGCTGTGGGGGCTGCGGCTGCGGATCTGCCAGGGCTTCGACCAGTACGCCAACATCCGCCCGACGCGGGTGCTGCCCGGCCTGACCTCGCCGCTGCGCGCGGTGCGGCCGGGCGACATCGACTGGGTGATCGTGCGCGAGAACTCCGAGGGCGAGTATGCCGGCCATGGCGGCCGCGCGCATCGCGGCCATCCGGAGGAGGTGGCGACGGAGACGGCGATCTTCACCCGCGCGGGGGTGGAGCGGATCATGCGCACCGCCTTCGATATCGCGCGCTCCCGGCCCCGGAAGCTGCTGACCGTGGTCACCAAGTCCAACGCGCAGAGGCACGGCATGGTGATGTGGGACGACATCGCCGCCGAGGTCGCGGCCGCTTACCCCGAGGTGCGCTGGGAGAAGGAGCTGGTGGACGCCATGGCCGCGCGCATGGTGCGCCGGCCGGATTCCATCGACACGGTGGTCGCGACCAACCTGCATGCCGACATCCTGAGCGACCTGGCCGGCGCGGTGGCGGGCTCGCTGGGCGTGGCGCCGACGGCGAACCTCGACCCCTCGCGCCGCGCGCCCTCGATGTTCGAGCCGATCCACGGCTCCGCCTTCGACATCGCGGGCCAGGGCGTGGCCAACCCCGTCGCGACCTTCTGGACAGCGGCGATGATGCTGGAGCACCTGGGCGAGGCGGCCGCGGCGAAGCGGCTGATGACGGCGGTGGAGCAGGTCTGCGCCGATGGCGTGCTGACGGCCGACCTGGGCGGCACGGCGCGCACGGCGGACGTCACCGCCGCCGTGGTCAAGGCGATCCGCGGCGCCAACGACTGAGCTTCGCCTGCCCCCGGTGCGGCTTCCTGGCCAAGGCCGTGGCGCGCCGGCGCCGGTCATCCCGGCCGCGGGCCGGCACGCCGACGGATGGGCGGGGGGGCGCAGGCGCGTCAGCGCGTCTTCAGGTACTCCACGATCTCGCGCCGCTCCGGCTCGCTCAGCTCCGGCCCCAGCACGCCGGGCGTGCCCGGCGGGGCATTGCGGAACTCGTGCCCGGTGTTGCGGTTGCCCTGCAGCGCGGTGTCGAAGCGGGTGGCCCCGGCCGAGGGCGTGCTGACGAAGCCGACCTGCACGGGATCGAACTCGCGCCGCCCGACATGGAACACGGCGTCGCGCTGCGCGGCCGGGAGCAGCATCTGGTACAGGCTGGGCACCGAGCCGTTGTGCAGGAAGGGCGCCGTGGCCCAGGCCCCGTCCAGGGGCTTGGCGCGGTAGGCGGCCAGGGCGCGCCAGTCATTGGGCTGGAAGCCGTTCATCTCCTCCTGCCGCGCCGGCGGGACGGCGTTGCGCTCGTACCAGCGGGCGATGACCCGGTCGGTCACGGCCTTCAGCGCCTGGTCGGCCGGGATCGGTGCCTGGTCGCGTTCCAGCCGGCCCCGGCGGTTCACGAAGTTCATCGCGGCGGTCGGGTCCGTGCCGATCTTCTCCAGCGCCACCATGGTGATCCGGCGGTAGCGGCGGCCGAAGGCGTCGGGCTCGGTCCAGGCCACGGCCCCGCCCTCGTGGCAGCCGGCGCAGAGCCGCGCGTAATGGGCGGCCCCGCGCTCCGCCATGGCGCGGTCGATCGGGCCGAGCAGCTCCTCCGGCCAGCGCGGCGGGCGTAGCCCCTGCCCCGGCGCCGGGCCGGCGAGCTGCTGCTCCATCGCCGCGATGGTGTCGAGCCGGACGGTGGAATCGTAGAGCGTGTCGGGCGAGCCGGTCACCGTCGTGACGGCGCGCACGCCCATCGCCTCGGCCACGTTGCGGCCCATCGGCTGCCGGATGGCGCCGTTGTACTGCACCCAGTCGAACCACGGCGCGTCCCACAGGGCGGGGTAGCTGACCGGCCCGTCGGCCGGGACCAGGTTGTTGCGGTCGCGCGCCTGGGTGCCGAAGACGAAGTTGCCGCCCCGCCCCAGCGCGTCGAGCCGGCCATAGCCCTCCTCCAGCGGGTAGACCTTGGCCCAGTGGGCCTCGGCCTGCTCGGTCAGCCCGCCGAGCACCATGCTCCGGACCTGGCGGCGCAGCGCGAGGCGCGCCGCGGGCGTGTCGCCCTCCTTCAGCACCCGCCCGGCGAAGCGCCCGAAGCGGATCGGCCGCAGCGTCTGCGCCAGGGCGAGGCCGAGATCCTTCTGGAAGGCGCCGACATTGGTCATCGCCGGCCCGCCGTCGATGCGCAGGGCGCGGCCGCCGCGCTCGATCTGCCCGGTGTGGCAGGCAGCGCAGGTCAGCCCCACCACCTGTTCCCGGCCGCCCAGCCCCGCCCGGCTGAAGCCGCCGCGGTCATCCAGGGCGAAGCCCACGGGCAGGCCCAGCGGGTTCTCGGATGAGGCCTCGTCCGGCAGGAAGCCATAGCGGCTGAGATTCTCGGTCGTGGCGAAGAGCGGCGCCTCCTGGAACGGCGCCGACGGCCGCTCCAGCGCCAGGAACCAGCTCACCGGCAGCAGCATGGTCCCCTGCGAGGCGTGGTAGAACCAGCGCCGCTGCGCCTCGCTCCAGCCCTGCCCCGCCGCGCCGAGGCCCTGCGGCGGCGTCGCCTCCGGCATCACCTCCGACGGGCCGGCGCAGGCGCTCCCCAGCACGGCCACCAGCAGAGCCGCGATCCGCTTCCTCATGGCCGTTCCTCTCCCTCCTTCGGGGGCGCTCCGGGACCCGCCGCCAGATGCGCCAGGGCGCGGCGGCCGGGCAGCAGGAAGTACTCGCCGCCGCGCGTGGCCACGAAGGCCGGCAGGGCGGACAGGCGCCGGCGCGGCTGGCCGCGCTGCGGGATGGTGAACCCGCCCGTCCCGTCCTGTGCCCCGATCAGCGGGTCCTTGTCGCGGCCGAGCCCGGCGAAGTCGCCGTCGCCGATCCAGACCTTCTGGACGAACTCGAACTGCCGCGCGGGATCGGCGCCGCCGATCAGCAGCAGCGCGCCGCGCGGGACGCCGTCCTCCGGGGCACCGGGCGCCAGGGGGGGGCCGTAGGGGAGGCCCTGGCGCAGTACCCTGTGGCGATGGACGGTGGCGCCCGCCGGGCCGGCGAGGCCGGCGCGCGGGTTCATCCGGCGCAGATGCGCGCCGACCGGGCAGGCGCGCCCGCCCGGGTCCCCGGCATAGTCGAAATCATCCACCCGGGCATCGTCGGCAGCGAGGGCGTGGTCGTCGGCCTCCGCCGCCAGCGCCAGGGGGGCGCCGCTCGGCCAGCGGCCCAGCAGGCGCGCGGCCAGCCACTCCCGGTCCCCGTCGTCGCGGGCGACGCCGTCGAGATAGGCGCGGAAGCGCGCGACATGCTGGTGCAGCTTGCGCACGGCCAGGTAGGTGCCGCTGCGCGCCAGCGCCTCGGGCCGCGGCAGCGGCGGGGCCGCGCCGCTCTCGTCCGGCAGGCCCAGCACGAACTCCCCGGGCTGCAGCTTGCGCCAGCTCCCGCCGGGGCCGGCGCGGCCCTGGCCGCGGGCGCTGGCCGCGCCATCCCCCGCGATGGCCGGCTGGGCGATGCCGTCGCGGTAGCCGAAATGCTCGACCGGCGCCGGCCGTCCCGCCGCATCCGGCAGCAGGGCGACCTCCTCCGTGCCCAGCACGGTCACCCCCCGCATCCCGTCGCGCAGGGCCGGATCGGCCGCCTCCAGCGCCGTGGGCGAGATGGCGGACAGGGTCAGCAGCGCATGCAGCTCGCGCCGGCCCCAGGGCGGGTCCCAGCGGTCCGGCGCCTGGTCCCCGACATCGCCCAGCGCCGCGGCGCGCGCCGCCATGCCCTGGCGGAAGGGCTCCGCGAAGCTGTCGAGGCTCTCCGCCGGCAGCCCCAGCGCGACGAGCCCCGAGGCGCTCACCGCCAGGTTCACCGCGCTCGGCGGCCCCGCATCGATCGCGGCGACGCTGGCGACCTGCGCGGCCAGCATGCCGAGCCAGCCGCGCGCCGCCGCCGCGTCGTCGATGCGCAGGAGGCGGTGGCGGGCGACGGGGAATCGGTAGACGCGCAGGGCCATGCCCTGGATGTCGTCCAGATCCGGCACCACCAGGCCAGGCGCGGTGCCATCCGGCATGGCGGATCAGCCCAGCTGGTCGAGGAAGGTCTCGAACTTCGCCTTCCAGTCCAGCGCCTTGTTGATGTCGGCCACCGTCGCCTCGGGATAGGCGACGTAGTAGCCGGTGGTCTCGATCGCCGAGCCCAGGATGTAGTCGCGCAGCTTCTCGTAGTCGCGCGCGCCGGGATAGCCCTCGCAATGGCCCCAGATGGCGTCGATGCCGTCCGGCGCGCGCTCGGCGAAGTCGCGCATGTAGGTCTCGACGTCGCCGTCGAAGTTCGTGGCGAAGAGCAGCCGCGTGTCGTTGTCGAAGATCACCCAGCGGACCATGTGGATCGTGCCCAGCGAGGAGATCAGGCCGCCCTTGGCCGCCGTCAGGCGCTGCAGCGCCTGCCGCAGGGCAGGTGCCTCGCCGGGCTTGATCGTCGTGATCGCCGTCAGCGCGCTGATGCGGCCGATCGTCTGCAGGACCGAACCCGCCATGCCACCTTCCCTTCCGTCTGGCTGCGGCCGGGCAGGGGAGTCCGGCCGGACCGCGGCGCGGCCCGATCCGATGCTAACAAGAAACAAATCCCGAAGGCCAGGGGGCCGCGCCGCGTCGGCCCGCCCCTACCGCTCGATCATCCCGCGGATGTGCCGGGCCAGCGCCTCGGTGGTGAAGGGCTTGGTCACCATCTCCATGCCCTCCTCCAGGAAATCCGCCCGCTGCAGGGCATTCTCGGCATAGCCGGTCATGAACAGCACCTTCAGCCCCGGGCGATGGCGGCGCGCGACCTCCGCCAGCTAGCGGCCATTCAACCCGGGCAGGCCGACATCGGAGACGAGCAGGTCGATCCGCTCCCCGCCTTCCAGGATCGGCAGGGCGCTGCGGCCGTCCGCCGCCTCGATGGCGGCGTAGCCCAGCTCCTCCAGCACATCGAGCACCAGCATCCGGACGGCGGGGTCGTCCTCCACCACCAGCACGCGCTCGCCGGCGACGGCGCGCGGCACCTCGTGCAGGCGCGGCGCGGCCGCGGCGGCCTCCCGCCGCAGGGCGCGCGGCAGGTAGAGGGTCACCGAGGTGCCATGGCCCGGGGCGCTCTCGATCCGCACCTGCCCGCCGGACTGGCGGACGAAGCCGTAGATCATGGACAGGCCCAGCCCCGTCCCCTGCCCGATCGGCTTGGTGGTGAAGAAGGGGTCGAACGCCTTGGCCACGACATCGGACGTCATGCCGGTGCCGCTGTCCGTGACGGCGATCGCCACGTAGTCGCCGGGACGCAGCGCCTCCGCCATGTTGCCGGAGCCGTGGTCCCGCTCTCCCGCCTCCCAGTGCAGGTTGCGCGTGCTGATCGTCACCCGCCCGCCATGCGGCATCGCGTCGCGGGCATTGATCACCAGGTTGAGCAGCGCGCTCTCCAGCTGGTTCGCATCCGTCTCCGCCAGCCAGAGGCGGGCGTCGAGCGCGGGCTGCAGCCGGATGTTCTCGCCCAGGGTGCGGTGCAGGATCTCCTGCATGCCGTGCACCAGGCGGTTGACGTCCGTGGCGCGCACGTCGAGCGACTGCCGGCGGGAGAAGGCGAGCAGCCGGTGCGTCAGCCCCGCGGCGCGCTGGGCGGACGCTGCGGCGGCGGCGACGTAGCGGTCCACCTGGTCCAGGCGGCCGGCCTCGATCCGCCGCTTCAGCATCTCCAGGCTGCCGATGATGCCGGTCAGCATGTTGTTGAAGTCGTGCGCGATGCCGCCGGTGAGCTGGCCGATCGCCTCCATCTTCTGCGACTGGCGCAGTTGCTCCTCCAGCTCGCGCTGGTCGGTCACGTCGCGCCCGATGGCGTAGGAGCGCTCGCCCTCCGGGGCCGCGGCCCAGGCGATGGCCCGGTGGCTGCCGTCGCGATGGCGGACGCGCCCCTCGAACCGCGCCGTCTCGCCGCGGCCCAGGCGCGCCAGCCCCTCCCCGACCGCTGCCCGGTCCTCCGGGTGGACCAGGTCGAGGAAGCGGTGCCGCAGCAGCTCCCCCTCGCTCCAGCCCAGCCGCGCCGACCAAGCGGCATTGGTCGCCAGCAGGCTGCCGGCCGCGTCGCACACCAGCATCAGGTCGTCCGACAGGCGCCACATGCTGTCGCGCTCCCGCGTCCGCTCGGCGACGCGGCGCTCCAGCATCTCGTTGACCTGGGCCTGGGCCTGCTCCGCCTCCTTGCGCTCGGTGATGTCCACCACCGAACCGACATGGCCCAGGAAGCGCCCCTCCCCATCGAAGCGGGGCGCCGCGGCGTCGATCGCCCAGCGCCAGGCGCCGTCCGCACGCCGCAGCCGGTATTCCAGCCAGATCCCCTCGCGGTCCGCGATCGCCGTGCGGAAGGCGCGCTCCGCACGCTGCGCATCCTCGGGATGGGTGGCATCCAGCCAGCCGAAGCCCAGCGCCTCCTCCTCGCGCTGCCCGGTGAACTCGTACCAGGCGCGGTTGAGGAAGGTGCATCGCCCCTCGGCATTGGTGACCCAGAGCATCAGCGGCGCCTGGTCGGCGATGGTGCGGAAGCGCTCCTCGCTCTCGCGCATCGCCTCCTCGGCGCGCCGGCGCTCGGTGACGTCCGTCGCCTCGACGAAGATGCCGTCGACCTGGCCCTCGGCGTTGCGCAGCGGCTGCCAGACGAAGTCCAGCACCCGCCCCTCCGGCGGCCCTTCCGGATGGCGCTGCAACACCACCTGCACCGCCGTGCCGACGAAGGGCTCGCCCGTCGCGTAGACGCGGTCGAGCATGTCGATCAGGCCCTGGCCGACGACCTCCGGCAGCACCTGGGCCACGGGCAGGCCGATGACGGGGCGGTGGGTCCCGACCAGGTGCTGGTAGGCGGCGTTGGCCAGCTCGAAGACGTGCTGCGGGCCGCGCAGCAGCGCCATGCTGCCCGGCGCGTGCTCGAACATCTGGGTCAGCCGCTCGCGCTGGGCCACGCGGTCCCGCTCGTCCAGAACCTGCTGCGTGGTCTCCGTGCAGGCGCAGAACATGCCCCGCACCTCGCCGCCCTCGTCGCGCACGGGCGTGTAGGAGAAGGCGAAATGCGTCTCCTCCGGGTAGCCGTTGCGCGTCATGACGAAGCGGATGTCGTCCATGTGCGTGCCCTCGCCCGCATAGGCGCGGTCGAGGATGGGGCCGACCTCGTCGATGATGTCGAACCAGATCTCGTGGAAGGGCCGCCCCAGAGCCCCCGGGTGGCGCAGGCCGAGCATCGGGGCGTAGCCGTCGTTGTACAGCACGATGCGCTGCGGCCCCCAGGCGACGAACATCGGCTGGCGCGAGCCCAGCATCACGCCCACCACGGTCCGGAGCGGCTGCGGCCAGGTCTCGGGCGGGCCGAGCGGGTTGGCCGCCCAGTCGTAGGCGCGGACCAGCGCGCCCATCTCGCCCCCTGCGGACAGGAAGCGGCGCGTCATGCCCATCCGGCCCGGGTCCGGCTGGCGGCACGGCACGGCGTCGGCTGCAAGGACAGGCTGCAGGCGCGGCACGACATTCCGCTTCGTCTGCCACAGCCGGCGGGTGGCCGGAAGCCGGTTCCGGCCCGCCCGGTCACAGCAGCACCAGCACCAGCCCCAGCATGCCGCCGGCGGCCAGCACCCAGAGCGGCGACCACGGCGCGCGCCAGACGAAGACGGTGGCGCCGACGGTGATGGCCACCAGCGCCCAGCTATGTCCCGCGGCCCGGCCCAGCACCAGGCCGGAGGCGAACATCAGCCCGACCGCGACCGGCACCAGCCCGAGGCGGATCGCCTTCAGCCAGCGGGAGTCGCCGCGGTGGATCAGCGCCCCGCCCACCACCCAGGCCAGCGCGCCGGAGGGCAGCAGGATGCCCGCCGTCGCCGCCGCCAGCCCGGCGGCGCCCGCGACGCGCCAGCCGAGCAGGGAGGCGACCAGGACGTTGGGCCCCGGCGCCGCCTGGGCGAGCGCGAACATCTGGACGAAGTCGGCATCGTCCAGCCAGCCGTGCAGCTCGACGATCTGCCGGTGGATCTCCGGCAGCAGCGCGCTCATGCCGCCGACCGCAAGCAGCGACAGGGTCGCGAAGATCGTGAAGACCTGCCAGGCGATCATGGCCCGCGCCAGGCCAGCCAGATGCCCGGCAGCCCCAGGCCCAGGACGATCAGCGGCAGCGGCACGCGGAACCAGGCGGCGGCCAGCACCGTCAGCAGGGCCAGGCCGACCATCGGCAGCGGCAGGCGCAGCCGCTCGCCCATCCGCAGCGCGTTGCCCAGCGTCATCCCCGCCGCCGCCGCGGCGACGCCGGCCATCACCCCCTGCACCGGCGGCAGGCTGCCGAAGCGCTCCCACAACCCTGCCAGGATGACGAGGATCGCCAGCGGCATGGCGTAGAGCCCGGCGGTGGTGGCCACCGCCCCGCGCAGCCCGCCGAAGCGCCGGCCGAGCATGATCGCGGCATTGCCGACATTGGGCCCGGGCAGCACCTGCCCCAGCCCCAGCAGCTCCGCGTATTCCCGCTCGCTCAGCCAGTGCCGCTCCTCCACGATGACGTGGCGCGACCAGGCGTTCACGCCGCCGAAGCCGAACAGGCCGATGCGCAGGTAGCCCAGGAACAGCTCCCGGCTACCGGGCGGGGCGGCCGCAGGCGGTGGCACGGTCGTCACGTCGGCGGCGGTTGTGGTCACGCCGCCGATGGCGCCCGAAAGCGCTGGCCCGGTCAACGCCGCCCCGGGCGTTTCAGGGCCGCGTGCCGGGCAGGGAAGGATCGGACACCTCCCCTTCCGGCCCGGGCTCCGCCGCCGGCGGCTCCGGCCAGGCCAGCGGCGGCAGACGCGCGATGGGGATGCGGGCCACGGCCAGGGTGCGCTCCTCCAGGGTGGCCGGGATCTCCAGCTGCGGCGGCCCGCCTTCGGCCGTGGGACGTGCCAGGAAGCCCGCGACCTGTCCGGCCATGGCAGCGCTGCGCTGCGGCAACAGCCCGGCCTGCACCAGGGCGTTCAGCGCGGCCTGCGCCCCGGTCAGCCGCAGCGTCCCCGCACCCATGGGCTGCAACGCTTCGTCGAGCGCGAGGGTCGCCGCCGCGGTGGCCTCCACCTCGCCCCAGCGCAGCGTGACGCCGCGCAGCTCGAGCACGCCGCCGCCATCGCGCCAGGCCGCGGCCCGCGCCGCAGGCAGGCGCCCGCCGGGGTTGGGGCCGGTCAGCACCGCCTCCAGCCCCATCTGCCCGATGCTGGGGCCCAGTGCGTAGCTGCCGCCGCCGGGCGGCGCCGGGAGCATGACCTCCCCCGCCTCGGCGGTCAGGGTGACGGCCGGCTCCCCCTCCGTCGCGGTGGAGCGGGTCTCGATGGTGCCGCGCAGGCTGCGGAACTCCAGCCCGCCGGGGGCGGGGGAGCCGTCCGGGCCCGGCAGGCCCAGACGGAGCCGCTCCGCCAGCAGGTCGCCGCCACGCGGCAGGACGTCCGCCTGGATCGGCACCCGCGCCTCCAGCCGGTCGGCGGCGAAGGGCAGGTCGACATGGCCCAGCCGCAGCCGCTGCGGGCCCCGCGCCTCGACCCGCAGCTCGTCCAGGCGCGGCAGGACCACCCGCAGCACCACGGCCGTGGCCTGCCACTCCACCCCGCCCGGCACGCTGGCCTGGCCGCCCTCCAGGTGGAAGTCGGGCAGGCGCAGATTGGCGGCGAAGGGCCAGCCGCCCCGCTGCGGCGGACCGTGCTCCACCCGCCAGCCCTGGGCCCGGCGGGCATTGGCCCAGACGGTGAAGCCCTCCTCCAGCCGGCTGGCCATGGTTCGCCACAACAGGGTGTGGCCCAGGGCCAGGAGCGCCAGCAGCCCCAGCCCGGCGGGCAGCAGCAGCCAGCCCAGGCGCAACCGTCGCGCCGGCCGCGCCCTTCCTCCACCTGGCCGCGCATCGGTTCCCCCGTTCGCGGCCTGCCATGCGCGCCCCTCGGGGTCGCGGTCCTTCTCGGTGTCCACGCGGGCCGCTATAGCGCGCCTGCCCCCGCCCCGCATGACCCCCGATCCCATTCCGCCCCCGGCCGGCGCCACCCCAGCCCATCCTCCCCCCGCCCTGGACAGGCTGCTGGACCCGGACGGGTCGCTCTACGTCTTCGCCTACGGCTCGCTGATCTGGAGGCCGGGCTTCATCCCGGATGCGGTGCACCCCGCGCTGCTGCGGGGCTACCACCGCAGCTTCTGCATCCGCTCCACCCACTACCGCGGCACGCCCGAGACGCCGGGGCTGGTGCTGGGGCTCGACCGGGGCGGTGCCTGCCGCGGCGCCGTGCTGCGCGTCGGCGGGCCGCGGGCCGCCGAGGTCCTGGCGTACCTGCACGAGCGGGAGATGCTGGGCGGCGTCTACCACGAGACCCGGCTGCGCGTGCGACTGCTGGACGACGGGCGGGAGGTCCAGGCCCTGGCCTATGTCGCGAACCGCCGGGCGGCCGACTACTGCGGCCGGGCCGATCCGGCCCAGACGGCGGCGACCATCGCCCGCGGCCAGGGCGCGATGGGCGCCAACCGCGACTACCTGCTCCAGACCGTCGCCCGGCTCCGCGCCATGGGGGTGCGCGATGGCAGGCTGGAACAGCTGGCCTCCCTGTTGCCGCCGCCCCCGGCGGGCATGGAGGGATAGCCGCCCGCCATCGGCAGGGCCGCCAAGGTTTTCCGCCGAGTTTTCCACAGGCACCCGGCGCCGTTATCCCGTTCGTCCAGGGGCCCGGCGCAGTTACCCACAGACGGCCCGGCGACAAGGGGATACTACTTGCCAACGACATGAAAAGAAAGGGTATTTTTTCCCGTATGAACAGAATGGCAACGCCCGCAATCCAGCTTCGGCAAGTGCTTGGAAGGCAGTCCTGGCAAGTGGTGACAAGGACGGCCGGCATCCCGTCCACGAAGTTATCCCCAGGGTGGCGCGGGACCCGCTCAGCGCCGCCGGGATAGCGAGGACAACCCCATCCAGGCGCCCGCCAGCTTGGCGTACTCGCGCAGCATCGCCGGGGGCCGGGCGTGGAAGGGCTGCACCGGATAGGGCACCAGCTCCACGCCGGGCGCCGCGCGGCGCAGCTCCAGCATGGCGCGCGGCATGTGGAACCCGGCCGTCACCACCGTCACCGAGCGCAGCCCCTCCGCCCGGGCCCAGGCGGCCACTTCCACGGCATTGCCCCGCGTGCTGCGCGCCTCCCGTCCCAGATGCACGCGCCCGAGCAGCGCATAGGGTTCCACCCCCGCCACCCGGGTCAGCGCGGCCAGATCGGCATCCTCGCCGACGCCGGAGACGATGAGCCGGGCCTCCGGACGGCCGAGGGCGAGGCGCAACCCCGCCTCCACGCGATCCGGTCCGCCGGTCAGCACGGCGATGCCGTCCGTGGCCGGCAGGGGCGCGGCGGGCGGCGCCGAGGCGGCGTCCTGGAACCAGGCGAAGCCCGCACCCGCCAGCAGCAGCCCCAGCACGGCCAGCGAGAACAGCGCACGCCGCAGGACGGGGGGCAGCCGCATGGCGACCCGGCGTATCAGGCCAGGCGCCGCAACCACCGGCGGACGGTGGCCTGGGCGGTGAGCCAGCCGATCAGCGCCGCGGCGAAGGGCAGCAGCACGAGCCCGATCCAGGGCAGCGACTCCCACAGCAGCCCAGGCACCGCCGGCCCGCCGGCGAAGGGCGCCGCGAGCCGGGCCAGCGCCAGCAGGGCGGGAACGGCGATCAGCGTCCCCAGCATCGCCCCCGCTGCCGCCAACCCGGCCACGCGCACGGAGAAGCGGCCGGCGATGTCGCCATGGGTGGCGCCCAGGTCGTAGAGGATACCGATCGCCTCCCGCCGCGCCGCCAGGCCGGCCCGGGTGGCGACCGCCACCACCGCCGCGGCCACGCCCGCGACCAGGGCCAGCGTGGCGAGGGCCAGGCCCTGCACGCTGCGCGCGAGGGCGGCGAGGCGGGCGACCCAGATGCCGTGGGATTCCAGCTCCGCCCCCTCCACCGCCTCGGACAGCCGGCGCGCCAGGAGGGCAGGATCGGCGTCGAGGTCGCGCAGCCGCACCTCGATCACCCCGGGCAGCGGCAAGGCGGGCGCATCGCCCAGCCAGGGCTTCAGCAACGTCGCCATGCGCTCCGGGTCCACGGGCGTGGCGCTCGCCACCTCCGGACTGGCACGCAGGACGGAGAGGGCCAGCGCCATCCGCCCTTCCTCCGGGCGCGGCACCTGGGCCGTGACGGCCGCCGCCGCCCCCTCCTGCCACCGCTCGGCCAGGCCGGCGGCGCCATGGGCGCCGGCCAGGGCCAGGGCGGCCAGCAGCGACATGGCCGCCACCAGCCCGGGCAGAAGGCGCCCCGACAGCGCCCGGCGGAGGCCGAGCGGATCGCGTGAACGACGCCGCCGCTCAGCCATGGCGCGGGTCCGGCCCGTCCTCCCAGGGGGAGCGCGGGTCCAGGGCGGGCGGCGGCACCTCGCGCGCCGGGTCGTAGGGGCGGACGGGCCGGGTGGGGCGCGGCGGCAGGCGTGCGTCCCGCGGCGCCGCCCCCCAGCCGCCATCCTCCGGGGGCTGCGGCGGGGCGGGGTCCTCCCACTCCTCCATAGGCCAGGTGGAGACGGCGTGGCCGGCTGGCGGGTCCGCGGGCGGGGCGGGCACGTGGCCCGGCGCCCCGGCCACCCGGTCCTCCCGGGCGGGCATGGCCTGCTCCTCCGGGCCGGGACCGTCATAGGAGACGAGCCGGCCGCGCGAGAGCACGAGCATCGGCGCGGGGAAGGCGGCGACCAGATCCTCGGAATGGGTGGCGACGACCACGGTCGTGCCCATCCGGTTCATCTCCGTCAGCAGCGCCAGCAGGCGGCGTGCCTGCCGGGAATCGAGGTTGCCGGTGGGCTCGTCCGCCACCAGCAGCTCCGGCCGGCCCACCACGGCGCGGGCGATCGCCACGCGCTGCTGCTCGCCGCCCGAGAGCTGCGGCGGCAGCGCATCGGCCCGCGCCTCCAGCCCGACCCAGCGCAGGATCTCCGTGACGTCCGGGCGCAGCGACGATTCGAGCCGCCCCGCGAGGCGCAGGGGCAGCGCGACATTGTCGAAGGCGCTGAGGTAGGGCAGCAGCCGATAGTCCTGGAACACCGACCCGATCCGCCGGCGCAGGCGCGGCAGGGCGTTGCGCGGCGCGCGGGACAGGCGGGTGCCCAGCACCTCCACCTCGCCCGAGGTCGGGCGCAGGCCGCATTGCATCAGGCGCAGCAGCGTCGTCTTCCCCGCCCCGGATTCGCCGGTGAGCCAGGTGAAGGATCCTTCCGGCAGGGTGAAGGTCAGGCTGTGCAGCGCCTGCTCCCCTGCTCCGCCACCGGGATCGGGGTAGCGGAGGCCCGCATCGCTGAAGCGCACCATGCCGCCAGGATGTGCCACGCCAGTCCCGGTCGGGCCAGAGGCCGCAGGCACTTCCCGGCGGTTATATGGCCTGCATGCCACGACCCGCGAATTCATTCGCCCGGCGGTTTCCGCCCGGTAACGGAACCGCTAGCAATGACAGGGTCTTGTGGAGTCACAATCCCCTGCCCCGGGGCTCCGCCCGGCCGGCCGATTCGCGGTAGCCGAGGCCGCGCGGCCGGGGTGCCCCAGGGGCGAGGGCCGAGGAAACCGATGCGCATCGCCTGCCCCCATTGCGGAGCCGCCTACGAGGTACCGGAGACCATGCTGGCGCCGGGCCGGGAGGTACGGTGCGCCCGCTGCGGGCAGAGCTGGGCACCGCTCGCCGCGCCCCCCGCGGCGGCGCACTCCGGCCCCGTGGCGGCCGCCGCACCGGTCCCGCCCGCACCGGTCCCGCCCGCACTGGCCACGGCCACGCCGGCGACGCCCGCACCGGCAACCGGCACACCGGCGGCCGCCCCGCCGGCAACGGCCGCCCCCGCCGGGTCGCCCGGGACGGAACCCCCGCCCGGCAGAATGCCGCCCGCGCCGGCGCTGGCGCCCCCGCCCCCGCCCCGCCCCACCCCGGTGGCGACGCGGCCGCCGGCGGCCGTCGCGGAACCCCGCGGCGGGCTGATGATCGGCTGGCTGGCCTCCCTGCTGCTGCTGGGCTGTGCCGCGGTCGTCGCCGTGATCTACCGCGGGGCGATCATGGAGGCCTGGCCGCCGGCCCAGCGCCTGTACCAGGCCCTGGGCCTCTCCTGACGGGCGGGAAGGCCGCCCGGGACGCAGCCCGGCCGGCTTGCCGCTTGGCAGCCCCACCCCCCGGCGGCTATCGGTAGGGGATGCGCCGCCGCGACCTCTGCCTCGCCCTGACGGCGGGTGCTGCCCCGCTGCCCGGAACCGTCCGGGACACCCTGGCCCAGAGGCTTCCGCCACCGGTTCCTCCATCGCCCGCGCCCTATCCGGCCGAGGCGCTAGCCGCGCGCGACCCCGCGACGCTGCGCCGCCTGGCCGACCGCCTGCGCCGGCTGGAGGAGGACGGGCTGGACCCGGCCGCCTATGCCCTGCCTGCGGACGCCCTGGCCCTGACCGACCCGCGCGGCTTCGCCGAGGGGATGCAGCGCGCCGCCTCCGCCGCGCTGTCCGACCTGCTGCTCGGGCGCCTGCGCCTGCCGGCCAGCCGCCCCGACATCCTCCGCGATCCCGCCGCCGTGCCGCTGCCGCGCTGGCAGGCGGAGCTGGCCTCGGCCCCCGACCCGGCGGCGGTGATCGACCGGGCGGCCCGCCGCCATCCCGACGCCCCGGCGCTGAAGGCCGCGCTGGCGGGCGCCCGGGCCCTGGTCGCGGCCGGGGGCTGGCAGCCCATCCCCGCCACCGGCGGCACGATCGAGCCGGGCAGCACGGACCCGGCGCGCGTGCCCGCGCTGCGGGCCCGGCTGCGGGCCGAGGACCCCGCCCTGGCGGCGGCGCCGGATGCGGGGGAGCTGTACGACGACGCGCTGCTGGACGTGGTGCGCCGCTGGCAGGAGGCGAACGGGCTGGAGGCGGATGGCCGCGTCGGGGCCCTGACGCTGGCCGCGCTGAACCGCCCGGCCGAGGCGCGGGTGGACCAGTTGCGCGTGGCGCTGGACATGCGCCGCGCCGCCGCCACGCCGCCCGCCGGGCCGCGGGTGGAGGTGAACATCCCCGACTTCACCCTCCGGGTGGTGGACGGGCCGCGCGTGCTGCTGCGGATGAACGTCGTGGTGGGGCGCCCGTCCCGCGCCACGCCGCTGCTGCGCGTGCGCATGACCACGGTGCAGTTCAACCCGCCCTGGGGCGTGCCGGAGCGGAACGCCCGGCAGGATCTGCTGCCGAAGTTCCGCCGCGACCCGCGGGGGATGGCGGCGAAGGGCTTCCGCCTCTACACGGTGGTGGGGGGCGAACGGGTGGAGGTGGACCCGGCCACCGTGGACTGGGCGAGCATGACGCCCACCAACTTCCCCTACTTCATCCGCCAGGACGCGGGCGACGCCAATGCGCTGGGCCGGCTGAAGTTCATCATGCCGAACAACGACGACATCTACCTGCACGACACGCCCGAGCGCGCGCTGTTCAACCGACCGGACCGCGCCTTCTCCTCGGGCTGTATCCGACTGGAGCGACCCATGGAGCTGCTCGACATCGCCCTGGACGGCATGGGCTGGGACCGTGCCCGCAGCCAGCAGATCTTCGACAGTAAGCAGACGCGCTTCGTGCCGTTGAAGCGCAGCCTGCCGGTGAACCTGCACTACACCACCGCCGTGGTGGAGGAGGGCCGCGTCCGGCTGCGCCCCGACATCTATGGCCTCGACGCCGCCTATGCGCGGGAGATGGACCGCATCGCAACCGCCCGGATCGCCGCCCGATGAGCCTGTTCCAGAACCGCTTCGCCGGCCGCCGTCCCCATCAGGACTGCCCCTGCTGCGCGCCCTCCGCCCTCGGCCGGCGCGAGGTGATCCGCGCCTCGCTCGGCCTGGCCGCCGGCGGGCTCGCCTGCGCCGCCCTGCCCTCCCCCGTGCTCGCCGCCCCCGGCGCGCCGCGCCGGCTGAACGTGAAGCGCGCCTATACCGAGGACAGCTTCCACGGCGTCTACTGGGAGAACGGCCGCTACAACCGCGACGCGCTGCAGAAGCTGGACTGGGTGTTCCGCGACCTCTCGGCCGAGGAGGTGACGCCGATGGACCCGCGCCTCTTCGACGTGCTGCACAGCGTGGCGCAGCGGCTGGAATCGCACGAATCCTTCCAGGTGATCAGCGGCTACCGCTCGCCCGAATACAACGCCAGCCTGCGCTCCCGCTCGCGCCGGGTCTCGACCGTTTCGCTGCACATGTCGGGCATGGCCGCCGACTGCCGCCTACCGGACCGCGATTCCTACGGCATGGCGCGCCTTGCCGCGGAGATGCAGATGGGCGGCGTGGGACTCTATCGCCGCGACGGCTTCGTCCATCTCGATTGCGGCCAGCCGCGCCGCTGGTGAGCCGCGAAGGCTGACCCGGGCCGCTCGTCCCGGGACGGCCGAACCGGGGCGCCCGATCCGGGCTTCCCCATCCGGGCTTCCCCATCCGGGCCTCCCGGCCGGGCACCGTCCACCCATCACGGAACCCGCGCCCTCTCCTGACCGGCCGGGCGGAATCGAGGAAGCGCATGGACATCGCAGCCCTCGTCGCCGAGCGCGAGGCGGATCGGTACGAGCTGCACGCCCGCCACCTGAACGAGCAGATGGTGCGGGTCCTCAAGACCATCGGCTACGACGTCGGCTTCCGGCGCGGCCAGGGGCCCTATCTGTGGGACCGCGAGGGGCATCAGTACCTCGACCTGCTCAGCGGCTTCGGCGTCTTCGCGCTGGGGCGCAACCATGCGGGGGTGCGGCGCGCGCTGCACGGGGTGATCGACGCCGACCTCGCCAACCTGGTGCAGATGGACGTCTCCGTCCTCGCCGGCGTGCTGGCGGAGCGGCTGCTGCGGCAGGTGCCCTGGCTGGACAAGGCCTTCTTCTGCAATTCCGGCACAGAGGCGGTGGAGGCGGCGATGAAGTTCGCCCGCGGCGCCACCGGCCGGCCGGGCATCCTCTTCGCCGAACACGCCTATCACGGGCTGACCTACGGCGCGCTGTCGCTCAACGGCGACGACAACTTCCGCGACGGCTTCGGCCCGCTGCTGCCCGGCTGCCGTTCGGTGCCCTTCGGCGACCTGGACGCGCTGGACCGTGCCCTGGCCGGCAAGGACATCGCCGCCTTCGTCGTCGAGCCGATCCAGGGCAAGGGCGTGAACATGCCGCCCGAGGGCTACCTGGCCGGGGTGGCGGCGCTGTGCCGGAAGCACGGCACGCTGTTCGTCGCGGACGAGATCCAGACCGGCCTCGGCCGCACCGGGCGCTTCCTGGCGGTGGAGCACTGGGGGGTGGAGCCGGACATGGTGCTGCTCGCCAAGTCGCTCTCGGGCGGGCATGTCCCGGTGGGCGCGGTGCTGGCGCGGCGCTGGATCTTCGCGAAGATCTTCGACCGCATGGACCGCGCGGTGGTGCACGGCTCCACCTTCTCGAAGAACGACCTCGCCATGGCCGCCGGCCTCGCCGTGCTGGAGGCGATGGAGACGGAAGGCGTCGCCGCCAACGCGGCACGCCAGGGCGAGCGGCTGCTGGCCTTCTTCCGCGGCATGCTCGGCCGGCATGAGTTCGTGAAGGACGTACGCGGCCAGGGGCTGATGATCGGCATTGAGTTCGGCAAGCCGCGTTCGATGGGCCTCAGGACCGCCTGGAACATGATCGAGACGGTGAATGCCGGGCTGTTCTGCCAGCTCATCACCATCCCGCTGTTCAAGGAACATCGCATCCTCAGCCAGGTCTCCGGCCATGCCAGCCACACGATCAAGCTGCTGCCGGCGCTGACCCTCTCCGACGCCGACTGCGACTGGATCGAGCGCGGCTTCGAGGCGGTGGTGGCGGACAGCCACCGCTTCCCCGGCGCCGCCTGGAGCCTGGGCCGCACCCTCGCCGGCCACGCGATGAAGGCGAAGGCCGGGGTCGCCTGACGCCCCGCACCCGCCGGGGGAAAGGGCGCGGCCCGGATCAGCCCGCCTCGCCCAGCAGATGCAGGACCAGTTCGCGCCGGTGCGGCACTGTGCGGTGCTCCCACAGGTAGAGGCCCTGCCAGGTGCCCAGCACCGGCTCGCCCGCCAGGACGGGGATGGAAAGCTGGGTCTGGGTCAGCGCCGCGCGGATATGGGCGGGCATGTCGTCTGGCCCCTCGGCGTCGTGGACATAGGCGTGGCGGTCGCCGTCAGGAACGAGGCGGGCGAGGAAGCTCTCCAGGTCGCGGCGCACGTCCGGATCGGCATTCTCCTGCACCAGCAGCGAGGCGGAGGTGTGCCGGCACCACACCGTCAGCAGCCCGGTGAGGCGCGGCGCCTCGGCCAGCCAGCGGCGGACGGGCGTGGTCACCTCGACCAGCGACCGGCCGCGGGTCGCGACCTCCAGCCTGTGCCAGCGCTGCTGCATCGTCCCGGCTTCCATGGGGGGCGATGATCGGCCCGGCCCGGCCGCCGGTCCAGCCGCCCCGGTTGCGTGGAGGCCGGGCGGGCGTAACCTGTGGCGGCGGGGCGCCCGACGGGACGGGACCGCCCCGCCGCCTCCAAGGCCCGGCCCCGCGCCGGCCGCCCCGCCGCCAGGACGTCCCGTGACGATCGCACCCTCCCGCCGCCAACTGCTCCGCGCCGGATTGGCCCTTCCGGGATTGACCCTGACGGGCGGGCTGCGCGCCCTCGCCGCCGGGCTGCCCGGCGATCCCTTCACGCTCGGCGTCGCCTCGGGCGAGCCGGGGCCGGATGCCGTGGTGCTCTGGACCCGCCTCGCCCCCGCGCCGCGCCAGCCGGATGGCGGGATGCCGCCGGAGCCGGTGGCGGTGGACTGGGTGGTGGCGGAGGACGCGGCGCTGCGCCGGGTGGTGCGAAGCGGCCAGGCCCTGGCCGTGCCGGAGGACGCGCACTCCGTCCATCTGGAGTTGTCCGGGCTGCGCCCCGGCCGGCCCTACTGGTACCGCTTCACCGCCCTGGGCGCGGAGAGTCCCCTCGGCCGCACCCGCACCGCCCCGGCGCCGGGCGCCATGCCGGCCGCGCTGCGCCTCGCCGTCGCCTCCTGCCAGCAGTACGAGCACGGCTTCTACGGCGCCTACCGCCACATGCGGGCGGAGGAGCCGGACGCGGTGATCTTCCTCGGCGACTACATCTACGAGGCGTCCTGGGGCCGGAGGCTGGTGCGCTCGCACGACGCCCCCACCGCGCGCGACCTCGCCGGCTACCGGGCACGCTACGCGCTGTACAAGTCGGACCCGGACCTCCAGGCGATGCACGCCGCCTGCCCCTGGCTGGTCACCTGGGACGACCACGAGGTCAGCAACGACTACGCCGACGACCGCGGCGAGACGGAGCGCGGCGCGCCCTTCCTGGAGCGCCGCGCCGCCGCCTACCGCGCCTTCTGGGAGCACATGCCGCTGCCCGAGGCCGCCCGGCCGCGCGGCGCCTCGGCGCAGGTCTACCGGTGCGGCGGCTTCGGGGCGCTGGCCTCCATCCACCTGCTCGACGACCGGCAGTACCGCGCCCACCAGGCATGCCAGCGGCCGGACCGCGGCGGCGCCGGGCGTGTCACCCGCTCCGCCTGCCCGGAGCTGGACGACCCCGCCCGCTCCCTGCTCGGCCAGGCGCAGGAGGACTGGCTGGCCGCAGGGCTGCGCGCCGACGGCCCGCGCTGGACCCTGCTGGCGCAGCAGACCCGCATGGCCCGGCTCGGCTCCCGCCCGCGAGGGATGGGGCCGGAGGCGGAGCCCGCCTACTGGACGGATGGCTGGGACGGCTACGCCCCTGCCCGCCGCCGCCTGCTCGGCGCCCTGGCCGAACGCCGCGCGCCCAACCCCATCGTGCTGGGCGGCGACATCCACGCCCACCTCGTCGCGGAGCTGCGCCCCGATTTCGACCGTCCCGAGACCCCGCCCGTGGCCGTGGAGTTCACCGGGACCTCCATCACCAGCCAGGGCAGCCACTACCCCGACCGCTTCCCGGACGAGCCCCACATCGCCTATGCCAATGGCGACCGGCGTGGCTACGTCTCCCTCCTCCTGACGCCGGACCGGGCGGAGGCGTCGCTGCGCACCCTCGACGATCCGGCCGATCCCGCCACGGGGATGCAGACCGCGCGGCGCTTCGTGGTGGAGGCCGGACGGCCGGGCCTGCTGCCGGGGTGACGCGTGGCCCGGGGGCCCATGGGAACGGCGCCGTGGTTCAGCCGATCGCCAGCGCGCCGTCCGGCGCCGGGGCAGGCTCGGCGCGGCGGGCGTAGCGACGGGCCAGGGCGGCGCAGGCGAAGAGCTGCAGCTGGTGGAACAGCATCAGCGGCAGGACGGCGAGGCCCACGGCCGAGGCGGGGAAGAGGATGTTCGCCATCGGGATGCCGCTGGCGAGGCTCTTCTTGGAGCCGCAGAAGACGAGGGCGATCTCGTCCTCGGTGGAGAAGCCGGCGCGGCGGCTGACCAGGGTGGTGACCGCCAGCACCAGGGCGAGGATGACGGCGTCGGCCAGCAGGATCAGGCCCAGCCCGCCCAGGCTGATGCGCGACCAGATGCCGGCGACCATGCCCTCGCTGAAGGCGGCATAGACCACCAGCAGGATCGAGCCGCGGTCGAAGACCGAGGTGATCGGCTTGTGCCGGGTCAGCCAGGCGCCGATCCAGGGGCGCACCGCCTGGCCCAGGGCGAAGGGGAGGAGGAGCTGGAGGGCGATGTTCTCCAGCGCCTCCAGGCTGAACCCGCCCTGCGCCCCGAGCAGCAGCGCGACCAGCAGCGGCGTCAGCACCACGCCGAGCAGGTTGGAGACGGAGGCGCTGCACAGCGCCGCCGGCACGTTGCCGCGGGCGATGGAGGTGAAGGCGATCGAGGACTGCACGGTGGAGGGCAGCAGGCAGACGAAGAGCAGCCCCGCCGCCAGCTCCGGCGCCACCCAAGGCCGCAGCAGCGCGCCGGCCAGCAGCCCCAGCGCGGGAAAGAGGAGGTAGGTGCTGCCGGCGACCAGCCCCTGGAGCCGCCAGTGCGCGAGCCCGGCCAGCACCGCCTGCGGCGCGAGCCGGGCGCCGTAGAGGAAGAATAGCCCCGCCACGGCGACGGAGACGGCGACGTCCAGCACCTCCGCCCCCACGCCCCGGGCGGGGAGGAGCGCGGCGACGGCCACGGTGGCGAGGAGGGCGAGCAGGTAGGGGTCGATCCGCAGCCTGCTCCGGAGGGTGGCGAGCGACATGGGGGCTCCGGCGGGAAAGGACGCGCGGAGGATAGGCAGGGCGGCGTGATCCCGCATCATGATGCTATCGATAAGAGCAATCGCGAACCGCGATAACCATGGAGGGGCGGCATGCGGATGCCGAAGGCGGAATGGCTGCGCAGCTTCGTCGCCGTGTCGGAGGCGCGCAGCTTCACCCTGGCGGCGCAGCGGCTGGGCCTGGGCCAGTCCACCGTCAGCCAGCACATCCGCCGGCTGGAGGAGACGCTGGGCCGGACGATCCTGGCCCGCGACACCCACTCCGTCTCCCCCACCCCGGAGGGCGACGCGCTGCTGGCCTTCGCCCGCCCGGTGCTGGAGGCGCATGAGCGGCTGGAGCGGCACTTCGCGGGGACGGAGCTGCGCGGCCGGCTGCGGCTGGGGCTGTCGGAAGATTTCGTCCTCTCCGGCCTGCAGGAGGTGCTGCCGGAATTCGCCCGGCGGCATCCCTCGGTGGATCTGGCCCTGACGGTGGGGCTGAGCGGCCTGCTCTACGAGCGCTTCGACGCGGGCGACCTGGACGTGATCTTCGCCAAGCGGCGCGGCACCGACCCGCGCGGCCGCCTCGCCTGGCGGGAAGGGCTGGCCTGGGTCGGGCGCCCCGGCATCCGGCCCGATCCGCACCTGCCGCTGCCGCTGCTGCTCTACCCACCGCCCAGCATCACCCGCGCCCTGGCACTGTCCGCGCTGGAGGCGGCGGGCCGTTCCTGGCGGCTCGCCTGCACCAGCGGCAGCCTCAGCGGGCTGCGCGCCGCGGCGCTCGCGGGGCTGGGGGTCGCGCCGCATTCCGCGCGGCTGATCCCGCCGGGCCTCGCGGTCCTGCCCGCCTCGCGTTCCCTGCCGGAGCTGTCGGAGATCGAGTTCGTGGTGATCGGCCCCGGCCCGCACCACCGCGTGGCGACGGCACTGGAGGAGGTGATCCTGCAGACGGCGGCGCGACTGGGCGATGCGGCATGACCCCGGCGCGGGTGGTTCGCGGCGGCCCGCCGCGCACCCGCCGGGATGGCCCGGGTGGCCTGCTGCCATCGCCTTGCCCATGTCCCGGCCCCAGCCGGACGCGCCGGACCCGATGATCCGCATCCCTGGGCCGCCCACCCATCGTTTCGAAAGGGATTGCCGCAGGCCGGACTTGCCCGCATAGCGGCGGCATCGCCGAGTGCGACATGCTTTCTGCGGGGAGGGGCCTGCATGCGGGTGGCTGTGCTGAAGGAACGCCGGGGCGGGGAGACGCGTGTCGCGGCGACCCCCGAGACGGCGAAGAAGCTGATCGGCCTGGGCAACACGATCGCGGTCGAGACGGGGGCCGGGCTGTCGGCCGGCATCCCGGACGCGGCCTATGCCGAGGCCGGTGCGGAGATCGCCGCCGATGCCGCCGCCGCTCTGTCGGGTGCCGGGATCGTCCTGAAGGTCCGCGCGCCCCTCGCCGAGGGCGAGGGCGAGGTGGACGAGCTCTCCCTGATCCCGGCCGGCGCGCTGCTGATCGGCACGCTGGAGGGCATGACCAGCCCCGACCGGGTGAAGGCCTATGCCGGGCGCGGCATCGAGGCCGCGGCGATGGAAATGCTGCCGCGCATCACCCGCGCGCAGAGCATGGACATCCTCTCCTCCCAGGCGAACCTCGCCGGCTACCGCGCGGTGATCGAGGGCGCGGCCGCCTTCGACCGGGGCTTCCCGATGCTGATGACGGCGGCGGGCACCATCCCGGCGGCGAACGTCTTCGTCATGGGCGCGGGCGTCGCCGGCCTCCAGGCCATCGCCACCGCCCGCCGGCTGGGCGGCCGCGTCTCCGCCACCGACGTGCGACCGGCCGCCAAGGAGGAGATCAAGTCCCTCGGCGCCACCTTCGTCGGCTACGAGGATGAGGAGAGCAAGGCGGCCCAGACCGCGGGCGGCTACGCCAAGCAGCTCTCGGCCGAATTCTACGCGAAGCAGGCCGAGGTCGTGGCCGCGCACATCGCCAAGCAGGACGTGGTGGTGACCACCGCCCTGGTGCAGGGCCGCAAGGCGCCGATCCTGGTGACGGAGGCCATGGTCGCCGCCATGAAGCCGGGCAGCGTGATCGTGGACATCGCCGCCGACGCCGGCGGCAACGTCGCGCTGACCCGGCCGGGCGAGATGGTCGTCACGGCGAACGGCGTGAAGATCCTGGGCTGGCACAACTGGCCCGGGCGCATCGCGGCGGCGGCCAGCAGCCTCTACGCCCGCAACCTGCTGACCTTCCTCACCACCTTCTGGGACAAGGACGCGAGCGCGCCGAAGCTGCCGGAGGAGGACGAGATCGTCCGCGGCGTGCTGCTGACCCGCGGCGGCCGCACCGTCCACCCGCAGCTCCAGGCCGCCTGAGAGGGACGCCCGAGATGACCCCGAACGAACTCGCCAACCGGGCCGACGGCGTCGCCCAGCAGGCCCTGGCCCTGGCCCGGGAGGCGCGCCTCGCCGCCGAGGCGCATGCCCCCGGCGTGATCGAGGCGGTGGGCCACGGCGCCGCCGCGGCCGAGCCCTTCCTGCTGCTGCTGACGATCTTCCTGCTCGCCTGCTTCGTCGGCTACCACGTGGTGTGGAGCGTGACGCCGGCCCTGCACTCGCCGCTGATGGGCGTGACCAACGCCATCTCCTCGGTGATCGTGGTGGGCGCCATCCTCGCCACCGGCCTGGGCGATTCCGTCGCCGCCAAAATCTTCGGCTTCCTCGCCGTCACGCTTGCGAGCGTGAACATCTTCGGCGGCTTCCTGGTCACGCGGCGCATGCTCGCGATGTTCAAGCGGAAGGGCTGAGCGGGACCATGTCGCACACCCTCTCCACCCTCGCCTACCTCGTCGCCTCCGTCCTGTTCATCCTGGCGCTGAAGGGGCTGAGCCACCCGGAGACCAGCCGGCGCGGCAACCTGTTCGGCATGGTCGGCATGGCCATCGCCGTGATCGCCACGCTGGCCACCCCGGGCATGTCCGGCGGCGGCATTGCCATCGTGCTTGCCGGCCTCGTCATCGGCGGCGGCATCGGCGCCTACCTCGCCCAGAAGATCGAGATGACGGCGCTGCCGCAGCTCGTCGCCGCCTTCCACTCGCTGGTCGGCATGGCGGCCGTCTTCGTCGCGGCCGCCGCGCTCTACGCGCCGCAGAGCTTCGGCATCGGCGTGCCGGGCAACATCCACGGCCAGTCGCTGGTCGAGATGTCGCTGGGCCTCGCCATCGGCGCCATCACCTTCTCGGGCTCGGTCATCGCCTTCGCCAAGCTCCAGGGGCTGATGAGCGGCAAGCCCATCACCTTCCAGGGGCAGCACTACCTCAATGCCGGCCTCGGCCTGCTGCTGCTGGTGCTGGTCATCGCCTTCGTCTCCACCGGCAACGAGCTGCTGTTCTGGCTGATCGCGCTGCTCTCCTTCGGGCTGGGCTTCCTGCTCATCATCCCGATCGGCGGCGCGGACATGCCCGTGGTCGTGTCCATGCTGAACAGCTACTCCGGCTGGGCGGCGGCGGGCATCGGCTTCACCGTGGGCAACCTGCTGCTGATCGTCACCGGCGCCCTCGTCGGCGCCTCGGGCGCGATCCTGTCCTACATCATGTGCAAGGGCATGAACCGCAGCATCGTCAACGTGCTGCTGGGCGGCTTCGGCGCGGACGCGGCCACGGCCTCCGCCGGGGGCGGCGCGGCCCAGCCGGCGCGCCCGGTGAAGTCGGGCAGCCCGGAGGACGCGGCCTACATCATGAAGAACGCCGGCAAGATCATCATCGTGCCCGGCTACGGCATGGCGGTGGCCCAGGCGCAGCAGGTGGTGCGCGAGATGGCGGACCTGCTGAAGAAGGAAGGCGCCACGGTGGAATACGCCATCCACCCGGTGGCGGGGCGCATGCCCGGCCACATGAACGTCCTGCTGGCCGAGGCCAACGTGCCCTATGACGACGTGCACGAGTTGGAGGAGATCAACCCCGAATTCGCGGAAGCCGACGTGGCCTATGTGATCGGGGCGAACGACGTGACCAACCCGGCGGCCAAGACGGACAAGTCCTCGGCCATCTACGGCATGCCCATCCTGGACGTGGAGCGGGCGAAGACGGTGTTCTTCGTCAAGCGCGGCATGGCCTCCGGCTATGCCGGCGTGGAGAACGAGCTGTTCTTCCGCGACAACACCATGATGCTGTTCGGCGACGCCAAGAAGGTCACCCAGCAGATCGTCCAGGCGCTGCAGAAGTAGCGCGGACGCCCCCGGGGGAGGGAGGCCCCTCCCCCGGCCGGCCTATTCGATCCGGACCCCGGCCCGGCGCGGCACCGCGGACCACGTCTCCGTCTGCGTGGCCAGGAAGCCGCCCCATTCCGCCCGCGTCATCGCCTGCGGGATCAGCCCCATGCTCACCAGCCGCGCCTGCATCGCCGGCTGCGCCATGGCCTCCGTCAGCACCGCATGGAGCCGGTCCAGCGCCGCATCCGGCGTGCCACGCGGCGCCAGGATGCCGAACCAGCTATCCGCCTGCAGGTCGGGCACGCCCAGCTCCGCGAAGGTCGGGACGTCGGGCAGCAGGGGGCTGCGGCCGGGGCTGGTGACGGCCAGGGCGCGCAGCCGCCCGGCCTTCACATGCTCCGCCACCTCCAGCACGTTCGACACCATCAGGTCCAGCCGGCCGGCGATCAGATCCGCCTGGCCCTGCGGCCCGCTGCGGTAGGGGATGGTCTCCATGGCGATGCCCAGCGCCTCGCGCATGATCTGGTGCGCGGGCTGGAAGCCGGCCAGCGCGGCCGAGCCGGTCTGCAACGGGCGCCCGGCCTCCCGCGCCCGGCGCACCAGCCCGGCGAGGTCGCGATCGGGCGAATCCGCCGGCACCACCAGCACGTTGGCCGACTGGCCGACGAAGGCGACCGGGGCGAAGTCGCCCACCGTATCGTAGGGGAGCCGGGCGTAGAGGCCCGGCGCCACCACATGGGCATTGGCGATCAGCAGGATGGTGTGCCCGTCAGGCGCCGCCTTGGCCGCCCGGTCGGAGGCGATGGTCCCCCCGGCGCCCGGGGCGTTCAGCACCACCATGGGCTGCCCGAGCAGGGGTGCCGCGGCCTCGGCCAGGGCGCGGGCGATGACGTCCGTGGCGCCGCCGGCCCCATAGCCGACCAGCAGTGTCACCGGCCGGTCCGGAAAGGCCAGGGCCGGCCCGGCGAGGGCCGTGGCGCCGCCGAGCGCCAGCAGGAGACGGCGGGACAGGTCGTGCATGCGGCAAGGCTAGAGCACGATCGGCCGGGGCGGTATCACCCGGGACGCCATTCCTGCACCCGGGAGGCGATCCCCGCCCCCACGGGCTGGCGGCGGGGTGGCCGGCCTATCGCCGCGACAGGTCGATGAGGGCGGCGAAGCCCGTCTCGGTGCCGAAGGCGACCTGCGTGCCGGCGGCGTTCCAGGCCAGGGCGGAGACCGCCCCCCGCCCCGGGGCGGCGATCGGCACGATCTTGCCCGAGGCGATCTCGGCCATCAGCACCAGCCCGTCGTTGAAGCCGGCGGCGAAGACCTCCTGCTGCGGGTGGCAGGCGACGGCCGAGCACAGCACGCCGTCGCCGCCCGCGATCTCCTCCGGCGCCTTGCCCATCGGGCCACCGCCGAAGAAGGGCCAGAGCACCACCGCCTCGCTGCCCGAGGTGGCGAGCCAGCGGCCCTTGGGGCTGAAGGAGAGGAAGCGCGTCTTGCCCGGATAGCCGGACATGCGCATGTGCTGCCCGTCGGTCAGGCGCCAGCCGTGCAGCGCGTTCTCCTGCATCGCCGTCACCACATGCGTGCCGTCGGGCGAGACGGCGATGGCGTGGTGGCTGCCCTTCCACTCCAGCACGCGCGGCTTGTCCTCCTTCGCGGCGACGAACCACATCGAGGCGCCGTTGTAGTGGCTGGCGAAGACCCGCTTGCCCTTGCCGTCGATGGCCACGCCCCCGGCGGTGGAGGGGGTGGCGAGGGTCTTGAGCTTCGCCCCCTTGCCGTCGAACAGGTGGATGGCCTTGCCCACCGCCGCCGCGCGCAGGCCGGAAGGGTGGGTGGCCAGGTGCTCCACCCATTTCATCGCGCCGAAGGCAGCGACCTCGCCCGCCGTCCCGTCCGGCGCGGTGCGGACCAGCCGGCCGTCATCCCCGCCGGAGAGGAAGCCCTCCGCCGCGTCCGGCACCAGGGACAGCGCCGCGCCGTCATGCGCCTCGACCGCCTTCCATTCCCCTGGCGCGGCGAGGTCCACGACCCGCAGCGTGCCGTCGCCGAGCGCGAAGGCGGCGGACCGGCCCTCCCGCCCGAAACCGGCGCCGACCACCCAGGCGCCGAGTTCCTGCCCGGTGCCGCGGCTGTCCATCAGGAAGTCGGCGCCCTCCACCGTCTCGGACATCAGCCGGCGACCGTCGACTCGAAGCCGCGGCGCAGGCGGGGGCGGTTCAGGTTGCGGCCGATGAAGACGATGCGGGACCTGCGCGGGTCGCCCTCCCGCCAGGGGCCGATGAAGTCGCCATCGGCGATCATGTGCACCGCCTGGAAGGCGAAGCGCCGGTCCTCGCCCTTGTAGTGCAGGATGCCCTTGGTCCGCAGCAGGTCCTGGCCCTGGGTGGCCAGCACCTCGCTGATCCAGGCGTTGAAGCGCTCCGGGTCGATCGGCTTGTCCACCTCGAAGGCCAGCGAGGAGACCTCGCCGTCATGCTCGTGGTGGTCCTCGCCGGAGAGGAAGTCCGGCTCGCGCTCCAGGATGCGGTCCAGGCTGAAGGCGTCGCGGCCGACCACGCTCTCCACCGGCACGTCGGACTTGGTGGCGCGGCGGATCTCCACGGAGGGGTTGATGGCCCGGATGCGGCGCTCGACCTCGGCCGCCTCCTCCGGCGTCACCAGGTCCATCTTGTTCAGCACGATCAGGTCGGCGAAGGCCACCTGCTCCTCCGCCTCCGGGCTGTCGCCCAGGCGCTGGAGCAGATGCTTGGCGTCGACCACGGTCACGATGGCGTCCAGCCGGGTCGCCTTCTTCACGTCCTCGTCCACGAAGAAGGTCTGGGCGACGGGGGCGGGGTTGGCGAGGCCGGTGGTCTCCACGATGATGCCGTCGAAACGGTCGCGCCGGCGCATCAGCCCGCCCAGGATGCGGATCAGGTCGCCGCGCACGGTGCAGCAGACGCAGCCGTTGTTCATCTCGAACACCTCCTCGTCCGCATCGACGACGAGGTCGTTGTCCACCCCCAGCTCCCCGAACTCGTTGATCACCACGGCGAACTTCTTGCCGTGGTTCTCGGTCAGGATGCGGTTCAGCAGGGTGGTCTTGCCCGCGCCGAGATAGCCGGTGAGGACGGTGACGGGGACGGGCGGGCGGGGCTGGGCTTCGGACATGGGGACTTCCCTCTGGGGAGGCAGGGACAAGGTTCGGCGTGTTATATGGTACGGTCCGGCGCCTGGGTCACGGGGGCGGCGGCAGGGCCCCGGGGCGGGCAGGCCGCATGGCGGCCCTGCCCCGTCCGGGCGTGTCGGATCGGGCGGCGGCCCGGCACGGGGCACCGGGGATGCCGCACCGGTCCCGCCAGCCCGGTCCAAGGCGTCGGGGACCGAGAGGACGGCGGAACCTCCGCCCGCGCCGGACGCTCCTTCGGCAGGCCGGGCGTTCCGGCCGGATCGACCGGGAGTGCATGAGATGACGAGGATCCTTGGCGCCGCGGCCCTGGCCGCCGCCTTCTTCCTGACGGCCTGCGGCGGCGTCAGCACCACGGGCTCGTCCGCGAGGACCGGCGCCGGCAGCGGCAGCAGCAACAGCACGGGCAGCGCCTCGGGCGGCGGGACGGGCGGTGCGTCGGGCGTCGGCGGCAGCGGCAGCAGCGGGGCCGCCAGCAGCGGGGGCGGCGGGGCCGGCGGCAGCAACCGCTGACCGCCGCTTCCCGCGGCCGGGCCGCCGTGATCGGGCCGGTCGCGGGGAAGCCCCGCGCCGCCGGCATTCCGCCCCGGCGGGCTGCGTGGTAACCCCCCGTCCCCTGCCTTGCCGCCCCCCGTCGGCAGGCTCCGAGGACCTGGCGGACCGCACAGCCCATGATCCCGCGCATCGCTGAGACCCCCGCCCCCGAGGCCCTGACGCGGAGCTTCGCGGCGGCGCTGGCGGGGGCCGGCTTCTGCGGCGAGATCGACCTGTCGGATTCCGCGCGGACGGTCTTCGCGACGGACAACTCGATCTACCGGGTTCCCCCCCAGGCGGTGCTGTTCCCGCGGGACGAGGCGGATGTGGCCCGGGTGCTGCGCCTGCTGGCGGAGGAGCGCTTCCACGGCGTGGTGCTGGCCCCGCGCGGGGGCGGGACCGGCACCAACGGCCAGTCCCTGACCGCCGGCCTCGTGCTGGACCTCTCCCGGCACATGAACCGCATCCTGGAAATCGACGCCGCGGCGGGGCGGGTGCGGGTGCAGGCGGGGGTGGTGAAGGACCAGCTCAACGCCGCCCTGGCGCCGCACGGGATGTTCTTCGCGCCGGAGCTGTCCACCTCCAACCGCGCGACCATCGGGGGCATGATCTCCACCGACGCCTCCGGCCAGGGCTCCTGCCTCTACGGCAAGACGCGCGACCACGTGCTGGGGCTGAAGACCGTGCTGACCGACGGCACGGTGTGGGACTCCGCGCCGCTGGGGGAGGAGGCGCTGCGGGCGATCCAGCGCCGCACGGACCTGGTCGGTGCCATCCACCGCACCGTGGGCAGCATCGCCCGCGACCATGCCGCGGCGATCGCGGCGGGCTTCCCGAAGCTGAACCGCTGCCTCACCGGCTACGACCTCGCCCATCTCCGCGACGGCGCCGGGCGCTTCGACCTGAACAGCGTGCTCTGCGGCTCGGAGGGCACGCTGGGCGTGCTGGTCGAGGCCACGCTGAACATCCTGCCCATCCCGAAGCACAGCGCGCTGGTGAACCTGCGCTACGACAGCTTCGACGCCGCGCTGCGCGACGCGGGGGCGCTGATGGAATTCGGCGCCGCCTCGATCGAGACGGTGGACAGCAAGGTGCTGGGCCTCGCCCGCAACGACATCGTCTGGGAAGGGGTCCGCGAGTTCTTCCCGGCCGATCCGGAGCGCGAGTCGGCGGGCATCCTGCTGGTGGAGTTCGTCGGCGACACAGAGGATGCGGTGGCCGCCCCCCTCGCCCGCCTGACCGCCATGCTGGACGCCGAGGGCTTCGCGGGGCGCCGGCTGGGCTACACCGTCGCGTATGGCGAGGGGCCGGTCACGCGCATCTGGACCATGCGCAAGCGCGCGGTCGGGCTGCTGGGCAACATGGCGGGCGAGCGGCGGCCGATCCCCTTCGTCGAGGACACCGCCGTGCCCCCGGAGGCGCTGGCCGACTACATCGCCGAGTTCCGCGCCCTGCTCGACGCGCGCGGCCTGGCCTATGGCATGTTCGGCCATGTCGATGCCGGCGTGCTGCACGTCCGCCCGGCCATCGACATGAAGGACCCGGCCCAGGCGCCGATGATCCGCGAGGTCTCGGACGCCGTGGCCGCGCTGACGCACCGCTATGGCGGGCTGCTCTGGGGCGAGCACGGCAAGGGCGTGCGCTCGGAATACTCGCCGGGCTTCTTCGGCGACCTCTACCCGCTGGTGCAGGCGGTGAAGGGCGCCTTCGACCCGCGCAACCAGCTCAATCCCGGCAAGATCGCCACCCCGCCCGAGGGCCAGCCCGGCAGCGGCGCCGCGCTGCTGCGGGTGGACGGCGTGCCGACGCGCGGCGAGGCGGACCGGATCATTCCGGAGCACGTCCGCGCGCCCTACGACACGGCGATGCACTGCAACGGCAACGGCGCCTGCTTCGACTGGAACTTCGACGACCCGATGTGCCCCTCCTGGAAGGGCACGCGGGAACGGCGGCACTCGCCCAAGGGCCGCGCCATGCTGGTGCGCGAATGGCTGAAGCGCCTGACCGAGGCGGGGGTGGACCCGGTGGCGGAGGCCAGGGCCCTGCGCGCCGCCTCTCCCTTTGCCGGGATGGCCGCGCGGCTCCGCAACACGCTCGCGCGTCGGCGGGGCGAGGCGGACTTCTCCCACGCCGTGAAGGCGGCGATGGACGAGTGCCTCGCCTGCAAGTCCTGCACCGGCGGCTGCCCGATCAAGGTGGACGTGCCGGGCTTCCGGGCGAGGTTCCTGGAATTGTACCACGGCCGCTACCTGCGGCCGCTGAAGGACCACCTGGTCGCGACCGTCGAGCATGCCCTGCCCCGCGCCGCGCGCTTCCCTCGCCTCTACAACGGGCTGACCGGCAGCGCCCCCGGCCGTGCCGCGCTGCGCGCCCTGGGCCTGGTGGACAGCCCGCCCGTCTCGAGCATCGACCTGGGCGCGGAGTTGCGCCGGCGCGACATCGCACTGGCCACGCCGGAGGCGCTGCGCGGGCTGGACGAGGCGGAGCGCGCCCGCTCCGTGGTGCTGGTGCAGGACGCCTTCACCAGCTTCAACGAGACGCCGCTGGTGCTGGACGTGCTGGACCTGCTGCTGGCGATCGGCGCACGGCCCTTCGTCGCGCCCTACCGGCCCAACGGCAAGCCGCTGCACGTGCACGGCTTCCTCGGCGCCTTCGGACGGACGGCGGCGGCGAATGCGGCGATGCTGCGCGCGCTCGCCGAGACGGGGGTGCCGCTGGTCGGCATCGACCCCTCCATGACCCTGACCTACCGCAACGAGTACAAGGAGGCGGGCGCCGCCGTCCCGCCCGTGCTGCTGCTGCAGGAATGGCTGGCGCAGCGCGAGGGGGAGGCGCCGCGCGCTGCATCCGCGGCCACCTACCGCCTGCTGCCGCACTGCACGGAGCGCACCAACGCCACGGCCAGCCTGCGCGACTGGCAGACGGTGTTCCGCCGGCACAGTCTGGCGCTGGAGGTGCTGCCCTCGGGTTGCTGCGGCATGGCCGGCACCTATGGCCACGAGGCGCAGCACCGGGCGATGTCTGAGCACCTCTACGGGCTGAGCTGGAAGCGCCACGTCGACGCCGCCCCCGATCCGCGGCACCTGCTCGCCACGGGCTACTCCTGCCGCTCGCAGGTCGATCGCCTCGACGGCATCGCGCTGCCCCACCCCGCCCAGGCCCTCCTCCTTGCCATCCGCGAGGCGGCCAGGGCGGCACCGTCCCGGGAGGCGGCCGGGCCGGCCTCCTGACCCGGTCGCCCGGCACCATGCCGGTCAGGGGCGGTACTGGGCGTCGCTCACCTGCTCCATCCACTCGACCGGAGAGCCGTCCAGCTTCTCCTGAATGGCGATGTGGCTCATCGCCGTGCTGGCGGTGGCGCCGTGCCAGTGCTTCTCGCCCGGCGGGAACCAGACCACGTCGCCGGGGCGGACCTCCTCCACCGGCCCGCCCTGCCGCTGCACCCAGCCGCAGCCGGCCGTGACGATCAGGGTCTGGCCGAGCGGGTGGGTGTGCCAGGCCGTCCGCGCGCCGGGCTCGAAGGTGACCAGCGCCATCGCCACCCGTGCCGGGTCGGGCGGGCTGAACAGCGGGTCGATGCGGACCGCCCCGGTGAAGTACTCCGCCGGGCCGCGCCCGGATGGCTGCGAGCCCGCTCGCCTGATCTCCATGCTCCGTACCTCCTCCTCGGCCCCGGGGTCGGGGCGTGACCTTCCCCCTGCCAGGAGATGGAAACCGCGCCGCCGCCGGCCAGTTGGCACCGCCGCGCCGCCCCATACCTACGTCGGGATGACCTGGTCCGTCAGGCTGTGGTGTTTCGGCGTCGGACCGGGAGGGGACGCCGTCCCCTCCCAGACCCTCCCCTGCCGGGGCCACAAGCGGGCCCCGGACCCCGCTGGGAGTCTGGTGCTTCGTGGCTGCCGTCAGCCTGCGGGCTGAACCCTGACGAAGCGCGGACAGGCGGGACTCCGAAAAAGCTTCAAAGGCGTCAGCGAGTGTGGAGGCCGTACCCGCCGAGGAGCATGGCTCCTCGGCGCCTCGACCCCGTGTCCGGCTGTCCCGCGGCAGCGCTGATCGGGTCCAGGGCCCGCAGGGTCCTGGCGGAGTGGGGGTACGGGGGCGAGGCAGAGCCTTGCCCCCGGGCCACGGGCGCCAACTGGCAGACGTCAACGCATCCCGCCGTCCGTATCAGCGCGTGGCGGGAAACAGGTCGGGGCGGTCGGTGGTGATCAGGGTGACCGGGGCTGCGAGCCAGTGGGCCACCTGGTCCGGCGTGTTGATCACCCAGGCTCCGAGGCGCGGCGTGCCGATGCGGTCGAGGAAGACATCCAGATCCCGCTCCAGCAGCTCGTGGTGGACGGCGACGTAGTCCACACGCGCGGCCTCCAGCCTGGCCAGCACCGCCTCCAGTCCGCCCTGCTTCCGCACGGAGGCGTCGTTCAGCGAGGCGAGCAGCCGCCCTTCGGGGCAGGCGGCCCGCAGCCGGTCCAGCACGTCGAGCCAGAAGGAGGTCAGCACCGCCTGTCCGGCCAGGCCGCGGCGACGGATGCAGCCGGCGACCTCCGCCTCCAGCCCGGGATAGGGCCGGCCCTCCGCATCCACCTTCAGCTCGACATGCAGCTCCGTCCCGGAGGGGCCGAGCACGTCCAGCACCTCGTCCAGCGAGGGCACCCCCTCCTCGCCGCCCTTCAGCCGTAGCGCGCGCAGCTCCGCCATGGAGCGCGCCGCGACCGGGCCCGTGGCGTCGGTGGTGCGGTCCAGCGTGGGATCGTGGATGACGGCGAGGTCGCCGTCCCGCGTCGGATGCACGTCGAACTCCACGCCGGAGACGACGCCGAGCCCTAGCACCCGGCGGAAGCCGTCCAGCCCGTTCTCCGGCCACAGGTCGCGCGCGCCCCGATGGCCGATGATCCGCTTGTCCATGTGTCCCCCGCTCACCCGCCGGGCCTACTTCCCGGACTCGATCAGCCCCTTCACGAACCACCGCTGCAGCCCCAGCACGACCAGCAGCGGCGGCAGCATGGCCAGGACGGCGGCGTTCATCGCCAGGTTCCAGGCGGGGATGCTGTCCCCGTGCGGCACGAGCTGCTTGATGCCGACGACCACGGTCGTCATCGACGGTTCGGTGGTGAAGAGCAGCGGCCAGAGGTACTGGTTCCAGCCGAACAGGAAGAAGATGATCGACAGCGCCGCGAGGTTGGGCAGCGACAGCGGCAGCAGGATGCTCCACAGGAAGCGCAGCGGCGTGGTGCCGTCGATGCGGGCGGCGTCGCACAGCTCGTCCGGGATGGTCAGGAAGAACTGCCGGAACAGGAAGGTCGCGGTGGCCGAGGCCATCAGCGGGAAGATCAGCCCGCCATAGCTGTTCAGCAGGCTCCAGTTGGCCGAGACCTCCAGCCGCCAGCCCGTCAGCCCCTGCCACAGCCGGCCGATGCCCAGGCCCTCCACGAGCAGGCGCAGCGGCATCAGCACGTCCGTCATCGCCTCGAAGGTCGGCACGATGCGCACCTCCACCGGCAGCATCAGGGAGAGGAAGATCAGCCAGAAGGCCGCCTGGCGGAAGCGGAAGCGGAAATAGGTGATGGCGAAGGCGGAGAGCAGCGAGATCGCCAGCTTGCCCGCCGCGATCCCCACCGCGACGATGACCGAGTTCAGCAACAGACGGCCGAAGCCGATGCGCGCCCACACCGCCTCCGCATTCGCGACGAACTCGCCCCCCGGCAGCAGCGGCGGCGGCACCTGCTGCACCGCCTCGGCGCTCAGCGAGCCGGCGACGACGGCGTAGTAGACGGGCAGGCAGGTGACCAGCGCGGCGGCGACCAGGACGAGGTGGCAGGCGGCGTTCAGCCAGGGCGTGCGCTCGATCACTGCGACACCTCGTAGCTGATGCGCCGGTCGATGAGGCGGAACTGCACCACCGTCAGGGCGATGGCGAAGCCCATCAGCAGCACCGACTGCGCCGCGGAGGAGCCGAGGTCGAGGTTCACGAAGCCGTCGACATAGACCTTGTAGACGAGGATGTTGGTCGCCGCCGCCGGCCCGCCCTTGGTGGTCGCGTCGATGATCGCGAAGGTCTCGAACAGGCCATAGACCATGTTCATGATGGTCAGGAAGAAGATGGTGGGCGCGATCATCGGCAGGGTGACGTGGACGAAGCGGCGGAAGGGACCGGCGCCGTCCACCGCCGCCGCCTCCACCACCGCGCGCGGCACCGCGCCCAGCGCCGCGACGAGGAAGATGTAGTTGTAGCACAGGTGCTTCCACGACGCGGTCAGGATCACCAGCAGCATGGCGTCGTGGCCGTTGCGGTTCGGGTCCCAGGCGATGCCGACGGCGTGCAGCAGGCTGGCGATGGGCCCCACCAGCGGGTTGAACAGGAAGGCCCAGACATAGCCCGCCACCGCCGGCGCGATGGCATAGGGCAGCAGCAGCACGGCGCGGTAGGCGGCGCGGCCGCGCAGCACGCGGTCGGTGGCGAAGGCCAGCACCAGCCCGACGCCGAAGGTCAGCGCCGCGGTGGCCAGGGTGAAGACCACCGAGAGGCGCAGGGATTCGCGGTATTCCGCGCTGGCGAGCAGGGCCCGGATGTTCTCCAGCCCGACGAAGTGCACCGTCTCGCCGAAGGGGTCCTGGAGCAGGAAGGCCTGTGCCAGCCCCCGGATCGCGGGGATGAAGAAGAAGACCAGCAGGATCAGCAACTGCGGTGCCAGCAGCAGGAGGGGCACGAGCTGCCCCTCGAAGCCGGAGGCCTTCACCCCCACCCGGCTGGCCGGGTGGCGGGCGCGCAAGAAGCCCGGCAGGCGACGCCGGCGACGGTCCGTGACGGCGGGCAGGACCGTCTCGCTCATGGCCTCAGTAGCGGCCGGCGTTCAGCCGCTCGAAGCGCCGCAGGATGTCGTTGCCGCGGCTGACGGCGTCGTCCATCGCCTGCTGCGGCGGCTTCTGGCCGCCGAAGGCGCGCTCCGCCTCCTCGCGCTGGGCCAGCATGGTCTGGGTGAAGTTGCCGAAGCGGAAGCCCAGCGAGTTCGCCGTGGGCGTGCCGCGGCTGAGCTGCTGCACGGCGATCTCCTGCGTCGGGCGCTGGCTGTACCAGCCCTCCTGCTTCGCCATCGCATAGGCGGCGTTGGTGGCGGGGACGTAGCCGGTCGCCTTGTGCCACCAGACCTGCGTCTCGGGCTTCGCCAGGTAGGCGAGGAAGGCGGCGGTGCCGGCATAGTCGGGCTCGGCATGGCCCTTCAGCACCCAGAGGACGGCGCCGCCGATGACGCTGTTGCGCGCCTCGCGCCCCTCCTCCCAGGGCAGCGGCACCGCGCTCCAGTCCAGGTCGTTCGCCGCCATCATCGCCGAATGCGCGGCGGTGGAGGCCATGAAGGTGGCGGAGCGGCCGGCGGTGAAGACGGCGGTGGGCGCCACGCCCTGGCCGGCGATCTGGAGGAGGCCGTCATCCAGCCAGCGCTTCATCCGTCCGACCTGGCTCACCAGCCCGGTGCGGTTGTACACGAACTCCGTGTCCAGCCCCTCGAAGCCGTTGCTGCGGGTGGCGTAGGAGAGGTCGTTGATGGCGCTGTAGTTCTCGAACCAGCTCCAGTGGTAGTCGTCGGCCATGATGCTGCCCGGGCCGCCGGCCGCCTTGACGCGGCGCAGCTGCTCCTCCAGCCCCTGCCAGGTCTCGGCCGGCCGCTCGATCCCCGCCTTCGCGAAATGCGCCTTGTTGAAGTACAGGATCGGCGTGGAGGAGTTGAAGGGCATCGCCTGGAGCTGGCCCTTGTAGGTGTAGTAGCCGGCGATCGGCTTGATGAAGTCGCCCCAGTCCACCGCCTGCTTCTGCGCCGCCATCAGCTCCTGCACGGGCATGATGGCATTGGAGAGCAGCATGGTCATGAAGCCGCGCTCGTAGATCTGCACGAGCTGCGGCTGGGTGCGGGTGCGGTAGGCGGCGACGGTGCCGTTGATCAGCTCGTCATAGGTGCCCTTGAAGACGGGCACGACGTTGTACTCCGCCTGGGAGGCGTTGAAGCGGCGTGTCAGCTCCTCCAGCCGCTCGCCGTTCACCCCGGCCATGGCGTGCCAGAAGCGGATCTCGCGCGGCGCCGCATGGGCGGGGCGCGCCACCCAGGGGGCGGATAGCGGGACGGCCAGGGCGGCGCCGGAGGCCGCCAGGATCGTGCGACGAGAGACGTGCTGGCCCATCTCGTGTCCCCTCCTCATCCGCCCGTGCGTTGTCGCGACCGGGTCGTCCGTTCCCGCCGCTGCGCCGCGCCCGCCGGCATGGCCGGAAGTCCCGCGGCAGGGCAGTCTGCCCTCCTCGGCTTGCACGGCACCGTAACCAGCCTTTGAGCAGGTGTAAATCCATTCGCACAATTGTAATATCGACCACCGGCGCAGCCGGGAGCAAAAGGGGGAAGCCGGCGTGAGCGCCTCGGATGAGCAGCTGTCGGTGCGCGTCGCCTGGCTCTACCACATGGAGGACCTGACCCAGGCGGAGATCGCCGCCCGGCTCGGCCTGACGCGGCTGCGCGTCAACCGCATCCTGGCGGAGGGGCGGTCCAGCGGGCTGGTCCGCATCTCCCTCACCTCCCGGCTGGAAAGCTGCGTCGCGCTGGAGCAGCGGCTGATCCGCGAGTTCGGCCTGGCCGATGCGGTCATCATCCCGACGCCCGAGGATCCGGAGAAGGTCGCGCCGCTGCTGGGCGTCGCCGCGGGGGACTACCTGTCGCAGTTCCTCGCGCGCACGGCCGTCGCCGTCTTCGGCGTCGGCTGGGGCGCGACGCTGCGCGAGGCGATCCGCCACATCGTGCCGGCCGACCTGCCGGACCTCCTCGTCACCTCGATGATGGGCGGGCTGACCCAGGGGCTGGACCTCAACAGCTTCGAGACGGCGGGCGAGCTCGCGCGGCGGCTGAACGCGCAATGCGCCTACCTCGCGGCGCCGATCTATGCCGGCAGCGCCGCCTCGCGCGACACGCTGGTGGCGCAGGACGTCTTCGCCGAGGCCTTCGCCCGCATCCGCGCCGTGGACCTCGCCCTGCTCAGCCTGGGCGACCTCAGCCCGCGCTCGCTGCTCATCCGCCATGGCCTGCCGCGCGACGTCCCGGTGGAGGAGCTGCGCGCGGCCGGCGCGGTGGGCGACGTGCTGGGGCAGTTCCTCGATGCGCGGGGCCGGCCCATCGACCACCCGATCAACGACCGGGTGATCGGCCTGCCTTCCGCCGGCCTGGCCGGGGTGCGGCACGTGGTGCTGGCCGCGGGCGGCGGCCACAAGAGCGCGGTGATCGCCGCCGCCCTGCGCGGCGGCATCCCCAAGGTGCTGGTCAGCGACGAGGGGACGACCAACGCCGCCCTGGCCCTGATCGAGGCCGGCTGACGGCCTCCGGGGCGGCGGCGCGGCTGCCGCCCCGGCGCTGGTGCAGACCGCCATCGACGCGGCGGAGGCGCGCGGACGTCCCGGGCCGGCGAGCCGCCGCCGCAGACAAAGGGCCGGGGCGCTCCCGCCGCGGGCGTGTGAACCGGACAGGCCCTAGCAGGGCGGCGCCGCGGCCTCCTCCTCCGCCACGGTGCCGAAGCAGGTGCGCTCCGCGGCCGCCAGATGGGCGCGCATCAGCTGCCGCGCCCGCTCCGGGTCGCGCCGGCGCAGCGCGTCCACCAGCGCCTCGCGCAGCCCCGTGCGGGCGGACGCCCCCTCCCCGCTGCCGTAGCGCTCGCGCAGCAGGGTCCACATGTCGTGCTGCTCGCTGTCCAGCAGGCTGGGCAGGAAGTCGGCCAGCGGCGCCACCCCGGAGGCGACGCCGAGCGCGATGTGGAATTCCACGGCCCGCTCGGCGAAGGGCAGGCCGGCGGAGGCCAGGGCGGAGACCTCGCGCCCGAGCTGGTCCAGCGCGTCGATCTGCCCGGCGGTGGCGACCCGGGCCGCCTCCGCCGCCATCTCCGGCTCGATCAGCTGGCGGGCGCGCAGTTGCTCGCGCGGGCCGGGGCCGGGGTCGCCACGCCGGGCCCAGGGCAGCGGGCCACGCCTGGGCCGACGCAGCACGAAGGTGCCGCCGCCGCTGCGGGCCAGCACGATTCCCGCCGTCTCCAGCGCCACCATCGCCTCCCGCACCGCCGGGCGGCTGACGCCGAGGCTGCGGGCGATGTCCGCCTCGGGCGGCAGGCGCCCCCCCACCGGCACGCCCTGCTCCCGGATGAAGTCCATGATCCGGGCGGCGATCTCCTCATAGAGCCGGGGGCGCCGGAAACGGGCCGGAGGGAAGGATGCGGGCATGGGCCTGACGTGCCATCCCGCCACCGGACACGCAATGGGCTTGGCAGTCATGCTGTCAGACAGCTATATTACTTCTGCCGGACGGAGAGCCGGCCCTGGGGAGTGGAACCATGCTCACACGGCGCGCACTGTCGCTGCTGCCCATCCTCGCGACCCTGCCCAGCCCGTCGCAGGCGCAGGACTTTCCCACGCATCCCGGCCGGGTGGTCATTCCCTTCGCCCCCGGGGCGGCGACCGATATCCTGGCGCGGCTGATGGCGGCCCAACTGGGCGAGGCGCTGGGCCAGCCCTTCGTGGCGGAGAACCGCACCGGCGCGAACGGCGCCATCGGCGCGGAGCTGGTGGCCCGTGCCCCGAAGGACGGCCACACCCTGCTCATGGGCACTTTCAGCACCCATGCCACCAACCCGCAGATCTATGCCAACACGCCTTACGACCCGGTGCGCGACTTCGCGCCCGTCACGCTCGTCGCCACCGTCCCCATGGTGCTGGCGGTCAACCCCGCCACGGGGCTGCGCGACGTCGCCGGGCTGATCGATGCGGCGCGGCGGCGGCCGGGGATGCTGACCTCCGCCACCGGCGGGCTGGGTTCCTCCCAGCACCTCTCGGCCGTGCTGTTCGAGCGGGCGGCGGGGGTGAGGCTCGACATCATCCACTACGCCCGCGGCTTCGCGACGGTGATCCCGGACCTGCTGGAGAACCGGGTGAACATGACCTTCGGCGACCCGCTTTCCCTGTTGCCGACGATCCGCGAGGGCAAGCTGCGGGCCCTGGCCGTCACCTCCGCGCAGCGGACGGAGATGCTGCCCGAGGTGCCGACCATGGCCGAGGCCGGCCTGCCCGGCGCCGCGGCGGTCACCTGGTACGGGCTGTTCGTCACCGGCGGCACGCCACAGCCCATCGTGGACCGGCTCGGCCAGGTGGCCGGCGAGGCGGTGCGCAAGCCGGCGGTCACGGCGCGCATCCGCGAGCTGGGCGCCGTGCCCTCCGGCATCCCCCCGGCGGAGTTCGCCGCCTTCGTGCGATCGGAGCTGGAGCGCTGGGGCGCGGTGATCCGCGACGCCGGCATCCGCGTGGAATGAGGACCCGCCCATGACCGCCATCGACCGCGTGGAGCTCCACGAATTCGCCTATGACGCCCCTGGCTTCGGGCGCGACCATTCCGGCCAGCTCGTCTGCCGGCCCGGCGGCATGCAGACGATCGGGTCCTTCTGCGTCGTGCTGCGCACCGATGACGGGCTGCGGGGCGAGTACATCCCCATGCACAGCGCCAAGAACCCGGCCATCCTCGGCCAGGTGGCGGCGCTGGCGCCGAAGCTGCTCGGCCGCGATCCCTTCGCGCGCGAGGCGATCTGGACGGATCTGCGCCGCGCCGCCCGCCATCTCGGCGCGGTGGGGCTTTCGGCGCTGGACGTTGCGCTGTGGGACCTGGCGGGCAAGGCCGCGGGGCAACCCATCCACCGGCTGCTCGGCACCATGCGGACACGGCTGCCGACCTATGCCAGCACGGTGCATGGCGACCGCAACGGCGCGCTGAGCGATAAGGCCGCCTTCGCCGAATTCGCGCAGCACTGCCGCGCGCTCGGCTATCGCGGCTTCAAGATCCATGGCTGGGAGGAAGCCGATCCGCGCGACGAGGCGGAGAACCTCCTGGGCGTGCGCGCCGCCGTCGGGCCGGAGATGGCGCTGATGATTGACCCGGCCAGCGAGCTGCGCAGCTTCGCCGACGCGCTTTACGTCGGCCGTGCCTGCGACGAGGCGGGGTACTTCTGGTACGAGGACCCCTTCCTGGACACGGGCACCGCGCCGCTCGCGCACCGTCGCCTGCGCGAGAAGCTGCGCACGCCGCTGCTGCTGACCGAGCACGTGCGCACGCTGGAGGCGAAGGTGCCCTGGATCACGGAAGGCGGCACGGATTTCCTGCGCGCCGACCCGGAATACGACATGGGCATCACCGGGGTGATGAAGACCGCGCACCTCGCCGAGGCCTTCGGGCTGGATATCGAGCTGCACGCCGCCGGCCCGGCGCAGCGACAGCTGATGGCGGCGATCCGAAACACCAACTTCTATGAGCTGTCGCTGGTCGGACCCGGCGTCCGGAACCCGATCCCGCAGGTCTTCGCCTGTGGCTACGCCGACGAGCTGGAGTCGGTGGGGGAGGATGGCTGCTTCGGGGTGCCCGATAGCCCCGGGCTCGGCGTCGCCTATGACTGGGAGGCCATCCGTGCCCGCACCACGCGCGTGCAGTCCTGGCCCAAGGCGTAGCGCGAGGCGGCAGTCGGACGACGCGGGTTCAGCCGCGTCGTTGCGGCGCCGATGGATCGTGCCGGGCCGGCACCGGTCCCGGGCGGCCGCCGCGCATGTAGGCGCGTTCGGGACGGTACCGCGTCAGACCCGGCCGGAGGCCGAACCGCTTCAGGACGTCACGCAACAGGACGCGCAGGCTTTGGTGAATCGGCTTGAAAGCAACGCTCATCCTCTGATCCCTGGCTTCTGCGCTTCGCGGCGCCGCGCGGCACCCTCCGTCTGGTCAACCCCGTGACGCCGGAAAGTTTGCACCGGACATCGCGTCACGATGCGGACGGCCAGCATCTTCCTCCTCGATGATGGCACGATTCAGGCTGTTCCCGACGGCGCACCGCTCCGGCATCGCCGCTGCATCCGCAAGATCGTAACGGAGAGGCGTTACGGACTCGTGAAGATCCGTCCCGCGGGAACGAGGCGGCGACGCGGGGGGCGGGCATGTCGCGCCGATGCCGGCCGCGCGTCCGGTGGAGGTCGCCTTTCCCCGGCGCGCGGCCGGATCGCGCGGTGTCGGCTGCCGGGAGCACGGGCCCCCGGACGGCATTGTCCGCGGCGCTACTCCGCGGCCGGCGCGACGCCGCGCTCCGCGCCGTGGGCGGGCAACGCGACGCCCCACTCCGCCAGCACCTCCGCCGTCTGCGCGCCATGGTCCGGCGCCGGGTGGCGCAGGGCGCAGGGCGTGCCGGACAGCTTCACCGGGAAGCCCAGCATGCGCACGGTGCCGTGCCCCGGATGCTCCACTTCCATCACCATCTCCCGGTGCAGCACCTGCGGGTCCGACAGGGCCTGGCGCATGTCCTGCACCAGCCCGCAGGGCACGCCGGCGGCGTTCAGGCGGCGCACCCAATTCTCCTGGCTGTCCTCGGCCAGCCGCTCCTCGATCAGCGCGTTGATCTCGGCCCGGTGCCGCACCCGGTCGCTGTTGGTGGCGAAGCGCGGATCCTGCAGCAGGTGTCCCAGCCTCAGCTCGCCCAGCAGGCGGCGCAGGATGGCATCCGTGCTGGGTGCCACGGCGATGGCCCCGTCGCGCGTGCGGAACAGCCCGTAGGGCGAGGCGATCGGGTGGTCGTTGCCGGTGCGCGGCGGCAGGGCGCCGGTGGCGAGGTGGTCGGAGGCGAGGTAGGCGAACATGCTCATGATGCCGTCCATCATCGCCGCCTCCACCCGCTGCCCCACCCCGTCGCGGTCGCGGGCGCGCAGCGCGTTGACCACGCCGAAGGCGGCATAGAGCCCGGCCACCAGGTCGGTGATCGGCAGGCCGCTGCGCAGCGGCACGCCCTCCGGCTCGCCGTTCACGCTCATGAAGCCGCTCATCGCCTGGATGACGAAGTCGAAGGCCGGGCGGCCGGCATAGGGACCGGTGGCGCCATAGCCGTTGATGCTGGCCACGACCAGGCGGGGATTGAGGTCGCGCAGGCGCGCCTCGTCGAAGCCCATCTTCGCCAGCACGCCGGGGCGGTAGTTCTCCACCAGCACGTCGGCGCGCCCGATCATGCGCGCCAGCGTCTCCAGCCCTTCCGGCGAGCGCAGGTCCAGCGCCACGGAACGCTTGTTACGGTTGAAGGAGGCGAAGTACCAGCTCAGCCCCTCGCGCCCGGCGCCGATGTGACGGATCGGGTCGCCCTCCCGCGGGTCCTCGAGCTTGACCACGTCGGCGCCCATGTCGCCCAGCATCATGGTGCAGAAGGGGCCGGAGAGGATCCGCGTCAGGTCGAGCACGCGGATCCCGGCGAGCGGCGGTGCGCCCATGCGCCTCAGCCCGCCGCCGTGGGCACGGCATCCACCGGATGCAGGCGCAGCCGCGGCCCGGCGCGCATCACCTGCCCCGCCAGCGGCTTGCCCAGCAGCGCCTCCATGCGGTGGGCGATGGCGATGGTCTTCTCCAGGTCGACCCCCGTCTCCCAGCCGCTCTCGGCCAGCAGGTAGACGAGATCCTCGGTGCAGATGTTGCCCGTGGCCCCGGCCGCGAAGGGACAGCCGCCCAGCCCGCCCGCGGCGGAATCGAAGCGCCGCACGCCTTCCTCCAGCCCGACCAGCACGTTCGCCAGCCCGACGCCGCGGGTGTTGTGCAGGTGCAGGGTGAATCCCATTCCCGGCAGCGCCGCCTTCAGGGCGCGCAGCGTGGCGCGGATGTTGTTGGGCGTGGCCATGCCCGTGGTGTCGCCCAGCGTCACATGCCCCACGCCGAGTTCCGCATAGGCGCGGGCGATGCGCACCACCTGCTCCACCGGGACGTCGCCCTCGAAAGGGCAGCCGAAGGCGACGGCGATGGCGCCCAGGACCTCCTTGCCGCCCTCGCGCAGCCGGGCGGCGACGGCCGGGAAGGCCTCCAGGCTGTCGCCGACGCCGCGGTTCAGGTTCTTGCGGTTGTGCGTCTCCGAGGCGGAGATCAGCAGCACGCCGCCATCGACCGGCGTGGTCAACGCGCGCTCCGCCCCGCGCAGGTTGGGCACCAGCGCCATCAGGTTGGTGTCGGGCCGCTTGCGGATGCCGCGCAGCACCTCCTCCGCATCGGCGAGCTGCGGCACCGCCTTGGGCGAGACGAAGGAGGTCACCTCGACATGGCGGATGCCGCTGTCGAGCATGCTGTCGACGAGGTCGATCTTGTCGCGCGCGGAGAGGATGGTGCGCTCGATCTGCAGCCCGTCGCGGGTGCCGACCTCGACGACCTCGACGAAGCGCGGGTCGGATTCGGGAGTGCTCATGGGAATTCCGTTCTCAGTCGAGCTTCAGGTCGATCTCGGCGATGATGCCCTTCCAGGTCGCCAGTTCGCGCTTGAGGAAGGCGTCGAAGGCGGCGGGCGTCATCGCGTTGGGCTCCACCCCGCTGTCGGCCATGACCTTCATCAGGCCGGGCTGGGCCAGCAGCGCGTTGATCGCCTCGTTGAGCTGCCCCACCACCGGCTCCGGCAGGCCCTTCGGCCCCAGCATCGCCCACCAGGTGGTGACGTTCACCTGCGTCCCGCCCTCCATCAGCGTCGGCACCTGGGGCAGCGAGGGGCTGCGCGCCGGCCCGCTGACCGCCAGCGCCCGGGCGGTGCCGGCATCCAGCGCCCCCTTGGCCGAGGCGATGGAGGTGCCGATCGCCGCCACATGCCCGCCGAGCAGGTCGGCCAGCGCCGGGCCGGAGCCGCGATAGGGCACGTGCTGCATCTCCAGCCCCGCGCGGCGGCGCAGCATCTCCAGGATGATATGGGAGTTGCTGCCGGCGCCGGAGCTGCCGAAGCTCAGCTCGCCCTTGCGCGCCTTCGAGGCGGCGACGAGGTCCGCCATGCTGCGATAGGGCGAGTTGGCCGCGACCAGCAGGATCAGCGGCGTGGTGCCGATGAAGGCCACGGGGCTGAAGTCTTGCGCCGGGTCGAAGGGCACCTTCGTCAGCAGCGGCGACAGGATCATGTTGTCCTGCTGCGCCAGCACCAGGTCGTAGCCGGTCGGCGCGGCGCGGGCGACCTCGCCCAGGCCGATCGTGCCGTTGGCACCGGCGCGGTTCTCCACCACCACCGTCCAGCCCTTCGCCTCCGCCAGGCGCTGCCCGACCGCGCGGGAGAGCAGGTCGGTGCCCCCGCCCGGCGGGAAGGGCGAGACGATGCGGATCGGGCGGGAGGGGAAGGTCTCCGCCCGCGCCGCGCCGGAAAGAAGCGGCGGGGCAGCCAGGAGCGCGAGGAGCGAGCGGCGCAGCATCGGACGGTTTCCTTCCCGTGGCCGGGCCGACCTGCCTGCGGGGCCGTCAGCGGCCCCGCCGGGATGCGGCGGCCCTTTGCCCGCAGGCTGGCGCCTGGCAGCGCCCAGGCCAAGCGCTGGATGGCGCCTCCCCCCCTCTTGGGCGGAGATGGGCGGTCCGGCCCGGATGCCGGGCGGCACGGTGCCGTGCGGCCGGGGCCGGCCGGGCCGGGGAGACTGGGGCAGGATGCCGTCCGCCTGGGGCCGCGTCCTGGTCCAGACCCCTGTTCGCGGGGCGATTCACGCCCCCCGGGCGTGTCCGTCCGCCGGCAATCTGCTCTAGAAGGGGCGCGGCCGCGGCGTAGGCCCGCCGGCCCCGGGAAGAGCGGATCAGGGAGGAGGACCGGTGAGCAGGGACGGCAGGATGGCGCGCCGGATGGACCCGGTCTCGGCCCGGCTGTTCGTGGCCACCATCGAGACGGGCAGCATCGCCAAGGCGGCGGAGCGGGAGCACATCGTCCCCTCCGCGGTCAGCAAGCGGCTGTCGGAGCTGGAGGCGCTGGTCGGCACGCCGCTCTTCGAGCGGGGCCTGCGGGGCGTGCGTCCCACCCCCGCCGGCGAGGCCTTCGAGCATCATGCCCGCATGGTCCTGCGCATGCTCGACCGCATGGAGGACGAGATGTCCGACTATGCGGAAGGGGTCCGCGGCCATGTCCGGGTCCGCGCCAGCGCGTCCTCCCTCACCGCCGGCCTGCCCGCCGACATCCGCGACTTCCTGCGCGAGCGGACGCATCTGCGGCTCGACCTCGAGGAGATCGAGACCCCCGGCATCGTCCGCGACGTGGCGGAGGGACGGGCCGATATCGGCATCGGCCCGAACCTCTTCATCCCGGGGACGCTGCAGCTGTTTCCCTACCGCAGCTACGACCTCTGCGTCGCCGTGCCGGAGGGGCACCCGCTGGCGCAGCGCCCCAGCGTCTCCTACCTGGAGACGCTGGAATACGACCAGGTCGAGCAGACCACCGGCAGCGTGCTGGCGCAGCTGATGGACGGCGTCGCCCGCCAGGCCTCCGTCATGAAGCGCACCCGCATCCGCGTGCGCGGCTTCGACACGCTCTGCCGCATGGTCGGCGCGGGCATGGGCATCGGGCTTGCCCCCTCGGTCATGGAGGCGAGCCTGGGCGGGCGGTACGGGCTGCGCTTCATCCCGCTGACCGACCACTGGGCCCGGCCGCAGATCTGCATCATGGTCCGCGACGTCGATAGCCTGTCCTGCGCCGCCCGCGACTTCGTCGAACACCTTCGCGCCCGGTCCCTGGTCCCCGGCCGGACGGAAACGCTGCGCGTCGCGCATCCGGACCATGCGGCCTTCAGAGGGCGACCCCCGGCAGCCAGGTGACCAGGGCCGGGAAGAGGGTGATCAGCCCCAGCACGGCGAGCGACCAGCCGAGGAACGGCAGCGCCTCCATGGCAACCGGCCAGATCGGCACGCGCCCGACGGCGCTGGTCACGAAGATCAGCAACCCGATCGGCGGGTGCAGCATGCCGATCATCAGGTTCATGATGACCACCATGGCGAAGTGGACCGGGTCGAGCCCGAGCTGGGCCTGGATCGGCAGCAGGGTCGGGACGAACATCACCAGGGCCGGCAGCGGCTCCAGGATCATGCCCACCGCGAGCAGCACCAGGTTCACCACCAGCAGGATCACCAGCGGGTCCGAGGAGAGGGAGAGGATCGCGCCGGAGATGGCGGTGGCGATATGCGCCTCGTTCAGCAGCCAGGCGAAGGGACCGGCCGCGGCCAGCAGGAACAGGATCACCGCCGAGGTCCGCCCGGCCGCGTAGAGCACCTGGCCCAGCTCGCGCCCCTTCAGGTCGCGGTAGACCAGGAAGCCGACCACCAGCGCATAGGCGCAGATCACCCCCGCCGCCTCCGTCTCCGTCACGATGCCGGAGCGGATGCCCAGGATGATCAGCACGGGGATCGCCAGCGCCCAGATCGCCGTGCGCGTGGCGGTGATCCGCTCGCCCCAGCTCGACCGTGGCCGGGCGGCGTAGCCGCGGCGGCGCGCGATGATCGCGCACAGCACCATGTAGCCCGCGGCCATCAGCAGGCCGGGGACGATGCCGGCCAGGAACAGCTTGCCGATCGAGACGTTGGCCGTGACGGCATAGACGATCATCGGGATGGAGGGCGGGATGATCGGCCCCAGCATGGCGCCGGCCGCGATCACCGCGGCGGCGAAGCCGGGCCGGTAGCCCTCCCGCTTCATGGCGGGGATCAGCAGCCCGCCGGTCGCGGTGGCATCCGCCACCGCCGAGCCGGAGATGCCCGACATCACCAGGTTGGTCAGGATGCCGACCTGCCCCAGGCTGCCGCGCATGTGCCCGACCATGGCGGAGGACCAGCCGATCAGGCGATGCGTCAGCCCGCCCTGGTTCATCAGCTCCCCCGCCAGGACGAAGAGCGGCACGGTGATCAGCACGGCCGTGTCGACGTTGGAGACGAGGGTCAGCGGCGCCATCACCACATCCCCGCCGCCATCGTGGCGCAGCAGCAGCCCGGCCAGCGCCGCGAGGATCATCGAGAAGCCGACATCGAGGCCCAGCAGCAGCAGGCCGAAGAAGAGCACGGCGCTGAGCAGGATCATGGCCCGTGCTCCCCGCGCCCCTCCATCTCCCCGCCGACGCCGCAGAGGCGGAGCAGCAGGAAGACGGCCAGCAGCGCGAGCCCCGCGAGCAGCCCGGCATAGACCACGTCGTAGCTCAGCGGCGTGTTCATGATGGCCTGGTAGGCGCCGACCTCCAGCAGCACCCAGCCGCTCCAGACCAGGTAGGCGGAGGTCAGCAGCACCACCACGTCCAGCAGCCCCGCCAGCGCGCGGGTGCCGATGCCGGGCAGCAGATGCTCCAGCAGCTCGATGCGGATGTTCGCCCGCTCGCGGATGCCCAGCGCGATGCCGATGAAGGTCAGCCAGACCAGGCAGAGCCGGGAGAGCTGGTCATAGGCGTCGAAGGTGCTCTTGACGAGGTAGCGGTCCACCACCTGCCCCACGGAGAGGACCACCAGGGCCACCATCGCCAGGATGACGCAGGCGCGGGCCACCCACGCCAGCCCCCGCGCGAAGCCGCGCAGCAGGCGGCCCGCCGCGGGCTCGGCCTGCCGCCCGGCCACCGCCGGGACGCTGCGGCTCACCCCGCCTCCTGCGCGCGGCGGATGCGGGCGGCCATGCCCGCCGGCCAGGACTTGCCGTCATGCTCCTGCTCCAGCCCGGCCAGGGCGGCGCGGAAGGCGTCACGGTCGGGCACGACGTAGCTCGCCCCGGCATTGCGCAGCAGCTCCACCCCCTCCCCGTCCAGCTTGCGGGTCAGGCGGGTGGTCACCTCGCCCGTCTGCTTGCCGGCATGTTCCATCAGCTCGCGGTCGGCGGAGGAGAGGCCCTTCCAGAAGCGCTCGGAGGCGAAGAGGCCCACCAGCTCGTAAGCATGGTCGGTGGCGGACCAGAACTTCGCCGCCTCGTGGAAGCGGGCGGGGATGGACAGGTCGAAGCCGTTGTCCTGGCCATCGATCGCGCCGCGCGAGAGGGCGTTGTAGATCTCCAGCATCCCCATCGGGGTGATCTGCGCGCCCAGCCGCTCGAAGGTGGCGCGCAGCATCAGGATCGGCGCCACGCGGATCCGCATGCCGCGGACCTCCTCGGGCCTGGTGACGGGCCCCCGGATGGTCTGCAGCGCGCGCGGCGAGCGCTGGCCCCAGGCGCCGACCAGCCGCACCCCGGCCGTGCCGGCGATGCGGTCGTAGATGGCGCGGAACTCGTCGCTGTTCTGGATGCGCTCCGCCCACTCCGCGCTGCGGAACAGGTAGGGCATGTACATGATGTTCAGTGCCTCCGCCCCGCGCAGCTGCACGATGGAGGGCGCGCCGTAGTAGGACAGCTCGACGGTGCCGAGCTGCATGGCCGACATCAGCCCGCCGATGTCGCCGAGCTGCCCGTCGGTGTAGAGGTTGACCTCCAGCCGGCCCTGGCTCTCGGTCTCCACCACCTCCTTGAAGCGCATCATGGCGTGGTGCCAGGGGCTGTTGTTCAGCGCGATGGTCGCTAGCCGGATGGTGCGCTGCTGCGCCCGGGCCGGGGTGGTGCGAATGGCCGCCAGGGCCAGCGGCCCGGCGGCGAGAAGCTGCCTTCTCTTCACGTCGTCCTCCTGCGCGGGCTCTCTGGCCCGTCATCCGAACTGTGGTCCGCGGGAGGCGGTCCCGCCAGGGGCCGCCCGGTCCGGGATCAGAACTCCCGGCGCATCAGAAATTCCAGTGGACCGGCGGCGCCCCGGCGACCGGCGAGCGGAAGCTCGCCAGCCTCTCGCCGAAGAGCGAGCCGAGGTAGACCGTCCTCCGGTCCGGCCCGCCGAAGCCGATGCCCGACAGGTTGCGCAGCCCGCGCCTGCGGCCGAGGTCCATCTGCGGCCGGCCGAAGCGCCCCTCCTGGAAGGCCGCCTCCGCCGCGGCGACATCCGCCGCGTCCGCATCCTCCAGGATCAGCTCCTGCCGCCCGTCCGGCGTGGCGCGGATGACGCGGTTGCTGATGACGCTGACGATCCAGACGCCGCCCTCCTCGTCGAAGGCGAAGCCGTCCGGCCAGGTGCCCGCGCCGTACTGCGCGAAGACCTCCTTCTCTCCCAGCGAGCCGTCGGGGCGGATCGGGAAGCGGCTGGTGCGGCGGCCGATGGTCTCGTTGACGTAAAGCCATTCGCCGGAGGGATCGACGATCGCCTCGTTGGTGAAGCCGATGCCCTCCGCCACGATCCGCGCGCCGCGCCCGTCCATCAGCACGATGAAGCCGTCCCCGTAGCCCTTGCGCATGGACTGCTCGCGCGGGACCGCCCAGGTGCTGACCGTCACCCAGGTGCGGCCCTGTCGGTCGATGCCGACGAAGTTCGTGGGCGGCAGGGCGCGGCCGTCCACCTCGCGCAGCCGGGGCGTCAGCGCGCCGTCCCGCGCCAGATGCCAGACGCCGCCGGCGGGGCCGAGATTGGCGATCAGGACGCTACGGTCGGGGAGCAGGGCGATGCCGTTGGGCAGGAAGCCCTCCGGCGCGTCGCGGGCCAGGAGGCGGGTGATGCCGCCATCCGCTGCGATCACGGAGATGCCGCCGCGCCCGTCCGGCACGAAGAGGTCGCCGGAGCGGGTCGTCATCACGCATTCGGCGCGGTTCAGGTCTTGGCCGACGAAGGAGATCCCGTCGGGCGTCAGCATCCGCATGGTCACGGCGGTCCTCGTTCCTCCCCTGCCCCGGCCGGGCTTGCCGCCCGATCCGGGTCGCCCCCGCGGCGCGGACCGGCCCGTCCCGACCTGTCCGCCACCGTGGTGCTGCCCTCTCGCGCCACAGCTTGTCGCCGGACGCGGTAGCGGCGGGCATGGCGATTACAGAGGGGGGGTATCTCAGATCGCGACGCCGGCGCGCGCGGCGCTACGGCCGCCCTGTCCCGTGCGGCGCGGCCCCGCCCCCGTTGGGATAGATCAGCGTCTTGATCACCCCCGGCGCATCGGCGGCGTGGCGGCGGAAGGCCTCGGGCCCCTCCTCCAGCGCGACGTGGTGCGTGACCAGCGCGGCCACGTCCACCTTCCCCGCGGCCACCAGGGCGATGGCGCGCGGATAGACCTCGCCCATCCGGCGGGAGAACTTGATCTTCAGCCCGCGCCGCCGCGCATCCGCCGCCGGCAGGGTGTAGGTGTCGCCATCGGGGATGCCGACCAGCACGACTCGCCCGCCGATCCGGGCGGAGAGCACCGCGTCGCGGAAGCCCAGCGGGTTGTTGGTCGCCTCGATCACCAGCGGCGCGCCCTCGCCCCCGGTCCAGCCCTGGATGTCCCCCACGGAGCTGCCGGCCCGGTCGGCGCCGAGCCGGGCGGCCATGGCGCGGCGGTGCTCCAGCGGGTCGACCGCCAGTACCTCGCCCGCGCCGGCGGCCTTCAGCACCTGGAGGAGCAGCAGCCCGATCGGGCCGCAGCCGAGCACGGCCACGCGCTCCAGCAGGCGCGGCTTGGCCAGGTCCACGGCATGGATGGCCACGCCCAGCGGCTCCAGCATCACCGCGTCCAGCGGCGTGAAGCCCTGCGGGATGGCGACGATCTGGCTGCGCGGCACCCAGATGCGCTGCGTCATCGCACCGTCGAAGGGCGGGGCGCCGATGAACTCGACATGGGGGCAGAGGTTCGGATGGCCGGCATGGCAATAGGGGCAGTCGCCGCACGCCTTGTTCGGATCGACGGCGACGAGCGTGCCGCGCCGCAGGCCCCGCTCCGCCACGTCCTCCGCCAGCCAGCCGCCGAACTCGTGCCCCGGCACGAAGGGCGCCTTGATCTGGGCCGAGCCGATGCCGCCATCCTTGTAGTAGTGCAGGTCGCTGCCGCAGAGGCCGACCGCCGCCACCTCCAGCAATGCCTCGTCCGGCCGCCCCTCCCGCAGGTTGAAGGGAGCGACCCGGGCATCATGCGCCCCGTGCAGGTAGAGAGCCTTGGTCACAGCGTCGGCAGCCCCGTGCAACCTGCGGCCTGGGCGAGTCCGTTCGGCGGTGCGATGCCGCGCCGGCGCCCGGCCGATGTCCGGGGAGCGGATTCCCGCCCCGCCGATGCTCCCGGCCAGCGATCCGTCCCAGGCCAAGCCATACATCTGTAAATTCTATAAGACAAGAGTTCCGGTCTCCCACCCTCCCGCTTGTGCGCCGCACCCTTGTCGACCAGATGACCCCTCCACCGCCGAGAGAGGATCCCGCCTCCGTGCCCACCGAGCCTGCCGTCCCCCCAACCGTCGCCGGGGAGCCGCCGCGGCCGACCCGCGAGGAGGCGGAGGATGCGATCCGCACCCTGCTGCGCTGGGCGGGCGACGACCCTCGGCGCGAAGGGCTGGCCGATACCCCCAAGCGCGTGGCCCGCGCCTACCGGGAGTGGTTCTCCGGCTACGAGGAGGATCCGATGGCCCTCCTCCAGCGCTCCTTCTCGGAGGTCGAGGGCTATGACGAGATGGTCGTGCTGCGCGACATCCGGCTGGAGAGCACCTGCGAGCACCACATGGCGCCGATCATCGGCCGCGCCCATGTCGGCTACCTGCCCAGCGGCCGGGTGGTGGGCATCAGCAAGCTCGCCCGGGTGGTGGACGCCTACGGCAAGCGCCTGCAGATCCAGGAGAAGCTGACGGCGCAAATCGCCAACGCCATCCAGGACGTGCTCCAGCCCCTGGGCGTTGCCGTCGTCGTCGAGGCGGCCCACCAGTGCATGACCACCCGCGGCGCCCACAAGCCGGGCGTCACCATGGTCACCAGCCGCATGCTCGGCGCCTTCCGCGACAACCGCAGCACCCGGCAGGAATTCCTGGCGATGATCGGCAATCCCCGCCAGACCGCGGTGATCTGAGCCGCCGGGCCGACCGGCGGGGCGCCCGCGCTATCCGCCAGGCCGGACCAGGGAGCGGCGTGGCCGGCCGGAGGGGTCCCAGTTGGCATCGTCCAGCCAGGCAGCGATGGCCTCGCGCCGGGCCGGCCATTCATCCTCCAGGATGGAGAACCAGGCGGTGTCGCGGGAGCGGCCCTTGACCACCATCACGTTGCGCAGCGTGCCCTCGTAGGTGAAGCCCAGCCGGGCGGCGGCGGCGCGGGACGGCGCGTTCAGCGCGTTGCACTTCCAGGTCAGCCGCCGGTAGCCGAGATCGTCCATGGCGTGGCGCATCAGCAGGAACATCGCCTCGGTGGCGGCGCGCGTGCGTTGCAGGCGCGGGCCGAACCAGATGTGCCCCAGCTCGATATGCGCGTTGGCCGGCTGGATCTCCATCAGCGTCAGCCAGCCGTCGGCCGTGCCGGTGCGGTGCTGGCGGACGGCCCAGGCCATCGGGTCGTGCTGGGTGGAGAAGGTCGCGACGTGGCGCCGCATCGCCCCGGCATCGCTGAAGGGGCCGTAGCCGAGATAGGCCCAGGAACCGTCCGCGCCGCGGGTGGCCGCGAACAGCTCCTCCGAATGGCGCGGGTGCAGCGGCTCCAGGGTGACGGAGGCGCCGCGATGCGGCACCCGGGCCGGCAGCGGGCGAGGGGTGGAGTCCACCAGGGGCCCCACCGGCGGGCTGGTCGCCGGATCGGCGGGCGGGACGTATCGGTCGCTCATGCGGCCCAGGCTGGCGCCTTTGCGCGCCAGGTCCAAGGGGGTGTCCGGAACGGCCCCCGTCCCGCCGGCCCGGCACGGCGGCGCCATGCCGCCGGAACGGCCCGCGAGAACGGAGCCGCGCCGGGCGGCTGCCCTCCCCGCCGCCCCGACGCGGGCGCAGGGGTCCTTTCCCGCATCGCCTGTTGCACCTGCGAGAAATGATGCCCATAGCCGTTGCGCCATGAACGCCCCCGCCCGCCCCAACACCGCCTTCTTCGAGCAGACGGTGCTGTCCGTGCATCACTGGACGGACCGGCTCTTCTCCTTCCGCACCACCCGCGACCCGGGCTTCCGCTTCCAGGCGGGGCAGTTCGCGATGATCGGCCTGATGGTCGAGGGGCGGCCGCTGCTGCGCGCCTATTCCATGGCCTCCGCCCCCTGGCAGGAGGAGCTGGAGTTCCTCTCGATCAAGGTGCAGGACGGTCCCCTCACCTCCCGCCTCCAGCACCTGCAGGAGGGGGACACGCTGCTGGTCGGGCGCAAGGCGACCGGCACGCTGCTGCTCGACAACCTGCTGCCGGGGAAGACCCTGTGGTTCCTCTCCACCGGCACCGGCCTCGCGCCCTTCCTGTCGCTGATCCGCGAGCCGGAGGCCTATGACCGGTTCGACCGGATCGTGCTGTGCCACACGGTGCGCCAGGTGGCGGAGCTGGCCTGCCGCGACCTGATCGAGCGCGAGCTGCCGGAGCACGAGTTCCTGGGCGAGATGGTCCGCGAGAAGCTGGTCTACTACCCCTCCGTTACGCGCGAGCCCTTCCGCCACCAGGGCCGCATCACCGACCTGATCGCCAGCGGCAAGGTCTTCGCCGATCTCGGCCTGCCGGCGATGTCGCCGGAGCATGACCGGGTGATGCTGTGCGGCAGCCCGGAGATGCTGGCGGACGCCAAGGTCCTGCTGGAAGGCCGCGGCTTCGTCGAGGGCAGCCAGCACGCGGCCGGCCACTACGTCATCGAGAAGGCCTTCGTCGAGAAGTAGCCGGCCCCGCGGCGGCCCGGCGCCGGGCCAGGACACCCGGCAGCAGCACCAGCACCCCCGCCCCCAGGCCCAGCGCCCCCGCCGCCGCGCCGCTGCCCAGCCCGTGCAGCCGCGCCGCCACCCGCTGCCGCGCGATCGCCGGGCGCAGGTCGAGCAGCCCGGCCAGCGGCCCGTCCTCCGCCGGGGGGGCGGCCAGCAGGCGCTGCGCCTCCGCTTTGTCCCATAGCCCGGCCTGCGGCAGCGCCAGGGTCAGCCGGGCCGCCTCCGCCACCGCCTCGCGCGTTCCACCCCAGCGCAGCAGGTCCACCCCGTTGCGCTCCGCCGCGGCCAGCCAGGCGACCGCCACCAGCAGCCCCGCCAGCATGGCCGCCGCCGCCTGCCGTGGCGGCGGCGGTCGACCCCAGGCCAGCAGCGCCAGCACGGGCCCCAGCCCGGCCGCGGCGACCGCCCCCGCCCATTCGGCGAAGGCCAGCACCCCGCCCCCGGTCACGAAGGCGAGCACCATCCCCGGCGGGACCAGGAGGAGGGCCATCCGGCGTCCACCGGCCAGCCGGGCGACGCCCCGCATCGCGGCGCAGGCCCCCGCCAGCGCGCCGGCCAGGGCCAGGACGGTGAAGGGCCAGGGCAGCCCCGCGATTTGCGGCGCCGCCAGGGCCAGGGCGTCCGGGTGCAGGATCAGCTCGCCCGTCCCCAGCCGCCCGTCGCCGTCGACATCCACCGGCTCCGCCCAGGGATGGCCGCGCGCCCCGTCCAGGCGCCAGGCCTCGATCCAGGCCGGCAGGGGGGCGATGGCCGCCCCCTCCAGCCGTCGCAGCTCCCCTGCCCCCACCATGGCGGCGGCCAGCCCGCCCAGGAGCACGGCCGCCAGCAGCCGGCGCGGCCCGCGGCCATGCCCTTCGCCTGCCTGAGGGCCGGCCGGCGCCAGGATCGCCGCGCCGAGCGCCGCGATCAGCCCGGCCAGGAGGCCGGAGGACAGCTCCGGCGCGGCCGGCGGACGCAGCAGGGCGGATGGGGCGGGCCAGGACCATCCCCCCGCGACGGCCAGGAAGGGCAACGGCAGCACCGCCGCTGCCAGCAGCAGCCAGCCGCCGCGCCGGGCCATCGGCATGCCGGCGAGCAGGAGCAGGGCACCCAGCGGCAGCCCCCAGAGCAGGCGGGAGGTTTCGAGCGCCCGCTGCACCGCCAGCGCGGCCACGGAGACGAGGCCGGCCGTCAGGAAGAGCGCGGCGACGGCCCGCACCAGCCAGGCCGCGCGGGCGGCCGGCGCGCCGCAGCCTTGCGCCAGCCGGGCCGGCCAGCCCGCGGGCCAGCCGCGCCGGGACAGGCCGGCCAGCCACAGCCCGGCGCACCAGCCGAGCGGCAGGACCCATCCGCCGGGATCGGAGAGGGCGAGGGCCCCGCCCAGGCCGACGAAGGCCAGCGCCGCCATCCAGCCGGGCACGGCGGCCGCACCACCGGCCGGGGGAGAGGCGCCTCCTGGGGTAGCGGCGGTCATCGGCGGCGGCGTCCCTCGGCTGCCGCACCGCTTTCGCATCGGGGCGGGGCGGGGGGAATGCCCCGGCCCGGGGAAGTTGGGAGAATCCCCTTCCACGCTGCGGCACGTCCGGGCAGGCTGCTCCGCAAGGCGAGCGGCAAGCCCCGCCGAGACACGAGGAAGCAACCCGGCCCGAGCGGCCATCTGGGAACCAAGGACGATGAGCAGCACCCGCGCGACCACCGCGCCGCCAGGGACACGGGCGGCTCACCCGCCCATGACGCGGGAGGAGCGGAAGGTCATCCTGGCCTCCTCCCTCGGCACCGTCTTCGAGTGGTACGACTTCTACCTCTACGGCAGCCTCGCCGCCATCATCGCGGTGAAGTTCTTCAGCCAGTTCGACGAGACCACCCGCAACATCTTCGCGCTGCTGGCCTTCGCCGCCGGCTTCCTGGTGCGGCCCTTCGGCGCGCTGGTCTTCGGCCGGCTCGGCGACCTGGTGGGGCGGAAGTACACCTTCCTCGTCACCATCCTGATCATGGGCATCTCCACCTTCGTCGTCGGCATCCTGCCCACCTCCGACAGCATCGGCCTCGCCGCCCCCGTCATCCTGATCCTCCTGCGCTGCCTCCAGGGGCTGGCGCTGGGCGGGGAGTACGGCGGCGCCGCGACCTACGTGGCGGAGCACTCGCCCAACGGCCGGCGCGGCTTCTACACCTCCTTCATCCAGATCACGGCGACGGCGGGCCTGTTCCTCTCGCTGCTGGTGATCCTCTTCACCCAGCTCGCCCTGGGCGACGCCGCCTTCCGCGACTGGGGCTGGCGCATTCCCTTCCTGGTCTCCATCGCGCTGCTCGGCGTCTCCGTCTGGATCCGGCTGCAGATGCAGGAGAGCCCCGCCTTCCAGAAGATGAAGGACGAGGGCACGGGCTCCAAGGCGCCGCTGTCGGAAGCCTTCGGCCAGTGGAAGAACGCGAAGATCGCGCTGCTCGCGCTGCTGGGCCTCGTCGCCGGCCAGGCGGTGGTCTGGTACACGGGCCAGTTCTACGCCCTGTTCTTCATGGGCTCGGTGCTGAAGGTCGATGCCTATACGACCAACCTGCTGATCGCCTGGTCGCTGCTGCTGGGCTCGGGCGGCTTCGTCCTCTTCGGCTGGCTCTCCGACAAGATCGGCCGCAAGCCGATCATCCTGGGCGGCTGCCTGATCGCCGCGCTGACCTACTTCCCCCTCTTCAAGCTGATGAGCGCGGAGGCCAACCCGGCGCTGCACGCCGCCCACACCAACATCCCCGTGGTGGTGCACGCCGACACCAGCACCTGCTCCTTCCAGTTCAACCCGACGGGCACGGCGCGCTTCACCCAGCCCTGCGACATCGCCAAGGCGGCGCTCGCGCGGGCCTCGGTCAACTATCGGGTCGAGAGCGCGCCGGCGGGCTCGCCCACCACGGTGACCATCGCGGGCGGGGCGCCGATCACCGCCGGGACGCCGGAATTCGCGGCGCAGCTCGGCGCGGCGCTGACGGCGGCGGGCTATCCGGCGGCGTCGAACCCGACGGTGGTGAAGATCGCGCACCCCTTCGACATCTTCCGCGAGCAGCCGGCGGTGCTGATCGGCATCCTGACGATCCTGGTGATCTACGTCACCATGGTCTACGGCCCGATCGCCGCCGCGCTGGTGGAGCTGTTCCCGACCCGCATCCGCTACACCTCCATGTCGCTGCCCTATCACATCGGCAACGGCTGGTTCGGCGGGCTGCTGCCGGCGACGGCCTTCGCGATGATCGCGCAGACGGGCGACGTGTATTACGGCCTCTGGTACCCGATCGTGATCGCCCTGATGACGGTGGTGATCGGGGCGCTGTTCGTCCCGGAGACCAAGGACCGCGACATCTTCGCCGACGACCTCGGCGTGGGACGCCGCTGAGCCGCCGCCCCCTCCGCACCGGAGGGAATGCGGGCCGGGCGCCGGGGGACCATCCCCCGGCGCCTTTTTTCCTGTGGGACGGACGGCCCTTGCCTTTGCCGCCCGACTTGCCACCCTGCCCCGGAAAGGGTGGGGAGACGGATCATGGCGGGCGAAGCCGGCGGCTACGAGGCCGCCTATGCCGGATGGCGGAGCGACCCGGAGGGCTGGTGGCTGCGCGCCGCGCGCGGCATCGACTGGCAGACCCCGCCCGCCCGCGCCTTCGACCCTGACCAGGGCGCCTATGGCCGCTGGTTCCCGGACGGGCGGCTGAGCCTCTGCCACAACGCGCTGGACCGGCACGTGGCCGCCGGGCGCGGGGCGCAGCCAGCGCTGATCCACGACAGCCCCGTCACGGGAAGCGTGACCACCCTCACCTACGCGCAGCTCCTGGCGCGGGTGGAGCGGCTGGCCGGGGCGCTCGCCGCGCGCGGGGTCGGCCAGGGCGACCGGGTGGTGGTCTACATGCCGATGGTGCCGGAGGCGGCCATCGCCATGCTGGCCTGCGCGCGGCTGGGCGCGATCCATTCCGTCGTCTTCGGCGGCTTCGCGGCGGCGGAGCTGGCGGCGCGCATCGCCGATGCGAAGCCGCGCGCGATCCTCGCCGCCTCCTGCGGGATCGAGGCGGGGCGGATCGTCCCCTACAAGCCGCTGCTGGACGCGGCGCTGGGCCTGTCGCCGCACCGGCCGGAGTTCTGCCTCATCCTGCAACGGCCGCAGCATCCCTGCGCGCTGACGCCGGGCCTGGATGCCGACTGGGCGGAGGCCGAGGCGGCCGCCGCGCCGCATCCCTGCGTGACCGTGGCGGCGACCGACCCGCTCTACATCCTCTACACCTCCGGCACGACCGGGAAGCCCAAGGGGGTGGTGCGCGACACGGGCGGCTATGCGGTCGCGCTGCACGCCTCCATGGGCATGATCTACGGGCTCGGAGCCGGCGACGTGATGTTCACCGCCTCCGATGTCGGCTGGGTGGTGGGGCATTCCTACATCGTCTACGCCCCTCTCCTCGCCGGCTGCACCACCGTGATGTACGAGGGCAAGCCCGTCGGCACGCCCGATGCCGGCGCCTTCTGGCGCGTCTGCGCGCAGCATGGCGTCAAGGCGATGTTCACCGCCCCCACCGCGATCCGTGCGATCAAGAAGGAGGACCCGCAGGGCGCGCTGCTGGCCCGCCACGACCTCTCGCGGCTGGAGGCGCTGTTCCTGGCCGGCGAGCGCTGCGACCCCGACACGGCGGTCTGGGCGGCCGACCTCCTCGGCAAGCCGGTGATCGACCACTGGTGGCAGACGGAGACCGGCTGGCCGATCACCGCGAACTTCCGCGGCCTGGGCCTGTTCCCCACCAAGCCCGGCTCGGGCGGCCGCCCCTCCCCCGGCTACGACGTCGTGGCGCTGGACGAGCAGGGGCAGGACCTGCCGCGCGGCCGGATCGGGGCGCTGGCCATCCGCCTGCCGATGCCGCCGGGCTGCCTGCCGACGCTCTGGGGCGACGAGGAGCGCTTCCGCGCCTCCTACCTCGCCACCTTCCCCGGCTTCTACGAGACGGGCGATGCGGGGATGGTGGATGCGGAGGGCGATGTCTGGGTGATGTCGCGCACGGACGACATCATCAACACCGCCGGCCACCGCCTCTCCACGGGCGCGATGGAGGAGGTGCTGGCCTCCCACCCCGCCGTCGCGGAATGCGCCGTGGTGGGGGTGCGCGACAGCCTGAAGGGCCAGGTGCCGCTGGGGCTGGTGGTGCTGAAATCCGGCGTGGACACGACCGAGAAGGTGCTCTCCGCCGAGCTGGTGGCGATGGTGCGCGAGCGCATCGGGCCGGTCGCGGCCTTCAAGGAGGCGCGGGTGGTGGCGCGCCTGCCGAAGACGCGCTCGGGGAAGATCCTGCGCGCGACCATCCGCAAGATCGCCGATGGCGACGACTGGGCCATGCCGGCGACGATCGACGACCCGCTGAGCCTGGAGGAGATCGCGGACGTGCTGCGGTCGGCGGAGCGCTGAGCGTGGACGCCGCCACCCCCGTCCTGCTGCGCGACGACGCGGACGGCGTCACGACCCTGACGCTGAACCGCCCCGCCGCGCGCAACGGACTCTCCCTCGCCCTGCTCGGCCGGTTGCGCGAGGAGCTGGCCGGTCTCGCGGCCGATGATGCCGTGCGCTGCGTGATCGTCGCCGCCAACGGCCCCGCCTTCTGCGCCGGGCACGATCTGAAGGAGATCGCGGCGCATTTCGCCGATGCCGATGGCGGGCGCGGCGTCTTCGCGGAGACGATGGAGGCCTGCGCCCGGGTGATGACGGCGATCCCCGCCCTGCCGCAGCCGGTGATCGCCGCCGTGGAGGGCGTCGCGACCGCGGCGGGCTGCCAGCTCGTCGCCGCCTGCGACCTCGCCGTGGCGGGGCAGGCCGCGCGCTTCTGCACGCCGGGGGTGGAGATCGGCCTGTTCTGCTCGACCCCGGCGGTGGCGCTCTCCCGCGCCGTGCCGCGCAAGGCGGCGATGGAGATGCTGCTGACCGGAGAGATGATCGGAGCCGCCGAGGCGCATCGCCTCGGGCTGGTCAACCGGGTGGTCTCGGCCGGCGAGGCGCTGTCGGCGGCCCGTGCCCTGGCCGGGGGAATCGCCGCGCGCTCCGCCGTCGCCATCCGCCTGGGCAAGCGCGGCTTCGTGCGGCAATACGGGGCCCCTCTGGAGGAGGCGTATCGCATGGCGTCCGAGACGATGGTCGAGAACCTTCTGGCGCAGGACGCGGCGGAGGGGATCGGCGCCTTCCTGGGCAAGCGACCCCCCGTCTGGAGCCACCGCTGATGGCCGCCGCCGATTACGACGCCCTGCCGCAGACCCCGGCGAACCACCAGCCGCTGACGCCGCTGCTGTTCCTGGAGCGCGCGGCCCAGGTCTTCCCGGACCGCCTCGCCGTGGTGCATGGCGCGCTGCGCTACACCTGGAAGCAGCACCGCGATCGCTGCGTGCGGCTGGCCTCGGCGCTGTCGCGGCGCGGCATCGGGCGCGGCGACACGGTGGCGGCGCTGCTGCCCAACACGCCCGCGATGATCGAATGCCACTACGGCATCCCGATGACCGGCGGCGTGCTCAACACGCTGAACACGCGGCTCGATCCGGACACCGTCGCCTACATCCTCGACCATGGGGGAGCGAAGGCGGTGATCGTGGACCGCGAGCTGGCGCCGCTGCTGGGCCGTGCGCTGGAGATCAGCACGAGCCAACCCTTCGTCATCGAGGTGAACGATCCCGAGGCGCCGTCGGAGAGCACGCTGGGCGGCCAGGACTACGAATCCTTCCTGGCCGAGGGCGACCCCGGCTTCGCCTGGCCCTGGCCGCGCGACGAATGGGACGCCATCGCGCTGAACTACACCTCCGGCACCACCGGGCGGCCGAAGGGCGTGGTCTACCACCATCGCGGCGCGCACCTGCTGGCGATGGGCAACGTGCTGTCCTGCGCGATGGGCGAGCCGCCGACCTACCTGTGGACGCTGCCGATGTTCCACTGCAACGGCTGGTGCTTCCCCTGGACCGTCGCGGCCAAGGCGGGCACCCATGTCTGCCTGCGCGCGGTGCGCGGCGCGGCGATGTGGGAGGCGATCACCCGCCACGGCGTCACCCATATGTGCGGCGCGCCGATCGTCCTCTCCACCCTGCTGCAGGCGCCGGAACGCGAGGACACCGGCGGGACGCTGCGCTTCATGGTGGCGGGGGCGCCGCCGCCCGAGGCGGTGCTGGCCGCGGCGGATGCGGCGGGGGTGAAGGTGACGCACCTCTACGGCCTGACGGAATGCTACGGCCCCTCGGTGGTGAACGAGTTCACCGCCGCCCATGCCGCCCGCCCGCCGGCCGAGCGCGCGGCGCTGATGGCGCGGCAGGGCGTGCGCTACATCGTGCTCGAAGCCCTGGAGGTGCTGGACGGGACGGGCCGCCCCGTCCCCGCCGACGGCACGACCATGGGCGAGGTGGCGATGCGCGGCAACGTGGTGATGAAGGGCTACCTCAAGGACCCCGCCGCCACGGAGAAGGCCCTGGCCGACGGCTGGTTCCACACCGGCGACCTCGGCGTGAAGCACCCGGACGGCTATGTGCAGCTGCGCGACCGGGCCAAGGACATCATCATCTCCGGCGGCGAGAACATCTCCTCCATCGAGGTGGAGGAGGCGTTGTACCGCCACCCGGCCGTCGCCATCGCCGCGGTGGTGGCCCTGCCCGACGAGAAATGGGGCGAGGTGCCCTGCGCCTTCGTCGAGCTGAAGCCGGGCGCGGCGGCCACCGAGGCGGAGCTGATCGCCTTCGCCCGCACGCAGCTCGCCAGCTTCAAGGCGCCCAAGCGGGTGGTCTTCGGCGAGGTGCCCAAGACCTCCACCGGCAAGATCCAGAAGGTCCGGCTGCGCGACCAGGCCAGGGGGACGCCGGGGAACGGCTGACGCATGTGGCGGATGCTCGCCGCCCTCGCGGCGGCGGTGACGCTCAGCCAGTTCCACCGTGCCGCCCTGGCGGTGGTCTCGCCCGAGCTGACGGCGGAGCTCTCGCTCACCCCCGGGCAGACCGGCGCGCTGACCGGCGCCTTCTTCCTGGCCCTCGGCGTGGCGCAGATCCCCGTCGGGCTGGCACTGGACCGGGTGGGGCCGCGCGTGACGGTGGGCTGGCTGACCGGCCTCGCCGTGCTGGGGGCGGCGGCGCAGGGGCTGGCCTGGGACGGGCCCTCCCTGCTCGCCGCACGCTTCCTGCTCGGGCTGGGGTGCAGCGCCTCCTTCATGGCCAGCGTCGTGCTGTGCAGCCGCTGGTTCGCCGGGCGTTCGCTGACCGGGGCGCTGTCGCGCATCACCGCCTTCTCGCAGCTCGGGCTGGTGCTGGCTGCCTGGCCGATGGGGGCGGCCGCCGCGGCGCTGGGCTGGCGTGGCGCCTTGCTGGGCTCCGCCCTGCTGACGGGCGCGATGGGCGTGCTCTGGTGGGGCTGGGTGCGCGACCGCCCGCCCGGCCCGGTGCCGCAGCACCGGCGCGAGAGCCTGGGCGAGGCCCTGCTCGGCCAGGCACGGATCTGGCGCACCCCTGGCCTGCTGCCGATCCTGTCGCTCTTCTCGGTCGGCTATGCGGGGGCGGCGACGCTCTCCACCATCTGGGCCGGGCCCTACCTCGCCGACATCCATCGCCTGGGCGCCGAAGGCCGCGGCTGGGTGCTGACCGCCATGTCCCTGGCCTTCCCACTGGGCCTGCTGGCGGTGGCGCCGCTGGAACGGACCCTGGGCCGCCGCAAGCCCCTTGCCATCGCCTGCGCCGGGCTGGCGGTGACCAGCCTGCTGGCCCTCGCCGCCCTCCCGCACCCACCCCTGTGGCTGGCGGTGACGCTGCTGATCCTGCTCTGCCTCGCCTCCTGCATCCCCACCGTGCTGATGGCCCAGGCGCGGGGCCTGTTCCCGGATCATCTCATGGGACGTGGGGCGACGACGATGAACCTGGCCCAGGTGGTGGGCTCCGCCACCCTGCCGCTGCTGGTCGGGGCGGTCGTGGGCGCGGTCCCCGCGGCCGAGGGCATCCGCCCGGAAGGCGCCTATCGCCTCGGCTTCCTGGCGCTGGGGGCGACGCTCGGGCTGGGCCTGCTGGGCTACCTCTTCGCGCGGGAGGATCGGAACGGCTAAGCGGTGGGCGCCGTCATGCCGGCCGGCGGAAGCAGAACCCGTCCGCGGCGGGCCGGCATGGCCCGGCCCGGCGCGCGGCCGTACCGGCCGGACTTGGCGGAGCCGGGACGGGGCCGCAGTGGCGGTCGACGAGCCGCCGGAAGCACCGCTCGCATCAGTCGGTGTGGGGCCGCTGGCGCAGATGGACGATGTAGAAGGCGTCGGGCTGGAAATCGGTGGCGACGCCGGTCTGCGCCGTCTGGGCCCGGCTGATGACCTGCCGCACCATTTCCGGCACCTCCAGGGCGTTCCGGACGAAGTCGTGGTAGTTGTACTGGTGGCGCGACCCGGCGTTGGGCAGGCTGAACGTGGTCATGCCGCGGGCCCAGGGGTCGTTCACGTGCACCATGGCCCGGCGCGGATCGGGATGCGGGTCGAAGCCGGTCACCACCACGGCATGGAAGCCGCCCCGGATGTTGCCCGTGACGTTCTGCCGGAAGCCGCGCCGGACCCAGAGCGGGCCATAGTGCTGCAACAGCTGCATGAAGCCTTCGACCGTGTAGTTCTGCGCCGGCTCCGCCACCATGCCGACCGAATCGAAAGGCGTCTTGTCCTGCATGGTGATGCCGGACTGGACGTACTGGGCGTCGTAGCCGATGCGCTGCCGCACGCTGTCCGGCGATACGGAGGCACGCTGCGCCCAGGAGAGGATCATGGCGATGGACGCCGCCCAGCACGACATGGGCGTGAGTTGCCCGATCAACGGAACGTGGTAGCGCATGGCCTTGCCCCTCCGCGGACACTGCGGCATTTCGATCCGATTTCGAAACCATACCCCTACCGCGGGGTGGTGTCACCATCGCCGCATCCGGCCGGAGCGCCCGCTTGCCTGGCGGGTTCCGCTCCCCTAAGCTTGCGGTATGGTTCCGCGCCCAACCCCCACCGTCCGCTGGTGGCGGCCCGTCTCACACGGGCGGCCCGCGTAACCCTGTTCGCAGCGCCGCCCCGGAGTTCCGGGCGGTCGTTCTTCCTGCACCCACGCTGACCCGGACCTCCCAGGCCCCAAGATCCCTGGAGATGTCCCGATGACCCGCCCCGAAGCCCCGGAAAGCACCACGTACCGAACGCGCGGCGGCCTGACCGTCCAGCGCGGGACGACGCGCAACCCCTATGCGGACGGGGCCACCCTGCTGGCGGCGAAGCTGGACCGCCAGCGCGGCGTGCTGTGCTCCTCCTCCTTCGAGTTCCCGGGCCGCTACACCCGCTGGGACATGGGCTTCTCCGACCCGCCGCTGGTGCTGACCTCGCGCGGCGGCGTGGTGACGCTGGAGGCGCTGAACGCCCGGGGCGAGGTGCTGCTCTCCGCCATCCTGCCCGTGCTGGCCGAGCTGCCGGAGGTGGCCTCGCTGGAAGGCGGCGCCACCCGCGCCACGGTCACCATGGCCCGCCCCTCCACCCGCTTCCCGGAGGAGCAGCGCTCGCGCCAGCCCTCCCCCTTCTCCGTCCTGCGCGCCATCGGCGAGCTGTTCGGCAGCGAGGCGGACCCGCATCTCGGCCTCTACGGCGCCTTCGGCTACGACCTCGTCTTCCAGTTCGAGCCGATGGCGCTCCGCCTGCCGCGCGGCGCGGACCAGCGCGACCTGGTGCTCTATTTGCCCGACGAGATCCTGGTGGTGGACCACGTCCGCCAGGTCGCGGAGATCCACCGCTACGAGGTCTCGCACGACGCCGGCAGCACCGTCGGCCTGCCGCGCGGCACGGCGCCCGACCCCTTCCGCCCCGGCACCGGCGCCGCGCCGCCGGAGAGCGACTACGGCCCCGGCGAGTACGCCGCCATGGTCGAGCGCGCGCGGGAGGCCTTCGCCCGCGGCGACCTGTTCGAGGTGGTCCTCGGCCAGACCTTCGCCACCGCCTGCCCGGACGCGCCCAGCGAGGTCTTCGACCGCCTGCGCCGCGTGAACCCCGCCCCCTATGGTGCGCTGATGAACCTGGGCGAGGGCGAGTTCCTGGTCGCGGCCAGCCCCGAGATGTTCGTCCGCGTCGAGGGCCGGCGCATCGAGACCTGTCCGATCAGCGGCACCATCCGGCGCGGCCGCGACGCGCTGGAGGATGCGGAGAACATCCGCACCCTGCTCAACTCCGCCAAGGAGGAGAGCGAGCTGACCATGTGCACGGACGTGGACCGCAACGACAAGTCGCGCGTCTGCGAGCCGGGCAGCGTCCAGGTCATCGGCCGCCGCCAGATCGAGATGTACTCCCGCCTGATCCACACGGTGGACCATGTGGAAGGCACCCTGCGCCCCGAATTCGACGCGCTGGACGGCTTCCTCTCCCACGCCTGGGCGGTCACGGTGACGGGCGCGCCCAAGACCTGGGCGATCCGCCATGTCGAGGCGGAGGAGCGTTCCGCCCGCCGCTGGTACGGCGGCGCCATCGGGCGCGTCACCTTCGACGGCAACATGAACACCGGCCTGACGCTGCGCACCATCCGGCTGAAGGACGGCGTGGCCGAGGTGCGCGCGGGCGCCACGCTGCTGCACGACAGCGACCCGGCCTCGGAGGAGGCGGAGTGCCGGCTGAAGGCCAGCGCCATGTTCGCCGCCATCCGCGGCGAGGGCCCCCGCAAGCCCCCCGCCCCCGCCGTGGCCGCCCTGCCCGCGGGCGGGCGCCCCGCCGTGCTGCTGGTCGACCACGAGGACAGCTTCGTCCACACCCTGGCCGGCTATTTCCGCGCCGCCGGCGCGGAGGTGACGACCCTGCGCCCCGAGCTGGCGCGGGAGGAGCTGCGACAGGGCCGTGCCGCGGATCTGGTGGTGCTCTCCCCCGGCCCGGGCCGCCCCTCGGACTTCGCCATGTCCGAGACGCTGGACCTCATCACCCGCCGCAACCTGCCGGCCTTCGGCGTCTGCCTCGGGCTGCAGGGCATGGTGGAGCATTTCGGCGGCGCGCTGGACGTCCTCGCCCAGCCGATGCACGGCAAGCCTTCCACCATCCGCCGCCTGGGCGGGAGGCTGCTGGACGGGCTGCCGGAGCGCTTCGCCGTCGGCCGCTACCACTCCCTGCACGCCCGCCGCGTCGTCCTGCCGGCGGAGCTGGTGGTCACGGCGGAGACGGAGGAGGACGCGGTGGTCATGGCGGTGGAACACGCCCGCCTGCCCCTGGCCGCCGTGCAGTTCCACCCGGAGAGCCTGATGACCGGGCCGGAGGAGATCGGCCTGCCCCTGGTCCGCGCCGCCCTCACCCGGCTGCGGGCGCTGGAGCCGGCCTGACCGGGGGAGGCGCCGCCTCCCTCCTTCCCTCTCCGCCGGGAGGCTGGTCCGGGGTGGGAGGCGGGGCGCCAAGGCACAGGATGATCGCACACAGGCCGCAGTCGCCGGAGGCCCCTGGCCTCCGGCGCGCGACGGCGTCCGTGGACGGGGGTCCAGGGGGAAGGCGGCGCCTTTCCCCTGGCCGGCGAGGCAACAGGGCCCTACCGGGATCAGGGCAGGGGGCCGGTCCTGAACAGGGACACGCGCAGGCCGCCATGCGGGACGGGCGGGCCGTTGGGCAGGAAGGGCAGGCCGGTGAGGTGGGCCAGGCGGGGTTCGCTGGTGACCAGCCCGACGCGCCAGCCGGCGAAGCGGCCCCGCAGCACCTGGCCCAGTGCGCGGTAGAGGGGTGCGAGGGCCCCGCTCTCGCCCAGGCGGGCACCGTAGGGCGGGTTGAGGATGACCAGGCCGGGGGGGCCTTCGGGCGGCAGCAGCTCGCCGATCGTGCCCTGCCGGAACTCCGTGTGCTCGGCGACGCCGGCACGGGCCGCGTTGGCAAGGCTCATGGCGATCGCCCCGGCATCCCGGTCCCGGCCGTGGCAGCGGGCGGCCGGGACGCGCGCGCTCCGCACCGCGCGCATGCGCTGCCACGCCTCCGCATCGAAGGTGGCGAGCTGCTCGAAGGCGAAGGCGCGGGCACGGCCGGGGTTGAGCCGGGCCGCGATCTCCGCCGCCTCGATGACGAAGGTGCCGGAGCCGCACATGGGGTCCAGCATGGGCTCGGTGCCGTCGTAGCCGCATTGCCGCAGGAAGAGCGAGGCCATGGTCTCGCGCATCGGGGCCGCGTTGACGGCCTGCTTGTAGCCGCGCTTGTGCAGCGGCTCGCCCGAGGTGTCGACGCTGAGGGTGCAGAGGTCGTGGTCCAGGCGCGCCATCACGGTGATGCCGGCCTCAGGCGAGACGGGCGCGCCGAGCGTCTCGCGGATCGCCGTCCCGATCCGCTCGGCCACGGCGCCGCTGTGGTAGAGGCGCGAGGCGGTGCAGCTCGCCTCGACCCGGACGGGCACGTCCGGCCGCAGGACGGCGGACCACGGCACGCGGCGCGCCCGGGCGTCGAGCTGCGCCAGGTGGGTGACGCGGAAGGAATCCAGCCGCGCCAGGACGCGCCCGGCGCCGCGGACCCACAGGTTGGCGCGCCAGACCTCCGGCCAGCCGCCGCGCAGGACGACGCCGCCCGGCACCGGCCGGGGCTGCCGGAAGCCCTTGCCGCGCACCTCGTCGCAGAGGACGGGTTCCAGCCCCGGCACGGCGGCCAGGAAGATCTCGAAGTCCCGCCCCGGCGGCGGATCGCTCGCGGCGCGTTCCATGCGCGTCAGGGGCCCAGCACCCGGTAGACCGTGACTTCCCGCACCTCGCGGTCCTCCAGCTCCCGCGTCACCGGCACGGCGCGGCGCAGGATGGGCTCCAGCCCGGTCCTCGGCAGGTAGGCGCGGCCGGGATCGGCCAGCCAGACCTCCGCCCCCTCCGCCGCCATCCGCCGCAGCCAGGGGAGGATGTGGCCGGTCATCGGCGCCTCGTAGCAGACGTCGCCGGCCAGGATGACGTCCCAGCGGCGGGCCTGCCCCACCACGTCGCCGCAGGTGGCCGTGACCGCCACGCCGTTGGCGCGCGCGTTCAGCGCGATGGCGGCGCAGGCGAGCGGGTCCAGCTCCGCCGCCTCCACGCCCGCCGCCCCGGCGCGGAGGCAGGCGATGGCCGCCAGCCCGCCGCCGGCGGCGAAGTCCAGCACCCGCTTGCCGGCGACGCGGGCGGGCTCGTCCATTACCAGCCGGGCGAGCACCTGGCTGCCCGGCCAGGCGAAGGCCCAGAAGGGCGGTTCGATCCCCGCGCGGTCCAGCCAGGCCTCGGTCGCCTGCCAGATGGGCGTGATCTCGGTGGCGAGGTGCAGGACGATCTCCGGCACCAGCACGGGCCGGTCCGGCGCGGTGTGGGCGGCGACGAAGGCTTCCGCGTCGGGCGCCCCCATTGGCGCGTCCATCAGCCGCGGCCGAGCAGGAAGGCCAGGGCGATCGCGATGCCCACCTCGCGGTTCGACTTGAACAGGCGCAGGCAGCCGGCGGGGTCGTCCATGTCCAGCCGGATCACCTGCCGCGCCAGCAGCGCCGCCGGCAGGGCGAGCGCCGGCAGGAAGGGCCAGCGCAGCCCGGCCAGCCACCCGGCGAGCGCCAGCAGCACCAGCGCGACGCCATAGACTGCCGCCAGGAAGGGCCGCGTCCGCTCGCCCAGCGTCCGGGCGGAGGAGCGCACGCCGACCAGCGCGTCGTCCTCCCGGTCCTGGTGGGCGTAGATCGTGTCGTAGCCCAGGATCCAGAAGAAGGCCGCCAGCCACAGCAGCAGCCCGGGCGCCGAGAGCTGCCCGGTGCAGGCCAGCCAGCCGGTCGGCGCCGCCCAGGAGAAGACGAAGCCCAGCACCGCCTGCGGCCAGTCCGTCACCCGCTTGGCCAGCGGGTAGAGGGCGATCGGCACCAGCGACAGCAGCCCGAACAGGATCGCCGGGCCGTTGAGCTGGAGCAGCACCACCAGCCCGACCAGGCAGAGGATGCCGAGCCAGGCCAGCGCCTGCTTCGGCGTCACCGCGCCCGAGGCCAGCGGCCGCCCGGCGGTGCGCGTCACCTTGCGGTCCAGGTCGCGGTCCCACAGGTCGTTCACCACGCAGCCTGCCCCGCGCATCGCCACCGCGCCGATGCCGAACAGCAGGGTCAGCCGGATGCCGGTCGCCCAGTCCGGCGCGGCGAGGGCGAAGGCCCAGGGGCCGGGCAGGAAGAGCAGCCAGGAGCCGATCGGCCGGTCCAGCCGGGCGAGCAGGGCATAGGGGAGGAAGGCGGCGGGCAGGCGCGCCACCCAGCCCTCCGTCCGGATATCGGTGTGGCCGGCCATGCATGCTACTTCCCCGGCCAGCCCCCTCCTGTCCAGACCATGCCCCCATGACCACGCCCCGCCTCTATGTCGACGCGCCGCTCGCCGAGGGGGCGGAGGCGGATTCGCTCCCCGGCCAGGGCCGCTACCTCGGTTCCGTGCTGCGCAAGGGGGTGGGGGATGCGGTGGTGCTGTTCAACGGGCGGGACGGGGAGTTCGCCGCCACCCTGGCCGCGATCCGCAAGGATGCCGCCCGCTTCGCCGTGGGGCGGCGGCTGCGCGCCCAGGACACCCCCGCCGGCCCGCGTCTCCTCCTCGCCGCGCTGAAGCGCGACGCCATGGAGTGGACGGTGGAGAAGGCGACCGAGCTGGGCGTCGCCACCCTCCGCCCGGTGCTGACCGCCCGCTGCGTCGCCCAGGGACCCAACCTCGACCGCCTCGGCCTGATCGCCCGGGAGGCCGCCGAGCAGTGCGAGCGCCTGGACCTGCCCGTGCTGGAGCCCGCCCTGGCCCTGCACGCGGCGCTCGATTCCTGGGACCCGGCGGTGCCGCTGTTCCTGGCCGCCGAGCGGGGCGCCGCCCCGGGCCTCGCCGCGGCGGCGGCCGGCCGGGCCGGCCCCGTGGGCCTGCTGGTCGGGCCGGAGGGCGGCTTCACCGTTGCAGAGCTTGACGCACTGCAACGTCGTCCCTTTGTTGTGCCGGCTGCCCTCGGGCCCCGCATCCTGCGGGCCGAGACGGCGGCGGTCTCGGGACTCGCGGTGTTGCAGGCCGTCTGCGGCGACTGGGTCAAGGGAAGGTCCTGAACGGCGCGCGCCCCTGCGCGCCCCCTGAGCGTCGGAAGCGAAGCGCATGTCCAATCCCGGCGAGGCCGATCCGACGCCGATCCATTCCCTGCGCCAGCTGGCGGAATGGTTCGCCGCCGGCAGCAAGCCGCGCGACGCCTGGCGGATCGGCACGGAGCACGAGAAGTTCGGCTTCCGCCGCGACGACCTCTCCGCCCCCGCCTATGACGACCCGCGCGGCGGCATCCGCGCCATCCTGGAGGGGCTGGAGCCCCGCGGCTGGGAGCCCATCCTGGACCGCGGCAACCCGATCGGCCTGACCCGCGGCGACGCCTCCGTCTCGCTGGAGCCGGGCGGGCAGACGGAACTGTCCGGCGCGCCGCTGGCCGACATCGCCGAGACGGCGGCGGAGCTGGAGAACCACCTGGCCGAGCTGCGCGACGTGGCGGGGCCGCTCGGCATCGCCTTCGCGCCGCTGGGCTTCCATCCGCTCGCCACCCGCGACGCCATGCCCTGGATGCCCAAGCAGCGCTACGCGATCATGCGCGCCTACATGCCGCGGGTCGGGGAGATGGGCCTCGACATGATGCTGCGGACCTGCACCGTGCAGGCCAACCTCGATTTCGGCGACGAGGCGGACATGGTCGAGAAGCTGCGCCTCTCGCTCGCGCTGCAACCCCTCGCCACCGCGCTCTGGGCCAACTCCCCCTTCCGCGAGGGCCGGCCGACCGGGGCGCTCACCCTGCGCGGCGAGGTCTGGACCCACACCGACCCCGACCGTACCGGCATCCCGCCCGTGGTCTTCGAGCCGGGCTTCGGCTTCGAGCGCTTCGCCGAGCACGTGCTCGACGTGCCCATGTACTTCGTGATGCGCGAGGGCGCCTTCGTCGACGCCACCGGCACCACCTTCCGCCGCTTCATGGCCGAGGGCCTGCCCGGGCGGCCCGACATCCGTGCCACCATGGGCGACTGGGCCGACCACGTGACCACGGTCTTCACCGACGTCCGCCTCAAGCGATTCCTCGAGATGCGCGGCGCCGATGCCGGCAGCCCGGCGATGATGCTGGCCCTGCCCGCCTTCTGGGCCGGGCTGCTCTACGACGACGCGGCGCAGAAGGCGGGGCTGGAGCTGGTGCGCGGCTGGAGCGTGGAGGCGATGCAGGCGCTGCGCCGCGCCGTGCCGGTCGAGGGCCTCTCCGCCACCATCGCCGGCCGCCCCCTGCGCGCGGTGGCGGCGGACGCGCTGGCCATCGCCCGCGACGGGTTGCGCGCCCGCGGCCTGGGCGAGGAACGCTTCCTCGCCCCCGCCGAGGAGGTTGCCGCCACCGGCATCACCCAGGCCCAGCACTGGCTGAACCGCTACGAGGGCGCCTGGAACGGCGACCTGTCCCGCATCTTCGCCGAGGCGGCCGTCTGACGAGGGCCGTGCCGGCCGGACGGAGCCCGGGACGGGCGGCGTCCGCCAACCCTCCCCCTCCCCCCGCGTTCCGTCTCCTTCAGCGGGCGGGAGAGTGGCCATGGGACGTACGGTCCGGATCGAACCTTATGAGGGCCCGGCCGGCGGGTGGGGTTCCGCCCGCTCGGTGAGCGGCATCCTGCTGAAGGAGAAGGTCACGCCCGCCACGGTCGCCGGGCTGGCACAGCAGAACAAGGCCGAAGGCTATGCCTGCGTCTCCTGCGCCTGGCCCAAGCCGGCCCGGCCGCATCCGCTGGAGTTCTGCGAGAACGGCGCCAAGGCCACGGCCTGGGAGCTGACCACCAAACGCACCACGCCGGAGTTCTTCGCGCAGCACACGGTGGGCGAGCTGCTCGGCTGGGAGGATCACGCTCTCGAGCAGCATGGCCGCCTGACCCATCCCATGCGCTACGACGCACGCACCGACCGCTACGTGCCGGTGGAATGGGACGACGCCTTCGCCGAGATCGGGCGGGAGCTGAAGGCGCTCGATCCCGACGGCGTGATCTTCTACGCCTCCGGCCGCGGCTCGCTCGAGACCTCGTACATGTACGCGCTGCTCGCGCGGATGTACGGCACCAACAACCTGCCCGACAGCTCCAACATGTGCCACGAGACCACTTCGGTGGCGCTGAAGAACGTGATCGGCTCGCCGGTCGGCACGGTGGTGCTGGAGGATTTCGGGCATACCGACTGCATCCTGTCCTTCGGGCAGAATGTCGGCTCCAACGCCCCGCGCATGCTGCATCAACTGCAGGAGGCGGTGAAGCGCGGCTGCACGGTGATCACCTTCAATCCCCTCAAGGAACGGGGCTGGCAGCGCTTCACCAACCCGCAGAACCCGGTGGAGATGATGACGGGGCAGGAGACGGTGATCTCCGCCCAGTACCACCAGGTGAAGGCAGGCGGCGACATCGCGGCGCTGATGGGGCTGTGCAAGTGGGTGGTGGAGGCGGACGACCGGGCCCGGGCCGAAGGCGGCGCCCCCGTCATCGACCACGCCTTCGTCAGCGCGCACACCACGGGCTTCGAGGCCTTCGCCGCCGCCGCCCGCGCCACGCCATGGGCGGAGATCGAGGCCCAGTCCGGCCTGCCGCGCGCGGCGCTGGAGGACGCGGCGCGCGTCTACGCACGCTCGAAGGCGGTGATGGCCATCTACGGCATGGGCCTGACGCAGCATGTGCTGGGCGAGCAGAACCTGTACATGCTGACGGCGCTGATGCTGCTGCGCGGCAACATCGGCAAGCCCGGCGCCGGCCTCTGCCCCGTGCGGGGCCATTCCAACGTGCAGGGCCAGCGCACCGTCGGCATCTCGGAGAAGCCGGAGCTGGTGCCGCTGGACAAGCTGGCCGAGCAGTACGGCTTCGAGCCGCCGCGCCACAAGGGCCGCACCACGGTCGAGGCCTGCGAAGGCATCCTGTCCGGCGAGGTGCGGGGCTTCATCGGCCTCGGCGGCAACTTCGTCCGCGCCATCCCCGACACGAAGCGCATGGAGGAGGCCTGGCGGCGGATGCGGCTGACGGTGCAGGTCGCGACCAAGCTGAACCGCAGCCACCTGGTCAACGGCGAGGTGGCCTTCCTCCTCCCCTGCCTCGGCCGCATCGAGCGCGACACCCAGGCCGGCGGCGACCAGGCGGTGAGCGTGGAGGACAGCACCTCCTGCATCCACGGCTCGGTGGGGCAGCGGGAGCCCGCCAGCCCGCACCTGCGGAGCGAGCCCGCGATCGTCGCCGGCATCGCCAAGGCCACGCTGCCGCCGAACCCGAAGCTCGACTGGGATGCCTGGGTGGGCGACTACGCGCGGGTCCGCGATGCGATCGAGCAGACCTACCCGGACCAGTTCGCCGCCTTCAACGACCGGCTCTTCGTCCCCGGCGGCTTCCACCGCCGCAACGCGGCGCGCGAGCGGGAGTGGAAGACCAGGAGCGGCAAGGCGGAGTTCCGCACGCCGCCAAGGCTGAACGCCACGGGCTTCGCGGACGAGGCGGATGTCTTCCGTCTCGTCACCCTGCGCAGCAACGACCAGTTCAACACCACCATCTACGGCTACCACGACCGCTTCCGCGGCGTGGAGGGCACGCGGATGGTGCTGTTCATCAACCCGGCCGACATGGACCGGATGGGGCTGAAGGAGGGCGAGGAGGTCACCCTGGCCGCCCATGCGCACGACCAGATCCGGCGGGAGGTGCCGGGGCTCCGCGTCACCCCCTACGAGATCCCGGAGGGCTGCCTCGGCGGCTACTACCCGGAATGCAACCCCTTGATCCCCGTCTGGCACCATGCGGAGGAGAGCAAGACCCCGGCGGCGAAGTCTGTCCCGGTACGGGTGGTGCGGGCGGAGCCGCCGCGCCTGCCGGGCTGACGGCGCGGCCGCATCCCACGGCCGGCGGTCAGCGGCCCGCCTCCGCCACGATCTGCCGGAGGCCCTCGCGGTAGGTCGGATAGCGCCAGGACAGGCCGAGGGCCGCCCGGGTCCGGCCATTCGCCACCCGCCGGCTCTCCGACCAGAAGGAGCGGGCCATGGGCGACATGGCCTCCACCGCCTCGGCATAAGGGATCGCGGGCGGGACGGGCAGGCCGAGCAGCTCCGCCGCCGCCTCGACCACGCTGGCACTCTCCGCCGGCTCGTCGTCGACGAGGTGCAGCACCCGCGCCACGCCGGCCGGGCCCGGGCGCCGGGCCGCGGCGACCACGGCCGCGGCGATGTCGTCGCGATGGATGCGGGAGAAGGCGTGGCCCGGCTTGACCACCTGTCGCGCCCGTCCGGCCAGCAGGTCCTCCACCACGCTGCGGCCGGGCCCGTAGATGCCGCCGGTGCGCAACAGGTCCAGCGCCACCCCCCGCGCCGCGGCCACGGCCTCCCAGCCCCGTTCCGCCGCGCGCCGCGTCAGGGACCGGCCCTTGGCCGGCATCGCCGGCGTCGTCTCGTCCACCCAGCCTCCGTCATGGTCGCCGTAGACGCCGGTGGTGGACATGTAGCCGATCCAGCGCAGCGCCCCGGCGCGGGCCAGTGCCGCCCCATGCCGGGCCAGCACCGGGTCGCCCTCCGGGCCGGGCGGGGCGGTGACGACCAGGTGCGTGGCCGCCGCGATCGCCGCGGCCGCCTCCTCGAAGGCGATGGCGGGGGTCCCTGCCGGCACGCGGGTGGGGTCGCGACAGGTGCCCGTGACGTCGAAGCCGCCCGCCGCCGCCGCCCGGGCGATGGCCGCGCCGCTGTAGCCCAGGCCGATCACCAGCATCCTGTCGCTCATCCCCGCGATGTGGCCCGTCGGGCGCGCCGCGTCCACCGCCGGGCGACCTCCCCGCGCAGGCCGGGATTCCCGCGGCGGCGACAACGGGAGTAGATTGCGCGCGATGCGTGGCTCCCCCCTCCGCCGGACCCTGCTGGGCGCTTTCGCGGCCGCCCTGCTGGCCGCGTCGGCCGGGGGCAGCGCCTGGTACCTGCTGCACCGGCCGGTCGCTCCGCTGGAGGGGATCGAGGAGGCGCTGCCGCTGCCACCCGAATCGCCACGGCTGTTGGAAAGCCCGGAATACGCCTCCTGCCTGGACCAGTTGCGCGAGGACCCGGCCTCCGCTCTGGCCTTCGCCGAGGGCTGGCAGGGCCGTGGCGGCGGCGAGGGGGCGCGCCACTGCCAGGCCCTGGCGATGGCCGCCATGGGCGAGCCGGAGCGCGCGGCGCCGCGGCTGGAGGCCCTGGCGGCGCAATCCGCCGCCGGGCCGGCCGCCCGCGCCGCCGTCTACGACCAGGCGGCCCAGGCCTGGATGGCGGCAGGCCAGCCGCAGCGCGCCTATGCCGCCGTGACCCTCGGCCTCGCCATCACCCCCAACGACCCGGACCTTCTGGTGGACCGCTCCGTGGCCGCCGGCGCCCTGGGCCGCTTCACGGAGGCGCTGGCGGATGCCAGCCAGGCCACGGAGATCGATCCCGACCGCCCCGATGCCTGGGTCTATCGCGCCGCCGCGCTGCGCCACCTGGACCGGGCGCAGGAGGCGCTGCGCGACATCGAGCGCGCCCTGGCGCTGGACGGGGACAATGCCGAGGCGCTGCTGGAGCGCGGCATCCTCCGCCAGCTCAACGGCGACCTGGAGGGCGCACGACTGGACTGGACCCGCGCCATGGAGGTGGCGCCGGACAGCGCCGCGGCCGATCTGGCGCAGCAGAACCTGGAGCTGAGCGAGGCCGGGCCGACACGGCGTTGACGCCGCCGGCCCCGGAGACCCGGGACCGCGCCGTTCAGAAGTCCAGGTCGGCGTAGTGCGACGGCGGGGTGACGCCGCTGACCCGCTCCGCCAGCAGCGGCCGGAAGGACGGCCTGGACTTGATCCGGGCGTACCAGTCCTTGGCGCTCTCGTTCGTCGACCAGTCGACGTCGCCGATATAGTCCAGGGCCGAGAGATGCGCGGCCGCGGCCAGGTCGGCCAGGGACAGGTGGCTGCCGGCCAGCCAGGTGCGGGTCTCGGCCAGCCAGCCGAGGTAGTCCAGGTGCGGCTTCAGGTTGGCGTAGCCCGCGCGCAGCGCTCCGCCATCCGGGTTGCCGCGGCTGAGCAGGCGCTTGAACTGCTTCTCGTGCAGCAGGTTGCGCGTCACCTCCTGGTCGAACTTGCCGTCGAACCAGGCGACCAGGCGCCGGACCTCCGCCCGCTCCGCATGGGTGCGGCCAAGCAGCGGCGTATCCGGGTAGGCCTCGTCGAGGTACTCGCAGATCACATAGGAATCCGCCAGGACCAGCCCGTTCTCCTCGGTCAGCACCGGCACCATGCCGGCCGGGTTCAGCGCCAGGAAGTCCTCGCGTCTCTCCCATACACGTTCCGCACGCAGATCGAAGGGGATCCGCTTCTCCTGCAGGGCGAGGCGAACCTTGCGGCAATGGGGCGAGAGGGGGAGGTGATACAGGACACGCACGACCCGTCCCTTACGTCACGCGGTGAGACACGCCAACCACCTGAGCCGGCCCGCACACCGCATTGCGCGACCTTAACCCTGCCGCGATGCGGCAGGGCCACGGCGTGTCGCGTGGCCCCGCAACGGCGCCAGCGCGCCGGTGGGCAGGGGAGCGGCCGGGCGGGAGGGGCCCGCCCGGGCCGGATCACTCCGCCGCGGCGGCCATCTCCGACATCGGGCGGGGCAGCAGCTTGGCGTAGTCCTTCGGCACGATGTGCCAGAAGGCGCCGCGCTCCACCGCCCAGTCGTTCAGCAGCCGCGCGGCGAGGCGGGAATCCGTCTCCTTCACGTGCCGGCCGATCAGCCTGCGCAGCACCTCCTCCCAATGGGCGGAGGCGAGGCGGCCCCAGAGCAGGGTCTCGGGGTTCAGCCGCTGCTCGAAGCTGCCGTCGGCATCCCAGACGAAGGCCATGCCCCCGGTGAAGCCGGCGCCGAAATTGTCGCCGACCTGGCCCAGGATCACCACCGTGCCGCCGGTCATGTACTCGCAGCCATTGGCGCCCACGCCCTCCACCACCGCGTCGGCGCCGGAGTTGCGCACGGCGAAGCGCTCGCCCGCCTGGCCCGCCGCGAAGAGCTCGCCCGCCGTCGCGCCGTAGAGGCAGGTGTTGCCGATGATGGAGTTCTCGTTCCAGACGAGGTTCGAGACGGCGTGCGGCCGCACGACGATGCTGCCGCCCGACAGGCCCTTGCCGACATAGTCGTTGGCGTCGCCGCGCACCTCCAGCTTGAGGCCCTGCACCGCGAAGGCGCCCAGCGACTGCCCGGCCGAGCCGCGCAGCCGCACCGTCAGGTGCCCCGGCTGGAGGCCGGTCATCCCGAACTGGCGCACGATCATCGCCGCGGTGCGGGTGCCGATGGCGCGGTGCGTGTTCTGGACGGTGTACTGGAGCTGCATCTTCTCGCCCCGCTCGAAGAGCGGCGCGGCGTCGCGCACCATGTCCGCGTCCAGCGTGTCGGGGACGGGGTTGCGGCCCTCGATCGTGCAGTAGGGCTTCTGCCCCCCGGAATCGGCCTGCACCAGCAGCGGGTTGAGGTCGAGGTCGTCCAGGTCCTCGGCGCCGCGGCTGACCTGCTTGAGCAGGTCGGTGCGGCCGATGACGTCGGCCAGCCGCCGGAAGCCGAGCGAGGCCAGGATCTCCCGCACCTCCTCCGCCACGAAGGAGAAGAGGGCGATCACCTTCTCGGGCGTGCCGGTGAACTTGGCGCGCAGCGCCTCGTCCTGGCTGCACACCCCCACCGGGCAGGTGTTGGAGTGGCACTGCCGCACCATGATGCAGCCCATGGCGACGAGGCTCGCCGTGCCGATGCCGAACTCCTCGGCGCCCAGCATGGCGGCGATCACCACGTCGCGCCCCGTCTTCAGGCCCCCATCGGTGCGCAGCTTCACCCGGTGCCGCAGCCGGTTGAGCTGGAGCACCTGGTGCGTCTCGGTCAGCCCCATCTCCCAGGGCAGGCCGGCATACTTGATCGAGGTCTGCGGGGACGCACCCGTGCCGCCGGAATGGCCGGAGACGAGAATCGCATCCGCCTTGGCCTTGGCGACACCCGCCGCGATGGTGCCGATCCCCGAGCGGGAGACGAGCTTCACGCAGACGGAGGCATCCGGGTTGATCTGCTTCAGGTCGTAGATGAGCTGCGCCAGATCCTCGATCGAGTAGATGTCGTGGTGTGGCGGCGGCGAGATCAGCGTCACCCCGGGGGTGGAGTGGCGCAGCTTCGCGATCAGCTGCGTCACCTTGAAGCCCGGAAGCTGGCCGCCCTCGCCCGGCTTGGCGCCCTGGGCGACCTTGATCTCCAGCTCGCGGCAGTCGTTCAGGTACTGCGCCGTGACGCCGAAGCGGCCCGAGGCGACCTGCTTGATCGCGGAGGAGGCGTTGTCGCCGTTCGGGCGCGGCTTGGCGCGCTCCGGGTCCTCGCCCCCCTCGCCGGAATCGGAGCGCGCGCCGATCCGGTTCATGGCGATGGAGAGCGTCTCATGCGCCTCGGGGCTCAGCGCGCCGAGCGAGATGCCGGGCGCGATCAGGCGCTTGCGGATCTCGGTCACGCTCTCGACCTCCTCCAGCGGCACGGGGCGCGCCGCCTCGGTGCGGAAGTCCAGCAGGTCGCGCAGTGCCACGGGCGGCTGGCGCCGCACGGCCTCGGTGTAGCGCTTGAAGGTGGAGTAGCTCTCCGTGTCCACCGCCTTCTGCAGCGTGTGGATCAGCGGCCCGTCGAAGGCATGCGCCTCGCCGCGGCGGCGCAGCTTGTACAGGCCGCCCACCGGCAGCATCACCGCCTCGGGCGCCCAGGCCTTCTCGTGCAGGGCCAGCAGGCGGCGCGCGATGCCGTGCAGGCCGATGCCGGAGATGCGCGACTGCATGCCGGGGAAGAACTCCGCCACCAGCGCGCGGGAGAGGCCGATCGCCTCGAAGTTCATGCCGCCGCGATAGGAGGAGAGGACCCCGATCCCCATCTTGGCCATGATCTTCAGCAGGCCCTTGTCCACCGCCTTGCGGTAGCGCTCGATGCACTGCTTCAGGGTCAGCTCGCCGAACAGCCCGCGCCGGTGCCGGTCGGCGATGCTGTCCTGCGCCAGATAGGCGTTCACCGTGGTCGCCCCTGCGCCGATCAGCACGGCGAAGGTGTGCACGTCCACGCACTCGGCGGTGCGGACGTTGAGGCTGGTGAAGGTGCGAAGCGAGTGGCGCGTCAGGTGCGTGTGCACGGCGCCCACCGCGAGGATCGCGGGAATCACGCAGCGCTCGGAGCCCTGCGCCTCGTCCGTCAGGACGACATGGGCGCAGCCGGAGCGCACGCCCTCCTCCGCCTCGCGCCGGATGCGGTCCAGGCCGCGGCGCAGCCCCGCCTCGCCCTCGGCCGCGGGGAAGGTGCAGTCCACCTCGCAGGCGGTGCCGCCCATGTAGCCGCGCATCGCCGCGAACTCGGCGTTGGACAGCACGGGGCTGTCCAGCATCAGCATGTCGCACTGGGTCGGGTCCTCGTCGAGGATGTTCCCGAGGTTGCCCAGGCGGGTCTTGATCGTCATCACCCGCGTCTCGCGCAGGCTGTCGATCGGCGGGTTGGTGACCTGGCTGAAGGTCTGGCGGAAGTAGTGGTGCAGGCCGCGATACTGCTCCGACAGCACGGCGACCGGCGTGTCGTCGCCCATGGAGCCGATCGCCTCGGCCGCGTCCTCCACCATCGGGTGCAGGATCTGCTCCAGCTCCTCCAGCGTGTAGCCGACGGAGAGCTGGCGGCGGCGCAGCCCCTCCACCGCCGGCGCGGCCGGCTCGCCCTGGTCGGCGCGGACGATGCCGTCGATGCGGGTGGTGCGGTTCACCCACTGGCCGAAGGGCTTGCGCGCGGCGAGCACGTCCTTCAGCTCGTGGTCGGTGAAGAACCTCGCCTCGTCCAGGTCCACGCCGATGCACTGGCCCGGGCCGACACGGCCCTTGGCCACCACCTGCTCGTCGGCGATGCGGACCATGCCCGTCTCGGAGCCGACGAAGAGCAGCTTGTCGGCGGTGATGGTGTAGCGCAGCGGCCGCAGCCCGTTGCGGTCCAGCCCCGCCACGGCCCAGCGCCCGTCGGTGGCGCAGACCGCGGCCGGCCCGTCCCAGGGCTCCATCACCGCGTTGCAGTACATGAACAGGTCGCGATGTGTCTCGGGCATCGTCGCGTTGCTGCTCACGCTCTCCGGGATCAGCATCGACTTGGCCATCGGCGCGTCGCGGCCGCCGCGCACCAGCAGCTCGAAGACGTTGTCGAGCGTCGCGGTGTCGGAGCCGCCGGCCTGCACGATCGGCTTCAGGTCGGCCATGTAGGGGTCCAGCAACGGATGCGCGAGCCGGGTCTCGTGGCTCTTCATCCAGTTGATGTTGCCGTGGATCGTGTTGATCTCGCCGTTATGGGCGAGCATGCGGAAGGGCTGCGCCAGCCGCCAGGTCGGGAAGGTGTTGGTCGAGTAGCGCTGGTGGAAGATGGCGAAGCGGGAGACGAAGCGCTCGTCCAGCAGGTCCGGGTAGAACTGCGTCAGGCTCTCCGCCAGGAACATGCCCTTGTAGATGACCGAGCGGCAGGAGAGGCTGCACAGGTACAGCTCCGCCACCTGGGCGGCGATCGCCTCCTTCTCGATCCGGCGGCGGATCACGTAGAGGTCGCGCTCCACCGTCGCCGCCTCGCGCTGCTCCGGGTCCCAGATCAGGATCTGCTCGATCTCGGGGCGGGTCGCGTTGGCCTTCTCGCCGATGCAGGAGACGTCGATCGGCACCTGCCGCCAGCCATAGATGGCATAGCCGCCGGCCAGGATCTCCGTCTCCACGATCTGGCGGCAGCGCTCCTGCGCGCCCAGGTCGGTCTTGGGCAGGAAGACCATGCCGACCGCGAGGCGCCCGGGGCGGACCCGGTCGCCGCCGCGCTCCACCACCTCGGCGAAGAAGTCCTGCGGAATCTCCACATGGATGCCGGCGCCGTCGCCGGTCTTGCCGTCCGCGTCCACCGCGCCGCGGTGCCAGACGGCGCGCAGCGCGTCGATCCCCGCCTGCACCACGGAGCGGCGGGCGACGCCGTCCAGGGCCGCGACCATGCCGACGCCGCAGGCATCGTGCTCGGTCAGGTCGATCTGTGCCTCGCGCGCCAGGCGCGCCGCCTCCGTGACATAGGAGGCGGCGAAGGCGGAACCGGTCTCGTGCATCATCTCGTCCATCCTCCTTCGCTCCCTCACTCGGCCGCCGCCGGCACCGCGTCGCGCTCGGCGACCCAGCGCTCGATGCGGTCGGCCACGTCGCGGCCGTCGCGGATGCCCCAGACCACCAGCGAGGCGCCGCGCACGATGTCGCCCGCCGCGAAGACGCCCGGGATGGAGGTCATCATCGTGCGGTGGTCCACCTTCAGCGTGCCCCAGCGGGTGACGGTCAGCGCGCTCTCGCCGAACAGCGCCGGCAGGTTCTCCGGGTCGAAGCCCAGCGCCTTGATGACCAGGTCCGCGCCCTCGACATACTCGCTGCCGGCGATCGGCTCGACCTGCTGGCGGCCGGTGGCGTCGGGCAGGCCCAGGTGCATCTTCACCGCGCGCACGCCCGTCACCACGCCATCCTTGCCCTCGAAGGCGTCGGGCGCGGAGAGCCAGGCGAAGTGCACGCCCTCCTCCTCCGCATTGGAGACCTCGCGCATCGAGCCGGGCATGTTCGCCTTGTCGCGGCGGTAGAGGCAGGTGACGGAGGCCGCGCCCTGGCGGATCGAGGTTCGCACGCAGTCCATCGCCGTGTCGCCGCCGCCGATGACGACGACGCGCTTGCCGGCGGCGTTCAGCGCGCCGCTCTCGAATTCCGCCACCTCGTCGCCCAGCCCCTTGCGGTTGGAGGCGATCAGGAAGTCCAGCGCCGGGACGACGCCGGCCAGTTCGTTGCCGTCCACCTTCACGTCGCGCGCGCGGTAGACGCCGGTGGCGACCAGCACCGCGTCGTGGCGGGCGCGCAGCTCGTGGAAGGAGATGTCCTTGCCGATGGCCACACCCAGCTCGAAGCGGATGCCCGCCTCCTCGAAGGACTTCCAGCGGCGGAGGACGACCTCCTTCTCCAGCTTGAAGTTCGGGATGCCGTAGATCATCAGGCCGCCCACGCGGTCGTGCCGGTCGTAGACGGTGACCTGCCAGCCGCGGCGGCGCAGGCGCTCGGCGGCGGCGAGGCCGGCGGGGCCGGCGCCGATGATGCCCACGCTCGCCTCGCGCTCCCGCGACGGCTTCGGCGGCTTCACCCAGCCGCGCTCCCAGGCGGTGTCGGTGATGTACTTCTCGACCGCGCCGATGGTGACGGAATCGAAGCCCGCCTCGATGACGCAGTTGCCTTCGCACAGCCGGTCCTGCGGGCAGACGCGGCCGCAGACCTCGGGGAAGGTGTTGGTGGAGGCGGCCATCTCATAGGCCTCCTCCAGCCGCCCCTCGGCGGTCAGCTTCAGCCAGTCGGGGATGTTGTTGTTGAGCGGGCAGTGCACCTGACAGAAGGGCACGCCGCATTGCGAACAGCGGCTGGCCTGGGACGCGGCCCGCGACGGCTCGAAACGCTTGTAGATCTCGTCGAAATCCTCGCGGCGTTGGTTGGCCGAGCGCTTGTCCGGCTGCTGCTGCTGGAGGCGGACAAACTGGAGCATGCGTTCGGCCATCGCGGATCCCCTGGCAAACCCGCAGGCAAGGCGGGGCTATGCGGCTGTTCGACCGCTAGATGACATGCCGTAATGGGTATGGCGAGGGCAAATTTTACCGCTAGGACAGTTTGGCTGTCCTTTATCCCCCATTCTCTAGTTGCGATTGATTTTCAACTCTCATCCATGCCGCTGAATAGGTCCGATACGGACTTTTCAGGTTGGAACCGCCCGCCTTCCGCCGCCGGGGCGGAAGCGGGTGAGGTAGCGGGGCAGGATCGCCTCCAGCGAATGCGGGCTGACACCCAGCTCCGCCAGCCCGGGCAGGCTGCCCGAGACGACGTTGTCCCGCTTCAGCAGCAGGAGCTGGTCCCGGGTGAGCGGCTGGCCCAGCAGCAACTCGCCCAGCCGGGCCTGCAGCCGCGCCAGGCCCTCGGGCAGCTCCACCACCCGGCGCCGGCGGCGCGTCACCTCCAGCATGTACTCCATCAGCTCGCGGAAGCTGGCCTGCCGTGGCCCGCCCAGCTCGTAGGTCTGGCCCACCGCGTCCTCGCGCGTCAGCGCCGCCAGCACCGCGTCGGCGACGTCGCCCACATAGACCGGCTGGAACTTCGTCCCGCCGCCGATCACCGGGACGAAGGGCAGCATCCGCGCCATGCCGGCGAAGCGGTTGAAGAAATGGTCCTCCGGCCCGAAGACCACCGAGGGGCGCAGGATGGTGGCGCCGGGGAAGGCCGCGCGCACCGCCGCCTCCCCTTCCCCCTTGGTCTTGGCGTAGAGGCTCGCCGCCTGCGGGTCGGCGCCGATGGCGGACAGGTGCACCAGCCGCGACACGCCGGCAGCCGCGGAGAGGCGGGCGACGCGGCCCGCATCCTCGACATGCACGCGGCGGAAGTCGCCTTCCCGCCTCTCGGCCAGGATGCCCACCAGGTTCACCACCATCCCGGCGCCCGCCACGGCGCGGGCCACCGCCGCCTCCTCCGCCAGGTTGACGGAGAGCGGCACGATCTGTCCCACCCGCCCCTGGGTGGAAAGCTGGCGCGCGGCCTCGCTGTCGCGCGTCGCGACGCGGACGATCATGTCGCGATGCGCCAGGCGCTGGACGACGTAGCGCCCGATGAAGCCGCTGCCGCCAAAGACCGTCGCCACGCGCCGCATCGCCATCTCCGCCTGTTGCATCCGTGCCGGCGCCGCCAGGCGGCCCGGTATCGTGCTACGCCGGACCATATGGGGCGGCCCCGCGGGCGCCAAGGCATGCCCCCCGCGGCGGGCTCCTCGCCGCCGCAGGGGACCGTTGCGGAACCCCGTCCGGGGGTGTCTTGACGACCTCTGCGGGGGCCCGTAGAAGCCGCGCCAACGAGACCGCAGCCTGTGCCCAGGTGGTGGAATTGGTAGACGCGCTGGCTTCAGGTGCCAGTGACCGCAAGGTCGTGAAGGTTCGAGTCCTTTCCTGGGCATTTCTCCTCCGCTCCCCCGACGACCGAGAGAACCCTGATGGGGAGCACCCTCTTCATGCCGAACGCCACCATCCGCCTGCATCGCGGCGACCTGCCGGCCGGGTTGTCGCTCGGCCCCGTCGTGGCGATCGACACGGAGACGATGGGGCTGAACCCGCATCGCGACCGGCTCTGCCTGGTGCAGCTCTCCTCCGGCGACGGCACCGCGCATTGCGTGCAGATCGTGCCGGACGCGCTGGGCGGCCGCGGCGCCGACTGCCCGAACCTGAAGCGGCTGCTTGCCGATCCCGCGACGGTGAAGCTGTTCCACTTCGCCCGCTTCGACGTCGCCATCCTCTACCAGGCGCTGGGGGTCGAGGTGGCGCCGGTCCGCTGCACCAAGGTCGCCGCCAAGCTGGTGCGCACCTTCACCGACCGGCACGGGCTGAAGGACCTCTGCCGCGAGCTTCTGGGCGTGGAGATCTCGAAGCAGCAGCAGACCAGCGACTGGGGCGCGCCGGATCTGAGCGCCGAGCAGCTCGCCTATGCCGCCTCCGACGTGCTGTACCTGCATGCGCTCTGGGAGCGCCTGGAGGCCCTGCTGCGCCGCGAGGGGCGCCTGGAGCTGGCCGAGGCCTGCTTCCGCTTCCTGCCCGCGCGGGGCCGCCTGGACCTGCTGGGCTACGACGCGCCCGACATCTTCGCGCACTGATCCTCGCAGGCCACTGGGATGCCCCGGAGGTTGTGGCATGCTTCTTGTTAAGGCGTCGCAGGCTCACGTTGACCCCCAGGGCGGGGCACCCCATAACGGGGCGGTGAACGCTCCACACCCCGATACCGACCTGGCCGCCGCCCGGCGGGTGCTGGAGACCGAAGCCGAGGGCCTGCGCGCCCTCTCCGCCGCCCTGGACCACCGCTTCCGGGCCGCCGTCTCGCTGCTGGCACAGGCCACGGGGCGGGTGGTGGTCTCCGGCATGGGCAAGTCCGGCCATGTCGGGCGCAAGGTCGCCGCCACCCTCGCCTCGACCGGCACGCCCGCCCTCTTCGTCCATCCGGCCGAGGCGTCGCATGGCGACCTGGGCATGATCCTGCCTGGCGACGCGGTGCTGGCGCTCTCCAACAGCGGCGAGACCAGCGAGCTGGCCGACCTCGTCGGCCACACCCGCCGCTTCGCCCTGCCGCTCGTCGCCATCACCGGCCGGGCGGAGAGCACCCTCGCCCGCGCCGCCGACGTGGCGCTGGTGCTGCCGCCCGCGCCCGAGGCCTGCCCGATGGGCCTCGCCCCCACCACCTCCACCACCCTGCAGCTTGCCCTGGGCGACGCGCTGGCGGTGGCGCTGCTGCAGCGGCGCGGCTTCACCGCGGCCGATTTCCGTGTCTTCCACCCGGGCGGCAAGCTCGGCGCCCGGCTGCTGCGGGTCGGCGAGCTGATGCACAAGGGGGCGGACATCCCCCTGACCACCCCGGAAACCCGCATGGACGCCGCGCTGGTCACCATGACCGCCAAGCGCTTCGGCTGCCTGGGCGTGGTGGAGGACGGAGCCCTCGCCGGGATCATCACGGATGGCGACCTGCGCCGCGCCCTCGATTCGGGCCGTGCCGACCTGCTCTCCCTCAGCGCGGGAGAGGTGATGACGCGCGGCCCGCGCACCATCGGGCCGGAGGCGCTGGCCGCCGAGGCGCTGCGGCAGATGAACGAGGGGCCGATCACCACCCTGTTCGTGGTGGACGAGGCGCGGGCGCCGCTGGGCATCCTGCACGTCCACGACCTGCTGCGCGCCGGCATCGCGTGAATGGCCGGAGCGATCCGCACGCCATGGGCACCCCAGACCCGCTCCGCTCCGAGGCCGGCACCCCGCGCATGAGCGGCACCGCCGACCCCGTGCCCTTCCCCGGCCGCGGCCCGGCGGCCGGGGCGCTGCCGGAGCCCTCGCGCGTCCGGCGGCGCTACAGCCGCGGCGCCATGCTGCGCCGCCGCTGGCTGATCCGCGGGGTGAAGTGGCTGCTGCCGCTCGCGGCCCTGGCGCTGCTCTCCGCCATCGCCCTCTGGCCGGAATTCGACCGGGCGGAGGACCGCGCCCGGCTCTCCTTCCGCCGCGTCACCCGCGACGTGGCGGGCAGCGCGCGGGTGGTCTCGCCGCGCTACCAGGGGATCGACGAGCAGGGCCGCCCCTACAACGTCACCGCCGCGACCGCCACGCAGGCCGTCGCCGATTCGCCGATCGCGCTGGAGCAGCCGCGAGCGGACGTGCTGATGTCCGACGGCGCCTGGGTGCTGCTGGAGAGCGACCGGGGCGTGTACGACAAGGCCGCCGCCCGCCTGGACCTGGAGGGCAACGTGACCCTCTGGCACGACAACGGCTCCACCCTGCGCACGGAGGCGGCGCAGATCCGCATCGACCAGGGCCGGGCCGAGGGCGACCGGCCGGTGGCGGCGCAGGGCCCCTTCGGAACCCTGACCGCCGATGGCTTCCGGCTGGAGGACCGCGGCAAGGTGGTCGTCTTCACCGGCAATGCCCATGCCATGCTGGAAGGCAGCCGATGACCCGCTCCCCCTCCCCCGGCATCCCGCGGAAGGGCGCCCCGCGGCTCGCCGTCGCCCTGCTGGCGGTGCTGTTGGCCGGCCCGCCGCCGCGTCCCGCCGCGGCGCAGTCGCTGGACATGACCCAAGGCGGCCCCACCGAGGTCACCTCCACCGACGGCATCGAATGGCGCCAGCAGGAGCAGGTGGTGATCGCCCGCGGCAACGCCCGCGCCATCCGCGACGGCGTGACGCTGGAGGCGGACCGGCTGATCGCCCGCTACCGCAACCGTGGTGGATCGGGGGGAGGCGGGGCGCAGCCGACCGCGGCCCAGCCCGGCGAGAATCCCATGTCGGGCGGCGAGATCTGGCGCCTGGAGGCGGAGGGCAACGTCCGCATCTCCACCGCCACCGACCGGGCGCAAGGTGACCGCGCCATCTACGACATGGACCAGGCGGTCATGGTGCTGACCGGCCGCAACCTGCAGCTCAACACGCCGCAGGACACGATCCGCGCCCGCGACAGCCTGGAATACTGGCCGCAGAAGCGCATGGCCGTGGCCCGTGGCGCCGCCACCGTGACCACCGAGGACAACCGCCGGATCCAGGCGGACACGCTGGTCGGCTACTTCCTGGAGAACCCGCCGGCGCCGCAGACCGCCGCCGCGCGGCCGGCGGCCCGCCCCGGCGCGCCCGCTCCGGCGGCGCGCGCGGTGCCCGGCGAGGGCTCGAAGCTCGACCGCGTGGAGATCTTCGGCAATGTCGAGATCCGCACTGCCGACGAGGTCGTGCGCGGCGACCGCGGCGTCTACAGCCCCGTGACCGGCGTGGCGCGCCTGCTGGGCAATGTCCGCATCACCCGCGGCGAGAACCAGCTCAACGGCTCCGAGGCGATCGTGAACCTGCGCAGCGGCATCTCCCGCCTCGTCTCCGCGCCCGGCAGCCGGGTGCAGGGGCTGGTGCTGCCGCAGTCGGGGCAGGCGCCACCCGGCGGACGGGGCCAGCAGGGCGGCCAGGGCCAGAACCGCGGCGGGGGAGCCACGCGATGAGTGCCGCCGCGGCGAGGGAGAAGGACCTGCGCGTGGTCGCGGAAGGCGGCCTCGTCGCGAAGGGGCTGGGCAAGCGCTACAAGAAGCGGCCCGTGGTGCGGAACGTCTCGCTCAACCTCCGGCGGGGCGAGGCGGTGGGGCTGCTCGGCCCCAACGGCGCGGGCAAGACCACGACCTTCTACATGATGACCGGCCTCGTCCGCCCGGACGAGGGCCAGGTCTTCCTCGACGGCCACGACGTCACGCTGCTGCCCATGTACCGGCGGGCACGGCTGGGCCTGGGCTACCTGCCACAGGAGGCCTCGATCTTCCGGGGCCTCTCGGTGGAGGACAACATCCGCGCCGCGCTGGAGGTGGTGGAGCCCAAGCGCGACCGCCGCGAGGAGATGCTGGACGGGCTGCTGGCGGAGTTCGGCATCAGCCACCTGCGCCGCGCGCCCGCGCTGGCCCTGTCGGGCGGCGAGCGGCGGCGCTGCGAGATCGCGCGCGCCCTGGCGACGCATCCCGACTACATCCTGCTCGACGAGCCGCTGGCGGGCATCGACCCCATCGCGGTCGGCGAGATCCGTGATCTGGTCAAGCACCTGAAGAACCGCGGCATCGGCGTGCTGATCACCGACCACAACGTGCGCGAGACGCTGGAGATCATCGACCGCGCCTATATCCTGCACGACGGCCAGGTGCTGATGGAGGGCAGCCCCCGCGACATCGTGGCGCATGAGGGCGTGCGCCGCGTCTACCTCGGGGAGCGGTTCAGCCTCTAGATGTCCTTCTCCCTCGGTCCCAGGCTCGACTTCCGCCAGACCCAGTCGCTGGTGATGACGCCGCAGCTGCGGCAGGCCATCAAGCTGCTGCAGTCATCGAACATGGAGGTCGTCGCCTTCGTCGAGGAGGAGCTGGAGCGCAACCCGCTGCTGGAGCGCGACGAGGGGGAGCGCGAGCGTCCCGGCGAGGCCGGGGAGGAACCGGGCATCGCCACGGCGGGCCCGGGCGGCGAGGCGGCTGCCGACCTCGCCCTGCTGATGCCCACCGGGGCGGAGGCGCCGCTCGACCTGCATGATACGCAGAACCTCTACGAGGCGTCCGAGGCGCCGCAGGGCCCGCGCGGCGGCGGCAGCTTCGAGGAGGACGAGCGCGGCATCGACGACCTGGCCGTCGAGCGCCCGCGCTCCCTGCGCGAGGAGCTGGCGGAGCAGGCGCGGCTGAGCTTCCACACGCCGCAGGAGCGCCTGATCGCCGGACAGCTGATCGCCCTGCTCGACCCCGCCGGCAGGCTGTCGCTCCCCGATGCCGCCATCGCCGGCGCGCTGGGCTGCGCGGAGGCGGACGTCGCCGCGGTGCGCGCCCGGATGCAGCGCTTCGAGCCGGTGGGGCTCTTCGCCCGCGACCTGGCGGAATGCCTCGCCGCCCAACTGGCCGAGAAGAACCGCCTGGACCCCGCCATGCAGGCGCTGCTGCAGAACCTGGAGCTGCTGGCCCGGCGGGACATGCCGGCGCTGCTGCGGATCTGCGGCGTGGACATGGCGGACCTGGCGGAGATGGTGGCGGAGATCCGCCGCCTCGATCCCAAGCCCGGCGCGTCCTTCGACGGCAACCCCGCCCCGACGGTGGTGCCGGACGTGCTGATGCGCCGCGGCCCCGATGGCGGCTGGCTGCTGGAGCTGAACCCCGAGACGCTGCCGCGGGTGCTAGTCAATCGCGGCTTCCATGCTGCGGCGCACACGACCCTGCGCTCCCGCGAGGATCGCGCCTTCCTGGCGGAGCGGCTGCAGAGCGCGAACTGGCTGGTGAAGTCGCTGGAGCAGCGCGCGAACACCATCCTGAAGGTCTCGGCCGAGATCGTGCGTCGCCAGGACGGCTTCTTCCGCCACGGCATCGCGCATCTGCGGCCGCTGATCCTGCGCGACGTGGCGGAGGAGGTGGAGATGCACGAGAGCACCGTCTCCCGCGTCACCGCCAACAAGTACATCGCCACCCCGCGCGGCACCTTCGAGCTGAAGTTCTTCTTCACCACCGCCATCGCCGGGACGACCGGCGAGACCTTCTCGGCGGAGGCGATCCGCCACCGCATCCGCGACATGATCGGGGCGGAGCGGTCGGAGGAGATCCTCTCCGATGACGCGATCGTGGAGCGCCTGCGTTCGGAAGGGGTGGACATCGCCCGGCGGACGGTGGCCAAATACAGGGAGGCGCTGCGGATACCGAGTTCCGTGCAGCGCAAGCGGGAAAAGGCCGTTCCGGCCTTCTGAACGCCCCGGAACGGTCCCTCCCGCGCCAGCAGAGGAGGTTCGCTCCGATCATGCACATCACCGTCGCCGGCAAGCAGGTGGAAACCGGAGAGGCCCTGAAGGTCCACGTGGCCGATGGGCTGTCCGAGATCGCCCGCAAGTACTTCGATCATGCGATCGAGGCGCGTGTCACCTTCCGCCGGAACCGTGGCTTCTTCGCCTGTGACATCAACCTCCATGCGGCCCGGGGCCTGTCGATGCAGGCCGAGGGCGAGAGCACGGATGCGCACCGCGCCTTCAGCGTGGCGGCGGAACACATGGCGAAACGGCTGCGGCGCACCCGGCGCAGGATGAGCGAGCATGGCCGGAGCCTGGCCGAAGGCCGGGTGACGGAAGGCACGGTGCTGAATGGCGGAGCCGAGCTGACACCCGAGGAATCCGCCGAGGCGGACGCCCTGCTGGCCGAGGATCGCCTGACCCGGAACTGACGGCCCGTGCGGGAGGGGCGGCGTGCCGCCCCTTTCCGCCCTGGTGATCCTGTGGCGTATCCGCACCGGCTGCGCCTCGGCACTGTTCGATCCAGACAAGGCCGCTCGCCCGCCTTATCTCCGTTCCATCACAGGGAACGAAAGGAAGCGGTTCCGACCGGTGTCGACCGCGCGGCGGGCCGCCCGGCCGACGCCGTAGCGTCAGTGCACGCGTGCGGGCGCGAGGTCGTGCTGGAGGATGGCCGCCACCGCGAGGGCCTCGGTCGGCGCCGCGCCGATGGGCGTGCCGTCGGCGGAATGGATGGCGACCGTGCGGACGCCATCGACCACGACGGGGCGGATATAGGCGATCTGCTCGGCGCCGAAGCTGGCCCAGTCGGCCGGGGACAGGCCGCGCAGTCCGGATACTTCAGGGGTCTGGGGCATGGGTATCTCTCCCGGGCTCCCCCTTTCCAAGGCGGGAAGCCTCCTAGAGTTGCATCGCCATCCGGCGTGCGGGTTCAGGCGCGGTCCCCGTCCACCACGGGGCGGCCTGCACCGTTGATGCGGATGGTGCGGACCTTGGTCTCGGGCTGCGGGCGCCGCAGGTCCAGGTGCAGCAGGCCGTTGTCCAGCCAGGCGCCCTCGACCTCGATGCCCTCCGCCAGCACGAAGGCGCGCTGGAACTGGCGCGCCGCAATGCCGCGGTGCAGGAAGACCCGGCCGTCGCCGTCATCCTCCCGCCGCCCGCGGATCACCAGTTGCTCGCCCTCCTGCGTGATCTGCAGGTCCTCCATCGAGAAGCCGGCGACCGCCAGGGTGATGCGCAGCCGGTCGGCCGCGATCTGCTCGATGTTGTAGGGCGGGTAGCCGTCGGCGCCTTTCTGCACCCGGTCGAGCATCTGCTCGAGGTGGTCGAAGCCCAGGAACAGGGGCGAGCCGAAGACGGGCGAACGGGACACGGTTCAGGTGCCTCCTCGTGGATGAGCGAGACGCGCGCCCCGGCCCGAAGCACCGGAACGCATGGCGAATTTCGGGTCTGCGCCGGGCCGATGCAAGGGGTGGGGCACGGCGGGGGCCTCCGCGCGGACAGCGCATGGCCCCGTTGCATGGACAGCGGCAGGGCGGGGCCCTAGATGGGCCGCGCCATGGCGACCCCCTCCCTGCCGATCCTGCTCCTGCCCGACCCCAAGCTGCGCGCGAAGGCCCGCCCAGTGGGTCCGGGCGACGCCGACCGGGTCCGCGCCCTGGCGCCGCGCATGCTCGCCGCGATGTACGCCGCCCCGGGGATCGGCCTGGCCGGGCCCCAGGTCGGCGAGTCGCTGCGCCTGGTGGTGGTGGACCTGCAGCCGGACGACCAGCGCGCCCCGCTGGTGCTGGTCAACCCGGAGGTCGTGGAGGCCAGCGCCGAGCAGGCGGTGCGGGAGGAGGGCTGCCTCTCCATTCCCAACCAGTATGCGGATGTCGAGCGCCCGGCGGTGGTGAAGGTGCGCTGGCACGACCTGGAGGGCGCGCGCCGCGAGGTGGTCGCGGACGGGCTGCTCGCCGCCTGCCTGCAGCATGAGATCGATCACCTCGACGGCGTGCTGTTCATCGACCACCTGACGCCGCTGAAGCGGAACATGCTGCTGCGCCGGTACAACAAGGACCAGAAGAACAAGCGGCGCGAGGACTGAACCCCGGTGACCCGCCCCCTGCGCCTCGCCTTCATGGGCAGCCCGGATTTCGCGGTGCCGGCGCTGCGCGCGCTGGTGGCGGCCGGGCACGAGGTGGCGGCGGTCTATGCCCAGCCCCCCCGTCCCGCCGGGCGCGGCCAGCGCGAGACCCCCTGCCCCGTCCACCGCGCGGCGCTGGAGCTGGGCCTGCCCGTCCGCACCCCGGCGCGGGTCCGCCGGGACGCCGCCGAGCATGCCGCCTTCGCCGCGCTCGATCTCGATGCCGCCGTGGTCGCGGCCTATGGGCTGATCCTGCCGCCGGAGATGCTCGCGGCCCCCCGGCGCGGCTGCCTGAACATCCACGCCTCGCTGCTGCCGCGCTGGCGCGGGGCGGCGCCGATCCATGCCGCGGTGCTGGCGGGCGATGCGGAGACGGGCATCACCATCATGCGGATGGACGCGGGGCTGGACACGGGCGCGATGCTGCTGCGCGAGGCGACGCCGATCGGCTCCCGCGACACCACCGCAGACCTGCACGACCGGCTGGCCGCGATCGGCGCCCGGCTGGTCCTGCGCGCCCTGGAGGAGGACCCGCCCGCCGTGCCGCAGCCGGAGGACGGCGTCACCTACGCCCCCAAGCTGACCAAGGCGGATGCGGCGCTGGACTGGAGCCAGCCGGCCGCGGCGCTGGAGCGCCGGGTGCGGGCCATGACCCCCTGGCCCGGCGCGCAGTGCCGCCTGGGCACGGAGGCGATCCGCGTGCTCGCGGCGGAGGTCGCGCGTGGCGACGAGTCCTCGCCGCCCGGCACGGTGCTGGACGGGCAGCCGCGCGTGGCCTGCGGCGGCGGCACCGCGCTGCGCCTGCTGCGGCTGCAGCGGGCCGGGCGCGGGCCGCTCGATGCGGACGCCTTCCTGCGCGGCTTCCCGCTGCCGCCCGGCACGCGGCTGGGCTGATGCCGCTCTACGCCCTGCGGATCGAGTATGACGGCGCCCCCTTCGCCGGCTGGCAGCGGCAGGACGGCCAGCGCACGGTGCAGCAGACGATCGAGGAGGCGGCCGCCGCGCTGAACGGCGGCACCGTGCCCGGCAGCATCGTCGCCGGCCGCACCGATGCGGGGGTGCATGCCTCCGGGCAGGTGGCGCAGGTCGAGCTGGCCGCCACCCTGCCGCCGGTCCGGGTGCGGGAGGCGATCAACGTCCGCACCCGGCCGCTGCCGGTCTCGGTGACTGGCGCCGCCCTTGCGCCGGAGGGTTGGAACGCCCGCTTCTCGGCCGTGCTGCGCGGCTACCGCTACCGCATCCTGAACCGCCACGCCCGTCCGGCGCTGGAGGGAGGGCGCGCCTGGCACGTCCCGCGCCCGCTGGATGCCGGGGCCATGGCGACGGCCGCGCAGGGGCTGCTGGGGCGGCACGACTTCTCCGCCTACCGCGCCTCCTCCTGCCAGGCGCGGGACGCCTGGCGCACGCTGGACCGGCTGGAGGTGACCCGCGACGGCGAGGTGGTGGAGATCGTGGCCGAGGCCCGCTCCTTCCTGCACCACCAGGTGCGCAACCTCGTCGGCACGCTGGTGCAGGTGGGGCTGGGAAAGCAGCCGGTGGGATGGCCGCGCGCGGTGCTCGACTCGCGCGACCGCACCCTCGCCGGCCAGACCGCCCCGCCGGACGGCCTCTGCCTGCGCTTCGTCCGCTACCCCGAGGAGCCCTGCTGGGAATGACCCGGCGCGAGGCGCTGCGGCTGGCCGCCACCGCCCTCACCCCGGCCGCCAGCCCCTCGGAAGGCCCCTTGGAGCGCGCCGACGAGCCCATGGTCGTGACCGGCGCGGGGGGCGTGCCGCTGGCCGGCTCCCTGCGCCTGCCGGCCGGCCCCGGTCCCGTCCCGGCCCTGTTGCTCGTCCAGGGCAGCGGCCCCACGGACCGCGACGGCAGCCAGCCGCCGCACGATGCCGGTGCCCTGCTGCGCCTGCTGGCGGAATTCCTGGCCGTCCGGGGCGTGGCGTCGCTGCGGCTGGACAAGCGTGGCCAGCACGGCAATGCCGCCACCCTGCCGGCCCGCGCCGAATGGGACCGCTTCTTCGCCTGGGAGAACACGCTGGCGGATGCCGAGGCCGCCTTCCGCGCCCTGGCGGCCCGCCCGGAGGTCGAGCCCGGCCGGCTCGGCCTGCTGGGCCACAGCGAGGGCGGGGTTGTCGCCCTGGCCCTGGCCGCCGCCGGGCGCGTCCGGCCGGCGCATCTGGTCCTGCTGGCCACGACCGGTCGCCCGCTGGGCGAGGTGATCGAGGACCAGCTCCGCCGCCTGCTGGCGCTGCAAGGCGCCCCGCCCGAGGTGGCGGAGGGCTTCCTGGCCGAGGACCGCCGCATCCGGGCCGCCATCCTCGCGACCGGCCGGGTTCCGCGAGACGTGCCGCCGGGACTGCGGGCCCTGTACCAGCCCTGGCTCGGTCCCTTCCTGGCGCCGCTGCTGGCGCTCGATCCGGCGGCGCTGCTGCGCCGCGTGCCGGTGCCCGTCCTGGCCCTCTCCGGCGCGGAGGACGTGCAGGTGACGGCGGCGCGCGATGCCGCGGCCATCGCCACGGCCCTGGCCGGGCGCGGCGACGGCAGCGCCTCCCTGGTCGTGCCGGGCGTCGGGCACGGGCTGAAGGCCCCCGGCACCGGCCCGGACGGCCCGGTGGACCCGGCCATCCTGGAACGCCTCGGCACCTGGATGGCCGACCGCTAGGGCCGATCCACGCCTCCGCGCCGCGGTAGGCCACCCCAAGGAAGGGACGGCCTGCCGGCCCTATCCCCCCTGCTCCGCGCGCCAGCGCAGCCAGGGCGCCAGCTCCGGCACGCGGCGCGGCTGGGCCAGGGAGCCGGTCAGCCGCAGCCCGATCTCCGGCCCCTGGGCCGGATGCAGCGACAGCAGCAGATCCAGCACGGCGCGGGCGAGGTCGACCTCGCCCTGGGCGGAGAGGTCCACCCCCTCCCCCAGCAGCCGGGTCGGGCCCAGCACGGCGCGCCCCTGCTCCAGGCGGAGCTCCGAATCCAGCGTGGCGAAGTGCGTCTCGCCGCCGCCGAGCGCCGCGCGCAGCGCCGCCTCGGCCTCGCCCCCGCCGGTCCGTGCCGCCTCCACGGCGCCGCGGGCGTCAAGCCCGGCCAGCGACCCGTCCACCGCCGAAAGCCGCGCCGTGCCACCCAGCGTCGCCAGCATGGCCGCCGGGCTGTTGCCCGTCGCCGCGACATCCAGCTGCAGCCCCAGCCTCCCGCCGCTCAGCGTGAGGCCCGGCCCCTGCAGCGCCTCCGTCACCGCCGCGCCGGCCAGCTGCCCCGAGACGCTGAGACGCGGCAGCGCTCCCGAGGCATCCAGCGCCAGGCTCCCCTCCAGCTGCCCCTCGCCGAGCCGGCCCTGGCTCAGCCCGATGCGCAGCACCGAATCCTTCAGCACCAGCGCGCCCTCGGCCTCCTCCAGCACCGGCAGGCCCCAGGGCCCGGCGCGCCCGATGCCCAGCGCCAGCTCCGCATCCATCGCACGCAGCAGCCCCAGCGGCAGCGGCGCCGGGTCGCGCCAGTCTGGCAGCAGCAGCGGCAGGCTCTCCAGCGCCAGCCGCCCGGTCAGCCGCGGGCGGTCGCCCCCCAGCCCGAGCGCCAGCTGCCCGCCGCCCCGCAGCGTGCCGGCCACCAGCTCGAACCGGTCCGCGGCCAGGCCCAGCGCACCGGGTGCGGCATTGGCGGCGAAGCCCAGCACCAGGGAGAGCGAGCCATCCCCCAGCCAGCCCGCCTTGCCCGGCCCCAGCAGCGCCGAGAGCAGCCGCGGCGCCCCGGGATGGCGCAGCGTCAGCGCCCCCGTCCCGCGCCGCGCCGGCAGGTTCAGGGCCGCCGTGCCCTCCAGCCGGACCTCCGCCCAATCCGCCTCCAGCCGCAGCGCCAGGGCATCGGGCGCGCCGTTGCCGGTCAGCCACAGCGTCACCGGCTGCCCCGCCAGGCTGGTGTCGTCCGGCCAGCTTCCGGGCAGCAGCTCCAGCAGGCCATGCGCATCCGGGCCCGAGGCCTCCAGCGACAGGTCCGCCAGGCGCGGGCTGGGCCCGAGCAGCACGCCGCCCGAGGCCGTGGCCTCCAGCCCCGCCAGCCGCCCGGCCGCCTGCCGCACCGTCAGCCGGCCATTCTCCAGCGCGGCGTCGAGGTTGGTCCGCTCCGCCAGGAGGCCATGCAGCCGCACCGCATCCGCCGAGAGACGCAGGTTGGCATCGAAGGCGGCGAGGTCCGCCGAGAGATCCTCCCAGGACCGCCCCGGCGCCCAGAGCCCGTCCAGGTCCAGCGTATCCAGCGTCAGCCCCAGGCCCAGCGCCGGGCGCGCCCCGCGCCGCAGCACCCCCGCCCCGGAAAGCCGGGTGCCGTCGATCGTCGCGGCCAGCTCCGGCAGGCTCGCCTGCCCCTCCTCCAGCACCAGCCGCGCCCGTCCCTCGCCCCGCCGCAGCCGGCCGGGCGCTAGGCTCGGCAGCGGGTAGCCCAGCGCCGCCAGGGTGGTCCGCAGGTCCGCGCCCTCGAAATGCAACACCGACTCCAGGCGGCCGGCCGCCGTGGCGCCGGACATCTCCACCGTGGTGTCGCCCGGCAGGATGGCGGAGCCGTCGGTCAGGCTCAGCCGGTCGCCCTCGCGGAAGACCGAGGCGCGCAGCCGGCGCAGCGCGATGCCGCGCCAGGACGCCGCCTCCGCCGAGAGGTCCAGCCCGAAGGGAATGCCGCTGCCGCCGCGCAGGTTGGCGAGCCAGGGCTCCAGCTCCAGCCGCCCCGCCGCCAGCGCCACGTCCAGCCGGGGCGCGGGACGCAGCCGCAGGGTCAGCGCCCCGCGCGCCGGACTGCCCGCCACGTCCAGGTTCAGCTCGTCGGCGACGATCAGCTCGCTGCTCGCGGTCAGCCGGCCCTGTGCCCGGAACGGCCCCGGCGGCCCCGGGAGCAGCAGCGACAGGTCGGGCCCCGAGGCCTCCGCCATGCCCTCCAGCCCGCCGCCCGCCGGCAGCAGCCCGCGCGTCGAGAGGCTGGCGCCGCCCGAGGTCAGGGTCAGGTCCAGCGGCACCGCGCCGTCGAAACCCGGCCGGCCCAGGGTGGTGCTGAAGCGCACCTCCCGCCCCGGCAGCACCCCCGGCGCCGTGAAGGTGCCCTCCGCCCGCAGCGCCTCGGAATAGGCGCCGGCGGAGAGGCGGGCGCGCACCTGCTCCAGCACCACGCTCCCGATGGTGACCCGCCCCTCGACCACCTCGGCGGCGAAGGAGGACAGGCTGGCGGCGAGGTCCAGGCTCGGCACCGGGGGCCAGGGCAGGCGGATGTCCGCCCCCACCACGGAGACCTCGCGCGGCGCCAGCCGGCCCAGCAGCAGCGACCAGCCGTCGAGGCGCAGCCGCAGCGCTCGCGCCCCGAAGGTCAGCGAATCCTCCGGCCCGCCGACCGCGACCCCCTCCGCCTCCAGCATCGGCCGCGGCAGCAGCTCCAGCCGCACCGGCCCGCTCAGCGACACGGGCATGCCCAGCCAGCCGCTGGCGATCAGCGCGAGCTGGTCCCGCCGCGCCGTCCAGTCCGTCAGCCGCGGCGCGGCATAGAGCGCGGCCAGCAGCGCCAGCAGCAGCGCGGCGGCGGCGAGGCCGAAGCGGGTGGAACGGGTCATGGTCGTGGCGTCGCGCGCGTGGCCCCAGGGAGGGCTCCGCCCCCCCAGTTCCCCATTGGGACCCCCCGCCAGGACACTGAGTTTCCTGGACCTTCCATTCGTAAAAGAGTGGCGCTGGCAGACAGGGGGTATCCTCGACGCGGCTCCGCCGTCGAGGATACCCCCTGTCTGCCAGCGCGATCATGAACGGGGGCCCAGGGACTCTGCTCCTGGCGGGGATCCAGGGGGCAGAGCCCCCTGGGAGGCCACGCGCGCGACGTCACCCGCCCCAGCCCCCGCCGCCCGGCGTCTCCAGCCCCAGAACCTCGCCGGCCCGGAGCTGGGCGCTGTCGCAGCCCTTCAGCGCCTGGTGGATGCCGTCGAGCTGCTCGACCCATTGCCGGCCGCGAGCGCCGGGCTGGCCGCCATGCATCCCGTGCGGCGCCACCGCGCGGCGGGAGGAGACGATGACCGCCTGCATCGGCTCCAGGAAGCGGATGCGGCGGCGGGCGCCGTCGCCGCCGCGCCACTGGCCCTCGCCGCCGGAGCCGCGCCGGATGGAGAACTCCTCCAGCCGCACGGGGTAGCGCATCTCCAGGATCTCGGGATCGGTCATGCGCGTGTTGGTCATGTGCGTCTGCACCGGGCCGGTGCCGTGGAAGCCGGGACCTGCCCCCGTGCCGCCGCAGACCGTCTCGTAGTACTGGAGCGTCGCGTTCCCGAAGATGACGTTGTTCATCGTCGCCTGGGCGCAGGCGCAGGCATCCAGCGCGCCGAACAGCGCGTTCGCCACCGCCTGGGAGACCTCCGTGTTGCCCGCGACCACGGCGGGGCCGCCGCCGGGACCGCCGGGGCGGGGGGAGAGGAAGGTGCCCTCCGGCACGACGATCTCCAGCGGCACGAGGCAGCCGTCGTTCAGCGGAATTTCCTCGCCCACCAGGCAGCGGAAGGCATAGAGCACCGAGGCCCGCGTGACCGCCGGGGGGGCGTTGAAGTTGTCCGCCCGCTGCGGCCCGGTGCCGGTGAAGTCCACCACCGCCGAGCGCGCCGCCCGGTCCACCCGCACCGCGACGCGCAGCGGGCTGCCATCGTCCATGGTGTAGTCGAAGGCCCCGTCCGACAGCCGGTCGATCACCGCCCGCACCGCGGCTTCCGCATTGTCCATGACGTGGCGCATGTAGGCGCGCACCGTGCCCAGGCCGAACTCGCGCACGGCGCGGTGCAGCTCCTGCACGCCCGTCTCGTTGGCCGCGACCTGGGCCTTGATGTCGGCGACGTTCACGTCCGGGCTGCGCGCGGGATACCTCGCGCCCGCCAGCAGGGCACGGAACTCCGCCTCGCGGAAGCGGCCCTGCTCGACGAGGAGGACGTCGTCGATCACCACCCCCTCCTCCTCCAGCGTCGCGGAGTTCGGGGGCGTGGAGCCCGGGGTCAGCCCGCCGATATCCGCGTGGTGCCCGCGCGAGCCGACGAAGAACAGGATCTCCGCTCCCGCCTCGTCGAAGACCGGCGTGATGACGGTCACGTCCGGCAGGTGCGTGCCGCCATTGTAGGGGTTGTTCAGCGCCACCACGTCGCCGGGCCGCAGCGCGGCGCCGCGCGAGCGGATCACCGTCCGCACGCTCTCGCCCATCGCGCCCAGATGCACCGGCACGTGCGGGGCATTGGCCACCAGCCGCCCCTCCGCGTCGAAGAGGGCGCAGGAGAAGTCCAGCCGCTCCTTGATGTTCACCGACAGCGAGGTGTTCTGCAGCACCGTGCCCGTCTGCTCCGCGATGCTCATGAACAGCGCGTTGAACAGCTCCAGCATCACCGGGTCGGGGCGGGAGGAATCGGCGGCCACGCTGCCCGGCCGCGGCTCCGTCCGGCGCAGGATCACATGGTTCAGCGCCGTCACCTCCGCCGTCCAGCCGGGCTCGACCACCGTGGTCGCCGTGCGCTCGCGGATCAGCGCCGGGCCGGGGATACGGTCGCCCGCCAGCAGCGCGTCGCGGTCCAGCACGGGGGCTTCCCGCGCCTCGCCGCCGGTCCAGAGCGACACGCTGTCCAGCACCTCCGGCGCCTCGCCCGCCGGGCGGGGCGGCAGGGCCGGCTCCTCCACCGCCTCGCCGGCCGCGATGGCCTCGGCGATGGCGGCCTCCACGATCACCGGGCGGTCGGGGGTGGCGAAGCCGAAGCGGCGGCGATGCGCCTCGGTGAAGGAATCCCGCACGGATTCGAACCCGCCGAACTCCACCGGCAGGGCGCTGTCCGTCCCGGCATAGCGCAAGTGCAGGCGGCGCTTCGCGGCGATCCGGCCCGGCTCCGCCCCTTGGCGCTCCAGCTCCGCGCGGCCCTCCGCCGCCAGCGCGTCCAGCCGCGCCGCCAGCTCCACCATGAGGTCTGGCAAGAGCGGCTTCTCCACCGGGGCCTCGCGGATCACGCTCTGGTCGGCCAGACCCATCCCATAGGCGGACAGCACCCCCGCGAAGGGGTGCAGGAACACCGTCTCCATCCCCAGCGCATCGGCCACCAGGCAGGCATGCTGCCCGCCCGCGCCGCCGAAGCATTGCAGCGCGTGGCGCGACGGGTCGTGGCCCTTCTGCAGGCTGACCTGCTGGATCGCATGCGCCATGTTGGCGACCGCGACGCGGAGGAAGCCCTCCGCCACGGCGCGCGGGTCCATCGGCGCCTCGCCGGTCGCGGCCGCGATCTCCCCGGCCAGGGCGGCGAACTTCTCCCGCACCACCGCCGCGTCCAGCGGCTCGTCGCCGCCAGGGCCGAAGATCGCCGGGAAGTGGGCCGGCTGCACCTTGCCCACCATGACGTTGGCATCCGTCACCGTCAGCGGCCCGCCGCGCCGGTAGCAGGCGGGGCCGGGCACGGCGCCCGCGCTTTCCGGCCCCACCCGGAAGCGGGCGCCGTCGAAGCGCAGGATGGAACCGCCGCCGGCCGCCACGGTGTTGATCGCCATCATCGGCGCGCGCATCCGCACGCCCGCCACCTGGGTCTCGAAGGCGCGCTCGAAGGCACCGGCATAGAGGGCGACGTCCGTGCTGGTGCCGCCCATGTCGAAGCCGATGATCCGGTCGAGCCCGGCCATCGCCGCCGTGCGTGCCGCCCCCACGATGCCGCCCGCCGGGCCGGAGAGGATGGCGTCCTTGCCCTGGAAGGAGCCGGCCTCGGCCAGCCCCCCACTGGACTGCATGAAGAACAGCCGCACCCCCGGCAGCTCGCCCGCCACCTGCTCCACGTAGCGGCGCAGGATCGGCGAGAGGTAGGCGTCCACCACCGCCGTATCCGCCCGCGGCACGAGGCGCGGCAGCGGCGAGGCTTGGTGGGAGAGGGAGACCTGGGCGAAGCCTTCCTCCCGCGCGATCTCGCCGATCCGCCGCTCATGCGCCGGATTCGCCCAGGCGTGCAGCAGCGCGACCGCGACGGCCGGGATGCCCGCCGCCCTCGCCTCGCGCAGCGCCGCGCGGGCGGCCGCCTCGTCCAGCGGCTCGATCTCCGCCCCCGTGGCGTCCAGCCGCCCGCCGATCTCCGCCACCCGCTCGTGCAGCAGGGAGGGCAGGCGCACGTCGAGGTCGAAGAGACGCGGCCGCGCCTGGTTGCCGATGCGCGGCATGTCCGCGAAGCCCCGGTTGACCAGCAGCAGCACCCGCTCGCCCTTGCGCTCCAGCAGGGCGTTGGTGGCGACGGTCGTGCCCATCTTCACGGCATCGACGGTCCCGGGCGGGATCGGCGCATCGGGCGCGAGGCCGAGGCAGGCGCGGATGCCCGCCACCGCCGCGTCACGGTAATGCTCCGGGTTCTCCGACAGCAGCTTGCGGGTGGAAAGCCGGCCCTCGGGGTCCCGGGCGACGACATCGGTGAAGGTGCCGCCTCGATCGATCCAGAACTGCCAGCCCGCCATGCCTGTTCCCGTATTGCAGACCCGATCCCGCGGGGTCGCGGCACGATGCGCGGCGGCGCGGGCGGCGGCAACCCGCCCCGGGGCCACTTCCCGATCCCGCCAGGGGGGGGCGGCGCCGCGCAGCCGCCTCCCCCCGGCGGCGTTCTGCACCGGCAGGGCGGACGGGAGCCGGTGATGACCTATGAGCTCTACTACTGGCCGGAGATCCCGGGACGGGGAGAGTTCGTGCGCCTGGCGTTGGAGGAAGCGGCCCTTCCCTATGTGGACGTCGCGCGCGGCCAGGATGCCCAGGGCCAGGGCATCTCCGCCCTCGCCGCCGCGCTGCGCGACCGGCACGAGCCCCACCCGCCCTTCGCGCCACCCTTCCTCCGCACCGGCACGCGGACGATCGGCCAGACCGCCGCGATCCTGCTCTACCTCGGGGCGACGCACGGCCTGGCGCCGGAGGACGAGGCGGACCGGATCTGGACGCACCAGATCCAGCTGACCCTCTGCGACCTGGTGGGCGAGGTGCACGACACCCACCACCCCATCGCCGCCGCCCTCTACTACCAGGACCAGAAGCAGGAGGCGGCCCGCCGGGCCAAGGACTTCCGCGAGACCCGCCTGCCCAAGTTCCTCGGCTGGGTGGAGCGCGTGCTCTCGGTCAATCCCGCCGGTCCGGGGCATCTGGTCGGCGGCGCCCTGACCTATGCCGACCTGTCGCTGTTCCAGGTGGTGGCGGGGCTGCACCACGCCTTCCCCGTCGCGACCGCCCGCGTCCTGGCCACGGCGCCGAAGGTGGCGGCGCTGCATGCCACCGTGGCTGGGCGGCCGCGCATCCGGGCCTATCTGGACAGCCCGCGCCGGCTTCCCTTCAACGAGCAGGGCATCTTCCGCCACTACCCGGAACTGGACGGCTAGCGCAGCTCGCCGGGAGCAGACGCGCCCGGAGGCGTGGGTCTGCTCCGGGAACGGTGTTGCAGAGCAGAACGCTGTCCCAGCCGGACGGCGGGCCGCCCCGGCCACCGGGGCAGCGCCCGCTCCGGCAGAGTCGCGTCCCGGCCGCCGACGCGCCATACTGCGCCGCACCGCCGCCCGCCGGGCCGGCCGGCCATATGAGGACGCGCGGAACTCCCTTGGGCTTCTGGGGCAAGATCATCGGCAGCGCCGTCGGCTTCGCCATGGGCGGGCCGTTCGGCGCGGTTCTCGGCGCCTCCCTGGGCCATGCCGCCGACGAGGGAGCGGTGAAGGGCGCCCTGCCGAACGGCGCCAGCATCGCCGCCATGATCGGCTCGCGGGAGACGGTCTTCGCCGTCTGCGTCGTGGTGCTTTCCGCCAAGCTGGCCAAGTGCGACGGGCCGGTCCGGCGCGCGGAGATCGACGCCTTCAAGACGCATTTCCGCATCCCGCCCGCCAACATGAAGGAGGTGGCGGAGCTCTTCGACCGCGCCCGCGATTCGATGGAAGGCTTCGAGCCCTATGCCCAGCGCCTGGGCGAGGCCTTCGCCGACAACCGCGGCATGCTGGAGGAGGTGCTCGGCGCCCTGTTCCGCATCGCCGAGGCGGACGGTCCGGCCAACCGGGCGGAGCTGAACTACCTCGGCACCGTGCACCGCCTGCTCGGGCTGGAGACGGCCGCCTGGGAACGCGCACGCGGCACACGGGCCCGGGCCGAGACGACGGCCGTCGGGACGGCCGATGCCTACTCCACGCTCGGCCTGACCGCCGGGGCCAGCAACGAGGACATCCGCGCCGCCTGGAAGCGGCTGGTGCGGGAGAACCATCCGGACGGGCTGACGGCGCGCGGCGTGCCGGCGGAGCTGGTGCAGCGCGCCACCCGCCGGGTCGCCGAGATCAACGCCGCCTGGGACCGGATCAAGCGGGAGCGCGGGCTGTGAGCGGAACGGCGGGCGCGGGGCGGCGGGCACCATGAGCGGCGGGCTGCGCATCCGCGACCTGCCCAGCCCGAACCAGGACGACCGGCCCGGCGACGTCCCGGTGGACATCCTGATCCTGCACTACACGGACATGCAGACCGGCCAGGCGGCCATCGACCGGTTGCGCGACCCGGTGGCGCGCGTCTCCTCCCACTACGTGGTGGAGGAGGATGGCGCGGTCTTCCGCCTGGTCCCCGAGGAGCGGCGGGCCTTCCATGCCGGGATCTCCTCCTGGCGCGGCCACAGCCTGCTGAACGCCCGCAGCATCGGCATCGAGGTGGTGAACCCCGGCCATTCCTGCGGCTACCGCCCCTTCCCCGCGCTGCAGATGGCGGCCGTCTGCGACCTCTGCCTGGAGATCCTGGGCCGCTGGCCGATCCCCGCCCGCAACGTCGTCGCCCATTCCGACGTGGCGCCGGACCGCAAGCGCGACCCGGGGGAGCTGTTCGACTGGGAGGGGCTGGCGGCCAACGGCGTCGGGCTCTGGCCGGACGGCGTGCCGGGCGGCTCGCTGGAGCCGGTGCCGGACGGGGCCGCCCGCGCCCTGCCGCTGCTCGGCGCCATCGGCTACCCGCTGGACCCCGCCCGCCCCGACATCGCCCTGGCCGCCTTCCAGCGCCACTGGCGCCAGGAGGCGGTGACCGGCCATGCCGATGCCGGCACCCTGGCCCGGCTGGAGGCGGTCGCCCGGCTCTGCGACTCGCTGGACGGGCTGGAGGATGTGGCGCGCCGCGCCGGCTGAATCGGCCGCCTTGCGCTTGCCCCGCCGTTCCGGGAGGCGCATATGCCGCCGGCCAGACGGCCGGACGGCCGCGGCCCGGGGCGAGAGCCCGGGGTCGAGGAAAGTCCGGGCTCCACGGGAAGACGGTGCCGGCTAACGGCCGGCGGGGGTCAAACCCCAGGGACAGTGCCACAGAGAGCAGACCGCCCGCCCCCGGGACCCCGGGTTTCCGGGACTCGGCGGTGGGCAAGGGTGAAAGGGTGCGGCAAGAGCGCACCGCGCCCCTGGCGACAGGGGCGGCACGGTAAACCCCACCGGGAGCAAGGCCGAATAGGGGCGATCAGCGTGGGCCGAGTCCCGGCCGGACGCAGGGGTTTTTCCGCCCCATCGCCCGGGTTGGCCGCGTCAGGCACGCCGCAAGGCGTGCCGCAGAGGAATGGTCGTCCGGTCCGAAGTCATTCGGGCTGACAGAACCCGGCTTACAGGCCGTCTGGCACCTTAACCCCTAAGGCATTGTTTTCCTGGCCTCACGCCTGAGAAATGCGGCACAAGGCCTTGATATGGCTTGCGTGGCGCTGCGGCAACACCGTCACGATGCGTCACGATCACCCGCGCAACCCTGCTCTTCTCCCTTGTTGTGGCTCTTCCGCCCATGATATCCCGCCTTATCCCGTGAGGCCCGGAACTCTGAGGGGGGCAAGGGGCACACGGGGTGGTCGGGCGAGCCGGTGGGATCGGGGGGTCCTACCGGCCGCTGCCCGGCCGGACAGAGGGTTCGATGGCCAGGGCGCCATCGCATCCGGTGACCTCTGGGGGGAGGGGGACGCTCTGCCGGCGCATGACCCACTTCCTCGGCACCCATTCCAACAAGCTGGACAAGAAGGGGCGAGTCTCGATTCCCGCCTCCTTCCGGGCCGCCCTGGAACGCCTCGGCACCCAGGACCTCATCCTGAACCCGCACCACACCCTGCCCTGCGTGGAAGGCTGGCCGCAGACCTCCTTCGAGGCCTATGCCGCCACCGCCAACCCCGCCTCGCCCTTCGAGGCGGAGAACGACGCGCTGCTGATGGACCTGTTCAGCGATGCCGAGCCGCTGCGCCCCGACGTGGAGGGGCGCGTGGTCCTCTCCGCCAAGGTGATCGCCAAGGCCGGGCTGACCGACACGGTCGAGTTCGTCGGCATGGGGGCGAAGTTCCGCATCTGGGAGACGGCGGCCCTCGCCCGCTACAAGGCCGATCTCGCCGCCCGGCGCGCGGCCGGGCCCGCCGCGGGGCCCGGCGCATGAGCGCGCCCCAGGATGCGGCCATCCGCCCAGTGCCGGCCGGCCACCGTCCGGTGATGCTGGCCGAGGTGCTGGAGACGCTCGCGCCCCGCGACGGCGGCGCCTACCTGGACGGCACCTTCGGCGGCGGCGGCTACACCACGGCCATCCTGGAGGCGGCCGCCTGCACCGTCTGGGCCGTGGACCGCGATCCCGACGCGATCGCCCGCGGCGCGGCGCTGGCCGCGCGCTTTCCCGGCCGCCTGCACCTGGTCGAGGGCCGCTTCGGCGACCTGCTCGCCCTGCTGGAGGGCCCCCGGGGGGAAGGGCACGCACCGCCGCTGGACGGCATCGTCTTCGACCTCGGCGTCTCCTCCTTCCAGATCGACCAGCCGGAGCGCGGCTTCTCCTTCCGCTTCGACGGGCCGCTGGACATGCGCATGGAGCGCGCCGGCCCCTCCGCCGCCGAGCTGGTCAACACCCTGCCCGAGCGCGAGCTGGCCGACATCCTGTGGGAGCTGGGGGAGGAGCGGCATTCCCGCCGCGTCGCCCGCGCCATCGTCGCCGCCCGCGCGGAGGCGCCGATCGAAACCACCGGGCGGCTGGCCGAGATCGTGCGCGGCGCCGTGCCGCGCGACCCCTCGGGCATCGACGGCGCCACCCGCTCCTTCCAGGCGCTGCGCCTGAAGGTGAACGACGAGCTGGGCGAGGTGGAGCGCGGCTTGGCCGCCGCGGCCAGCCTGCTGGCCCCCGGCGGGCGGCTGGTCGTCGTCTCCTTCCATTCGCTGGAGGACCGGATCGTGAAGCGCTTCCTGCGCGATGCCACCGGCCGCGCCCCGAGCGCCTCGCGCCACGATCCCGCCGCACTGCGGCCGGATCGGCGCCCGGCGGCCTTCCGACTGCTCACCGGCTCCGCCCTGCGCCCCGGCGCGGCGGAGACGTCCGCCAACCCGCGCGCCCGCTCCGCGAGGCTGCGCGCCATGGAGAGGCTCGCCGCATGATCCGCCCCCTGACGCTGCTCACGCTGATCGCGGCCGGGGGGGCCGGGCTGCACCTCTACCAGCTCAAGCACTCCGTCTCGCTGCTCGACAAGGAACTGCGCGACGTACGGGTCCAGACCGAGGCGGCCCGGGCCCGCACCGGGGTGCTGCGGGCGGAATGGCAGTTGCTGAACGATCCGGAGCGCCTGCGTCGCCACGCGCAGATGTATCTGCCGCTGGAGCAGATGCAGCCGGGCCAGTTCATCCGCCTGGCCGAGCTCGACCGCCGCCTGCCGCAGGCGGTGGCCTTCGCCGGCCCGGTGAGCCTCTTCGCGCCGCGCACCGCGGTGGCGAGCGCCGAACCCGCCGAGGCACCGGCCGCTCCCTCGCCCGCGGCGATCGCGGCGAACCCGACCCTGGCCGCCCCGCCGCCGCAGGCCCTCGCCGCGGTGGATGACGACCTGCCGCTGCCGCCGGAGCCGGCGCCCTTCCCGCCCCCCGCCGCGTCCGGCCGCCCGGCCGCGGTGGCCGCGGCCGAGCCCGCCCGCCCCAGCCCCGCCGCCCGCCCGGCCCCGGCGCAGCTCGCCGCCCCGGCGCCGCGCCCGACGCCCCGCCCGGCCGAGAGCCACCTCGCCGACAGCCGGCCCACGGAAACGCACCAGGCCGAGCCGCGCGTCCTCGCCGCCCGCCCGGTGCCCGAACCCCGGCCTGTCGCCGAAGCCCGCCCGCGCCTGGTGGAGCCGCCGCGCGCGGTGGCGCAGGCCCCGGCAGTCTACCGCCCCGCCCGCACCGTGGTCGCGACCGCCGCCCCGCCGCCCCCGGCCTCGGGCGCGGCAGGCTCCGTCCTGGGCGGTTCGGCGCTGGGAGGCTCCGCCCTGGGCGGATCGCGCGGCTTCCTGGCCCCGCCGGTGCCGGTCTCCTCGGCCAATGCCGGCACCCTCCCGCCCGGGTACGGCACCCGATGAGGCCGCCCCGCCCCCCGCTCTCCGATGACCTGCCGGCGGATCGGCCGGTCGCGCCGCCGCTGCCGCGCGGCCGGCAGGCCGTCCGCGCCGGCGACCCGCGCGCCGGGCAGCCCGACCTGGCGCGGCGCGCGGCGCTCGAGCGCTCCCGTGGCCGGCTGGTGCTGGCGGCCGCCGGCTTCGGCCTGCTCTTCACCGCCGTCGCCGCCAAGCTGACCTTCGCCACGCTGATCGACCCGCGCGAGCCACGGCGGATCGCCGTGCGGACCTCCGCGACGGTGCAGCACGCCACCGCGAGCACGACGCGCGGCACCATCACCGACCGCAACGGCGAGATCCTGGCCGTCTCCCTGCCGGTGACCGCGCTGGTCGCCAACCCGCGGGTGATCGAGGACCCGGCGAAGCTGGCGGACCGGCTGATCCGCATCCTGCCGAACCTGGACCGCGAGCGCCTGATCCAGCGCCTCTCGGGCGACCGCTCCTTCGCCTACATCTCGCGCGGGCTGACGCCGCGCGAGACGCAGCAGGTGAACGACCTGGGCGTGGCCGGGCTGGAGTTCCGCAACGCCGAGCGCCGCTACTACCCCCAGGGCCGGGCGGCGGTGCACATCCTCGGCAACGTGGACGTGGACGGCGAGGGCATCTCGGGCGTCGAGCGCTATTTCGAGGAGCGGCTGCGGCTGCGGCCCGAGGACGCGCTGCGCCTGTCCATCGACGTGCGCGTGCAGATCGCCATGCGCGACGCGGTGCAGGCCGCGATCACGGACTACAACGGCATCGGCGGCGCGGGGGTGGTGCTGGACATCAACACCGGCGAGGTGATCGCCATGGTGTCCCTGCCCGACTACGACGCCAACGACATCGGCGCCGCCGCGCCCGAGCAGCGCTTCAACCGCGTCACCGTCGGCACCTACGAGCCCGGCTCGACCTTCAAGCTGCTGACGGCGGCGATGGCCTTCGAGGCGGGGACGACGACGATGAACGGGGGCTACGACGCCTCCCGTCCCATCCGCTACGGCCGCTTCACCATCAGCGACTTCAAGGGCAAGAACCGCTGGCTGACGGTGCCCGAGATCCTGGCCTATTCCTCCAACCTCGGCGCCGCGCACATGGCCGCCGCCGTGGGCCCGACCCGGCACCGCGAGTTCATGGGCCGGATGGGCATGCTCTCGCGCCTGCAGATCGAGCTGCCCGAGACGGCGGGGACGCTGTCCCCCCCGGCCTCGGCCTGGAAGGAGATTAACACCTTCACCATCGGCTTCGGCCACGGCATCAGCGTGACGCCGCTGCACGTCGTCACCGGCGTCGCGGCGCTGGCCGATGGCGGCATCCTGCGCCAGCCGACGCTGCTGGCGCAGCCCCCGGGGGCGCAGCGCGAGGGGCGGCAGGTGGTCAGCCGCGCCACCTCGGACAACATCCGCAAGCTGATGCGCCTGGTCGTCACCGAAGGCTCGGCCAAGGGCGCGGACGTGCCCGGCTACTTCGTCGGCGGCAAGACCGGCACGGCGCAGAAGACCGGCCCGCGCGGCGGCTACCTGGCCGACAAGCGCATCGCCGCCTTCGTCGGCGCCTTCCCGATCAACGCGCCGCGCTACGCCATCTACGTCATGGTAGACGAGCCGCGGCCGAATGCGCGCTCCCACGGCTATGCCACCGCCGGCTGGGTGGCGGCGCCGGCTGCCGGCAGCGTGATCTCGCGCATCGCCCCGATCCTGGGGCTGGTGCCGGAGGACCCGCGCGACCCGGCGATCAACGCCGCCATCACCGTGCCGCTGCAGCCCGGCCGCGCCCCGCGCCCCGCCCAGGCGGCCGCGCCCGCCGCCCCCGCCCGCCCCAGCCAGGCGGATGCGACGCCACCGGCGGCGACCACCCGCCCGGCCTCCACCCCCACGCGCCCGCACGTCCCGGCGGCCCGGCCACCGGCGGCACCCGCCCCCGTGCCGGCACCTGCCCCCGGCTTCCTGCCGCCGCCGGTCCCGCTGCGCGTCACCGAGGCCCCGGCCCCGGCCACGCGAGGCCCCGCCTTCGCCGAGGCCCGATGAGCCCGTGCGCGACCTGTCCCTCCCGCGCCCGGACGGCGCCCCGCTTCCCGACATCCGGGGCCTGACGGCCGACAGCCGGCAGGTCGCGCCCGGCTTCCTCTTCGCCGCGCTGCCCGGGGCCCGCGCCGATGGCCGGGCGCACATCGCCGAGGCGGTGGCGCGCGGGGCGGCGGCGGTGCTGGCGCCCGAGGGGACCGCCTGGCCGGAGGGGGTGCCGGCCCGGCCGCTGATCGCCGTTCCCGACCCGCGCCGGACCCTGGCCCTGGCGGCGGCGGCCTTCCATGGCCCCCAGCCCGCGACGCTGGTCGCCGTCACCGGCACCAACGGCAAGACCAGCACGGTGGAGTTCCTGCGCCAGCTCTGGGCGCTGGACGGGATGCGCGCGGCCTCGCTGGGCACGCTGGGGCTGCGGGCGGAGGGCTTCCCGCCCGGCCCGTCGCTGACCACGCCCGATCCGGTGACGCTGCACGCCAGCCTCGCCGCGCTGGCCCAGGCCGGCGTGGACCATGCGGCGATGGAGGCGTCGAGCCACGGGCTGGAGCAGCGCCGGCTGGACGGCGCGCGGCTGGCGGCGGCGGGCTTCTCCAACCTGACGCGCGACCACCTGGACTACCACGGCGGGATGGACCCCTACCGCGCGGCCAAGCTGCGCCTGTTCGACGTGGTGCTGCCCGAGGGCGCGCCGGCCGTGGCCAATGCGGACATGGACATGGCGACGCTGGCCATGCTGCGCGCCATCGCCGCCAGGCGCGGGCTGCGCCTGTCCACCGTGGGCGAGGCGGGGGAGGCGGTGCGCCTGCTCTCCCATGCCGCCCTGCCGGAGGGGCAGGTGCTGACCCTGGACGCCTGGGGCCGGCGGGAGGAGGTGCGCCTCGCCCTGCCCGGCCGCTACCAGGCGGACAACGTGCTGATGGCGCTGGCGCTCGCCGCCGCCACGGGGATGGCGGCCGGCCGGGCGCTCGCCCTGCTGCCGCGCCTGACCGGCGTGCGCGGCCGGATGGAGCTGGCCGCGCGCCTGCCGAACGGGGCCGCGGCCTATGTCGACTATGCCCATACCCCCGATGCGCTGGAGCGGCTGCTGGCCGCGCTGCGCCCGCATGTCGGCCCCTGGGGGCGGCTGCACGTCGTCTTCGGCGCCGGCGGCGACCGCGACCCGGGCAAGCGGCCGCTGATGGGCGAGGCCGCCGCGCGGCTGGCGGACGTGGCCTGGGTGACGGACGACAACCCGCGCTCCGAGGACCCGGCGGCGATCCGCAGGGCGGTGATGGCCGGGGCGCGGGAGGGCGGGGCGCGGGTGGTGGATGCCGGCGCGCGCGAGGCCGCCATCGCCGCCGCGCTGGGCGAGCTGCGCGAGGGCGACGTGCTGGCCGTGGCCGGCAAGGGACACGAGAGCGGCCAGACCGTCGGCGGGGTGACCACCCCCTTCGACGACGTGGCGGTGGTGCGCCGGCTCGCCGGCATCGGGGCCGGGGTGGGGGCGTGACCGTCCCGCCGCTCTGGACCTCCGCGGAGCTGCGCGCGGCCACCGGGGGGACGCTGCCCGAGGGGGTCGCGGTCGCGGGCCTGTCCATCGATACGCGCACGCTCCAGCCGGGCGACCTGTTCGTGGCGCTGCGCGACCAGCGCGACGGGCATGACTTCGTCGCCGCCGCGCTGGATTCCGGCGCCGCCGCCGCGATGGTGGACCGCCAGCCGCCGGAGGTGGCCGAGGCGGCGCCGCTGCTGCGCGTGGCGGACACGCTGGCCGGGCTGGCGGCGCTGGGCCGGGCGGCGCGGGACCGCTCCGCCGCCCGGGTCGTGGCCGTGACGGGCAGCGTCGGCAAGACCACCACCAAGGAGATGCTGCGCCGGGGCCTCGCGGCCTGCGGCCCGACCCATGCGGCGGTGGCGAGCTACAACAACCACTGGGGCGTGCCGCTCACCCTCGCCCGCCAGCCGCGCGACGCGGCCTTCGCGGTGGTCGAGATCGGCATGAACGCCCGGGGCGAGATCGCCCCCCTGGCCCGCATGGCCCGGCCGCATGTGGCCGTCATCACCACCGTGGCGCCGGCGCATGTCGGCTTCCTCGGCTCGATCGAGGCGATCGCCGAGGAGAAGGCGGACATCCTGGCGGGGCTGGAGCCGGGCGGCGCGGCGGTGATCCCGGCGGAGGGGGAGATGGCGCCCCGGCTGGCCGAGCGCGCGCGACAGGCCGGCGCGCGGACGATCCGCTTCGGCGAGGCGGCCGCGGCCGAGGCACGGCTGCTCTCCTGGTCCGGCGACGCCACAGGCTCGGTGGCGGAGGTCGCGCTGCACGGCCGGCCCTTCACCCTGCGCCTGGCCCAGCCCGGGCGGCACATGGCGATGAACGCGCTCGCCGCCCTGGCCGCGGCCGAGGCGCTGGGGGCCGACCCGGCCGTGGTGGCCAGGGCGCTGGAGGGCTTCGCCGCCGGGGCCGGGCGCGGGCAGCGACAGGTGTTGCGGACCCCGGACGGGGGCGAGGCGCTGCTGCTGGACGAGAGCTACAACGCCTCCCCCGCCGCGGTGCGGGCGGCGCTGGCGGTGCTGGCGCTCCAGCCTGGACGGCGGGTGGCCGTGCTGGGCGACATGCTGGAGCTCGGCGAACACGGGCCAGCCCTGCATGCCGGGCTGGCCGCGGAGGCGGCGACGGCCGCCGATGTGGTGTATGGCTGCGGCCCGCTGACGCGGGGGCTGATGGAGGCGCTGCCGCAAGGGAAACGCGGCGCCCATGCCCCGGATTCCGCCGCCCTGGCACCGATCGTGGCGGGGGCGGTGCGCGGCGGCGACACGGTGATGGTCAAGGGCTCGCTCGGCAGCCGCATGGCGGTGGTGGTGGCGGCGCTGAAGGGAATGGTTGCGTGATCTACAATCTGGTCGCACCGCTGGGCGAGCAGTTCATCCTGTTCAATCTCATCCGCTACACGACCTTCCGGGCCGGGGCGGCCTGCATGACGGCCCTCCTCGTCGCCATGCTGCTGGGCCCGCGGGTGATCGCCTGGCTGCGCGGCTTCCAGAACGGGGGCCAGCCGATCCGCGCGGACGGGCCGCAGCGCCACCTGATCGAGAAGAAGGGCACCCCCACCATGGGTGGGGTGCTGATCCTGCTGGGGCTGGGCCTGTCCACCCTGCTCTGGGCCGACCTGCGCTCGGGGATCGTCTGGGCGGTGCTGACGGTGACCCTGGGCTATGGCGCGCTGGGCTTCTGGGACGACTGGCTGAAGGTCACCAAGCGCAACACCAAGGGCGTCTCGGGGAAGATGAAGCTGCTGGTCCAGGCGGGGATCGGGCTGGGGGCGGCGTTCTGGCTGTCGTCCCTGATGCCGGCCGGGCTGAGCCAGGGCCTCGCCATGCCGATCTTCAAGGAGGCGCTGGTCCCGCTGGGGATGCTCTTCCCGATCGTGGCCATGCTGGTGATGATGGGGGCCTCCAACGCCGTGAACCTGACCGACGGCCTGGACGGGCTGGCCATCGTGCCGGTGATGATCGCGGCCGGCGTCTTCGCGCTGATTGCCTATCTCGTCGGCAACAGGGTGTTCGCTGACTACCTGCAGTTGCATTATGTCCCCGGAACAGGCGAATTGTCGGTCTTCCTGGCAGCGCTGGTGGGGGCGGGCCTTGGCTTCCTGTGGTTCAATGCGCCGCCTGCGGCGGTCTTCATGGGGGATACCGGCAGCCTCGCCCTGGGTGGCGCGCTGGGCGCCACGGCGGTCGCGACCAAGCACGAGGTGGTGCTGGCCATCGTCGGCGGGCTCTTCGTGGTGGAGACGGTCTCCGTCATCATCCAGGTCTTCTGGTTCAAGCGCACCGGCCGCCGCGTCTTCCTGATGGCGCCGCTGCACCACCACTACGAGAAGAAGGGCTGGTCGGAGCCGACCATCGTGATCCGCTTCTGGATCGTGGCGATGGTGCTGGCCCTGGTCGGGCTCTCGACGCTGAAGATCCGATGAGCGGCGCCGCCCCCTTCCTGCCCTTCGAGGGCCGGCGCGTCGCCGTGGTCGGGCTGGGCAAGGCCGGGCTGCCGGCCGCGCTGCGCCTGCGGGAGTGGGGCGCGGAGGTCATCGCCTGGGACGATGCCGAGCCGCGCCGGGCCGAGGCCGCGGCCGCCGGCCTGTCGGTGCGCGACGTGGGCGCCGAGGCCTTCCCCTACGACGCGCTGCTGCTCTCCCCCGGCATCCCGCACCGGCTGCCCAAGCCCCACCCGGCGGCGGCGCGGGCGGCGGCGGCGAAGGCGCCCGTGCTGTGCGACGTGGAGTTCCTGCTGCTCGCGCTGCGCGCCTCCGGCTCGAAGGCGAAGGTGGTCGGCATCACCGGCACCAACGGCAAGTCCACCACCACGGCGCTGCTGCACCACCTGCTGGCCGCCGCCGGGCGCCCGGCGGAGGTGGGGGGCAACCTGGGCCCCGCCGCGCTGTCCCTGCCGCTGATCGCCGAGGGGACGATGGTGCTGGAGATGTCCTCCTACAGCCTGGACCGGCTGGAGACGGGGCGCTTCGACATGGCGGCGATGCTCAACCTCAGCCCCGACCACCTGGACCGGCATGGCGGCTTCGAGGGCTACGTCGCCACCAAGGCGCGGATCTTCCGCGGCGTGGAGGTCTCCGTCCTGGGCATGGACGACACCGCCTCGCGCTCGCTGGAGCCCTGGACCCAGGGGAGGCTGGTCCGCATCTCCGGCCAGCGGCGGCAGCGCCACGGCGTCTGGGCCGAGGCCGGGCTGCTGCAGGACGAGGCCGGCCCGATCCTGGACCTCGCCGGGGCCCCTGCCCTGGCCGGCGAGCACAATGCCCAGAACGCCGCCGCCGCCGTGGCGCTGGCCCTGGCGCTCGGCCTGTCGCGGGAGGAGGCCGCGGCCGGGCTGCGCTCCTTCCCCGGCCTGCCGCACCGGCAGGAGCGGGTGGGCGAGGCGGGCGGCGTGCTGTGGATCAACGACAGCAAGGCCACCAATGCCGACAGCACCCGTTGGGCGCTGGCCACCTGGCCGAAGGTCGTCTGGATCGCCGGCGGCGTGCCGAAGGAGGGCGGGATCGAGCCGCTGGTCCCTCTCTTCGGCCATGTCGCGAAGGCGGTCCTGATCGGCCGCTGCGCCCCGGACTTCGCCGCGACCCTGGATGCCGCCGGGGTGGCCAACGAGACGGTCGGCACGCTGGCGGCGGCGGTGCCCGCGGCACTGGCCGCGGCGCGGCAGGCGGGGGCGCCGGTGGTGCTGCTCAGCCCCTCGGCCGCCTCCTTCGACCAGTTCACCGGCTTCGAGGCGCGGGGCGATGCCTTCCGCGCCCTGGTGCGATCTCTGCCGGATCAGGGGGAGGCGGGCTGATGGCGCTCTCGCGCGCGGATTCCTCGGTTCTGGGGCGCTGGTGGTGGACGGTGGACCGCTGGACCCTGGGGGCGCTGCTGGTCCTCGTCTTCTGCGGCTACATGATGATGCTCGCGGCCTCCCCGGCGGTGGCGGAGCGCATTGGCGCCTCCTCGCGCAACATGTTCTTCGCGCGCCAGATCTTCTATCTCGGCGCCGCCACCCTGGTGATGGTCCTCGTCTCGCTGCTCTCGCCGCGGCAGATCTGGCGCCTGGCGCTGCTCGGCTGCGCCGTCGGGCTGCTGCTGACCGCGGCGACGCTGGTGGTGGGGGCGGAGGTCAAGGGCGCCCGGCGCTGGATCTCCGTCCCCGGCATGTCGCTGCAGCCCTCGGAGTTCCTCAAGCCCTGCTTCGCGGTGGTGGCGGCGAAGCTGCTGAGCGAGGCGCGCGGCCCCTTCGGGGCGAAGGTCTTCGGCTGGGGGGCGGCGATCGGGCTCTGGGCGGTGATCGGGGTGCTGCTGAAGAGCCAGCCGGACATCGGCATGCTGCTGGTGGTGACCGCGGTCTTCCTGGCGCAGCTCTTCGTCAACGGGCTGAACATGATCCTGGTCGGCGGCCTCGCGGGGCTGGGCGTGCTGGGGGCGATCGGCGCCTACATCACCCTCCCCCACGTCCGCTCCCGCGTGGAGCGCTTCCTCGACCCCGCCTCGGGCGACAGCTACCAGGTGGACGTGGCGCTGGAGGCCTTCGGCAATGGCGGGCTGCTGGGCGTCGGCCCGGGCGAGGGGCGGATCAAGACGGTGCTGCCCGACGCCCATGCCGACTTCGTCTTCGCCGTGATGGGCGAGGAGTTCGGCATGGTGCTCTGCCTGGCGCTGATCGCCGTCTTCGTCTTCATCGTGGTGCGCGGGCTGCTGAAGCTGCTGGCCGAGACGGACATGTTCATCGTCCTGGCCTCGGCCGGGCTGCTGACCCAGTTCGGGCTGCAGGCCTTCATCAACATGGCCTCCTCGCTGCACCTGATCCCCACCAAGGGCATGACCCTGCCCTTCGTCTCCTATGGCGGCTCCTCGGTGATCGCCATCGCCATGGGGATGGGCATGCTCCTCGCCCTGACCCGGCGGCGGATGGGGCGGATGGAGGAGACCGCATGAGGGGACCGGCCGTCCGACCCTACGTCATCGCCGCCGGGGGCACCGGCGGCCACGTCTTCCCGGCCGAGGCGCTGGCCGCGGCGCTGGTGTCGCGCGGCGAGCGCGTGGTGCTGATGACCGATGCGCGCTCCGGCGCGCTGCGCTCGGCCGCCTTCGCGGGGGCCGAGCGCTTCGTGCTGCCCGGCGCCGGGCTGGCGGGGCGCGGGGTGCTGCGGGCGGCCAGGGGCGCCCTGGCCCTGGCCCGGGGAACCTGGCGCGCCCGTGCCCTGCTGGCCGAGCTGCATCCGGCCGCCGTGGTGGGATTCGGCGGCTACCCCTGCGTGCCGCCGATCCTGGCCGCGCGCAGCCTGCCCGCCGCCCGCCGGCCGGCGCTGCTGCTGCACGAGCAGAACGCGGTGCTGGGCCGGGCGAACCGCTTCCTGGCGGACCGGGTGGACCTGCTGGCGCTGGGCTTCGCCGGCACGGCGCGCGTGCCCGAGCAGGTGGCGACCGAGGTGGTGGGCAACCCCGTCCGCCCGGCGCTGGCCGAGCTCTCCCGCGCCATCTACACCGCCCCGGCCGAATCCTTCCGGCTTCTGGTGCTGGGCGGCAGCCTCGGCGCCCGGGTCTTCGCCGACGTGGTGCCGGCGGCCGTCGCCGCCCTGCCGGCGGAGCTGCGGGCCCGGCTCTCGGTCACGCAGCAGTGCCGCGCCGAGGATCTGGAGCGCACCCGCGCCGCCTATGACGCGACCGGCGTCGCGGCGGAGCTCTCGCCCTTCTTCACGGACGTCGCCGCGCTCTATGCCGCGGCCCATCTGGTGGTCTCGCGCGCCGGGGCGTCGAGCGTGGCGGAGATCGCCTGTGCCGGCCGGCCGGCCATCCTGGTGCCGCTGCCGCACGCCATCGACGATCACCAGAGCGCCAATGCCGCCGCCCTCGCCCGGGCCGGCGGGGCGCTGGTGATGCCGCAGCCCTCCTTCACCCCGGCGGCCCTCGCCGAGGCGCTGGCCGAACGGCTGCAGGAGCCCGTGCTGCTGCTTCGCGCCGCCTCGGCCGCCGCCTCCCTCGCCCGCCCCGACGCCGCCATGCGGCTGGCCGACCGGGTGCAGGCGCTGGCCCGGTCCCGCCTCTCGCAGTCACACCTTCAGGGGGAGGCCGCCTGATGCGTGCCCTGCCGCTCAACATCGGTCCCATCCACTTCGTCGGCATCGGCGGCATCGGCATGTCCGGCATCGCCGAGGTGCTGCACAACCTGGGCTACCAGGTTCAGGGCAGCGACGTGGCCGAGGGCACCAACATCGCCCGCCTGCGCAAGGCCGGCGTCCATGTCGCCATCGGCCACGATGCGGAGAATCTGGGACAGGCGGCGGTCGTCGTCGTCTCCTCCGCCATCAAGCGCGACAACCCGGAGCTGGCCGCCGCCCGCGCCCGGCTGCTGCCGGTGGTGCGGCGCGCGGAGATGCTGGCCGAGCTGATGCGGCTGAAGTGGTCCGTCGCCATCGGTGGCACGCACGGCAAGACCACCACCACCAGCCTGGTCGCCGCGGTGCTGGAGGCGGCGAAGTTCGATCCCACCGTCATCAACGGCGGCATCATCAACGCCTATGGCACCAACACCCGGCTCGGCGAGGGCGACTGGATGGTGGTGGAGGCGGATGAGAGCGACGGCTCCTTCCTCAAGCTGCCGGCGGTGGTCGCGGTGGTGACCAACATGGACCCGGAGCACCTGGACCACTGGGGCACGGGCGATGCGATGCGCGAGGGCTATGCCCAGTTCGTCGGCAACATCCCCTTCTACGGCTTCGCCGTGCTCTGTGCCGACCATCCGGACGTGCAGGCGATGATCCCGCGCCTGTCCGACCGGCGCATCGTGACCTACGGCTTCTCCCCCCAGGCGGATGTGCGGGCGGAGCGGGTCATCACCGACCGCATGGGCGCGACCTTCGAGGTCGTGGTGCAGGACCGGCTGAACAAGCGCACCCGCCAGCTCAAGCCCTTCCGCCTGCCGATGCTGGGCCAGCACAACGTGCAGAACGCCCTGGCCGCCATCGCCATCGGCGTGGAGATGGAGGTGCCGGAGGAGACGATCCGCTCCGCGCTGGCCGGCTTCAAGGGCGTCAAGCGCCGCTTCACCCGGGTGGGCGAGGCGGGCGGCATCCAGGTGATCGACGATTACGGGCACCATCCGGTGGAGATCGCCGCCGTGCTGAAGGCGGCGCGGCAGGCGGGCGCGCGGGACGTGGTGGCGGTGGTGCAGCCGCACCGCTTCACCCGGCTGGAAAGCCTGTTCGACGAGTTCTGCAAGTGCATGAACGACGCGGGCACGGTGATCGTGGCCGACGTCTATGCGGCCGGCGAGGCGCCGATCGAGGGCATGGACAAGGACGGGCTGGTGGAGGGGCTGCGCGCCCATGGCCACCGCAGCGTCGTCCCCCTGCCCGGCCCGGACAGCCTCGCGGAGATGGTGCACGCCATCGCCCGGCCGGGGGATTACGTGGTCTGCCTCGGCGCGGGCTCCATCACCGGCTGGGCGCATGCCCTGCCGGAGCAGCTCGCCGCCCTCCAGGCGAAGTCCGGCCCGCGCCGCCTCGCGGTCGGGAGCTGAGCCGCCGCGCATGAGCCATGCCGCGACCCTGCCGGAGGCCGCGCTGCCCCCGACCGTGCTGCCCCCCCTGCGCGGGCGGGTGCAGCGCGGCGCGGCCCTGGGGCCGCAGAGCTGGTTCCGCGTGGGCGGCCCGGCGGAGTGGCTGGTGCGGCCGGCGGATGCGGCGGACCTGCTCCTCCTCCTGCGCGACGCGCCGGCGGGGATGCCGGTGACGGCGATCGGGGCGGCCTCGAACCTCATCATCCGCGACGGCGGGGTGCGCGGCATCGTCATCCGGCTGGGCCGTGGCTTCGCCGAGGTGGCGGTGGAGCCGGACGGGGTGGTGGCCGGGGCGGCGGTGCTGGATGCGACGCTGGCCCAGCACGCCGCCGCCGCCGGGCTGGCGGGGCTGGAGTTCCTCTCCGGCATCCCCGGCAGCATCGGCGGGGCCGTCGCGATGAATGCCGGGGCCTATGGGGCCGAGGTGAAGGACGTGCTGGACTGGGCGGAGGTCGCCACCCCCGAGGGGCTGGTCCGGCTGGACGCCGCGGGGCTCGACCTGCGCTACCGCCACGCCAGCCTGCCGCCGGGGGGGGTCGTCACCCGCGCCCGCTTCCATGCCGCACCAGGCGATCCGGACGCCATCGCCGCGCGCATGGCCCGGATCCGGGAAAGCCGCGAGGCGACCCAGCCGGTCCGCGCCCGCACGGGCGGCAGCACCTTCCGCAACCCGCCCGCCGGGACGCGGCCCGCCGACAAGGCTTGGGCGCTGATCGACGCGGCGGGGTGCCGGGGCATGACGATGGGCGGCGCGCAGGTGAGCGAGAAGCATTGCAACTTCCTGCTCAATCTGGGTACGGCAACCGCTGCGGAGATCGAAGGGCTGGGGGAAGCGGTGCGCGAGCGTGTCCTGCGGGAGACGGGCGTGTCGCTGGCCTGGGAAATCCGCCGGATCGGGGAACGGGGGGTCTGAATGCGCGTCGCGGTGCTGCTGGGCGGGGTGTCGTCCGAGCGTGAGGTGTCCCTGGCGACCGGCGCGCAATGCGCCGCGGCGCTGGAGCAGGCGGGGCATGCCGTCACCCGCATCGACGTGGGCGCGGACCCGGCGGCGCTGATCGCCGCCCTGCGCGAGTGCCGGGCGGAGGTGGCGTTCAACGCCCTGCACGGCCGCTTCGGCGAGGACGGGTCGGTGCAAGGCATCCTGGACTGGCTGGGCCTGCCTTATACCCATTCCGGGCTGCGCGCCTCGGCGCTGGCCATGAACAAGGCCGTCGCCAAGTCGATCTTCACCGCCGCCGGCCTGCCGGTCGCGCCGCACGCGCTGCTGGAGGCGGAGGCGCTGGCGGCGGCCGACCCCTTCCCGCGCCCCTATGTGGTCAAGCCGGTGGAGGAGGGCTCCTCGGTCGGCGTCCACATCCTGCGCGCGGGTGACAACCGCCGCGCCGAGATCGCGCGGGGCTGGCGCTTCGGCGCGATCATGGCGGAGCCCTACATCCCTGGCCACGAGCTGAGCGTGGGCGTGATGGGCGACCGCGCGCTGGAGGTGACGGAGATCATCGCCGCGCGGGGCGAGTTCTACGACTACGACGCGAAGTATGCCGAGGGCGGCTCGCACCACGTGCTGCCGGCCCCGATCCCGGCCGCGATCCGCGAGCAGGCGATGGCGGTTGCGCTCAAGGCACATCAGGCGCTGGGCTGCCGCGGCGTCTCCCGCTCCGACTTCCGGTACGACGATACCGGCGCCCCTTCGGGCGACGATACCGCCGGCGGCGACGGAAGGCTGGTGCTGCTGGAGGTGAACACCCAGCCCGGCATGACCCCCACCTCCCTGGTCCCGGAGCAGGCGGCGCATTGCGGCATCGCCTTCCCCGCCCTGTGCGACTGGATGGTGCGCCACGCCCGGCACGACGGGCTGCGCCCCGCGGCCAGCCCCGAGTCGCGCCATGCCGCGTGAGGCCAGGCGCCCCTCGGCGCTGCGGCTCTGGCTTCGCCGCCGGCGCGGGCTGGTCCGTCCGGCCGTGCGCGTGCTGGTGGCCTTCGGCCTGTTCGGCGTGGTGCTGGCCGGCGTCGCCGCCTTCGACCCGGCCAGCCGCCTCTACCATGTCGCGGACGGGCTAACCGGGGACGCCGCCGAGGCGGGGCTGATGGTGCGCGAGATCCAGATCGAGGGCGCGGCCAACACCCCCCGCCCGATGATACGCACGGCCCTGGGCACGAAGCTCGGCGATCCCATCCTCGCCTTCTCGCCCCAGGCGGCGCGGGAGCGGCTGGAAACCCTGGCCTGGGTGGAGAGCGCGGAGGTGGAGCGCCGCCTGCCCGGCACCATCCTGGTCCGCGTCACCGAGCGCCGGCCCTTCGCGATCTGGCAGAACCAGGGCCGCTTCGCCATCGTGGACCGCGAGGGCCGGGTGGTCACCACCGACCGGCTGGACGCCTTCGGCCCGCTGCCGCTGATCGTGGGCCAGGGGGCGGAGAAGGCCGCCGCCGAGCTCTACGACCTGCTGCGCGACGCGCCGGAGGTGCTGGCCCGCACCCAGGCGCTGGTGCGGGTGGGCGAGCGGCGCTGGAACCTGCACCTGCACAACGGCGCCGACGTGCTGCTGCCCGAGGGGCAGGAGGCGCCGGCCATCGCCCGGCTGAAGCAGCTGCAGAAGCAGAACGCCCTGCTCGACCGGCCGCTGGCGGCAGTGGACCTGCGCCTGCCGGACCGGCTGGTGCTGCGGCAGTTGCCCTCGGCCCAGCCGGCGGAGAATGCCGGCAACCGGCGCGGGAGCGGTCGCGGATGAACGAGATGATCCGCCTGCCCGTCACGCTGGATCCGCCCTCGCCCGGCGCGCGGCGGCGGCGGGCGCGCAGCGGCACCTTCGGGGTGCTCGACCTGGGCAGCACCAAGGTCGTCTGCCTGATCGCGCGCATCGAGGGCGACGGGCGGCCGCGCGTGCTCGGCTATGGCTGGAAGCGCTCGCACGGGGTGAAGGGCGGCAACGTCGTCGACCTGGTGGAGGCGGAGCATGCGGTGCGCGGCGCCGTCGCCCAGGCCGAGGAGATGGCGGACCACAAGCTCTCCGGCGTGATCTGCAACCTCTCCTGCGGCCAGCCGGAGAGCCGGGTGCAGAACCTGCAATGGACCATCGGCGGCCGCGCCGTCACCGAGGCGGACCTGCGCGCGGTGATCGTGGACGGCCGCAGGCGTGCCGCGGAGGAGGGGCGGGAGAGCGTCCACGCCGTCCCGCTGGGCTTCACCATCGACGCGACGCCCGGGGTGGACGACCCGCGCGCCATGGTCTGCGAGACGCTGGGGGCGCGGCTGCACCTGGTGGGCGCGGCCAGCGCCTCGCTGCGCAACCTCGGCGCCTGCCTCGCCGGCTGCGACCTGGAGGTCGAGGAGCTGGTCTCCTCCCCCTTCGCCGCGGCGCTGGCGGTGCTGGTGGACGACGAGAAGGAGCTGGGCGCCACGGTGGTGGACATGGGCGGCGGCTGCACCAGCCTCGCCGTGATCCAGGAGGGACACCTGCTGCACACGGCGCAGGTGCCGGTGGGGGGCTGGCAGGTGACCAACGACCTCGCCCGCGGCCTCGCCACCCCGATCGCCCAGGCGGAGCGGATCAAGACGCTGCACGGCGGCGTCCTGGGCACGGCCGAGGACGAGAAGGAGATGCTGCACGTCCCGCAGGTCGGCGAGGACGAGGAGCAGCTCGCCCGCGTCCCGCGCGCCATGGTGGTCAACATCATCCGCCCGCGGCTGGAGGAGACGCTGGAGATGGTGCGGGACCGGCTGGACGCGGCGGGGCTGGGGCAGCAGGTGGGCTCGCGCGTCGTGCTGACCGGCGGCGCCAGCCAGCTCGTCGGCGTGCGCGAGCTGGCGGCACGGATCCTCGAGCGCCAGGTGCGCCTGGCGCGGCCGCATCCGGTGCGCGGCCTGCCCGAGGCGGCGCATGGGCCGGGATTCGCCACGACCTTGGGACTTCTCGCCTGGGGTGCGGGCGAGGGGCGGCCCGTGCTCGACATCGATATGGGCGCTTCGTTGCCGCGCGGTCGATTTGCGCGATTCGTGAACTGGCTAAGGGATCGAGTCTGAGGCAAAGTCCGGCCGGGGGACTTTCTGCCTTGTGTCGATCGGAACGCTTCGCGTTGCCAGAGGGGGGCCACGCTCAATGACATTGAACCTGACCATGCCGCGCCAGCAGCATACCGATTTCTCGCCGCGGATCACCGTGGTGGGCGTGGGCGGCGCGGGCTGCAATGCCGTCAACAACATGATCGCGATGGGGCTCGACGGCGTCGAGTTCCTGGTGACGAACACCGACGCGCAGGCGCTGGTGAACAGCCGCGCGGAGCGCCGCGTGCAGCTCGGCCCGCACCTGACGCAGGGCCTGGGCGCCGGCGCCAAGCCCGAGATCGGCCGTGCCGCGGCGGAGGAGGCGACCGAGGACCTCGCGCGCCACCTCGAAGGCGTGCACATGGTCTTCATCACCGCCGGCATGGGCGGCGGCACCGGCACGGGGGCGGCGCCGGTGATCGCCCGCATGGCGCGCGAGCGCGGCGTGCTGACCGTCGGCGTGGTGACGAAGCCCTTCGACTTCGAGGGCCCGAAGCGCAAGCGCGCGGCCGATATGGGCCTCGAGGAGCTGCAGCAGTACGTCGACACGCTGATCGTCATCCCGAACCAGAACCTGTTCAGGAAGGCGAACGAGCGCACGACCTTCGCCGAGGCCTTCAAGATGGCCGACGACGTCCTCTACATGGGCGTGCGCGGCGTGACCGACCTGATGGTCAACCCCGGCCTGGTGAACCTCGACTTCGCCGACATCCGCACCGTGATGGCGGAGATGGGCAAGGCGATGATGGGCACCGGCGAGGCGGAGGGCGACGACCGCGCGGTGAAGGCGGCCGAGGCCGCGATCAGCAACCCGCTGCTGGAGGACACCTCCATGCGCGGCGCCCGCGGCGTGCTGATCAACATCACCGGCGGCTGGGACATGACGCTGTTCGAGGTCGACGAGGCCGCGAACCGCATCCGCCGCGAGGTGGACGAGGAAGCGAACATCATCTTCGGCTCCTCGGTCGACGAGACGATGAACGGCCGGCTGCGGGTCTCCGTCGTGGCGACGGGCATCGACGCGGCCCATGAGGAAGCCGAGGCCGAGGCGCCGAAGGTCGTCGCCATCGGCGGCGGCGCGCCGGTCCAGGCCGTGTCCGCCCATGCCGCCCCGGCTGCCCAGCCTGCCACGGCGGGCGGCTTCCTGCGGCCCGGCTTCGGCCGTCCCGTCGGCCTGACCCCCACCGGCCCGGGGGCCGGCGCCCCCATGCCGGCCACGCCCAGCGGCCCGGTGACGATCGGCGCCCCGGTGGCGGGCCACCCCGTCTCCCCCGCCCCCGTCCGTCTGCCGATCCGCCGCGCCGCGACGGTGACGGAGGCGCCGCTGGTGCATGACGAGCCGGTGGGGCGGGAGGAGACGGGGCACGACCCCGTCCCCACCCCCGACCCGGTGCTGCGCGGCCCGGCCGCCGCGCCACGGCCTTCGGCCATGGGCTCCCAGCCCACGGCCGCGGGCGGCAGCCTGAACCGGTTGTTCCGGCAGGCGACCGGGCTGATGAAGCGTCAGCTGGGCGACGATGCGGGGCCGCAGACGGCGCCGCTGGCCCGTCCGATGGAGCCGCAGGCCGCGCCGCGGGCCGCCGCCCCGGCCGAAACCGGCCTGGATATCCCGGCGTTCCTGCGCCGCCAGAAGAACTGACGGGCGCGGGGCCAGGCCCCGCCCAGCCTGCCGAGTCTGCGCAACCCCCGCCCAGGTCCCTGGGCGGGGGTTGTGTTTTGCGGTGCGAATTTCCTTGAAGAACAATAGCTTGGAACGAAACATCGGGAAATAACGCTTGACTGGCCCCTTGCCTGGGCGGGTGTCACTTTGCCGGTGAGGCGGTGCCCTGCCGCTGATGGGATACAGGCGATGGATGGGTTTCTTCCTTTGAGCACGGGACGGCGGCGGACCCTGAAGGCAGCGATCGGCTGCGTCGGGATCGGCCTGCATTCCGGTGCCCGGACGTCCCTCACCCTGCGCCCGGCGGCGGCCGGCGACGGGATCGTCTTCCGCCGCACCGATCTGGGCGTGGACATCCCCGCCCGCTACGACCTGGTCACCGACACCCGGCTCTGCACCGCCATCGGCGAGGGCGCGGCACGGATCGGCACCATCGAGCACGTGATGGCCGCCCTGGCCGGTTGCGGCGTCGATGATGCCATCATCGAGGTGGACGGCCCCGAGATCCCCATCCTGGACGGCTCTGCCGCCCCCTTCGTCTTCCTGATCGACTGCGCCGGCGTGACCGCCACCCAAACCGCCCGCGAGGTGATCGAGGTTCTGCGCCCCGTCCGGGTCGAGGATGGCGAAGCCTGGGCGGAGCTGCATCCCGCCACCCGCCCCGGCCTGGATGCCAGCCTGTCCATCGACTTCCCCGGCACCGCCGTCGGCCGCCAGAGCCTGTCGGTCGTGGTGGGGCAGGACAGCTTCCGCGCCCTGCTGGCCGATGCCCGCACCTTCACCCTGGCCGAGGATGTGGCTCGGCTGCGCGCGGCCGGCCTCGCCCGCGGCGGCAGCCTGGCCAATGCGGTGGTGGTGGACGGCCCGCTGGTGCTGAACCCGGGCGGCCTGCGCCACCCGGACGAGTTCGTGCGCCACAAGCTGCTGGACGTGGTGGGCGACCTGGCCCTGGCCGGCGCCCCGCTGAAGGCCCGCTTCGCCGGCAACCGCTCGGGCCATGCGCTGAACAACCGCCTGCTCCGCGCCCTCTTCGCCGACCCCATGGCGTGGCGGGTCCAGGATGGCCTGGTCGCCGAGACCGGCCCCATCGAGCACGCCCTGCCCGTCGCCGCCTGAGGCGGCCCACGGCCCGGCGCGGGCGCGCTTCCCCCCGGTCGCGTCCCCCCGCGTATCGGCGGCGCTCCCCCGCGCCGTGCCGCCCGCGCCGACCCCCTTCCTCCCGCTCCCCTTCCCCTGGCCCCTGCCTCTCGGGGCCTGACCGGCCACCCGCCGGGGCGCCGCCCGGAAGGTCCCGGTCCGGACCGCATTCCCTTCCCTGCCCTTCGGTGGCTTCCGGCCCCTGCCGGCCACCCGAGCCCGTGATATAAGGGGCGACCATGCGCACCTCCTCCCCCGCCCGGCTCGCCGTCCTGTTGCTGGCGCCGCTGCTCCTGCTTCCCGGCTGCGAGAGCCTTGGCCTCGGAAGCTGGGACGGGAAGAGCAGTTCGCTCGGGGCCCGGACCGATCCCTCGACCCAGAGCCCGGAGGCGCTCTACGCCGCCGGCATCGACTCGCTGAAGGCGGAGCGCTACGGCCAGGCGGTGGATCTGTTCGACGCGGTGGAGCGCGAGCATCCCTATTCGACCTGGGCCACCAGCGCGCGGCTGATGGGGGCCTATGCCGAGTATTCGCGCAACCGCTACACCGAGGCGCTGGCGCAGCTCGACCGCTTCATCCAGCTCCACCCGGCGCATCGCGACATCGCCTATGCCTACTACCTGCGGGCGCTCAGCTATTACGAGCAGATCAACGACGCGCAGCGCGACCAGACCAGCACGCAGCAGGCGATGACCGCGCTGCAGGACGTGATCAACCGCTTCCCCAACACGACCTATGCCCGCGACGCCCGGCTGAAGATGGATCTCGCCCGCGATCACCTCGCCGGCAAGGAGATGAACATCGGCCGCTTCTACCAGCAGCGCGGCCTCTACGCGGCGGCGATCAACCGCTTCCGCACCGTGGTGGACAACTACCAGACCACCAACCACGTCCCCGAGGCGCTGCACCGGCTGACCGAGATCTACTTGGCCATGGGACTGACCGAGGAGGCCCGCCGCACCGCCAGCGTGCTGGGCCACAACTACCCGGGCAGCCCCTGGTACCAGGACAGCTACGCCCTGCTGGAGACGGGCGCCGAACCCTCCGCGCAGGACCGTCCCGGCTTCTTCCGTCGCGCCTGGAACGCCGTGTTCTGACGCCGCGGGCGTACGGCCCCCCGTACCCCGGGGGGAGGCGGCGCCTCCCCCGCCCGACAATCACACGGCACCTGCCACCCTATCGCGGCGCCGGTTTACGTGTACAAAACGGGAATACCGGCGGACGGGGGATTCGGCCGCTGGTATGAACCCGGTGCCGTGACCATCTCGGGGAGCCCCGTGCTCGCCTCTCTCCTCATCCGCGACGTGGTGCTCATCGAGCGCCTCGATCTCCGCTTCGGCCCCGGCCTGACCGTCCTCACGGGCGAGACGGGTGCGGGAAAGTCCATCCTGCTCGACAGCCTGGGCCTCGCCCTGGGGCAGCGGGCGGAAAGCGGCATGGTCCGCGCCGGCCAGGCCCAGGCCAGCGTGGTGGCTGCCTTCGCCCCCGCCCCGGACCATCCGGCCTATGCCCTGCTGGCCGAGCAGGGGATGGAGGCGGAGGACCAGATCGTGCTGCGCCGGGTCGTCTCGGCCGACGGCCGCTCCCGCGCCTTCGTCAATGACGAGCCGGTCAGCGTCTCGCTCCTCCGCCGCCTCGGCACGCTGCTGGTCGAGGTGCAGGGACAGCACGACCAGGTGGGGTTGGCCGACCCGGCGAGCCATGGCGGGCTGCTGGACGCCTTCGGCGGGCTGGAGCGGCGCCGCGCCAAGGTAGGGGACGCCTACCGCGCCTGGCGCGCCGCCGCCCGGGCGCTCGCCGAGGCGCGCGAATCCATCGCCGCCGCCCAGCGCGACGAGGAATGGCTGCGCCACGCGGTGGGCGAGCTGTCCGACCTCGCCCCCGAGGAAGGCGAGGAGGAGGAGATGGCCCGCGAGCGCCAGGGCCTCCAGCAGGGCGAGCGCCGGGCTGAGGCGATCGCCGCCGCCCTCTCCGAGCTGCAGCCGCGCGACCGCCGCGGCTCCACCGGCCCCGCCGCCGCGCTGCGCAACGCCGCGCGCGCGTTGGAGCGCCTGCCGCCGCCGAACGAGGAGGCCGCGCCCGCGCTGGCCGCCATCGCCGCCGCCCAGGACGCGCTGGCCGAGGCGGAGACGCTGCTGGAACGCCTGACCGCCGATCTCGGCCCCGATCCGCGCCGGCTGGAGCAGGTGGAGGAGCGGCTCTTTGCCCTGCGCGCCGCCGCCCGCAAGCATGCCGTGCCGGTGGTGGAGCTGCCCGGGCTGCTCGCCCGGCTGCGGGAGCGGCTCGGCGCGCTGGATGCCGGCACCGGCCGGGTCGCGGCGCTGGAGCAGGCCGCCGAGGCGGCGCGCGAGGCCTATGCCACCGAGGCCGTGGCGCTGACCGAGGCGCGCACCGACGCCGCCCGGGCGCTGGAGAAGGCGGTGGCGAAGGAGCTCGCGCCCCTGAAGCTGGACCGCGCCCGGCTGCACATCGAGATCGCCCCGCGCGAGGAGGCGGGCTGGGCGGCGGACGGCATGGACCGGGTGACCTTCCTCGTCTCGACCAATCCGGGGCAGCAGCCCGGGCAGCTCGCCAAGATCGCCTCGGGCGGCGAGCTGTCGCGGCTGATGCTGGCGCTGAAGGTGGTCCTCGCCCGCGGCTCGCCCGTGCCGACCCTGGTCTTCGACGAGGTGGACAGCGGCATCGGCGGCGCCACGGCAGCCGCGGTGGGCGACCGGCTCTCGCGCGTGGCGGATCGGTTGCAGGTGCTGGTCGTCACCCACAGCCCGCAGGTGGCGGCGCGGGGGGCGGCGCATTTCCGGGTCGCCAAGGGCGTGCGGGCCGAGCGCGCGGAGACCCGGGTGGAGCCGCTGGACAGCAAGGCCCGGCGCGAGGAGATCGCCCGCATGCTGGCCGGCGAGCGCATCACCGAGGCCGCCCGCGCCGCGGCGGACGAGTTGCTGGCCGGGGCGGCGTAGCCGGAGGCGACCCGGCGCCGTCTGCGGCGTTGCAGGAGGGCATCCTCAGCAAGGGAGGGCCCGCCATGGCCCAGTTCGACGGCAAGGTCGTCCTCGTCACCGGCGCGAGTTCCGGCATCGGGGAGGCGACCGCGCGCCGCTTCTCGCGGGACGGGGCGGCGGTGGTGCTCGTCGCCCATCACCACGGCGACCTCGACCCGGTGGTGGCCAGCCTGCCGGCCGACCGCACGCTGGGCCATGTGGCCGACGTCTCCGACCTGAAGCAGGTGGAGGGGATGGTCCAGGCCGCCATCGGCCGCTTCGGCCGGCTGGACGTGCTGGTGAACAATGCGGGCATCGCCCCCACCGGACCGATCCTGGAAGCCTCGGTCGAGGACTGGCACCGGGTGATGGCGGTGGATGTGGACGGCGTGTTCTTCGGCACCCGCGCCGCCCTGCCGCACCTGCTGAAGACCAGAGGGTGCATCGTCAACACCTCCTCCGTCTCCGGGCTGGGCGGGGACTGGAACATGAGCTTCTACAACGCCGCCAAGGGGGCAGTGAGCAACTTCACCCGCTCCCTGGCCCTGGAGCTGGGCCCGCAGGGCGTGCGGGTGAACGCGGTGGCGCCGTCCCTCACCTTCACCGGGCTGACCCGGGACATGAAGTCGGACGACGCACTGCTGGCGAAGTTCGCCGAGCGCATCCCCCTGGGCCGCGGCGCCGAGCCGGAGGAGATCGCGGACGTCATTGCCTTCCTGGCCAGCCACGACGCGCGCTTCGTCAACGGCGTGATCCTGCCGGTGGATGGGGGGCTCAGCGCCTCCAACGGCCAGCCGCCGCAGGCATGACGGGTACGGCATGGCGGACCTGCCCGTGACCCGGGGGTAAGGCGCTGCCTCGCCCCCGATACCCCCTAACCGCCAGAACGCGCTGATCCCCTTCGGGGGCCCTTGGACCCGTTTGGCACTGCCGCGGGACAGCCTGTGTCGGGGTCGATGCGCCGGAGGTCCTGGACCTCGGGCGGGTTCGGCCGACACGCTCTCTGACGGCCTCCCGCTTCTCTGAATCCCGTCCGACAGCGCGTTCTCAGGGTTCAGCCCGCAGACCGACCCCCCCCCCACCCCGAGCCAGACTCCTGCCGGGGTCCGGGGGCCGGCTCGCCCCCGGCGGAGAGGGTCCGGGAGAGGCGGAGCCTTTCCCGGGACGTGGCCACAGGCAACATGCCGCCCCTTGCTGCCCAACCCGTGCCGCGCTTGCCTGGGCCGGCTTGGGCAGGAGGAACGGGTATGGCGCTGGGCGAGCCACTGGCGGGGGTGCGGGCGCTGGTCTTCGACGTCTTCGGCACGGTGGTGGACTGGCGCGGCGGCGTGGCGCGGGAGGCGGCGGCCTTCCTCGCCAACCACGGCGCCGACCCGGCCGAGGCGGCGCGCTTCGCCGATGCCTGGCGGAAGCGCTACCAGCCCGCGATGGAGGAGGTGCGCAGCGGCCGCCGCCCCTTCACCCGGCTGGACGTGCTGCACCGGGAGAACCTGGAGGGCGTGCTGCCGGAATTCGGGCTGGACGCGATGGACGTGCCAGGGGAGGAGCTGGACGCGCTGAACCTCGCTTGGCACCGGCTGGACCCCTGGCCGGATGCGGTGGAGGGGCTGACGCGGCTAAAGGCGGGGGCGATCGTGGCGCCGCTCTCCAACGGCAACATCGTGCTGATGATCGACATGGCGAAGCGCGCCGGCCTGCCCTGGGACGCGATCCTGGGGGCGGAGGTGGCGCGGGCCTATAAGCCGACGCCGGATGCCTACCTCCGCACCGCCGAGATCCTGGCGATGGCGCCGGAGGAGGTCTGCCTCGTCGCCGCCCATAACAGCGACCTGGCCGCCGCGCGGAACTGCGGCCTGCGCACCGCCTTCATCCCCCGCCCCATGGAGCACGGGCCGGGACAGACCACCGACCTGCACCCGGAGCAGGAATGGGAGGTGGTGGCGGACAGCCTCACCGGGCTGGCGGACCGGCTGGGGCTGTAAAGCGGGCGCACCTCTTCCGCATATAGGGTAGCTGATAGGAATTCCGTCATGCGGCCGGCGCGGGGCGGCTCGCACGGGCTTGTGTATCGGGCGGGGCCGGCGACGACCCGACATGGAGCGCCAATCCGCGACGCTTCAGGAACTTCGCCCGTGCCGCGCCATGCCACGAACCTCATGTGGGCCGATGCCCTCGCGCTTCTCGCCCGTACCGAACAGCTGCACCGCAGCTTCTTCCAGCCCGTCCAGGCCGGCTGGGAACCGCCCGTCGACCTGCTGGAGACCCCGCAGGAGCTGATCCTCGTCGCCGCCCTGCCCGGCGTCCGCGCCGCGGATGTCGAGCTGGTGATCGGTGGCGGGGAGCTGGTGGTGGCAGGCCACCGCCGCCTGCCGCCCGCCCTCCGCAATGCCCGGGTCCACCGGCTGGAGCTGCCGCACGGCCGCTTCGAACGCCGCGTGCGGTTGCCCGCCGGCACCTACGAACTCGCCCGACGCGACCTCACCGAGGGCTGTCTCACCGTCATCCTGAGGAAGCTCGGCTGATGGACATCCAGAATAGCGGTGCCGGCACCGGCACCCCGGACAACGACCCCGTGATCAACGAGACCTCTCCCAACGAGCTGATCCTCGTCCCGCTGCGCGAGGCCGTGCTCTTCCCCGGCATGGTCGTCCCCCTGGCCGCCGAGCGGCCCGAGCCCCTGGCCGGCCTGCAGGAGGCCGCGCGCCAGGGCCGTCCCGTCGCCGTCGTGCTCCAGCGCGACCCGGCCGCGCGCGGCACGGAGCTGGAGGAGCTGTACCCCATCGGGGTGGAGGCGCGGCTGCTGCGCTACGTCACCTCGCCCGACGGGAAGAACCACACCGCCATCGTCCAGGGCACCGGCCGCGTCCGGCTGCTGGAGCGCACCGGCACCGATCCGCTGACCGTGCGGGTGGAGCGCCTGGCCGAGCCCGCCGGCGGCGCCGGGCCGGAGCTGGACGCCCGCATGCACCAGTTGCGCGAGCAGGCGCTGGAGGCGCTGCGCCTGATCGGCCAGGTGCCGCAGGAGCTGCTGGCCTCCGTCCAGTCCATCGACCAGCCGGGCGTGCTGGCAGACATGGTGGCCGGGCTGCTGGACCTGCCGCTGGCGCAGAAGCAGGAGATCCTGGAGACGCTGGACATCCGCGCGCGGCTGGACCGCGTGCTGTGGCAGCTCGCCTACCGGCTCCAGGTGCTGCGCCTCTCGGCCGATATCGGCCGGCAGACGCGCGAGACCATGGAGGGCCGCCAGCGCGAGTTCATGCTGCGCGAGCAGCTCAAGACCATCCAGAAGGAGCTGGGCGAGGGCGACGAGCGCGGCCCGGAGCTGGACGACCTGCGCGCCGCCCTCGACAAGGCGAAGCTGCCCGAGGAGGTGGAGAAGCAGGCGCGGCGCGAGCTGCGCCGGCTGGAGCGGATGCCCGAGGGCAGCCCGGAATCCGGCATGGTGCGGACCTACCTGGAATGGCTCTCCGAGCTGCCCTGGCAGTTGGGCGACGCGCCGGAGATCAGCATCCCCGAGGCGCGGAAGATCCTCGACGACGAGCATTTCGGCCTGGAGAAGGTGAAGCGCCGCATCCTGGAGTTCCTGGCGGTGCGGCGGCGCAACCCGGAGGGGCGCGGCCCGATCCTGTGCTTCGTGGGCCCGCCGGGCGTGGGCAAGACCTCGCTCGGCCAGTCCATCGCGCACACGCTGGGGCGGCCCTTCGTCCGGGTCAGCCTGGGCGGCGTGCACGACGAGGCGGAGATCCGCGGGCACCGGCGCACCTATATCGGCGCGCTGCCGGGCAACATCATCCAGGGCATCCGGCGCGCCGGCGCCCGGGACTGCGTGATGATGCTGGACGAGATCGACAAGCTCGGCGGCGGCGGCTTCCAGGGCGACCCGGCCTCCGCGATGCTGGAGGTGCTGGACCCGGAGCAGAACGGCACCTTCCGCGACGCCTATCTGGGCGTGCCCTTCGACCTCAGCCGGGTGCTGTTCATCGCGACGGCCAACCAGCTCGACACGATCCCGGGGCCGCTGCGCGACCGCATGGAGATCGTCGCCCTCTCCGGCTACACGGCCGAGGAGAAGGAGGCGATCGCCCGCCGCTACCTCCTGCCCCGCCAGCTCAAGCAGAACGGCATCGGCGAGGCGGAGGTCGCGCTGGACCCGGACGTGCTGCCGGCGGTGATCGAGGACTACACGCGGGAGGCGGGGGTGCGCTCGCTGGAGCGGGAGATCGGCGGCGTGATGCGCCACGCCGCGGTGCGCCTGGCCGAGGACGCCACGCCGCCGCTGCGCATCCACCGTGCCGACCTGCCGGCCATCCTCGGCCCGGCGCGCTTCGATCCGGAGGTGGCGGGGCGCGCCCCCCTCCCCGGCGTGGTGACCGGCCTGGCCTGGACGCCCGTGGGCGGCGACATCCTGTTCATCGAGGCGAGCCGCATGCCCGGCAGCGGGCGGCTGATCCTCACCGGCCAGCTCGGCGACGTGATGAAGGAGAGCGCCCAGGCGGCGCTGTCCCTGGTGAAGGGCCGCGCCGAGGCGATGGGGATCGACCCCTCCCTGTTCGAGAAGCGCGACATCCACGTCCACGTCCCGGCCGGGGCGACGCCGAAGGACGGGCCTTCCGCCGGGGTGGCGATGTTCCTGGCGCTGTCCTCGCTGATGCTGGGGCGCGCGGTCGATCCGGCCATCGCCATGACCGGCGAGATCAGCCTGCGCGGGCTGGTGCTGCCGGTGGGCGGCATCCGCGAGAAGGTCGTGGCGGCGGCGCGCGCCGGCATCACCACGGTGATGCTGCCCGCCCGCAACCGCCGCGACTTCGACGACATCCCGGCCAGCGCGCGCGAGAAGCTGCGCTTCGTCTGGCTGGAGACGGTGGAGGACGCCCTCGCCGCCGCCCTGCCGGGGGTGGAGGCGCGGGAGCTGGAGGCGGTGGGCTAGGGCGATCTGGGAGGAAGGCGCAGCCTTCCTCCCGGCCCCGCCCCTCCGGCCGGGGCAGCCCCCGCGCTTGTCCCGCCCCGGATGCGAACGTATCGTTGCGCGTCAGGTCCGGAATCGCCCGATGCGCCTTCTGTCCGCCCTCCTGGGCCTCTCTGCCGTACTGGGGGGCTGCGCGGGCCCGGGCGATCCCATGCAGCACGACGCCCAGCGCTGTGCCGCCGCCGGCTTCGCACCGGGCTCCATGGCGATGGCGCAGTGCATGAACACGGCCGCCGGCAGCCGCGCCACGGATGACTACATGGCCCAGCGGCGCTTCCAGCAGATGCAGGACCAGACCCGGCGTCAGCAGGAAGACATCGACGCTGCCAACCGGATGCAGGAGGAGGCTGCCCGGGCCCGCGTGCTGGGTCGCTGAGGCGGCGCGCCTCGTCCAGAGCGGGAGCCCGGTGCGGGATGGCGCCGGGCACAGGCGCTGCCATCGCGGTACGCCTTTGACCGTCGCTGCCCCCGGCCCGGCAGGCGCCGGGCCCCTGCCACCCTCACGGGCTACAGCAACGACGGCTCGGCGCCGGCCCGGCGGGCCTCGCCGGCCACCTTGTCCGCCCAGCGCGTGGGCTCCGGCAGGCGGTAGCCAGCCAGCCAGTCCAGCACGTGCCGCACCGCGCCCTCCTCCGAGACCCGGTGCCCGACCGAGACGTAGACCGGCTGCACCCCGCGCTTCGTCCGCAGCACGGTCGCGATCCGGCGCCCCTTCCAGACCAGCGGCACCGTGCTGCCGGGCGCCTCGCCCAGCTCGCCCTCCGGACGGCCGACCAGGATCGACTTGGCCACCCCGATGGTCGGCCGGTCGATCAGCACGCCCAGATGCGCCGCGATGCCGCAGCCGCGCGGGTGGCTGATGCCATGCCCGTCCACGAAGACCAGGTCCGGCGGCTGCGGCAGGCGGGACAGGGCCTCCAGCACGAAGGGCACCTCGCGGAAGCCCAGGAAGCCGGGGACGTAGGGGAAGGCGGGCACGCCCGCCGCCAGCCCGTGCGCGACGGGGCGGCCGCCGGCGGGGGGCCGGAGCAGCACGGCCAGCGCCCGCACCCGGTCCGGCCCGCCGCGCGGGGCGCCGGAGCAGTCCACGCCCGCGACCAGGCCCGGCGGGGCGCCGGAGAGCGGGCGGTCCTCCGCCACCACCCGCTCCGCGATCTCGCGCTGGGCGACCGTGGCCTCAGCCAGGGTGGCGGGTTGCAGCCAGTCGCGCGGGGGGTCGGTCATGACGGTCGCCTCCATGTCCGGGAAACGCCGTGGCGGCGCGGCCGGCCGCATCAGGCTCCTTCGGCGGCCGCGCGTTCGAGCCGGGTGCGCAGGTCGCGGATATCCCGCGTCAGCCGCACCAGCCGGTCCAGGGGCAGGCCGGTGCCCTCGGCGACGCAGCGCGTCACCGCCGCGGCCTCCTCCCGCAGCCTCTGCCCCCTCTCCGTCAGGCTGACGATCACCCGCCGCTCATCCGCCTCCGAGCGCCGGCGCGTGAGCAGACCCAGCGCCTCCAGCCGCTTGAGCAGCGGGGTCAGGGTGCTGGTGTCGAGCGAAAGCTGCTCGCCCAACCGCCCGACCGTCACCCCGTCCTCGCGCCAGAGCGCAACCATCACGAGGTACTGCGGGTATGTGAGACCGAGGCGCTGCAACGGGCGCCTATACAGGCGGTTGAAGGCGAAGCCCGTGGAATGGATCGCGAAGCACAGCATCGCGTCGAGATCGGGGGGCGGATCAGGCTCGGGCATGGGCCGGAAATATGTCGCACGCGACCGTGTCGCAAGCGTTGACACCACCGCGCCCGTCTTCTAAATAGTGCCCAACAATATCGCGCACGATATTGTTGGCTGAAGGTGAGGAACTGATCATGCCGGTTGACGCGAAGTACAAGACGACGGCCACGGCGAGCGGCGGCGGCCGCGACGGCAAGACCGCGCTGGCCGATGGCACCATGTCCCTGCAACTGACCGTGCCGAAGGAGCTGGGCGGCCCCGGCGGCGATGGCGCCAATCCGGAAAAGCTGTTCGCCCTCGGCTATTCCGCCTGCTTCCTGGGCGCCATGCGGGTCGCGTCGAACCAGACCAAGATCAAGGTCCCCGAGGGCACGACGGTGACCGCCACCATTGGCATCGGCCCGCGCTCGGAGGGCGGCTTCGGCATCACCGCCGCGCTCGACGTCTATCTGCCCGGGCTGGCGGAGGAGGAGGCGCGCAAGCTGGTCGAGACGACCCACGGCATCTGCCCCTACTCCAACGCCATCAAGGCCAGCGTGGACGTCCAGACGACCACCCGCGCCTGAGCACGGCCAGGGACGCCGCGCCGGGCCTTCCCCGCGCGGCGCCCCACCCTCAGACCACGCCGGACCGAGCCGAGCCGATGAGCCCGAACCGTGTCCCCGACACCGTCTTCCACACCCGCGTCCGGGACGACGCGCTGGGCGGCCCCAACCCCTATGCGTGGAAGCGCCTCACCAGCCAGGAGGTCTTCGGCGGCCGGCGGATCGTGCTCTTCACCCTGCCCGGCGCCTTCACCCCCGCCTGCTCGGACAGCTACCTGCCGGGCTACGAGCGGCACCACGACGACTTCCGCGACCTGGGCATCGACCAGGTGATCTGCCTTGCGGTGAACGACGCCTTCGTGATGTTCCAGTGGGCGCGGAGCCGGAACATCGAGAAGGTTTTCATGCTGCCCGACGGCAATGCCGACTTCACGCGGCGCATGGGCATGCTCGTCGACCGCTCGCAGCAGGGCATGGCGATGCGGAGCTGGCGCTACGCGATGCTGGTGGAGGACGGCGCCATCACGGCGTTCTTCGCCGAGCCCGGCATCCGCGACAGTCCGGAAGGCGTCAGCCTGACCGTCTCCGACGCAGAGACGATGCTGGCGCATCTGCGCGGCGAGGGCCGCTGAGACGGAAGCCGGCGCCGCCGCCCCCCTGGCGCGCCCGCGCCCGGCCCGGCTAAGCCTCGGCCCATGCGTCGCCCGCCAGAGACTCCCTCCGCCGACGAGCCCGCCATCACCGGCGAGGCCGTCCGCGCCGACCACCTCCGCGCCGCCGACCCGGCCAGCCTGACCGAGGAGGAGGCGGCCGCCGAGCTGGCTGCCCTGGCCGGGGAGATCGCCGCCGCCGACATCGCCTATCACCAGCACGACGCGCCGGTGATGACGGACGCGGCCTATGATGCGCTGCGCCGCCGCAACGCCGCCATCGAGGCACGCTTCCCCGAGCTGAAGCGCGGCGACAGCCCGACCGAGGCGGCCCCCGGCGCCCCGCCCGCCGCCGGCTTCGCCAAGTCCCGCCACTTCACGCCGATGCTGTCGCTGGACAACGCCTTCGGCGCGGAAGACTTCGCCGAGTTCGCCGCCCGAATCCGCCGCTTCCTGGGCCTGCCGGCCGAGGAGGTGCTGCGCTTCGTGGCGGAGCCCAAGATCGACGGGCTCTCGGTGAACCTGCTCTACGAGGCGGGGCGCTTCGTGCGCGGCGCCACGCGCGGCGACGGCACGGTGGGGGAGGACATCACCCGCAACCTGCTCACCCTGGACGAGCTGCCGCAAACCCTCCCCGCCCCCTACCCCGCCCGGATCGAGATCCGCGGCGAGGTCTTCATGACCAAGGCGGAGTTCCTCGCCTTCCATGCCGAGCAGACCCGGCTGTTCGAGGAGCGCGAGCGCCGGCGCGAGGCGGGCGAGCGCGTGGGCGAGGCGATCCGCGTGCCCGTCAACCCGCGCAACGCCGCCGCCGGCTCCCTGCGCCAGCTCGACCCGGCGGTGACGGCAAAGCGGCCGCTGCGCCTCTTCGCCTATGCCCAGGGCGAGTCGAGCGAGCCGGTGGCGGAGACCCATTCCGGCTATCTGCAACGCCTCCGCGACTGGGGCTTCCAGGTGAACCCGCTCTCCCGCCTGCTGCCGGACGAGGCGGCGGCGGCGGGGTTCCAGGCGGAGATGGGGCGGGAGCGCTCCGGCCTCGCCTATGACATCGACGGCGTCGTCTACAAGCTGGACCGGCTGGACTGGCAGGCCCGGCTGGGCTTCGTCGGCCGCGCGCCGCGCTGGGCCATCGCCTGGAAGTTCCCGGCCGAGGTCGCGACGACCAGGCTGCTCGCCATCGAGATCCAGGTCGGCCGCACCGGGGCCCTGACCCCGCGCGCGGTGATGGAGCCGGTCGGCGTCGGCGGCGTCCTGGTCCGCCACGCGACCCTGCACAACGAGGACGAGATCGCCCGCAAGGACGTGCGCGTGGGCGACACGGTGGAGCTGCAACGCGCGGGCGACGTGATCCCGCAGATCCTGTGCGTGGTCGATCCCGACCGCCCCGGCCGGGGCGTGCCCTGGGTGCCGCCGACCCATTGCCCCGCCTGCGGCAGCCACGCGGTGCGGCCGGAGGGCGAGGTGGTGCGGCGCTGCACCGGCGGGCTGATCTGCCCAGCGCAGCAGGTGGAGCGGCTGATCCACTTCGCCGCCCGCAACGCGATGGACATCGACGGCCTGGGCATCGAGAACGTCGAGCAGCTGCACCGCGAGGGGCTGGTCGCGACGCCGGCCGACCTGTTCCGCCTGGCCCCGAAGGCGGAGGCGATGCGCGCCTGGCCCGGCTGGGGCGCCAAGACCAAGGGCGGCGCCTCGCGCAAGGTGGAGAACCTGCTGAAGGCGATCGAGGCGCGTCGGAGGCCGAGTCTGGAGCGCTTCCTCTTCGCGCTGGGCATCCGCCGCATCGGCGAGCAGAACGCCAAGCTGCTGGCGCGCCATTACCACACGGTGGAGGCGTGGCGGGAGGCGATGCTGGCCGCGCGAGTCGTCGGCTCCGAGGCGCGGGAGGCGCTGGGCAGCATCCAGGGCATCGGCCCCGCCATCGCGCAGGAGCTGGTGGAGTTCTTCGCCGAGCCGCGCAACCTCGACGCGCTCGACGACCTGCTGACGGAGGTGACGCCCGAGCCGGCCGAGGCGGTGGCGGAGGGCGTGCTGTCCGGGAAATCCGTCGTCTTCACCGGCAGCCTGGAGACCATGACGCGGCAGGAGGCGGAGGCGCGCGCCGAGGTGCTGGGCGCCAAGGTGGTGAAGAGCGTGTCGAAGAAGACGGATTTCGTGGTGGTCGGCACCGATGCCGGCTCCAAGGCGACCAAGGCGGCGGAGCTGGGGCTGCGCGTGCTGAGCGAGGCGGACTGGCGGGAGATGGCCGGCTTCGACGCCTGAACCGCTTCACGTCCCCGCGGACGTGCGCCGGGAGACTGAAGCCCGACATCGGCTTCGCGGGAAGCGCACGCTGTTCGGCCGTGCGGCAGGGGCGGATTCGCCAGCCGGTCGGGACGTCGTGTGCCGAGTCCGGGATGAGGCGACCGGACGCGACACCTCGTGGCCGAAGCCCGGGGCTTCCCGGTGACGGCCGCGGCCTTGCACCCGCGAGTGCAACCTGCACAACAACTCGCCTCCAGCCGGAAGCGCGGGGACATCCGTGGCCACGGAGCGAGCGCTTTCCGGCTGGTCGAGACCGGCTCTCCGACTCAGGATGGCGGCAGGCCTGCGGCCTTGTCCAAGGTGCGATCGGGGACGGTGTTGATGAAGCGTAGAAGCATGCTTGCCGGAACGGCGGCCGCAGCCGCCGCCATGCTGCAGGGCAAGGCGTCGAGGGCAGCGACCTATCCAGCCTCGCGCGTGCTGCGCTTCGTCCCGCAGAGCGACCTCTCCAACATGGATCCCGTGTGGTCCAGCAATTTCGTCGTGCGCAACGCGGGACTTCTCGTCTGGGACACGCTCTACGGCGTCGACAGCGAGATGCGTCCGCAGCGCCAGATGGTCGGGCATGAGGAGGTCTCGCCGGACGGCCTGCGCTGGACCTTCACCTTGCGCCCCGGCCTGCGGTTCCATGACGGCGCCCCGGTCCGCGCGCAGGACGCCGTCGCCAGCCTCAAGCGCTGGGCCGTGCGCGATACCATGGGGCAACGCATCGCATCGATCCAGGACAGCCTGGCCGCGCTCGACGACCGCACCTTCCGCTGGACCCTGAAGCGGCCCTTCCCGAAGATGCTGTTCGCCCTGGCCAAGTCGAACACGCCCTGCACCTTCGTCTTCCCCGAACGGGTCGCCCAGACCGACCCCTTCAAGATGATCACCGAGTTCGTCGGCAGCGGTCCGATGCGCTTCGTGAAGGACGAGTGGGTCATCGGCTCCGGCGCGGCCTTCGAGCGCTTCGCCGACTACGTTCCGCGCGACGAGCCGGGATCGTGGATGGCGGGGGGAAAGCGCATCCATTTCGACCGCATCGAATGGCGCGTCCTGCCGGACGCCGCGACCGCCGCGAACGCGCTCATGACGGGCGAGGTCGACTGGGTCGAAAGCCCGCAGCCGGATCTCCTGCCGCTGCTGGCCGGCAACCGCGCGGTGCGGACGGGGATTTCCAATCCCTTGGGGACCGTGACGGCCATCCGGCTCAATCACAAGCAACCGCCCTTCGACAACCCCGCCCTGCGCCGCGCCCTGCTCATGGCCATCGACCAGGACGACTACACGATCTCCATCGCGGGCGACGACCCCGCCATGCGCAAGCGCATGATGAGCTTCTTCACCCCCGACACCCCGCTCTACACCGAGGCGGGGTCCGACCTCCTGAAGCGGCCGCGCGACCTCGCGGCCGCACGGAAGGCGATCGTCGATGCCGGCTACAAGGGCGAGCCCCTGGTCCTGCTGTCGGCCCAGGACATCCACAACATGCGTGCCGCCAGCGACGTCTCGGCCGAGCTGTTCCGGCAGCTGGGCTTCAATGTCGAGCTGGTCGCCACGGACTTCGCCACCATCCAGGTCCGGCGCGGCAACAAGGGCCCCGTATCGCAGGGAGGCTGGAGCGCCTTCTCGGCCACCCATTCGGGGATCGATTGCATCAATCCCGCCGCGTATTTCGGGCTTCGCGCGAATGGGGACAGGGCATGGTTCGGCTGGCCTGACAGCGCGCGCGTCGAGGAGGACATCCGCGACTGGTTCGATGCGCCGGACCTGGAGGCGGAGAAGGCGATCGCGCAGCGCATCAACGCGCATGCGATGGAGGACGTGGTGTTCGTGCCGACCGGCCTGTTCCTCAACAAGCATGCCTGGCGCAACGGGATGGACGGCATCGTCTCGGCGCCGATGCCCGTCTTCTGGGACGTCAGGAAGCCCGCCTAGAGCCTCGCAGGCGGCGAGATCGGCAAGCAGCAGGGCGGGATCGATCAGCACGGCCCCGCAGGCTGCCGCGCGCCCCGGCATCCGCCGATCGCATTCCGCTGATCCGCCGCAGCAGGGGCGTTGATGCCGTATGCCCAATGACAAGGCACATGGTCTTGCGTCATGCACAAGACCTGCGCCGGATTGCCACGTCCTGTGCACAAGGCTGGGATGAGAAGCGCCGGCTGGTGGCCGAGGGGTCGCGATGCAATCTGTCGCAGCCGGCCCCCATGGAGAAAGGAACTGCATAGGGGGCACCCCGTGCAGGAAGCTGGACCACCATGACCACACGCGCCGATCCCGACGCCCATCGCCCGCTGACCCGTCAGGACGCGCGCACCCTGGCCCTCGCCTCGCTGGGCGGGGCGCTCGAATTCTATGACTTCATCATCTTCGTCTTCTTCACTTCCGTCATCGCGCACCTCTTCTTTCCGCCCGGCATGCCGGACTGGCTGCAGCAGACACAGGCCTTCGGCATCTTCGCCGCGGGCTACCTCGCCCGTCCGCTGGGTGGCATCGTCATGGCGCATTTCGGCGACCTGTTCGGCCGCAAGCGCATGTTCACCCTCTCGGTCTTCCTGATGGCCGTGCCGACGCTGCTGATGGGCGTCATCCCCACCTATGCGACGGCCGGCTATGCCGCCCCCGTCATGCTGCTGGCGCTGCGCCTGCTACAGGGCGCGGCCATCGGCGGCGAGGCGCCGGGCGCCTGGGTCTTCGTGTCCGAGCACGTGCCCGACCGGCATGTCGGCTTCGCCTGCGGCCTGCTGGCGGGTGGGCTGATCGCCGGCATCCTGCTCGGCTCGATCATGGCGACCGCCATCAACCTGATCTACACCCCCGCCGAGATCGCCAGCTGGGCCTGGCGCATTCCCTTCGTCGTCGGCGGCATCGCGGGCTTCATCGCCATGATCCTGCGCCGCTGGCTGCAGGAGACACCCGTCTTCGAAGCGATCCGCGCCCGCGCCGAAACCAGCGAGATGCCGCTGAAGGAGGTGCTGCACCGCCACGGCCGCGGCACCGTGATCTCCATGCTGATCACCTGGATGCTGACCGCGGCCATCGTGGTGGTCATCCTGATGACGCCCACCCTGATGCAGAAGCTGCACGGCATCCCGGCGGCCGATACGCTGATGGCAAGCGTCGCCGCGACCCTGGTGCTGAGCCTGTCCGCGCCGCTGGCCGGGGTGGCGATCGACCGCTTCGGTCCGCTGCCCGTGATGGTGCTGGGCGGCCTGGGGCTGATCGCCAGCACCTACGCGCTCTATATCGGCACCGCCGCCAACCCCGCCCTGCTGCTGCCGCTGCACGCCCTGGCCGGGCTGTTCGTCGGCGTCATCAGCGTGACGCCCTACGTGATCGTGCGCTCCTTCCCGGCGGCGATCCGCTTCACCGGCATGTCCTTCTCCTACAACGTCGCCTACGCCATCTTCGGCGGCGTGACGCCGATGGTCGTCTCCGCCCTGCTGGCGGTGGACCGCATGGGGCCGGCCCACTACGTGGCAGGCGTGACCCTGGTGGGCATCGCCACCGTCGCCGCCGACCGACTCCGCCGCGTGGCGCGGCCACGGATGGTGGCAGGAATCCCCGCGCGCTGACGTCCAGGCGCGGTTGGCGGTTCAACGACGGACCGGGAGGGGACGCCGTCCCCTCCCAGACCCTCCCCTGCCGGGGCCACAAGCGGGCCCCGGTCCCCGCTGGGAATCTGGTGCTTCCGGTGGGCGTCAGCCTCCGGGCTGAACCCTGACGGCGCGCGGACAGGCGGGACTCCGAAGTAGCTTCAGAGGGCGTCAGCGAGTGCGGAGGCCGTGCTCGCCGAGGAGCCAAGCTCCTCGGCGCCACGACCCCGTCGAAAGCTGTCCCGCGGCAGCGCTGATCGGGTCCAGGGCCCGCAGGGTCCTGGCGGAGTGGGGGTACGGGGGCGAGGCAGAGCCTTGCCCCCGGGACACGGGCACCACCCGGCAGGCGTCAACGCATCATGCCGCGGCGGCGGCGGGTCCGGCGCTGTGGCTGCCCAGGACCGTTCCAGTCTCCGCGTCGATCTCCTGCAACCGCACCTCGTAGCCCCAGAGGGCTGCGACGTAGCGCAGCGTGGCTTCGGCATCCTTGCGGGCCAACCGCTGCCCGGGGCGGGTGCGGTGCTCCAGCATCAGCCGGCGGTCGCCGGAGAGGTCCACATCCACCACCTGCACGTCCGCATCGGCCTCCGACGGGTCGTAGGTCTGGGCCAGGCTGCGGCGGATGGCGCGGTAGCCCGCATCGTCATGGATCGCATCCACCACCAGGGCGGTGTCCGAGGTGTCGTCCAGCAGCCGGAACATGCGGAAGCGCCGCATGACAGCGGGGGACAGGAACTGCAGCACGAAGCTCTCGTCACGGTAGTTGGCCCAGGCGTGGCGCAGCGTGCCGACCGGGTCGCCATTGCCGGCGATGTCGGGGAACCAGCTCCGGTCCTCCTCCGTCGGATCGGTGCAGAGCCGCTCGATGTCGTTCATCATGGCGTAGCCGAGCGCATAGGGGTTGAAGGCCGGCCCGCCCCCCGGCTCGTCGAAGCCGGGCTGGAGGATGACGTTGCTGGTGGAGTGCAGCACCTCCAGGAAGGCGGCGTCGTCGATCCGCCCCGTCTCGTGCAGCCGCGTCATGATGCGCTGGTGGACCCAGGTGGCGCAGCCCTCGTTCATCAGCTTGGCCTGGATCTGCGGGTAGAAGTACTGTGCGATCTGGCGCACGATCCGCACGATCTCGCGCTCCCAGGAGCGCAGGCGCGGCGAGACCTTCTCGATGAAGTAGAGCAGGTTCTCCTCCGGCAGCCCCAGCCGGCGCCGCCGCTCCGCCACCTGGTCCGGGCCGGTGTCCGTCTTCGCGGTGGGCAAGGTGCGCCACAGGTCGTCGAACATGCGCTCGTCGTATTCGCGCCGCTCGCGCTCGCGCTTCTGGTCGGTCTTGAGGTTCAGCGGCCGCGCGCCGCCGTGCCGGTGAACGCCGTGGCGCGAGAGGGCATGGGCCGCGTCCAGCACCCGCTCCACCGCGACGACGCCGTGCCGATCCTCGCAGGCGGCGATGTAGCGGCGGGCGAATTCCAGGTAGTCGAGGATGGAGGCGGCATCCGTCCATTGCTGGAACAGGTGGTTGTTGCGGAAGAAGTGGTTGTGGCCGAAGGCGGCGTGGGCGATCACCAGCGCCTGCATCGTCGCCGTGTTCTCCTCCATCAGGTAGCTGATGCAGGGGTTGGAGTTGATGACCACCTCATAGGCGAGGGACATGTGCCCGCGCCGGTAGCTGGTCTCGTTCTGCAGGAAGCGCTTGCCGTAGGACCAGTGCCGGTAGGTGATCGGCATGCCGTGCGCGGCGTAGACGTCGAGCATCTGCTCGGCGGTGATGACCTCGATCCGGTTGGGATAGACCTCCAGCCCCAGCTCCTTCGCCGCGATCTCCTCGATCGCGTCGTAGCTGCGGCGGAGCGTGCCGAAATCCCAGTCCGTGCCCTGGTAGATCAGCCCGTCGCTCATGCCGGGGCGGCCCCCGCGGCGGCGGCCGGCTTGCGGCCGAAGAGCTGGCGGAAGACGGGGAAGATGTCGCGCTTGTCGCCCACCCGGCTCATCGCCAGCTTCGGCGCGCGTCGCGACAGAGGCTCGTAGCCGCGCCAGAGGTCCGTCTCGCCCCGGATCATCGCCGCCGAGGCGGAGACCTCGATATAGGCGAAGTGCTGGACCAGCGGCAGGATGTCCTTCTCCAGCATCGACACCGCCTGCTGCGTGTCGCTGAGCGAGTTGTCTCCGTCCGAGGCCTGGGCGGCGTAGATGTTCCAGCTGTCCTCCGGGTAGCGCTCCTTCTGGATGCGCGCCATCTCGGCGAGCGCGGTGGAGACGACGGTGCCGCCGGTGCGCGGGTCGGTGAAGAAGGTGTTCTCGTCCACCTCCTCCGCGGTTTCCGTGTGGCGGATGAAGACCAGCTCCACGCGCTTGTACCGCCGCTCCAGGAAGACGTGCAGCAGCAGGAAGAAGCGCTTGGCCAGGTCCTTCATCGTCTCGGACATGGAGCCGGAGACGTCCATGAGGCAGAACATCACCGCGCGCGGCGACGGCTTCGGAAGCTGGGTGAAGCGGCGGTAGCGCAGGTCGACCGGATCGACCCAGGGAACGCGGGCCATGCGGCGCATCGCCTGCTCCAGCTCCAGCCGCAGGAGGCGCAGCCGCTCCGGCTCCTCGCCCGCCTGCTCCAGCGCCGCGATCTCCAGCTCCAGCGCCAGCACCTCCTCGCTCTTGGGGCGGCGAAGGCCGATGCGGCGGGCCATGGACTGGCGCATCGTGCGCGCCATGTCGATCTGCGACGGCGTGCCGTCCACGCTGATGCCCGTGCGGATCGGCGCGCTGATCTCCGTGGACATGACCTGGCCCTTCACCAAGTCCGGCAGCTCCAGGTCGTCGAAGAACAAGTCGAGGAACTCCTCCCGCGTCAGGACGAAGCGGAAGCCCTCCTCGCCGCTGCCGCTCCCCTGGCCGTCGCCGCTGCCGGACCCGCCGCCACCGCCGCCGGGCGGCCGGTTGATCCGGTCGCCCACCGAGAACTCGCGGTTGCCGGACAGGACGAAGTGGCGCTTTCCCTCGGTGAAGACGGTGTGGAAGCTCGGCTCGTTCAGCGCGTCGGCGGGGATGGTGACCGCCTGGTCGCGCCCGACCTCGCGCAGCGTGCCCTTCGCCACCGCGTCCCGCGTCGCCTGGGTGACGGCGGCACGGGCGCGGGCGATGACGCGCTGCCGGTTCTCGAGGTTCTTGCCGTGCGGGTTCGGTCTTCGGTCGATGATGTCCAAGGGGCGTCCTCAGGCCGACTGCTTCACCCGCATGTACCACTCGACGAGCCGCCGCACCTGCCGTTCCGTATAGCCGCGGGCGACCATGCGGGCGACGAACTCGTTGTGCTTGCGCTCCGTCTCGTTGTCCTTCTTGGAGCCGAAGCTGATGACCGGCAGCAGGTCCTCGACCTGGCTGAACATGCGCTTCTCGATCACCTCCCGGATCTTCTCGTAGCTGGTCCAGGAGGGATTCTTCCCGCCATTCGCCGCCCGGGTGCGGAGGGCGAACTTCACCACCTCGTTGCGGAAGTCCTTGGGGTTGGCGATGCCCGCGGGCTTCTCGATCTTGGTCAGCTCCGCGTTCAGCAGCTCGCGGTTCAGCATCTGCCCCGTGTCGGGGTCCTTGAAGTCCTGGTCCTCGATCCAGGCATCGGCATAGTCGAGGTAGCGGTCGAACAGGTTCTGGCCGTAGTCGCCGTAGCTTTCCAGATAGGCCTTCTGGATCTCGTTGCCGATGAACTCCGCGTAGCGCGTCGCCAGCTCGCTCTTGATGCTGGTGAGGTAGGCAGCCTCCGTCTCCGGCGGGAACTGCTCGCGCCGGATCGCCTGCTCCAGCACGTACATCAGGTGGACCGGGTCGGCCGCCACCTCGCTGGGCGAGTGGTTGAAGGTCGCCGAGAGCACCTTGTAGGCGAAGCGGGTGGAGATGCCGTCCATCCCCTCGTCCACGCCGGCCGCGTCGCGGTACTCCTGCATGGTCTTCACCTTGGGATCGGTCTCGCGGATGTTCTCCCCGTCATAGACCCGCATCTTGGCGAAGGGCCGCGAGTTGGCGTGCGGCTTCAGGCGCGACAGCACGGCGAAGCGCGCCAGCATCTCCAGCGTGTGCGGCGCGCAGGGCGCATCGGCCAGGGCCGAGCCGGAGAGCAGCTTCTCGTAGATCTTCCGCTCCTCCGTCACGCGCAGGCAGTAGGGAACCTTGATGACGCTGACGCGGTCGAGGAAGGCCTCGTTGGTGCGGTTGTTGCGGAAGGACTGCCACTCCGCCTCGTTGGAATGGGCCAGCAGGATGCCCTGGAAGGGGATGGCGCCGATGTTCTCGGTACCGAGGTAGTTGCCCTCCTGCGTCGCCGTCAGCAGCGGATGCAGCATCTTGATCGGCGCCTTGAACATCTCGACGAATTCGAGGATGCCCTGGTTCGCGCGGTTCAGCCCGCCGGAGAAGCTGTAGGCGTCCGGGTCGTTCTGGCTGTACATCTCCAGCTTGCGGATATCGACCTTGCCGACCAGGGCGGAGATGTCCTGGTTGTTGTCGTCGCCCGGCTCCGTCTTGGCGACGGCGATCTGGCGGCGGCGGGAGGGGTAGAGCTTCACCACCCGGAAGCGGGAGATGTCGCCGTCGAACTCGGCGAGCCGCTTCAGCGCCCAGGGGCTGGCGATGCCGGTCAGCACGCGGCGGGGGATGCCGTAGCGCCCCTGCAACGCCTCCCCCATCGTCTCCGGATCGAAGAGGCCGAGCGGACTCTCGAAGACGGGGCTGAGGTCCTTGCCCGCCTTGAGCACGAAGATCGGCTCGCGCTCCATCAACGCCTTCAGCCGCTCGCTCAGCGACGACTTGCCGCCCCCGACCGGCCCCAGCAGGTAGAGCACCTGCTTGCGCTCCTCCAGCCCCTGCGCCGCGTGGCGGAAGAAGCCGACGATCCGCTCGATCGTCTCCTCCATGCCGTGGAACTCGGAGAAGGCGGGATAGATGCGGACGGTGCGGTTCATGAAGATCCGCCCCAGCCGCGGATCACGGGAGGTGTCGATCACCTCCGGCTCGCCGATCGCGCGGAGCATGCGCTCCGCCGGGCTGGCATAGCATTGCGGGTCGTCGCGGCACGCTTCCAGATACTCGGCGAGGCTCATCTCCACTTCGCGTGTGCGGTCGTGAAGGCTCGCATGCAGCTCGAAGACGTCGTCCGGTCGATCCATCCAGCATGCTCTCCGAAAGAGCCGGTGATGTCGGCGCAAACCCGGTCAAATGTAAGCGTCGCACCCATGAGCGATCCGGGGCGCAATACTTACGATCCTCCCGGCTCCATCTGCTTCCCTCATCCTCGGCGACCTCTGGGACTGTAGCCTACACACCCCGGGGCTGCACGGAATTCCTTTGATTACGGGAACCTCGATACATTCGGTGATGTTGGCTCGCAGGATCGTGCGCGCCATGGCGCGGCGCAACACCCTTGCGTCCAACGAAGCCCGCAGGGAATGGAAGGCAAGTTTCGGGCCAAACGGCGCAATACTGCGTCTGCCGTGCCTCCGGCGACACGGTCCCTCATGAAGTTGGGGCGACCCCGAATCGGGTGGATCCCGCACCCGGACGCAATGCCGGGGCCGCGCCCGGCCAGGTCCTGGCGCCGGCGGGCGATGGGCGGCGCCGGCCGGTCTGCCCCGGCCGGCGCCCCCGGGTCAGAACTCGACCTTGTCCCCGCCCTTGAGCGACAGGATCTCCCGCGCCTCGTCCGGCGTCGCGACCTCCAGCCCCAGCCCCTCGATGATCTGGCGGGCGGAGCGCACCTGCTCCGCATTGGTCTCGGCCAGCCGGCCGGGACCGGCCCAGAGGCTGTCCTCCAGCCCGACGCGGACATTGCCGCCCATGGCCGCCGACATGGCCGCGATGGGGAGCTGGTTCCGCCCGGCGCCGAGGACGGACCACTTGTACTGGTCGCCGAACAGCCGGTCCGCGGTGCGCTTCATGTGCATCACGTCGTCCGGATGCGCCCCGATGCCGCCCTGGAGGCCGAAGACGGTCTGGATGAACAGCGGCGCCTTCACCAGCCCGCGGTCGAAGAAGTACTTCAGATTGTAGAGGTGCGCCGTGTCGTAGCACTCGAACTCGAAGCGCGTGTCGTTCCCGGCGCAGGTGGTCAGGATGTGCTCGATGTCGCCGAAGCTGTTGCGGAAGATGATGTCCTTGTTGGCGAGGTACTCCCGCTCCCAGGGGTGCTTCAGCTCCTTGAAGCGGTCGAGCATCCCGAACAGGCCGAAGTTCATCGAGCCGAGGTTCAGCGACGCCACCTCCGGCTTGAAGGTCGCGGCGGGGCGCACGCGCTCCTGGATCGTCATGGTGGGCGCGCCGCCCGTGGTCAGGTTCACCACCACGTCGGATCGCTGCTTGATGACCGGCAGGAACTTGGCGAAGGCCTCGGGCGACTGGTCGGGCCGCCCGTCCCGCGGGTCGCGGGCGTGCAGATGAACGATGGCCGCCCCGGCCTCCGCCGCGCCGATGGCAGCGTCGGCGATCTCCTCCGGCGTGACGGGCAGGTGTGGGGACATGGACGGCGTGTGGATCGCCCCCGTCACCGCGCAGGTGATGATGACCTTGCGCTTGCTCGCCATGCTCAAACGTCCTTCTCCTGTTGCGCCCGCTCTTGCTGGACCTTGTGCGCCCGCAGCGCCGCGAGGCGCCGGTCGCGCCAGGCCATCTTCGCCGGCAGGTCGGGGGCGGCCCGCCACTGCGACAGGATGGCCCGGACCGCCGCCTCGCCATAGACCTCGGGCGCCGCCGGCGCGGCGGCAAGGCGCTTATAGAACCCCGTGTAGCGGGCGCAGTAGTCCGGGATGCCGCCGGGCGCGTTCAGCTCGATCGTCTCGAACGGCCCCATGAAGCTCCAGCGCAGGCCGAGCCCGTCCGCCACGGTCCGGTCCAGGTCCTGCGGCGTGACGTAGCCCTCCGCCACCAGCCGGAAGGCCTCGGCCAGCAGCGCGCCCTGGAGGCGGTTGAGGATGAACCCCTCCACCTCCTTCAGCACGGTGACAGGCACCTGCCCGATCGCCTCGTAGACCGCGCGCGCCCGGGCGATGGTCTCCGGCGCCGTCCACTCGGCCCCCGACAGCTCCACCAGCGGGATCAGGTGTGGCGGGTTGACGGGATGCCCGATCAGGCAGCGCGCCCGCCCCGGCAGCGCCCCGGCGAAGAGCGAGACCCGGATCGCCGAGGAGGAGGAGGCCAGGATCGCCCCGGGGGGCGCCGCCGCATCCATCCGGGCGAAGAGGTCGCGCTTGACCTCCAGCGTCTCCGGTCCGTTCTCCTGCACGAAATCCACGCCGGCCAGCGCCTCCTCCAGCGTGGCGACGGCGGCGATCCGGCGGGCGGCGCCCTCCGGGTCGTCGCAGAGCCCCTGCTCCGCGAGGTCGCGCAGCCCCTGGGCGCAGAGGCCCACGGCCTTCCCCGCCACCCCCTCGGCGGGGTCCCACAGGCGCACGGTCCAGCCGGCCCGCGCGAAGATGGCGGCCCAGGCCCGGCCGATCAGCCCGGACCCGACGATGGCAACGGTCTCGCTCACAGCCACAGCACCTTCCGACGCAGCTCCTCATCCTCGCGCAGCAGGCGGGACTCGCCCGTCCACTGCACCGCGCCGCGCTCCAGCGCGACGGTCCTGTCCGACAGCGCCAGGGCGAGGTCGAGGTGGTGGTCCACGATGATGATGGACACCTCCCGCCGCAGCAGGTCGAAGGTCTCGAACAGCTCCTCGGTCACGGCCGGCGAGAGGCCCTCGAAGGGCTCGTCCAGCAGCAGCAGCCGCGTGTCGCCGGACAGGGCCCGGGCGACGGCCACCATCTGCTGCTCGCCGCCGGAGAGGCGGTCGGCCGCGACGTTCCAGCGCTCCCGCAACCGGGGGAAGAACTGCAGGATACGCTCCTCCTCCCAGTGCACCCCGGCGCCGGTGATCCGCTTCAGCCGGCCCAGGCCGAGATTCTCGGCCACCGTCATCCCGGCGAAGAGGCCCCGCCCCTGGGGCACGAAGCCCACCCCGCGGCGGGCCACCTGGTCGGGCGGCAGGCCGGCGATCTCGTCCCCGCCCAGGGCGATCCGCCCGGAGGCGGGGCGGGCCGTGCCGATCAGCGTCTTGAGCAGGGTGGACTTGCCCGCGCCGTTGCGCCCCAGCAGCGCGACGATCTCGCCCTGCCGCACGGCCAGGGTCACGTCGTTCAGGATGTGCGACTTGCCGTAGAAGGTGTTGACCTTCTCCATCACCAGCAGGTCGCGGTCCACTGCGGCGCTGGCGCGCGGCTTTGCGGCGACGGCGGAGGCGCCGGAGCCGAGGTAGACCGCCTGCACCCCCGCATCGTCGCGCGCGTCGGCGACGCTGCCATCCACCAGCACCTGCCCGTCCGCCATCACCGTCACCCGGTCGGCGAGGCGGAAGACGCGGTCGATGTCGTGTTCCACCAGCAGCACGGGGATGTCGGCGGACAGGGTCTTGATGAGGTCGCCCACCCGCTCGCGCTCGGCGGCGGCGAGGCCGGCCAGCGGCTCGTCCAGCAGCAGGATGCGCGGCCGCGTCGCCAGCGCCAGCCCCATGTCGAGCAGGCGTTGCCCGCCATAGGAGAGGCTGCCCGCCTCCGCCTGCTCCACGCCCGCGAGGCCGGTCCAGCGCAGCAGCTCCGCCGTGTCGGCGCGCAGCTCCGGGATGGCATGGGCGTCGCGGAACAGGGCGAAGCGGTGCGGGTGCCGCGCCTGCACGGCCAGGCGGATATTCTCCTCCACCGACAGCCCCGCGAAGAGGTTGGTGATCTGGAAGCTGCGGCCCAGCCCGGCCCGGGTGATGGCGTGCGCCTCCATCCCGTCCACCCGCTGCCCGTCCAGCGTCACCCGCCCCTCGTCCAGCGGGAACATGCCGGAGAGCAGGTTGAAGGCGGTGGTCTTGCCCGCGCCGTTCGGCCCGATCAGCGCATGCAGCCGCCGGTCCTCCACGGCGAAGGAGACGCCGCGCACCGCCTTCACGCCGCCGAAGCTCTTGCGCATGGCCTCCGCCGCCAGCACCGGCCCCGCCGCCGTGCCCTCGCGGATGAAGCGCGACGGGATGCGGCCGCTGGCCCCGGTCCGGCGCGCGGCCATGGCGGCTCCCTCGGCCGGCGGCTTCGGGCGGAAGGGTGCCAGCACGCGCCGCGCCACCCCCACCAGCCCGTCGGGCGAGAAGACGATGAAGCCGACGAAGAGCAAACCGAAGATCAGCAGCCAGTTCGACGTCCACATGGACAGGAACTCGCGGAACAGGATGTAGAACAGCGCGCCCAGCGCCGGGCCGAGGAAGGAGCGCATGCCGCCGATCACCACCATCGCCAGCAGCTCGCCGGAGAAGGCGATGGTGATGGGGTCGGCCGAGGCGAAGCGGTGGTTGAACACGCCCAGCGCCCCCGCGAGGCCGGTGACGGTGGCCGAGACCACGAAGGCCAGCAGCTTGTAGCGGTTGGTGTCGTAGCCGAGGAAGCCGGCGCGCTGCTCGTTCTCCCGGATCGCCACCAGCGTGGTGCCGAAGGGCGAGCGGTGCAGCCGCCACAGCCCCGCCACCACGGCGAAGGCGATGGCGGCGACGACGCCGTAGAAGAACCGCGGATCGTCCAGCACCGCCCAGCGTGCCACGCCGCCCAGCCCGTTCTCGCCGCCGGTGAGGTCCGTCCAGCGGAAGGCGATGGCGAAGAGCATGGCGGTGAAGGCCAGCGTCAGCAGCGAGAAGTACACGCCGCGCCGCCGCAGGATCAGCGCGCCCGCCACCAGCGAGGCGGCGGCGACGATCAGCAGGGCGCCCAGCAGCGGCAGCACCATGCCGCCCGGCAGGACATGGCGCTGCAGCAGGGCCGCGGCATAGGCGCCGATGCCGAACCAGGCGCCGTGGCCGAAGGAGACGAGGCCCGTCCAGCCGACCAGGATGTTCAGCCCCATCACGGCGATCGCCATGATGACCACGTCGGTGGCGGTGGTCAGCGTCAGCCCCAGCGCGTCCAGCAGTAGAGGCAGCAGCAGCAGCGCGCCGAGCGCGACCAGCAGCGGCTGCACCGGGCGCAGCGCGCCGGGACGGCGCAGCGCCTCGCCGGGCGACGGGGGGGAAGAGGTGTCCAGCGGCACGGGGCGCCTCACTCGAAACGCTGGATGCGCTCGCCCAGCAGGCCGCGCGGGCGCAGCAGCAGGACCAGCACCATCAGCAGGTAAACGGCGGCCTCGGTGGCGGGGGGATAGGCATAGGCGGCGAGGCCGCGCACCACGCCCACGATCAGCGCCGCGAGCACCACGCCCCAGAAGGAGCCGAGCCCGCCGATCACCACCACGACGAAGGCGAAGGTCAGGATCTCCGCCCCCATGGTGGGGGTCACGCCGGTGACCGGGGCCATCATCGTCCCGGCCAGCGCGGCGAGCCCGACCGCGATCATCACCACCGCCGTCATGTAGGGGCGCAGCGAGATGCCGAGCGCCGCCACCATGTCGGGGTTCTGCACCCCCGCCCGCACCACGCGGCCGAAGGCGGTCCGCGTCAGCAGCACCCAGAGCCCGGCGACGCAGAGCACGGCCACGGCCAGGATGATCAGCCGGTATTGCGAGTAGATGAACTCGCCCACGAAGACCTGCCCGCGCAGCCAGGTCGGAATGGAGAAGGGCACCGGCGCCGCGCCGAAGACCATGCGCAGCGTCTGCTCCGCCACCATGGCGAGGCCGAAGGTCAGCAGCAGGCTGAGGATGGGATCGCCGCGGTAGAAGCGGCGCAGCAGGACGCGCTCGATCACCAGCCCCAGCAGCGCCACCAGCAGGGGCGAGGCGATCAGCGCGCCGCCGAAGCCGATGCTGGGCGACAGCGCCACCGTCAGGTAGGCGCCGATCGCGTAGAAGGCGCCATGGGCCAGGTTGACGATGCCGCCCAGGCTGAAGATCAGCGACAGGCCGAGGGCGATCAGCAGGTAGTAGGCCCCGATGAGCAGCCCGTTCAGGACCTGCTCCAGGATGAACACAAGCTCCACGGCGCTCCCTCCCACGCGGCCGCGCCCGGACCTGCCGGGCGCGGCCAGCTCCCTCAGTCGCGGAAGACGCAGGCGTTCTCTTCCGCGGTGGCGGCGAGCACCTCCGGGTCCTCGTTCGGGCCCGGGATCGGGGGCGAGGAGCGGAAGATGTCCCAGCGGTTCTTCACCTCCGCCGCCGGCAGCGCGGTGATGGCGTACATCTCGCCGATCAGCTGGTGGTCGCGGGCGCGGTAGAAGCCTTCGCGGCCCTTGGCGATGTCGAACCGCGCGCCCTTCTCCAGGTGCTCCACCACCTTGGCCGGCTCGACCGAGCGCAGCTCGTTCATCGAGGCGGCGATCACCTTCATGGTGGTGTAGTCGCCCCAGGCCTGGTTCTCCGGCGGCCGGTTGAACTTCTTCTGGTAGGCGGCGACGAAGGCCTTCGCGGAGGGCGCCTCGACCAGGTGGTGCCAGACCACCGGCCAGGTGCCGAGGAAGTTGCCCGGCCCGGCGCCCCAGGCCAGGGCGGTGTCGAAGCCGAAGCCGCCGACCGGGAAGCGCAGCCCGTACTCGCTGTACTGCTTGAGGAAGTTGGTGATCTGCGCCCCCGCGAGGTTGCAGATCACGAGGTCCGGCCGCGCCTGCCGCAGCTTCAGCAGGAAGGGGGAGAAGTCGGTCAGCTCCGTCGGGATCAGGTCCTCGCCCGCCACCGTCGCGCCGTTGGCGCCCAGGAACTGCTTCGCCACGCGCAGCAGGTCGTGGCCGAAGGCGTAGTCGGCCGTCAGGGCGTAGTACTTCTTCCCCTTCACCAGCCCCTGGTCCAGCAGGGCGCGGCCGGCAGCGCGCACCATCATGCTGTTCTGCGATTCCGTGTGGAACATGAAGCGCTTGCAGTCGGAGCCGCGCAGCGCGTCGGAGTTGGCGCCGGTGTTGAAGAACAGCACCCGCTCGCGCTGCACCACCTGACCGATGGCCAGCGCGGAGGCGGAGTTGATCTCGCCCACGATGCAGGCGACGCGGTCGCGCTGCGCCAGGCGCTCCGCCTTCTGCGAGGCGGTCTGCGGGTTCACGCTGTCCTCGTAGATCACCTCGACCTTGCGGCCGTTGATGCCGCCGGCGGCGTTGATCTCCTCGGTGGCGAGCTGCACCGCCTGGACCGCGAATTCGCCCAGCGGGCCGAGGAAGCCGGTGCGCGGCGTCAGGTGGCCGATCTTCAGCACGTCGGGCTGCCCCTGGGACAGGGCGGGCGTGGCGAGCGTCGCGACGCCCGCGGCGAGCAGGCCGCGGCGCGACAGCGCATGGCGATGGATCATGGTCTGATACGTCCTCCCAACCGGCCTGAACGGCTCTGTGTCGCGACCCCTGCGTCACGGCGCGGCCGGTCATGCGGCCTTGTCGTGATCTGTGATCACAGGCACGATGCCAGGGCCGACCCGCCCCTGTCCAGCCCCCGGAACGACCACCCCCGGCAGACCGCACGCCATGACCGCCGCCGAAGCCTTGGAATCCCTGCCGCTGCTGGAACGCCGCACCCTCGGCGAGACGGTGCACGGCCATCTGGCGGAGCTGCTGATCTCCGGGCGGCTCGCCCCGGGGGAGCGGCTCTCCCTGCGCGACACCGCGGCGGCGCTGGGCGTCTCCGTCATGCCGGTGCGCGAGGCGGTGGCGCGGCTGGTGGCCGATGGCGCGCTGGAGGTGGCACCCAACCGCGCCGTGAGGGTTCCGGTGATGACGGCGGGCCGCTTCCTGTCCCTCGCCGAGACCCGCGCGGAGGTGGAGGGCCTTGCCGCCGCCCGCGCCGCCACGCACCGCAGCCCCGCGCAGCTCGACGCCATCCGCCGGGCGGAGGCCGCCTTCCGCGCCATGGCCGCGCGCCCGCGCCCGGACCGGCGGCGCGCGGTCGCGCTGAATCGCGACGTGCACTTCCGCATCTACGAGGCCTGCGGCCTGCCGCCGCTGCGCGACATCATCGCCGGGCTGTGGCTGAAGATCGGGCCGGTGCTGAACCTGGACCTGCGCCAGCATCCGGAACGGCTGCGCCAGGGCACGGCGCTGCGCTGGCATGCGCTGGCGCTGGCCGGGATCGAGGCCGGCGACGGCGACGCGGCGCGCGCGGCCATCGCCGCCGACATCGCCGATGCGGCCGCCTTCATCGTCTCGCGCGGCGGGCTGCCCGACGAGGCCCCCGGCGGGAACTGACACGGAACAGGGAGGAACGACGCATGGACATGGGAATCGCCGGGCTGCGGGTGCTGGTCACCGCCGGAGGCGCGGGCATCGGCCGCGGCATCGTGGACGCCTTCGTCGAGGAGGGGGCGAAGGTCTTCACCTGCGACATCGACGCCGCCTCGCTCGCCACCCTGCCGGAGGGGGTGGGGAGCATGGCCGTGGACGTGGCCGACCGCGCCCAGGTCGCGGCGCTGTTCGACGCGGCGCTGGGCTTCCTAGGCGGGCTGGACGTGCTGGTGAACAATGCCGGCATCGCCGGGCCCACCGGCCGGGTGGAGGAGCTGAACCCGGAGGACTGGGACCGCTGCCTGCAGGTCTGCCTGACCAGCCAGTTCGACTGCGCCCGCCTGGCGGTGCCGCATCTGCGGCAGAGCGCCAACCCGTCGATCGTGAACCTCTCCTCCGCGGCGGGGCGCTTCGGCTTCGCCCTGCGCTCGCCCTATGCGGCGGCGAAATGGGGGGTGATCGGCTTCACCAAGTCGCTGTCCATCGAGCTGGGCGAGGCGGGCATCCGGGTGAACGCCATCCTGCCCGGGCTGGTCGCGGGCGACCGGCAGCGCCGCGTGCTGGAGGCCAAGGCCCAGCAGAAGGGCGTCAGCTTCGCCGAGATGGAGCGGACCGCCTTCTCCTTCACCTCGATCAAGGAGTACGTCACCGCCCGGCAGCTCGCGGACCAGGTGCTGTTCCTCTGCTCGCCACGCGGCCGGACGATCTCCGGCCAGGCCATCGCGGTGGATGGCGACACGCGCATGCTGTCCTGACCCCACGCTCCTGGGCGGGGCAGCGGTTGACAGGCCCCGCCCTCCCCGGCCCATCGTGCCGGCGCCACGGGGAGGACAGGGGATGGCCAGCGGATTGCGCAAGGGTCTCACGAGCTACGGCGATGCGGGGTTCTCGCTGTTCCTGCGCAAGGCCTTCATCAAGGCGGCGGGCTATTCCGGCGACGCGCTGGACCGGCCGATCGTGGGCATCACCGACACGGCCAGCGACTTCAACCCCTGCCACGGCAACGCGCCGCAACTGATCGAGGCGGTGCGGCGCGGGGTGATGCTGGCGGGCGGGCTGCCGATGAACTTCCCCACCATCTCCATCGGGGAATCCTTCGCCAACCCGACCAGCATGTACCTGCGCAACCTGATGGCGATGGACACGGAGGAGATGCTCCGCGCCCAGCCGATGGACGCCGCCGTGCTGCTGGGCGGCTGCGACAAGACTCTGCCGGCGGCGATCATGGGCGCGGCCTCGGCCGGCATCCCCGCCATCGTCATCCCCGTGGGGCCGATGGTGGTGGGGCACCACCGCGGCGAGGTGCTGGGCGCCTGCACCGACTGCCGCCGCCTCTGGGGCCAGCACCGCGCCGGCAGGATCGACGCGGCGGAGATCGAGGTGATCAGCGGCCGGCTGGCGCCCTCCGTCGGCACCTGCATGGTGATGGGCACCGCCTCCACCATGGCCTGCCTGATCGAGGCGATGGGGCTGTCGCTGCCGAACAGCGCGGCCATCCCGGCCCCGCATGCGGAGCGCTTCCGCTGCGGCGAGGCCACGGGCAAGGCCGCCGTCGCCATGGCCCTGCGCCAGGGGCCGCGCCCGGCGCAGCTCATCACCGAAGCCTCGCTGCGCAACGCCATGGTCGTGCTCCAGGCGATCGGCGGCTCCACCAACGGCATCGTCCACCTCGCGGCCATCGCCGGGCGCGTCGGCCTTCCCTTCGACCTGGAGGCGTTCGACGCCATCGGGCGCGAGGTGCCCGTGCTGGTGGACCTCAAGCCCTCCGGCGACCACTACATGGAACACCTGCACCATGCCGGCGGCGTGCCGCGCCTGCTGCGGGAACTGGCGCCCTTCCTCGACCTCGACGCGCCGACCGTCACCGGCGGCACGCTGCGCGACTATGCCGACGCGGCCGAGGAGGTGCCGGGGCAGACGGTGATCCGCCCGCGCTCGGCGCCGCTCAAGCCCATGGGCGGGACGGCCGTGCTGCGCGGCAACCTCGCGCCGGGCGGGGCGGTCATCAAGCACGCCGCCGCCTCGCCCGCGCTGCTGCAGCATACGGGCCGCGCCGTGGTCTTCGAGAGCATCGAGGACATGACCAGCCGTGTCGACGACCCCGATCTGGACGTGACGGCCGACGACGTGCTGGTCCTGCTCAACGCCGGGCCGAAGGGGGCGCCGGGCATGCCGGAGGCGGGCTACCTGCCCATCCCGAAGAAGCTGGCCCAGGCGGGGGTGAAGGACATGGTCCGCATCTCCGACGCGCGCATGTCCGGCACCGCCTTCGGCACCATCGTGCTGCACGTCACGCCGGAAAGCGCGGTGGGCGGACCGCTCGGCCTGGTGCGGGACGGCGACAGGATCCGCCTGGACGTCGAGGCGCGACGCATCGAGCTGCTCGTGGATGAGGCGGAGCTGGAACGCCGCCGGGCCGAGCCGCGCCCGGCGCGGCCGGCGCCGAAGCGGGGCTATGCGAAGCTGTTCCACGACACGGTGCTGCAGGCCGACCAGGGCTGCGACTTCGACTTCCTGACGGGGACGGAGGAGTAGGCGCCGCCGCAGCCGCGACGGAGGGGGCCGGGGCTCCCCTCCTCCCGGATGAGGGGCATCGGGGAGCGATGCGCGGCGGCGGGGCCGGCCCCGGGTCAGGGATGCCGGCGCAACCCGCGGAAAGCGGCGGGGCGACGGAGCGCCTAAGGCTGCGGCCCCCAACGCCGAGGACCGCCCCGTGCCGCCCCTTCCCGCCCCCTTCCGCCGCCTTGCCGCCTCCAACCTGGCCGCGCAGCTCTCCGAGCAGCTCGCCCTGGCGGCGGCGCCGCTGGCGGCAGTTCTGCTGCTGGGCGCCGGGGCGACGGAGACGGGGCTGCTGCAGACGGCGCAGACCCTGCCCTTCCTGCTGCTCTCCCTCCCCATCGGGGTGCTGGCGGACCGCTCCTCGCGGCGGCGGCTGATGACGGGGGCGGAAGCGCTGCGGGCGCTGTCGCTGCTGCTGCTCCTGGCGCTGCTGCTGACGGGCGGGCTGGACCTGGCCTTGCTGGCGGGGCTGGGCGCGCTGGGGGCCGTGGGGACGGTGGCCTACAGCATCGCGGCCCCGGCGCTGCTGCCGACCATCGTGGCGCGGGACCGGCTGGCCGAGGCCAACCGCTGGCTGGAGCTGGCGCGCAGCACCGCCTTTGCCGCCGGTCCCGCACTGGGCGGTGCGCTGGTCGGCTGGGCCGGCGCGGCGCCGGCCTATGCCGCGGCGGCCGGGCTGTCGCTGCTGGCGACGGGCCTGCTGTCCGGCCTGCCGGAGCCACCCGCATCCGCGGGCCCGCGCCAGCCGGTGGCGGCGGCGCTGCGCGAGGGCGCGGCCTTCGTGCTCGGCCATCCGCTGCTGCGGCCGGTGCTGGCCACGGCCGTCTGCTTCAACGCCGCCTGGTTCGTGCTGCAGGCCGTCTACGTCGCCTATGCGGTGGAGCGGCTGGGGCTGGGCGCGGCCGGAATCGGCGCCACGCTGGGCCTCTACGGCGTCGGCATGGTGGCGGGCGCGGCGCTGGCGCCGGTGCTGGCACGCCGCCTGTCCTTCGGCGCGCTGGTCGCCGCCGGGCCGCTCAGCGCGCTGGCGGCGGCGCTGCTGATGCTGGCCACGCTCGCCTGTCCCGGCATCGCCGCGGTGCTGGCGGGCGTGGCCTTCCTGCTCTTCGGCGCGGGACCGATCCTGTGGACCATCGCCACCACCACGCTGCGGCAGTCGGTGACGCCGATCCGGCTGCTGGGGCGCGTCTCGGCGGTGGTCATGACCGCCACCTTCGGCGCACGGCCGCTCGGCGCCGCGCTGGGCGCGCTGCTGGCTGCGCGCTTCGGGACGGAAGCCTGTCTCTGGGCCGCGGCGGCGGGCTTCGCGGCGCAGGCGGCGATCCTGCTCGCCTCGCCCGTGCCCCGGCTGGCACGGCAGCCGGGGATGGCGTGACGCGCAACGGAACGGCGCCGCGCGGCGGGGCGACGGGATGACAGCGCCGCCACCCTGCCCCAAGCTGCGCGACGGCCATGCGAATCAGCTGCCGGGGCCGGGCAGGAGGACGGCGTGACGACATGATCCGGGCAGCCATCATCGGCCTCGGCACCTGGGGGCAGAACCTGGTCCGCAGCGTGCAGGGCGTCAGTCCCGAGATCCGCTTCGTCGCCGGCGCGACGCGCACGCCGGAGAAGGCGCGGGACTTCGCGGAGGCGAACGGCCTGCGCCTGTTGCCGCGCTACGAGGACGTGCTGGCCGATCCCGGGATCGACGCGGTGGTGCTGGCCACCCCGCACACCCAGCACACGGAGCAGATCGTCGCCGCGGCGCGGGCCGGCAAGCCCGTCTTCAGCGAGAAGCCGCTGGGCGTGAACGCGGCGGAGGCGCAGCGCGCCGCCCGGGCCTGCGCCGAGGCGGGGGTGACGCTGGGCGTCGGCTACAATTGGCGCTTCCAGCCGGCGCTGCAGGCGATCCGCGGGCTGATCGACGACGGCACGCTGGGCCGCGTGCTGCACATCGAGGGCAATTTCTGCGGCCCCAGCGCCTATCGCTTTCCCCAGGGGCACTGGCGCCACGACCGGCGGGAGGGACCGGCCGGCGGCATGACCGGGCGCGGCGTGCATGTGGTGGATGCGATGCTCTACCTCGCCGGGCCGATCGAGCAGGTCACGGCGCAGAGCGTCCGGCTGGTGCAGGATTTCGGGATGGACGACACCACCTCGATGCTCTTCCGCTTCGCCGGTGGCGCCACCGGCTACCTGGGCACGGTGATCGCCACGGCGGAAACCTGGCGGCTGCAGGTCTTCGGCAGCGAGGGCTGGGCCGAGGTCGGCGATGTCGAGCACCTGCACACCTGGGATCTGCGGCTCTGCCGGATCGACCGCGACAATATCGGGCACAAGCAGCGGCCCGAGGTTCGGAGCTTCCCGAAGACCAGCACGGAGCGCGCGGAGCTGGAGCACTTCGCGCGCGAGGTCGCGGCAGGCCGGCCGATCGTGCGACCGGGCGGCGATGCCGTGCACAACGTGGCGGTGCTCGAGGCGATCCTCGCCTCCGCCACGGCGCAGGCGCCCGTGCGCGTCCAGGCCGTCGCCGGCTGATGCGCGACATGCCGCCGCGCTCCGCCCCCGCGTCCGAGGCGCCCGCGATGCCGCGCGCCGGACGGCGGCACTGGCTGCTGGCCATGGCCGCCGCCGCATCGGGAGGGGCCGCCGCCCGGGCCCAGGCGCCCGGCGCCGCGGCCTATCCCAGCCGCCCGGTCCGGGTGGTGGTCCCCTCCCCGCCCGGCGGGCCGCCCGACCTGATCCTGCGCGCCATCAACCCGGCGATGACCGCGTCGCTGGGCCAGCCCATCGTGGTGGAGAACCGCGCGGGCGGCGGCGGGCTGGTCGGCACCGCCTTCGTCGCCCGCCAGCCGGCGGATGGCTACACTTGGCTCTTCACCACCGCCTCGCACACCAACATCCCGCCCTTCAACGACAACGTCAGCTATGACCCCGTGCGCGACTTCACCCACGTCACCCTCGCCGCGCAGAATTTCGGCCAGGCGCTGGTGGTGCGCCCGGACCTGCCGGCGCGCAGCGTCGGGGAGCTGGTCGCGCTGGCGCGGCAGGAGCCGGGGAAGCTCACCTACGCCAATGCGGGCAACGGCACCGCCAGCCACATCCCCGCGGAGGTGATGAAGAGCATGACGGGGACGGACATCCTCTCCGTGCCCTATCGCGGCGTGGCGGAGGCGACCAGCGACCTGCTCAGCGGCCGCGTGGACATGTTCTTCGTCGGCACGCAGATCGCGCTGCAATTCGTGCAGAGCGGCCAGCTCCGCGCCCTGGCGCTGACCGGCCGGCGCCGCTGGAAGGGCATGCCGGAGGTGCCGACCATGGAGGAGTCGGGGCTGCCGGGCTTCGAGGTGGTGAACTGGTTCGGCCTCTGGATGCCCGCCGGCGCGCCGGCGGAGATCGTGGCCAGGGTGCATGGCGCCGTCGCCGAGGCGGTCGCCCGGCCGGAGGTGCGGCAGCAGTTCGACACGCTGGGGCTGGAGAGAGTGGCCATGCCGCCCGACCGCTTCGCCGCCTTCGTGGCGGAGCAGGCACAGGCGGCACAGGAGATCGGCCGCCGGGTCAACGGCACGGCGAAACCGTAGGCCGGGCGCAGCCTCCAGACGCCCGGGCAGGGAAACCGCCGCACGGAGCCCGCCCCTCGGGATAGCTTGGCCTGTCGTGCTGCCGTGTTCCGGCGTCGGACCGGGAGGGGACGCCGTCCCCTCCCAGACCCTCCCCTGCCGGGGCCACAAGCGGGCCCCGGTCCCCGCTGGGAGTTGGCTCTTCGTGGCTGCCGTCAGCCTGCGGGCTGAACCCTGACGGAACACGGACAGGCGGGACTCTGAAAAAGCTTCAGAGGGCGTCAGCGAGTGTAGAGGCCGTACCCGCCGAGGAGCATGGCTCCTCGGCGCTGTGACCCCGTCGCAGGTTGTCCCGCGGCAGCGCCGATCGGGTCCAGGGCCCGCAGGGTCCTGGCGGAGTGGGGGTATCGGGGGCGAGGCAGAGCCTTGCCCCCGGGCCACGGGCGCACCCCACGCGGGCATGGACCGGCGCATCCCGCCGTCCGTATCAGGCCGCGCGGCGCGCCTGTTGTGCCTCGACCTGGGCCACTGCCCAATCCAGCCAGGGCAGCAGCGCCTCGACATCGGCCGTGTCCACCGTTGCCCCGCCCCAGAGGCGGAAGCCCGGCGGCGCATCGCGATAGGGGGCGAGGTCGAAGCCCGCGCCCTCCGCCTCGATCATCGCCGCCATTTCCTTCGTTGCCCTGGCCTGGGCGGCGGCGTCCAGCGCCGTGAACCAGGGTGCCTTGATGCGAAGGCAGATGGAGGTGCAGGAACGGGTTTCCGGTGCCTCGGCCAGGAACGCCGCCCAGCCGCTCGCCTCCGCCCAGCGCGCCACCGCGGCCAGGTTCGCCTCGGATCGCGCGACCAGCCCCGGCAGCCCGCCCACGGACTCGGCCCAGCGCAACCCGTCCAGCGCATCCTCGACGCAGAGCATCGAGGGGGTGTTGATGGTGTCGCCCTGGAAGATGCCCTCGATCAGCTTCCCGCCCTTGGTGAGACGGAAGATCTTGGGCAGCGGCCGATCGGTGCGGAAGCCCTCCAGCCGCGCCACCGCGCGCGGCGACAGCGCCAGCATCCCGTGCGCCGCCTCGCCACCCAGCACCTTCTGCCAGGACCAGGTCACGACATCGAGCCGGTCCCAGGGCAGGTCCATGGCGAAGGCGGCGGAGGTCGCGTCGCAGATCGCCAGCCCCTGCCGGTCGGCCGGGATCCAGTCCCCGTGCGGCAGGCGCACGCCGGAGGTGGTGCCGTTCCAGACGAAGACCACGTCATGCGACCAGTCGGCCGCGGCGAGGTCGGGCAGGCTGCCATAGGGTGCCTCCAGCACCCGCGCCCCGTCCAGGCGAAGCTGGCCGATGATGTCTGTCGCCCATTCCTTCGAGAAGGACTCCCAGACCAGCACGTCCACCGGGCGCGGGCCGAGCAGCGACCACAGCGCCATCTCCACCGCGCCGGTGTCGGAGGCGGGCACGATGCCCAGCCGCCAGCCCGGCGGCAGTCGCAGCACCGCCTTCGACCGCTCGATCACCTCGGCGATCCGCGCCTTCGGGTCCGTCGCGCGATGGCTGCGCCCGACCAGCGCGCCCTCCAGGGCCGCGAGCGACCAGCCGGGCCGCTTGGCGCAGGGGCCGGAGGAGAAACACGGGTTGGCCGGCCGCCGCGTGGGCTTCCGGGGGGCGGGCTTCGCGGGGGCCGTCATGGCGAGGGCGCTCCTGTGCGTCGTCGGCGGCCCGGTCGGGGCCGGCCGCGGGAAGCGATATGCAACAGGAGGGCGCGGGAAGGGAAATGCCACGGCGGGGCGGGGCGGCCATGCGTCCGCCTCGGGACAGGCGGGCGGCGCCAAGCAACCCGCACCGCCAGGGGTCCGTTGCGCGGCCATGACGCATCACGCGCGGCTGACGCTGCTCCTCCTGCTCGGCGCCATCCTGGCCGCGCTCATCCTGGCCCCCAGCGTCCCGCTGACCGTCCTGGTCGCCGCGCTGATCGCCGTCGCCATCCGTGCTTTGGCCGACCCGCTGCACCGCCGGCTGCGCCTGCCGGAGGTCGCCGCCGTGCTGCTCGTGGTGCTGGCGCTGCTGCTGCTGCTGGGGCTGGGCACCCGCCTGGCCAGCGGTCCGCTGGCGGCCCAGGCCGAGCAGCTCGGGAAGCTCCTGCCCAGCTCACTGTCAGAGCTGGAGGAACGGCTGCAGGCCCGGGGCTGGGGCCGTTGGCTGCTGGGCAACCTCGACACGGATGCCCTGCGCAACCTGTCCTTCGGCCAACTGCTGCAGGGCGGCGGCCGCGCGGCGGGGCTGACCGTCGCGGCGGTCGGCGGCGTCTTCGGCGGGCTGGGCAGCACGCTCTTCACCGTGCTGCTGGGCATCTACTTCGCGCTGCATCCGGAGACCTACCTCGGCGGCCTGCTGCGGCTGCTCGCTCCGGAACTGCGACCGGAGGCGGTGCGCCTGCTGCACGAGGTCGGCGCGACCCTGCGCGGCTGGCTCGGCGGGCAGCTGTTCTCGATGGCCTTCATCGGCAGCTTCGTGGCCCTGGGCCTCTGGCTGCTCGGCGTGCCGCTCTTCGGGCTGCTCGCGGCGCTCTCCGCGCTGCTGGGCTTCATCCCGATCATCGGCCCGATCATCGCGGCGGTGCCGGCGGTGCTGCTCGCGGCCTCGCAGGGGCTGGACGTCGCGCTCTGGGTCGTGGCGCTCTACGTCGCGCTGCACGTGATCGAGGGCGACGTGCTCACCCCCATGATCCAGTCCCACGTCACCGCCCTGCCGCCGGGGTTGCTGCTGACGGCGCAGCTCTTCATGGGGGCGGTGTTCGGCCTGCTCGGCCTGGCCGTGGCGGCGCCACTGGCGGCGATCCTGCTGGTGCTGGGACAGCAAGGCTATGTCCGCCGCTGGGTCGAGGCGCGCGGGCGCCTGCTCCCCCCCGAAGCCGGGCCGGGGCCCCTGCCCCCGACCTCTTGACCGGCCGCCGTCTTGCCCGGCCTCGCCTGTCCTGCGCATGAGATGACGCGAGACAACCCCACGGTCACCATGAGCCGCCATACCCTCTCCCTGGTCGTCCTGCTCGTCGTCGTCGCGCTGGCGGTCTGGTTCGTGCCGCATGCGCTGCTGATCGGCTTCGCCGGCGCGCTGATCGCCGTGGGGCTGCGCGCCCTGGCCGCGCCGCTGGTGCTGCACACGCCGCTGACCGGCGGCTGGGCGGTGCTGGTGGTTGCGGCCGCCATCGCCGTGCTGTTCAGCCTGGGCATCTGGGTGGCGGCCGATCCGCTGACCGAGCAGGCGCGGCAATTCGCCGCCAGCCTGCCGGAGACGCTACGCGGCCTGCAGCAGCGCCTGGTCGACTACCCCTGGGCCCAGGCCGCCTTCGAGAGGCTGAACCCGGAGCAGATGCTGCCCAGCGCCGGCGACGCGGCGAACATGGCCGCGAGCGGGCTGACCGGCACCTTCGGCGTGCTGGGCGACCTGGTGCTGGTGCTGCTGCTGGCGCTCTACCTCGCCTCCGAGCCCTCGCAGTACCGGCGCGGCTTCACCGCCCTCCTCGCCCCGGACCTGCGCCCCCGCGCCATGTACGTGCTCGACATGGCGGGGGTGACACTGCGCGGCTGGCTGGTGGGGGCGCTCTGCGCCATGGCCTTCACCGGGACCATCACCTGGCTGGGCCTATGGCTGCTGGGCGTGCCGCTGGCGCCGCTGCTCGGGGCGATCTCGGCGCTGCTGGGCTTCATCCCCTATATCGGCCCGGTCATCGCCGCGGTCCCGGCGGCGCTGGTGACGCTGGGCCACGATCCCTCGCTGCTGCCCTGGGCGCTGGGGGTCTACTTCCTGGGCCAGACCATCGAGGGCAACGTGCTGACCCCGATGGTGCAGCGGCGCACCGCGGACCTCTCCCCGGCGCTGCTGCTGATGGCGCAGACGGTGATGGGGCTGCTGAGCGGGATGCTGGGCATCGCCCTCGCGGCGCCGCTCGCGGCGGTGGCCGTCACCGTGGTCAAGACCGCCTATGTGGAGGGCAAGCTCGAGGCGGAGTGACCGGTGCCGCAAGCGCCGGACGCTTGCGGCACGCTGCGGCGCAACAAATCTGTTCCGCATGCCCTATCCGCTCAAGCTCGGCCTGCTGCTCTTCGTGGTTCTCTTCCTGCTGCCCCTGGGCGTCTCGGCCCTGCGCTACCAGTCCAGCGGCGTCGGCGCCGGGTGGCGCACCGCCGACCGCTCCTCGGCCGGGCTGCTGCCGCCCGCGGCCTCGACGCCTCAGGCGGCGGTGCGGGTCTTCTCCGCGCAGACGGTGCGCTGGCGCGGCATCTTCGCCACCCATTGCTGGATCGTCTTCAAGCCGGCCGGCGCACGGCGCTACACGCGCTACGACTACACCGCCTGGGGCGACCCGATCCGGATGGACGGCTTCGAGCCGGACGGGCGCTGGTTCGGCCACGCGCCGCAGGTGGTGCTGGCCGTGGATGGCCCGGCCGCCGAGGCGATGATCCCCCGCATGCAGGCGGCCATTGCCGACTACGCCTGGAGGAACCAGGGCGACTACCGCGCCTGGCCCGGGCCGAACTCCAACACCTTCGTCGCCGCCGTGCTGGATGCGATCCCCGAGGCCGGCGCCGTCCTGCCGCCCACCGCCATCGGCAAGGACTACCCCTATGACGGGCGCTGGCTGCGCCCCACCCCGTCCGGGACGGGCTTCCGCCTTACCCTCGGCGGCTATGGCGGCCTCACCCTGGCCTGGGTGGAGGGGATCGAGCTGAACATCCTGGGCGGCGTCGCCGGGCTGGACCTGCGCCGCCCCGCCATCAAGCTGCCGGGGCTGGGGCGGCTTGGCATGGCCGGCCCGGATGGACCCAGCACCCCACCCGCCGGCCCGGAAACCCCGGCGGAAGGCGTGGCCCGGACGGGGTGACACCAACGGCGGGATGACCTGACCCTTGGTGCTGCCGTGTTCCGGCGGTGGACCGGGAGGGGACGCCGTCCCCTCCCGGACCCTCCCCTGCCGGGGCCACAAGCGGGCCCCGGTCCCCGCTGGGAGTCTGGTGCTTCCGGTGGGCGTCAGCCTGCGAGCTGATCCCTGACGGCGCGCGGACAGGTGGGACTCTGAAGAAGCGTCAGAGGGCGTCAGCAAGTGCTGCGGCCGTACCCGCCGAGGAGCATGGCTCCTCGGCGCCTCGACCCCGTCACAGCCAGCCGCGCGGCAGCGCTGATCGGGTCCAGGGCCCGCAGGGTCCTGGCGGAGTGGGGGTACGGGGGCGAGGCAGCGCCTCGCCCCCGGGCCACGGGCACCACGCCGACACGGATCATGGCATCCTGCCGTCCGTATGACCCCGCGCCGTGCCGTGCCCTCCGGAGGCGCGTCGGCGCTGCGCGTCGATCTTCCGGCGCGCGTCAGCGCAGCGCGGCCAGGCGCGCCGGATCGATCGTCACGCCGTGATCCAGCGGCCCGTGGCCATGGCCGTAGCCGGGCGCGGCGAGGATCGCGGCCCGGACATAGGCGCGGGCGCGGAGCACGGCGTCGCGCAGCGGCAGGCCCTGCGCCAGCCCGGCGGCGAGGGCGCTGGCCAGGGTGCAACCCGTGCCGTGGGTGTGGCGCGTGTCGATGTGCGGGCTGTGGAAGACCTCCGTGCCGTCGGGCGTGGCGAGAAGGTCATGCACCACCACGCCGGGCATGTGGCCGCCCTTCAGCAGCACCGCCGGCACGCCCAGCGTCAACAGCGCCTCCGCCGCGCGGTGCATGTCGTCCAGGTCGCGGATCTCCATGCCGGACAGCACCTCGGCCTCCGGCAGGTTGGGCGTGATCACCGCGGCGAAGGGCAGCAGGGCGCGCTTGAGTGTCTCCACCGCCTCCTCCGCCAGCAGCTTGTGGCCCCCCTTGGCCACCATCACCGGGTCGGCCACCAGCGGGATGCCGCGCGCATGGGTGCCCAGCACCTCCGCCACCGCCTCGATGGTGCCGGCATCGGCCAGCATGCCCGTCTTCAGCGCGTCGGCGCCGATATCCTCCAGCACCAGCCGCATCTGCTGCCGGAGGAAGTCCAGCGGCACGGGGTGCACGCCATGCACCCCCCGCGTGTCCTGCGCGGTCAAGGCGGTGATGGCCGTGGCCGCGTAGGCGCCGAGCGCGGTGACGGCCTTGATGTCCGCCTGGATCCCGGCCCCGCCGCCGGAATCCGAGCCGGCAACGATCAGGACGCGGCCCTTCACGCCCCGGCTCCGGCCAGTTCGCGCTTCGGCGCGACGGCGGCGCGGATGGCCTCCACCAGCCCCGCCACCGTCTCCTCCACCAGGGATTCCTCCTCCGCCTCGGCCATGACCCGGATCACCGGTTCGGTGCCGCTGGGACGGATCAGCACGCGGCCGCGGCGGCCCAGCCTCGCCTCGGCCTCGGCGATGGCGGCGCGCACCGCCTCGTCGCCCAGGGGGTCGCCGCCGGCATGGCGCAGGTTCACCAGCTTCTGCGGCAGCGGCTCGAAGCGGCGGCAGACCTCGCTGGCGGGCCGCCCCTCCTCGACCAGCGCCGCCAGCACCTGCAGGGCGGCCACCAGCCCGTCGCCGGTGGTGCCGTGGTCGGAGAGGATGACGTGGCCCGACTGCTCGCCGCCCAGGTTGCAGCCCGTCTCCCGCATCCGCTCGCCGACGTAGCGGTCGCCCACCTTGGTCCGCAGCAGCTCCAGCCCCTTCGCCTTCAGCCGGCGCTCCAGCCCCAGGTTCGACATCACCGTCGCCACCACCGCCCCGCCGCGCAGCCGTCCCTGCGCGGCCCAGGTCTCGGCGACCAGGGCGAGGATCTGGTCGCCGTCGATGATCGCCCCCTGCTCGTCGCACAGGACCAGCCGGTCCGCATCGCCATCGAGCGCGATGCCCAGGTCGGCGCGCCGCTCGCGCACCAGCTCCGCCATGCGGGAGGGCGCGGTCGAGCCGCAATCCTTGTTGATGTTGAACCCGTCCGGCGCGACGCCGAGCGAGACCACCTCCGCCCCCAGCTCCCACAGCACCGTGGGCGCGACGCGGTAGGCGGCGCCGTTGGCGCAGTCGACGACGATGCGCAGCCCGGCCAGGGTGGAGCCCTTGGGGAAGGTCTGCTTGGCCGCCTCGATGTAGCGGCCGGGGGCGTCGTCCAGCCGGCTGGCGCGGCCGAGCTTCTTCGGTGCGGCGAGGCCGGCGCCGGGGTCGCCCGCCATCAACGCCTCGATCTCCGCCTCCTGCTGGTCGGAGAGCTTCAGCCCGTCCGGGCCGAACAGCTTGATGCCGTTGTCCTCGAAGGGATTGTGCGAGGCGCTGATCATCACGCCTAGATCGGCGCGCAGCGAGCGCGTCAGCATGGCGATGGCCGGTGTCGGCAGCGGGCCGACCAGCACCACATCCATCCCCGCCCCGATGAAGCCCGCGGTCAGCGCCGGCTCCAGCATGTAGCCGGACAGGCGCGTGTCCTTGCCGATCACCACCCGGTGGCGGTGGGTGCCGCGGTTGAAGTAGCCCCCGGCGGCCTGGCCGAGGCGCAGCGCCGTCCCCGCATCCATCGGGCTGCGGTTCGCCACGCCGCGGATGCCGTCGGTTCCGAACAGGCGGCGGGCAGGGGTCGCGGCGACATGGGACATCGGGAACGGCTCCGCTCAGGGGCGGGCTGGCCGCCGGCAGAAACCGCTGCTGTAGCGCGGCGGCGGCGGGTGGGTCCATGGGGTGGGGCCGCCGCGCCGGACGGCGGCGAGGGTCAGGCCGCGCCCCGGTCGGCCGCGTGCCAGACGCGCAGCGCCTGCACCGTCTCCGCCACGTCGTGCACGCGCAGGATCGCGGCGCCGCGGGCAGCGGCGGCCAGCGCCACGCCGATGCTGCCGGGCCCGCGCCGTCCCGCCTCCGCCACGCCGGACAGGGTGCCGACGAAGCGCTTGCGCGAGGCGCCGACCAGCACCGGGCAGCCCAGCCCGGCCAGCAGCGGCAGGCGGTCGATCAGCTCCAGGTTGTGCTCCAGCGTCTTGCCGAAGCCGATGCCGGGATCGAGGGCGATGCGCTCCCGCGGGATGCCGGCGGCTGCGCAATCCTCCAGGCGTCCGGCCAGGTGCCGCGCCACCTCCAGCGCCACGTCGCCGTAGCGGGCCTGCGCCTGCATGGTGCGCGGGTCCGTGCCGGGCATGTGCATCAGCACCACCGGGCACCGTGCCTGCGCCACCAGCGGCAGCGCCGCCGGGTCGTGGCGCAGGGCCGTGACGTCGTTGACGATGGCCGCCCCCGCCTCCAGCGCCGCCCGCATCACCGCCGCATGGCGGGTGTCGATGCTGACCGGGGCGTGCGGCGCCAGGGCGCGGACCACCGGCAGGATGCGCGCGGCCTCCTCCTCCGGCGTGACCGGGGCGGCGCCGGGGCGGGTGCTCTCCCCGCCCACGTCCAGGATGTCCGCGCCCGCCTCCAGCATGGCATGGCCGGCGGCGACCGCGGCCTCGGCCCGCAGATGGCGGCCGCCATCGGAGAAGCTGTCCGGCGTGGCGTTCAGGATGCCCATGACCAGCGGCATCCCGGGTGCACGGGGGACGATCCCGGCGAAGGACGGCAGCGGCCGGGCCAGCGCCGCCAGGGCGCCATCCCAGCCGGGCGGCAGCCGGTCGGGGGGCAGCACGGCGATGGTGCGGCCCTCCTCGACCAGCCGGGCGAGGGTGAAGGCCGCGCCCTCCCCGCCCAGCGGCACTGCCGCCCCTGCCGCCACGGCGAGCGCCGCGCCATGACCGTGCAGCAGCGCCAGCGGCTCCAGCCAGCGTTCCGCCATCCCACCCCCCGAACATGATACGGGGGCCGCGAGGGCCCCCGTGCGATCAGACCGGCCGTCCGGCCTCAGGCGCCGGAGGGCGCCGGGTTCAGCCCACCCGGGCTGGGCCGGGGATTGGGCCGGCCGGAGGTCGGGACGGAACCGCGGCCCTGGTTCACCGGCTCGTCGGGGCGGTCGCGCACCACGGTCTCGCCGCGCAGGACCTGCCGGATCTCGTCGCCCGAGAGGGTCTCGTATTCCAGCAGCCCCTTCGCCAGGGCATGCAGCCCCTCGATGTTCTCGGTCAGGATGTGCGTGGCGCGGGCATAGGCGGAATCGATGATCGAGCGGATCTCGTTGTCGATCGCCTGGGCCGTCGCCTCGGACAGGTTCTTGGACTGGGTGACGCTGTGGCCCAGGAAGACCTCCTGGTCGTTCGAGCCATAGGCGATCATGCCCAGCTTGTCCGACATGCCCCATTCGGTGACCATCCGGCGCGCCTGGTCGGTCGCCATCTTGATGTCGCCCGAGGCGCCGTTGGACACCTTGTCCGCGCCGAAGATGATCTCCTCCGCGACGCGCCCGCCCATGGCCATGGCCAGCTCGGCCTTCAGCTTGGACTTGTGCTTGGAGTAGCGGTCGCCCTCCGGCAGGGACATCACCAGCCCGAGCGCGCGGCCGCGCGGGATGATGGTCGCCTTGTGGACGGGGTCGCACTCCTCCTCGTTCAGCGCGACCAGGGCATGGCCCGCCTCGTGATAGGCGGTCATGCGCTTCTCCGCCTCGCTCATCACCAGACTGCGGCGCTCGGCGCCCATCAGCACCTTGTCCTTGGCCTGCTCGAACTCCAGCATGCCCACGGTGCGGCGGCCGGTGCGGGCGGCCAGCAGCGCCGCCTCGTTCACGAGGTTGGCGAGGTCGGCACCCGAGAAGCCCGGGGTCCCGCGCGCGATTACCTTCGGATCGACGTCGGAGGCCAGCGGCACCTTGCGCATGTGCACGCGCAGGATCTTCTCGCGCCCGTTCACGTCCGGGTTCGGCACCACCACCTGCCGGTCGAAGCGGCCGGGGCGCAGCAGCGCCGGGTCCAGCACGTCCGGGCGGTTGGTGGCGGCGATCAGGATGACGCCCTCGTTGCTCTCGAAGCCGTCCATCTCGACGAGCATCTGGTTCAGCGTCTGCTCGCGCTCGTCATTGCCGCCGCCCAGCCCGGCGCCGCGGTGGCGGCCCACCGCGTCGATCTCGTCGATGAAGATGATGCAGGGGGCGTTCTTCTTGCCCTGCTCGAACATGTCGCGCACGCGCGAGGCGCCCACGCCCACGAACATCTCGACGAAGTCGGAGCCGGAGATGGTGAAGAAGGGCACGTTGGCCTCGCCGGCCACCGACCGGGCGAGCAGCGTCTTGCCGGTGCCCGGGGGCCCGACCAGCAGCACGCCCTTGGGGATCTTGCCGCCCAGGCGCTGGAACTTCTGCGGGTCGCGGAGGAACTCCACGATCTCCTCCAGCTCACCCTTGGCCTCCTCGATGCCGGCGACGTCGTCGAAGGTGACGCGGCCCTGCTTCTCGGTCAGCAGCTTGGCGCGGGACTTGCCGAAGCCCATGGCCCGGCCGCCGCCGCCCTGCATCTGGCGCATGAAGAAGACCCAGACGCCGATCAGCAGCAGCATCGGGAACCAGGACAGCAGGTAGTGGAAGAGCGGGTTGATGTCGCTCTCCTCCGGCCGCGCCTCCACCCGCACGCCCTTCTCGGTCAGGCGCTGGACCAGCTGCGGATCCTCGGGGGTGTAGGTCTGGAAGGTCCGCCCGTCCGAGAGCTGGCCGGAGACGATCCGTCCCTGGATGCGCACGTCCCGCACATGGCCGGCCTGGACCTCGTTCAGGAAGTCGGAATAGGCGACCTGCTGACCACGCGCCTGGCTGCCGGTGGAAGGCTGGAACAGGTTGAACAGCGCCACCAGCAGCAGCGCCACGATGACCCAGAGCGCGAGGTTCCGGCCGAAATTGTTCACTGGGGGGTTTCCGTCCTGCCGCCGGGCAGACCCGGCACGGTGCACAAGATAGGGACAAGAGGCGCCTTCTGGAACCTCAACCTGACCATTTCGCCATGTAACCGAGGGATTCTAGGCCACGGCGCCCCCGAGAGGGGCGAATTCGGGGCCGGGCTGCGGCCAGGGGCGCAGGCGCTCCGCGACCCGCAGCGCCGGCAGCCCCCGCCGCACGAGGGCGGGCAGGCCGGAGGGTTCCCCCACCCGGCCCTCCCCGAGCGCGCCGATCGTCGCGCCGGGCGGGAGGGCGGCGGCCAGGGCGGGCGGGACGCGCCAGCGCCCGTCCCAGACCGCCTCCGCCCGCGCCGGCACCGCCGGGGCACAGGCCGCCGGTTCCCGGCCCAGCACCCGGCCCCGCCACAACGCTCCGGCCAGGGTGCCGCCGCCCCGCTCCAGCAGGTGCGCCACCCCCGCCCGCGGCGGCGGGTGCCGGGCGCCGGAAACGGCACGCAGCAGGCGCGACAGCGCCGCCCGCGCCACGGCGTCCCGCCCCAGCGCCGCCGGGTCCAGCCGCACCCAGCCCTCGGGACGGAAGACGGCGCAGCCGGCCAGCCGCTCCGCCACGGCCGCCTCCTCCCGCCCGCGGCGGCGGGCGAAGGCGGCGGCGGCCTCGGCCAGGGCGGCCATGCCCGGGCCGGTGCCGTCCGGGTCGGCCAGGGCGGCGCGCAGCCGGGCACGGGCGAAGCGCGGGGCATCGTTGGAAGGATCGCGGAGGGGGACCAGACCCGCTTCCGCCACCACCGTCTCCAGCCGGGCGGGCGGCATTCCCAGCAGGGGCCGCAGCAGCAGCACCGGCCCGGCCGGGCGGGCGGGCGCCATCGCGGCGAGCCCGGCCTCGCCGGACCCGCGCAGCAGGCGGAACAGCAGCGTCTCCGCCTGGTCGGCGCGATGGTGGCCCAGCAACAGCCAGGGCGCCCCCAGCCGGCCTGCGGCGTCGGCCAGGGCGGCCAAGCGGGCCTCCCTGGCGCGTTCATGCAGGGCGCCGCCGCCGGGCAGGCCAAGGGCGAGGGACAGCACCGGCATCCCGCGGGCCCGCAGCATCGCCGCCACCCCGGCCGCCTCGGCATCGCTGCCGGGCCGCAGCCCGTGATCCGCGACCAGCGCGGTGGCCGCGCCGCCACGGGCCGTCGCCCAGCGGGCGGCGAGCAGCAGCAGGGCCAGGCTATGGGGTCCGCCCGACACCCCCACCGCGAGGCGAGGGGACGGGCCGAAGGGGCCGAGCGGCGCCATCAGCGCCGCGAACTCCGCCTCGCCGATCGAGGCGGCGTTTGGGGTCAGCGGCAGCCGGCCTGCTGCCGGGCCCGCGTCGCCCGGTCGTTCAGCCCGCCGGACAGGCGCGGGAACTGGCTGCGCAGGTCGTCCAGGGTCTGGCAGGCCTCCCGCCGCGCGCCGAAGCCGTTGAAGGCGCTGGCCAGCCCGACCAGCGCCTCGGGTGCCCGGCTGGACTGGCGGTTGCGGCGATAGGCGTCGTCGAAGGCCAGCGCCGCGTTCTGGAAGTCGCGCCTGCCCAGCAGCGCCTCGCCGAGCAGGAGCTGCGCGTCCTGCGTCCGGGGGGAGTTGCGGGTGGCCAGCGCCTCCCGGGCCGCCGCTTCGGCGGCGGGGTAGTCCCGCCGCCCCAGCGCCGCCTGGCCATCCGACAGGGCCCGCTCGGGCGTGCGGGGGGCAGGGGCCGCTTGAGCCGGGGCCGGGGTGGGGACCGGGCTGGCGGCCGGCGCCGCGGGGCGGGCGGGGGGCGGCGTGGCGGGCGCCCCGCCGCCGGCGCGCCCGGCCTCCAGTTGCTGCAGCCGGTAGTCCATGTCGCCCTGCAGCTTCTCCACCACCTGCTGCAGGTTCCGGAGGCGGTAGTCCGCCTGCTCGGCCTGGCCGCGCAGGCGACGGACCTCCTCCTCCAGGGCATTCACGCGGTCGAGCAGCGGGCCGATCAGCTCGCTGCCCCCGCCTCCCCCGCCGCGTGCGACGGGCGGGGGGGCGACGGGGGCGGCGACGCCGCCGCGGCGCAGCATCTCCATCTCCTGGCGGAGCTGCAGGATCTGGTTCTGCAGCATGATCCCCTCCCGGCTTTCCACCTGCGCCTGCGCAGGGGGAATGACGGCCGGGGCGGCCAGCAGGAGGAAGGCGAGCAGCGCGCCGCGCATCAGGCCGTCCGTCGGATCAGCGGACGACGGTCACGGCGCGGCGGTTCTGCGCCCAGGCCGACTCGTCCGAGCCCAGGGCCGCCGGGCGGTCCTTGCCGTAGGAGATGGTCTGGATGCGGCTGCCGGCCACGCCGGAGGCCACCAGCACGTCGCGCGCGGAATTGGCGCGGCGCTGGCCCAGGGCGAGGTTGTACTCGCGGGTGCCGCGCTCGTCGGTATGGCCCTCGAGGGTCACGGCGACCTGCGGGTAGCGGCCCAGCCAGGAGGCCTGGCGCACCAGCACGTCGCGCTGGTCGGAACGGACGGCGCTGGAGTCGAAGTCGAAGAAGACGCGGTCGCCGACATTGGCCACCAGATCCTCCTGGCTGCCCGGCCGGACGCTGCCCATGCCGCCGGCACCGGCGGAGGAGCCCGCGCCGGTCGCGGCGCCGGCCTGGTCGTCGTTGCTGGAGCAGGCGCCCAGCAAGGCAATGGCGGCGAGCGCGCCCAGAAGCTTGGTCTGCATGATGTCCCGATCTCCTTGGTCTTGCGGGGGGTCTTTTCAGGGCCATCCGACGCGGCGTGGCGCCGGCACAAGCACGCTGCGCCCCTACAGTTGCATCTTGGCCACGGTCAAGCGCACGAGCCGAGCGGAATCAGGAGAGCAGGGGCGACCAGGAAGGATCGGTGGCGTCGGTGGGGGTCACGACCTGCCGCTCGTTGAAGCCGGCGATGTCGATCATGGACATCCGCGCGCCATAGCCGTTGCCGCGGGAATCCCGTGCCGGGCTCTCGCGGTAATAGGCGAGGACCCGGCCGTTGGGGGCGAAGGTCGGGCCCTCCATGCCCCAGCCCTCGGTCAGGATGCGCTCGCCCGTGCCGTCCGGACGCATCACGCCGATGGCGAACTGGCCGCCGCCGAAGCGGGTGAAGGCGATCAGGTCGCCGCGCGGCGACCAGACGGGCGTGGCGTAGCGGCCGCGGCCGAAGGAGATGCGCCGGGCCCCGCCGCCGCCGGCATCCATGACGTAGAGCTGCTGGTCGCCGCCGCGGTCGGAGTTGAAGACGATCTGCGACCCGTCCGGGCTGAAGCAGGGCGAGACGTCGAGCCCGCCGCCGGAGGTGAGCTGCCGCTCCCGGCGCGAGCCGAGGTCGACCACGAAGATGTTGGCGTCGCCGCCGCGCATCGAGGAAAGCACCACCGAGCGCCCGTCCGGCGAGAAGCGCGGCGACAGGGTCATGCCCTGGAACTGGCCCAGCACCTCCTGCCGGCCGCTGTCCAGGTTGAACAGGTACACCCGCGGCTGGTTCTGGTAGTAGGACATGAAGGCGATCTGCCGCGCGTTCGGGTGGAAGCGGGGCGTCAGCGCCTGGAAGCTGCCATCGGTCAGGAAGCGGTTGTTCTCGCCGTCCTGGTCCATGATGGCGAGCCGCCGGGTGCGGCGGTCGCGCGGCCCGCTCTCGCCGACATAGACGATGCGGGTGTCGAAATAGCCCTTCTCGCCCAGCAGCCGCTCGTAGATCACGTCCGAGATCAGGTGGGCGATGCGGCGCCACTGCGCGGCCGGCGCGGTGAAGGCGGTGCCCTGGATCTGCTGCTCCGGCAGCACGTCCCACAGGCGGAACTCGACGCGCAGCTGTCCGCCCTGGTCGGCGACGCGGCCGGTGACCAGCGCCTTGGCGTTGATCACGCGCCAGTCCTGGAAGCGCGGCGTGGCGGAGGCGGCCTCGGCGCTCTGCACGAAGGCGGCGTTCTGGATCGGGCGGAACAGGCCCGAGTTGCGCAGGTTGTTCTGGATCACCTGGGCGATCTGCGCGCCCTGCGGGCCGGGCAGGGCCGGCACGGCGATCGGGATCGGATCGGTGCGCGCCCGGGTGACGTCCACCACCGAGGTCTCGCCCGGCGTGGCCGGCTGGGCGAAGGCGCGCAGCCCCGGCACGCCGGCCGCCACCGTGGCGGCGCCCAGAAGTGCGGCGCGTCGTGTCACGCGGCTGTCCATCCCGTGGTTCCCCCAAGATCCCATGAGCGACGGGAACATCCCCGGATCGCCCGTCAAATCAAGCCCCGCGCGTGTCACGAAGCGTGGCGCCCGGCATCGCTCAGCGCGCGAAGTCGCGCGGGTTGAAACGGAAGACCGTGTCGCGCAACGCCGCGAGACGCTCGCGCGGCAGCGGCAGCGGGTTGCAGCGCGGGTCCATCAGCGCGCGGCGCGCGGCGTCGAATACGGCCCGCGCCCGCGGCTCGCTCGGCGCCGAGCCGTTGGGGCGCACGTTGCGCACCGTGCCGCCGGCATCGACCTCCACCCGCAGCTCCACCACGATCGAGGAGACGTTCAGCGCGCCGCTGTCCACCGCCCAGCATTCGCTGATGGTGTTGGCCAGCGCCGTGCGCTCGCCGGCAGAGAGCGCCGCCGTTCCGCTGGGTGCACCGCCACCCGGGCTGCCCCCGGCCGCGGGCGCGCCGGCGGCAGCGGCGGGCGCGGAGTTCGGGCGGCCGCGCGGCGGCGTCTGCTGCGCCTGCTGCTGCGCGCGCAGGCGCTCCAGCGTGTTCTGCACCGTGCTGCTTCGCTCCTCCGGCCGCTGCACCGGCGGCGTGCGCCCGGTGCCGGCCTGCTGGCTGGGCTGCGGGGGTGGCGGCTGGCGCGGCGGCGGGGTCGGCGCCGGCGGGGTCGGCGTCGGGCGCGGCGGGGTCTGCGGCCGCGGCGGCTCCGGCGGGCGGGGCGGCGGCGGGGTGGGCGGTGGCGGCGGCGGCGGGGGCTGGCGCACCGGCTCCGGCGTCGGCGCCGGCGGCGGGGGCGGCGGGCTGGGCGGCGTGGGACGTGGCGGCGGTGGGGTCGGCGCCGGCGGGGTCGGCGTCGGTGCCGGGGCGGGCGGCGGCGGGGGTGGGGGCGGCGGCGGTTCGGGCGGCGCCTCGCGCGGCGGCTCCGGGGGCGGCGGCAGCGGCACGGGCGCGGTCGCGGGCGGCGCCTGGTCCTCGCTGGGCGGGTTGGGGGCGGCGATGGGGGCCGGGGCGTGGGCGAGCTGCGTCGGCAGGTCGGAGACGACCTCGACCGGAATCCCCATCTCCTGCGGTTCGGGCAGCTCGCGGCCCGGCAGCTTCAGCAGCAGCGCCAGGATGACGAGGCCGTGCAGTCCCGCCGAGATCCAGGCCCAGGCGCGCAATCCGCGCGGCCAGCGCATTCGCATCCCCTCCCCGACCCGGCGGCCCTCAGCGCGCCGGCGGGCGCGCGGCGGCCGGCCGGCTGCCGGATGCGGGCTGGCCCGCCGGGCGCGCGCCGCCGGCCGGCTGCTCCGCCAGCAGGGCGACGCGGGTGAAGCCGGAGGAGACCACGGCACCCATGACCTCCATCACCCGGCCATAGGAGTTGGTGCGGTCGCCACGCACGAAGATCCGCCGCTCCGGCGCGCCCGGCTGCTGCTCGGCGCGGATCGCCTCCAGCCTGGGCACCAGGGCGGCAAGGTCGATCTCCGTGTCCTGCAGGAAGATCTTGCCCTGCGGGTCGACGGTGACGGTCAGCGGCTCCTGCTCCTGGTTCAGCGGCGCGGCGCTGGTCTTGGGCAGGTCGACCGCGACGCCCGAGGTCATCAGGGGCGCGGCCACCATGAAGATGATCAGCAGCACCAGCATCACGTCGACCAGCGGCGTGACGTTGATCTCCGCCATCGGGCGGTAGCGGGAGCGCCCCTTGCCCGGCGCGTTCAGCGAGACGGCCACGGGGTCAGGCCGGGCTGGCGGCCGGGACCTCTTCGGCCTGGCGCGAGAGGATGGTGCCGAACTCGGCGGCGAAGGCTTCCAGCCGCGCGGCGTAGCGCGACAGGTCGGTGTTGATCTTGTTGTAGGCCAGCACCGCCGGGATGGCGGCGACGAGGCCGATGGCGGTGGCGAAGAGGGCCTCGGCGATGCCCGGCGCCACCACGGCGAGGTTGGTGTTGTTGTTGCCGGCGATGGCGCTGAAGGAGTTCATGATGCCCCAGACCGTGCCGAACAGGCCGACGAAGGGGCCGACCGAGCCGACCGAGGCCAGGAAGACCATCCAGCGCTCCAGCCGCTCCATCTCGCGGCCGATGGTCACGGCCATGGCGCGGTCGGCGCGCTCCTTCACCCCCATCAGGGCGACGGCGGCGCCGACGGAGCCGGAGGTGCTCGCCTGCCACTCGCGCATCCCGGCGCCGAAGACGGCGGCCAGCGGATGGGTCGGGCGGTCGCCCTCGCTGCGCTGCAGCTCCTCCAGGGAGCCGCCGGACCAGAACTTCTCCTCGAAGGCATCGGCGGCGCGGTTGGCGCGGCGGATCGAGGTGACCTTCTCGAAGACGATCGCCCAGACCCAGACGCTGGCCAGCAGCAGGCCGACCATCACCGCCTTCACCACCCAGTCGGCCTGCAGGAACAGGCCCCAGAGCGACAGGTCGTGCGCCATGGGGGCGAGGTTGCTCGCCGTCACTCCGTCACCCACCGGGCCATCCTTCCCCTCTCGATCCCCCGGCGATCAGGCCGGACGGACCACGACATCCGCCAGGGCGGAGGACCAGGGCTCGGGGATGCGCGCCGCGCGAAGCCCCTCCCGGCTGACGCAGACCAGCCCCACCCTGAGCCGCGCCCGCACCCCGCCGTCCTCATCCGTCACGTCCTGCGCCAGATCGAGCGACGCCCCGCCCAGCCGCGTCACCCGCGTCTCGACCACCAGGGCGTCGTCCAGCCTGGCCGGGCGCAGATACTCCACTTCGATGCGCCGCACCACGAGGAACAAATTGTGACGTTCGATCAGAAGTTGGTGCGGCAAGCCCATGTCGCGCAAGGATTCCGTGCGTGCCCGCTCTGCCCAGCGGAGATAGCTGGCATGATAGGCGACGGCGCCCGCGTCGGTGTCCTCGAAATAGACCCGGATGGGGAAGCGGTGCGCGTGCATCCCGCGGGCGGTTACCCGGCTTCGCGGCCCAGCGCCAGGGCCGGCGGAGGCGGCGATGCGGGCCGCCCGGTGCCCGTTGCCCCCGGCCCCCCGCTTTCCGGGCCGGGACGGCGGCCCCGCCCCCGGGGTCAGCCGCTGCCGATCAGGATGCCGGCGGCCACCACCAGCGCCCCGCCCAGCACCACCTTGGCGGCGGCGGAGAGAGGCGGCGTCCCCATGAAGCGGGCCTGCACCCAGGTGATAGCCGCCAGCTCGACCAGCGTCGCCGCGCCCGCCAGGCCGATGGCCAGGCGGAAGTCCGGGATGAGGAAGGGCAGCGTGTGGCCCAGCCCGCCCAGCGTCGTCATCAGCCCGCAGACCAGCCCGCGCAGCAGCGGCGCCCCGCGGCCGGAGAGCCTGCCGTCATCGGCCAGGGCCTCGGCGAAGCCCATGCTGATCCCCGCACCGAGGCTCGCGGCCAGACCGACGACGAGGGCGTCGCGGGGCTCGCGGGTCGCGAAGGCCGCGGCGAAGACCGGCGCGAGGGTGGAGACGGAGCCGTCCATCAGCCCCACCAGCCCGGGCTGGATGATCTGGAGCACCAGCCGACGGCGGGCCTCCTGGTCCTCGGCCTGGCGCGCGGGCAGGTCCAGGCGGCGGTCGGCGATGGCGCCGGCGCGCTGGAGGTGGTCGCCCTCCGCCGCGGCCAGGTCACCCAGCAGGCGGCGGGTGGCGGTATCGCCGGAACGCGCGGCGGCCTGGAGGTAGAAGCGGCCCGCATCCGCCTCCATTTGCTGCGCGTGGCGCCGGATCGCCTCGATGCCCTGGGCCATGACACGCCAGGCCGGGGCACGCCGCGGGGCACCGTGGATGTGGTCGCGCCGGATGAGCGGAATGTGGTGGCCGAAGCGCCCGGCATAGAGGTCGAGCAGCGCGCGGCGGTGGCTCTCCTCCTGCGTCGCCATCTCGTCGAAGACACCGGCGGTATCGGGATGGGTCGGGCGGAGGGTCTCCGCGAAGTCGCGGTAGATGCGCCCGTCCTCCTCCTCGCTGGAGATGGCGACGGCCAGGATCTCCCGCTCCGTCAGGTCGTCGAACCGCTGCATGACGGCGGGCTTCTCACGCCCCGCCATAATTATCAAGCTATATCAATAACTTAAAGCAACTCACTTGCAGTTGCAACTTCAGTCGGAGCCGATTGGCCGCCTCGTTCCCCGTGACGGGCCCTCATCCCGGCTTTGGCCGCGCCCGGCCATCATCCCGCAAGCACGACCGGATGACGGCCCGACGCCGAGCAGCCTGGCCCAGGCGGCCGATGCTGGCGCAGGGAAGGCCCGGCGGCCGTCAGGGCGGTGCCTCCCGGCGCGGGGCGTGCGCGTCCAGCAGCGCCGCCGGCAGTTCCATCACCCGCCCCGACCAGGTCCAGACCAGGGCGCAGCCCACCGTCCGCCCCGGCCAGGCGGCGCGCAGCACGGCGCGGTAGGCGGCCATCTGGCGCAGATAGGCGGGCGAGACGTCCTCCACCCGGCTCGGCGGCGGGCGGTTCGACTTGTAGTCCACGATCAGCGCCCGGTCGGGGCCGATCCACAGCCGGTCCACCTGCCCCGCGATGGGCATGCCGTCCACGCGGCCCGCGAGCGGCGCCTCGGCTAGGCTGTCCGGGCCGAAGGCATCGGCCAGCGCCGGGTGGTCCAGCACCCCCATCACCTCGGCCAGCGTCGCATCCTGCTCCTCCGGGGTCAGCCCATGGCCGGGTCGCGCGAGGTGGCGCCGGGCCAGGGCCGCGCGGGCGGCGGGCGGGTGGTCCGGCAGGTGCTGCAACAGGCCATGGATCAGCAGCCCGCGCCGGAAGCGGCGGCCGGAGGGATCGCCCGCCCCGTGCGGCGCGGCCGCCGGCTCCACCTCCTCGCCGGCGAGGCGGGAGGGGGCGATCGGGTCCTCCGACGCCTCGGGCGGGGCGGGGCGGTGCGCCCAGCCCGGCAGGGCGGCGGGGTCGATGCGGGCGGGGGCGGGCTCGGCACGCGGCGGCGCGGTCTGCTCGGAGCGCAGGCGCAGCAGCGGCCCGGCGAAGGCCGCACCGGCCGGGGCGCCGAAGCCGGCGGGGTCGAACGCCTCCTCCTCCACGCCGGGGCAGCGGGCCATGCCCTGCCGGACGAGGGCGTGCCAGGTGGTCTCGCGCCCCGCGCGCTGCTTGGGCTCCTGGCCGCAGACCAGAAGCCGGTCCTCGGCGCGGGTGAGCGCGACGTAGAGGAGGCGGTTCTCCTCCTCCGCCTCGGCCTCCTGGCGGCGGCGGTCCGCCTCCTTCCAGGCGGGCGCCTGGAACTCCTTACGCGGCGCCCAGAGCGGGAGGTCCGGCCGGTTCGGCGTGCCACCCGGCGTTGCAGCCGTGTCCCACAGCAGCACCGGCCGCATCCCCCCCTTCCCCACATCCGGCAGGATGACGACCGGCGCCTGGAGGCCCTTCGAGCCGTGCGCGGTCATGATGCGCACGGCATCGCCTGCATTCTCCGCCTCGCGCTTCACCTCCGCCCCGCCGCGCCGCAGCCAGTGGACGAAGCCCTGGAGCGAGGGCGGGTGGCGGTTCTCGTGGCGAAGGGCCGCGCTCAGCAGCTCGTCCAGCGCGTCGATGGCGTCGGAGCCGAGGCGGGCCAACAGCTTCGCGCGGCCGCCATGCTCGCCCAGCACCTCGCTCAGCAGCGCGTGCGGGGTGACGATGTCCGCCCGGTCGGAGAGGTCCGCGATCCAGCTCGCCGCCCGGCCCAGCGCCGTCTCCTCGCCGCGGTGCTTGACCAGGGCGTGCCACAGCCGCCCCTCGCGCCCATGGCAAAGGGCGAAGAGCGCCTCCTCGTCCAGCCCGACCAGCGGCGACTTCAGCAGCGCCGCCAGTTGCAGGTCGTCCTCCGGCAGCAGCAGCACGTCGCACAGCGCCAGCAGGTCCTGCACCGCGATCTGCTCGACGAGCGCGATGCGGTCCACGCCCCCCACCGGCACGTTGCGCCGCTTGAGGTGGCGCACCAGCAGCTCCGTCAGCCGCGTGCGGCGGCGCACCAGCACGAGGATGTCGCCCGGCCGCACCGGGCGGCCGCCGCGCGCCGGCAGGGTCTCGCGGGCGATCATGTGGGCGATGCGCGCGGCGAGGATCTCCGCCATCTGCGCATCCGGGTCCTGGGCGGGGACGGGTTCCTTCGGCACCACCCAGGGCTCGGGGTCCTCGGTGGCGGCGCGTTCCAGCAGCGGCCAGACCTCGACCATGCCCGCCTGGCCGACGCGATCGGGGAAGTGCGCGAGGTGGGATTCCGGCCGCACCACGCCCGCGCAGGCCGGCCCCTCCGCGAAGACGGCGTCCACCAGCGACAGCACGGGCGCGCAGGAGCGGAAGGAGACGTCCAGCGGCACCCGCTCGAAGCGCGAGCCGCCGCGCTCCACCTGGGCGGCGAAGCGGCGCTCCCACCGCTCGAAGCCGCGCGCGTCGGCGCCCTGGAAGCCGTAGATCGACTGCTTCTCGTCGCCCACGACGAAGAGCGTGCGCTCGCCCGCCGCGCGCGTGCCGGAGCCGGCGAAGAACTCCTCCGCCAGCGAGGCGGCGATGCCCCATTGCGTCGGGTTGGTGTCCTGCGCCTCGTCCAGCAGCAGGTGGTCCAGCCCGCCATCGAGCTTGAACAGCACCCAGGCCGAGCCGGGATCGCGCAGCAGCGCCTGGGCGTACTGGATCAGGTCGTCGAAATCGAGCGCGCCGAGGCGCTTCTTGCGCGCGGCGTAGTCGGCGAGCGTGGGCTTCGTCGCGGTCAGCAGCGCATGGGTGGCGCCGAGCAGGCGGTGCGCGTTCCAGCGCTCGCGCAGCGCGGCGAGGCGTTCCGATTCCCGCGCGAGGGCGTCGTATTCCGCCAGCGCCTTGCGCAGATCCCCCTTGTCGGTGTGCAGGCAGGACCACCACTCCTCCGCCTCCAGCGCGCGCGCGGCGGGGTCGAGGGAGAGGAAGTCCAGCATGCGCTGGCCCAGGTCGCGCTGGGTCTTGGTCTTGTGGCCCAGCAGCGTCTCGCAGACGGCACGGATTCCCTCGGGCGGGCTGGCGAGGAGGCGCGGCATGTCCTCCTCGCGCTCGCCATCGGGCAGGCCGAGCCCGTCGCGCAGGTGGTCGGCGATGGCGATGCTGCCGCCCGGCGCCTCGATCAGCGGGCGCAGCCGCTCGCGGTGCCGCGCCAGCTCGCGCAGGGCGCCGGCGATGGAATCCGCCGAGACGAGGCGGGCCAGCGCCGCCAGGCTCTCGGGCGGCACGCGGCCGCCGCCCAGCGCCGCCTCCCGCGCCTCCGCCAGCAGGGTGGCGGAATCGGCGTCCTCCAGCAAAGCGAACTGCGGCGGCAGGTTGGCTTCCAGCGGGAAGGAGCGCAGCAGCGACTGGCAGAAGGAGTGGATCGTCGCGATCCGCATCCCGCCCGGCTGCTCCAGCACGCGGCAGAACAGGGCGCGGGCGCGATCCAGCTCCGCATCGGTGCAGCCCTTGCCCGTCAGCGCCTCGATCTTCCCGCGCAGCGCGGCCGCGTCGGCCACCGCCCATTCGCCCAGGCGGCGGGCGAGGCGCGTCGCCATCTCGGCGGCGGCGGCCTTGGTGAAGGTCAGGCAGAGGATGCGCCCCGGCTCCGCCTGCTCGCGCAGCAGCAGGCGCAGGACGCGGTCGGTCAGCACCTTGGTCTTGCCCGAGCCGGCCGAGGCGCCCACCCAGGCGGAGAGCGAGGGATCGGAGGCGAGGCGCTGGAGCTGCGCCGCGCGCTCGCGGTTGGAGAGGGGGAGGTTCATTCGCCCGCCCCCTCCTCGGCCCCGCCCCATTCGCGCAGACGCGCGAGGTGGTCGTAGTCGCTGCCCTGCGGCGCCCGTCCCGGATGCGGCCGGGCGAGGAAGGGCCGTTCGCCGAGCAGGAACTCGCGGGCCAGGTCGTCCACGGCGTGCAGCGCGTCCTCGGCCAGGGCCTCCAGCGTCGTGCCCTTGGCCGGCTGGAAGACCCGCGTCTCGCCCGCCTCGTAGCCGCCGGAGAGCTTCCAGTGCTCCAGCACCGCGACCGGCGCGCCGCCGATGCCCGCGAAGCCGCCGCGCGCGGCGATGGCCGCCTCCAGCGGCAATTGCGGCTTGCGCCCGTCCTGGATCTCGCTGTGGCTGGGCAAGGCGCCCGTCTTGAAGTCCAGCAGGGCGATGCGCCCGTCCTCCAGCACGTCCACCCGGTCGGCGCGTCCCTCCAGCCGCACGCCGCAGGCCAGCGTCAGCGCGCCCTCCACCTCGGCATGGCGGGCGGCGACATGCGGCCGCTGGAACTCCTGCTCGCGCAGGAACTCGCCGATGCGCGCCAGGCGCGGGCGCCAGAAGGCGACGAGGCCCGGGCGCGGCGCGTGCCGGCGCAGCGCCTCCAGCGCCGCCTCCTCGAACCACTCCGCGGCCTGGTCCGCGTCGAGGCGGCCAGCGGCGCGACGGGTCCAGGCGGCGACGGCGTCGTGCACGATGCTGCCGTAATCGGCGCCGCTGGCCTCGGCATCCAGCTCGTCCAGCCGGCTCAGCTTCAGCAGGCGCTTGGCGTACCAGGCGTAGGGATCCGCCTTCAGCGTCCAGACGTCGGTCACCGTCAGCCGGCGCGGACGCACATCGGCGGGCGGGGCCGGGGCCGGGCGGGCGCAGGGCCGCGGCGCCACCGGCACGTCCAGCGCCGCCGCCCAGCCCATGGCCGGCGAGGGGCGCAGGGCGAGGCGCCGTCCCTCCCCGGACTGGCCATCCAGGAAGGTCTCCAGCCGGGTCAGCCAGCGCGCCTGCACGGTCGGGCTGCCGCCGCGCTTGCGGGCGCGCGACAGGATGGCCTCGGGCGCCGAGAGGGCGGAGAGGAGGAAGTCGGCCGCCACCCGGCCGATCCGCTCCTCCGGCTCCGGCAGGCCGAACTCCCGGCGCATCGGCCGGCTCATCCAGGCGCCGGGGTCGGTCGCGATCGGCCAGACGCTCTCCTCCAGCGCGCCCAGCACCACCCGGTCGAAGGATTGCAGCCGGGCCTCCAGCAGGCCCAGCACCTGCACGCGCGGGTGGCTGCCGCCCTTGCGCCCGCGCATCTGCCGCACGCCCGGCGCCAGCGGCCCCTCCAGCAGCGCGTCGAACAGGCCGGGCCAGGCGGCGGCGGCGATCGGCGGCAGGCAGGCCATGGCCGGTTCCAGCCCGGCGAGGTGGACGGCCAGCGGCTCCCCCTCCTCCCCGGCATAGAGGCGCAGGCCCCCGGGGCGCTCGTCGGTGGCGGCCAGGGCCTCGGCGGCGGCCAGATGCGCGGCGAGCAGGTCGGCGGGCGGGCGCACCGTATCGTGCAGCGAGTCGAATCCGGCCAGCGCCGTGCCCAGCGCGTCGAGCAGCGCCAGCACCCGGGCGCCGTCGCGCCGGCGCGCGGCGCGCCCGGCCGCGCCGCGCGGATCGGCCGGGGGCGCGTCGCCCTCCGCCGCCTCGTCGCGCGGGGTGTCCTCCTCCGCCGCGAAGGCGGCCTGGGCGGCGAGGCGCAGGCCGGCCAGCCCGGCGGCGGGGCGCGGGCCGCGTAGCACGTGCTTCTCCAGCAGGCGCACGCCGCCGATCCAGTCCTGCCGCGCCATCCCCGCGGCGCAGAGCGGGTGCTTCAGGCAGGCGAGCGTGGGAACGGGGGCGAAATCCTCCGCCACCATCCGGGCCATCTGGCGCAGGAAGGCGCCGGCCGAGGTCATGCCCAGCGGCTGGCCGGCGGAATCATCGGCCAGGATGCCGTGCCGGGCCAGCTCCACGATCACGCGCCGGGCCAGGTCGCGGTCGGGCGTCACCAGCGCGGCGCGGTGGCCGGGGGTCTCCAGGGTTTCGCGCAGGAGCAGGGCGATGGCCGCGGCCTCGCCCGCCTCGTCCGGGGCGGTCAGCAGGGAGAGGCCGGCCAGCGCCGGCGCCCAGCGGCCGGGCTCCTTCTCCTGCCAGCAGCAGATGGCGGCGGCGGGGAGCAGGGCGCGGGAGAGCAGCGCGGCGCGGGCCTCGCCGCCCCGGTCGTCGGGCAGGCCGTGCGGCCAGGGGCGCAGGTCCGCGGCCGTGGCGTCCATCGCCTGGAGCAGCCGGCACTGGCCGTGCAGCGGGTGGGTGTGGCTGCCGCACAGCTCCGGCCACAGTTCGGGGGACAGCTCCTCCCCCGCCCCGTGCAGCACGACATGGCCGTTGGGCGTGCGCGCCAGGATGCGGAGCAGCTCGGCCGCGGCCGGGATGGTGCCGCCGACGCCGATCCCGGCGGCGATCACCGGATGCGCGGGCGGGGCGTCGCGCCACTCCTCCGCCTGGGCGCGGAGGACGGCGACGCGGCGGGCGCCGATGTCGGACAGGCCCTGGCGCTCCAGCCAGGACTGCCATTCCCGGATGACGCCGCCGAGGAAGAGGTGCGTCACCTGCCAGTGCTGCGCCAGCCCCTCCGGCACCAGCCCGGGGAGCCGTTCCGGGTCGCAGCCCTCCAGCGCCATCTCGTCCAGCAGGGTCGCGAGCTCCAGCGCCAGGCGCCAGGCCTGGTCGGGGTGGGACGGACCGCCGAAATGCGGCGGCAGGCGCATCACCATCTCCGTCAGCACCGCGAGCCGCCTCGCGGCATCCACGGCGGGGGGGATGTCCATCAGGGCGGGCAGCGACAGCTCCTCCGCATCCTCGACGGAGAGCCCGGCCAGGGGGCGCATGCGCGGCAGCAGGAGCGCGGTCTCCCCGGAAGCGCGCAAGAAGCTCTCGCGCAGGCTGCGGGCGGCGCGGCGGGTCGGCAGCAGGATGGTGGTCCGCGCAAGCGCCGCCGGGTCGGCGCGGCCGGTGCCGGCGAGCGCCACCACCCCGCGCGCGAGCGCGTCGAGGAAGGGCAGGTGCGCGGGAATCTCGTAGAGGTTCACCCTCCGTCCCATAGCCGGAAAAGCCCGGGCCGCGCACCCGTCGCCTGCGTCGCCCCGCCCCGCGGCGGGCGCGGCCCGGCTTGAGGTAGCCCTGGGGTGGCCTGCTTCAGGCGATCCGGGCGCGGAGCGCTGGGCGGGCGGCGGCGGCCGTGAGAGAAGGCGCCCTCCCCTGCCCGAACCGGAGGTGCCCCCGCCGATGACCGTCGAATCCGTCCGCGCCTTCCTGGCGGAGCGGGCGCCCGAGCTGACCGTGCTGGAAACGCAGGCCAGCAGCGCCACCGTGGCGCTCGCCGCCGCCGCGCATGGGGTGGAACCGGGGCAGATCGCCAAGACCCTCTCGCTCCGCCTGGGCGAACGGGTGGTGCTGGTGGTGGCCCGGGGCGACGCCCGGCTGGACAACCGCAAGATGAAGGCCGCCTTCGGAACGAAGCCGCGGATGCTGGGGGCGGAGGAGGTCGCGGCGCTCACCGGCCATCCGGTGGGCGGCGTCTGTCCCTTCGGCCTAGCGACACCTCTGCCGGTCTATTGCGACGTGTCGCTGCGCGACTTCGCCGAGGTCATCCCGGCGGCCGGCGGGACCCATGCGGCGGTGCGGGTGGCGCCGGTGCGGATGGCGGAGCTGGTGGGGGCGGAATGGGTGGATGTGTGCCAGGAGGTCCCGGCGGAGGCGGGCTGACCGGGCCAGCCCGGCTGGGGGCATCGCGTCAGGTCACCACCGCGGCGACCCGGGCGCCGAGCAGGTCGCGCAGCGTGGCGGGGCTCAGCTCCAGCTGGAGCCCCCGCTGCCCGCCATTGACGAAGACCCTGTCCTCCCGCAGCGCCGACTCCTCCAGCACGGCGGGAACGCCACGCCGCTGCCCGAAGGGCGAGATGCCGCCGACATGGTAGCCGGTGACCCGCTCCGCCTCGGCGGGCTTCATCATGGCGGCCGACCGGCCCTGCATCGCGGCCGCGAGGCGCTTCATCGACACCTCGCGGTCCGACGGCACAACGACGCAAACCGGTCTGCCGTCCACCAGCGCCATCAGCGTCTTCAGCACGCGGGATGGCGGGGCGCCCAGCGCCTCGGCCGCCTGCATCCCGATCCGGTCGGCCTGCGGGTCGTAGGCGTATTCGTGCAGGGTGAAGTCCGCCCCGGCCCTGGCCAGGGCCTGCGTCGCGCGGGTGGCCTTCGACATCGCCCGGTCCGCGCCCCCGCGCTCAGAACAGCCGCACCAGCCCATGCGACAGCCGGCGCTCCGTGCGCTCCAGGTCCGGCGGCGTGGAGAGGTGGAACCACGCCCCGTCATGCACCACGGCGAAGCAGCGCCCCGCCTCGATCGCCCGGTCGTAGAGCCGGTTGAGCGACCAGGGCCCTTCCTCCGGCGTGCCCTCGAAGGCCTCGGGCCGCAGGATCTGCACCCCCGCGAAGAGGTAGGGCGCCACCTCCCGCTCCTTCGGCCGCCGCACCCGGCCCAGCGGGTCCAGCAGGAAGTCGCCGCGCCCGACATCGCCCTCGACCAGGGAGGTGCGGACCAGCAGCAGCAGCACGTCCATCGTCGCCGGCTCGAAGGCCCCGGCCATGCGGGTCAGGGCGGGGGTCGGCCCGTCCAGCCAGAAGGCGTCGCCATTGATCACCGCGAAGGGCGCCCCGCCGAGCCGCGGCAGGGCGTTGCGCACCCCTCCCCCCGTCTCCAGCAGCGTGTCCTCGACGACCACCTCGACGGCGAGATCGGTCCGCGCCGCACAGGCCGCGACGATCTGCGGCGCCAGGTGGAAGGCGTTCACCACCACGTGCCGCACGCCCGAGGCCGCCAGCCGGTCCAGCACATGATCCAGCAGCGACTGCCCCTCCAGGGTCAGCAGGGGCTTGGGCGTGGTTTCCGTCAGCGGGCGCATGCGCTGGCCGAGGCCGGCCGCGAGCACCATGGCGTCCTGCAATGCGATCACGCGGCCAGACCTTCGGGCGGGGGGTTGCGGCGTGCCTCCGGCGGCACGTGACGATCGAGGAAGGCGGCGAGCGGCGCCGCGGCGGGATGCGACAGGCTGCGGGCCAGCAGCGCCCAGCAGCGCGGGCCGTGGACGAGGTAGCGCGGCTTGCCGTCGCGCCGCTCCAGCCGCACCCAGAGGGAGGCGACGCGCAGGTGGCGCACCGCCCCCAGCGCGGCCATGGCGGCGGCGAGCCGCGCCGGCTCCTCGCCCGGCCGGCCGGCGAGGTAGGCGGCGATCGCGGCCTCCCGCGCGGCGGGGGCGACATCGCGCCGGGCATCCTCGACCAGGCTGACCAGGTCGTAGGCCCCGTTGCCCAGCGCGCCGTCCTGGAAGTCCAGCAGCCCGACCGCCGCCACCCCCTCGCGGCCCGGCACGCGGGTCAGGTTGGCGGGGAAGTAGTCGCGGTGGACGATGACGCCGTCCGCCGCCCCGGCGGGCTCGAAGGGCGCGACCGTCTCGCGCAGGGCGGCCTCGAAGCCGGCACGGGCGGCCGCATCGGGCCGATGGCCCAGCGCTGCCGGCCACCACCAGTCGAGGAAGGTCGCAGCGGCCGCCTTCGCCATCTCGGCCGCCCCCCAGCGCGGCAGGCCGGGCGGCACCGGCAGGCCGTGCAGGACGGCCAGCGCCCCCCCGGCGGCGGCGTAGAGCGGCACAGGGTCGGCACCGGAATCCAGCAGGGCGGCGTGGGTCTCCTCGCCCAGATCCTCGACCAGCAGCAGGCCCGCCGCCGCCTCCCGCGCCAGGATGGCGGGGACGGAGAGCCCCCCCGCCGCCAGCGGCGCGGCGAGGCGCAGGAAGGGGTGCAGGTCGACCTCCGGCTCGGCGGAGCAGTCCATCAGCAGCGCCGGGCGCGGCCCGCCGCGCAGCCGGGTGTAGCGGCGGCGGCCGGCATCGCCGGGCAGCGCCTCCCGCGCGGCGCCGGCATAGCCGTGGCGGGCGAGGAAGGACTCGGCAACGGGGTGCGGCGCGCTCACGCCGCGGCCCCCGCGGCGGCGAGGCGCTCCAGCCGGCCGGGCCAGCCGGCGAGGCGCAGGGCACGCCGCTCCTCCCCCTCCGGCACCAGCCGCAGCCGCAGCGCGTCGGCGGGGGCATGCGGCCCCAGGCGGTCGGGCCATTCCACCAGCACGATGCCCTCCCGTGCCTCCTCCCAGCCCAGCTCCTCGAGTCCCCCCGGGCCGTCCAGGCGGTAGAGGTCGAAGTGATGCGCCGTGCCGCGTGGCAGCGCGTAGCCCTGGACCAGGGTGAAGGTGGGAGAGGGCACCTCGAGCCCCGGATCGCCCGCCGCGGCGCGCAGGAAGGCACGGGCGAAGGCGGACTTCCCCGCCCCCAGCGGCCCCTCCAGCAGCAAGGTGTCCCCCGGCCGCGACAGGGCTGCGGCACGGGCGGCAAGCGCTTCCGTGGCCGCCAGGTCGGGCAGCACGAGGTCGATGGCAGGAGTCATGGCGCGGCCGCACCTTGCCCCGGCGGTGCCGGCCCGGACAAGCGCGGCCGAACCGGTCCGGACGCAGCCCTGCGTCCCGCCGGCCGGTGTGCCCGCCACGCCACGGCTTCCCCTCCCCCGGGGCGCCAGGAGGGGCTGCCATGCGGCACCTCCGACAGGGAATGGTTGCATTCCGGGCGCCGAGGGCCCATTTGGATCACGTCAAGTCGTGGTTTCGGCCTGCTCCGTCGTCGTCTTCGAGCGCCGAGCCGAGTGACCGTCCCCCATCGAGCCTTGATCCGCCGGGCAGCGTCGCCCGGTGGCCTATTGCGACGAAAGGGTCCGGACGCATGGCGATCGGCACCGTGAAGTGGTTCAACGCGACCAAGGGCTATGGCTTCATCCAGCCCGAGGATGGCAGCAAGGACGTCTTCGTCCACATCACCGACGTCCAGAACTCTGGCGTGGGTGATCTGCGCGAGGGCGACAAGCTGGAGTTCGACCTCCAGAAGGGCAACCAGGGCAAGGTTTCGGCCGGCAACCTCCGCCGCGCCTGATCTGTGGCCGGTCAGCCCGCCGCGACAGCGGCCGGGCCCGGCCATCGGGGGCGCCTCCGCGCCTCCCCCGTCCGGGTGCGCCCCGGCCTTCGGGCCACGGCGCGCCCGGCCGTCCGGGATAGCGTTCCGGACCATCCGCCGGCAGACCAGCAGGGCCGGCCCTCCACGACAACCAACCGGGACTTCCCCGCACCAGCCCGCCGACGCGGGTCCCGCGGGCGCAGCCGGTGCAGACCCTTCCTCCAGGACCGTAGCCTGGCGGAGCGGATGGCCCCCCCGGGCCACCCGCCGCTCATCCATATCAACGCCGACGGTGTCCTACGGCGCGCCCCGGCCAAGGAACGATAAGCTCATGAACACACATACCCGCGGCGCCCGCGCGCCGCATGCCGCCCACCACCCCGTCCCGCCGCGTCGCCCCGCCGGCATCGCGCCGGTCCAGGGCCTGCCGCGCCAGCCGGAGCCGCTGGCCATGTCCGCCGCCGAGATCCGGCAGCTGATCCACGACATGGTGGGCTGAGCGGCCCAACCCTCCCCCACGCGCAGGGCGGCCGCGCCGGCCCGCCCGGGCCGCCCGCCCAGGCCATGGGGGGGACCCGGCTTTGTTTCCGACGCCGCTTGCCTGTATCACCCCCGCTCCGGCGGATCGGCGAGGGCAGGACGGCATGGTGGCGCGCATCGAGACGGACGTGGCCGTGATCGGCGGCGGGCCTGCGGGCCTCTTCGCCGTCTTCGAATGCGGCATGCTGAAGATGCGCTGCGTGGTGATCGACGCGCTGGAGGCCCTCGGCGGCCAGTGCACCGCGCTCTACCCCGAGAAGCCGATCTTCGACATCCCCGCCCACCCGCGCATCCCGGCGGGTGAGCTGATCGACCAGCTTCGCGCCCAGGCCGAGCCCTTCGCCCCCATCCTGCTGCTCGGCCGCCGGGTGGAGGCGCTGGCCCGGGACGGGGACGGCACGCTGACGCTCACCACCAGCCAGGGCGACACGGTGGTGGCCAAGGCGGTGATCCTCGCCGCCGGCGCCGGCGCCTTCGGCCCCAACCGCCCGCCGCTCGAGGGGCTGGAAAGCTACGAGGCCAGCGGCGCCGTGCGCTACCTGGTGGCGCGGCGCGAGGATTTCCGCGGCAAGCGGGTGGTGATCGCGGGCGGCGGCGATTCCGCGGTCGATTGGGCGCTCTCGCTCAAGCAGGTCGCAGCGCAGGTCACCGTGGTCCACCGCCGGCCGAAGTTCCGCGCGGCGCCCGAGACCGTCTCGCAGATGGAGGAGGCGGCCGCGCGCGGCGAGATCGAGCTGGCCATCCCCTACCAGCTGCACGGGCTGAAGGGCGACGGCGCCACCCTGTCCCACGTCACCCTCGCCACGCTGAAGGGCGAGCAGCGGGACGTGGAGGCGGACCACCTCCTCGCCTTCTTCGGCCTGTCGATGGAACTGGGCCCGATCGCCGAATGGGGGCTCGGGCTGGACAAGCACCATGTCACCGTCGATCCCGCGACCTGCGCCACCAACGTCCCGGGCGTGCATGCGATCGGCGACGTGGCGACCTATCCCGGCAAGCTGAAGCTGATCCTGCAGGGCTTCTCGGAGGCGGCGATGGCCGCCCATGCGATCCACCCGCGCGTCTTCCCCGACGTGGCGCTGCACTTCGAGTACTCGACCAGCAAGGGCGTCCCCGCCGCCTGAGCGGCGCCGGGCGACGCGACCAAGGAGAGCGGGACATGGCCGAAGGCCGCCTCATCATCGGCAACAGGCGCTACTCCTCCTGGAGCCTGCGCGGCTGGCTCGCCGTGCATCTCGCCGGGCTGGACGTGGAGGAGGTGCTGATCCCGCTGGCCGGCGGCGGCGGCACGGCGGCGATCCGGGACGCCACCCCGGCGGGCCTCGTCCCCTATCTCGAGCACCGCGGCGCGAAGGTCTGGGAGAGCTTGGCCATCGCCGAGTACTGCGCCGAGATCGCCCCCGCCCTCTGGCCCGCCGATCGCGTCGCACGGGCCCAGGCGCGCTCGGTCGCGGCGGAGATGCATGCCGGCTTCCGCGCGCTGCGCATGGCCATGCCGATGAACCTCGGCCGCGACTATGCCGGGCTGGGCCGCAACCCGGAGAGCCTGGCCGATATCGCGCGGGTCGAGGCCATCTGGGGCGAATGCCTCGCCGCTCATGGCGGGCCCTTCCTCTTCGGCGCGGAGCTCGGCGCGGCGGATGCCATGTACGCGCCGGTCGTCGCCCGCTTCCTTACCTACCGCCCCGAGCTGGGCACGGCGGCGCAGGGCTACTGCGCGGCGGTGCGGGCGCATCCGCTGGTCGAGCGCTGGTATGCGGAGGCCGCGGCCGAGCCAAAGGAATGGCTCCTCCCGAAATACGAGTCCCTCGCGTGACCGAGGGCGTCGCCACGGGGCTGGACCATGTCGGCGTCTGCACCCGCGACGGCCCCGCCCTCTGGGCGCGGTGGGAGGCGCTGGGCTTCGCCCTGACGCCGCTGGCCCGCCATTCCGCCCCGGCCGTGCCCGGCGGCCCGGCGGTCCCGATGGCGACCGGCAACCGCTGCGCGATGCTGCGCCAGGGCTATCTGGAGCTGCTGGCGATCCTGGACCCCAGCCTGCCGGACAACGGCATGGGCCAGCGTCTGGACCGCTACGAGGGGATGCACATCCTCGCCCTGGCCATCGCGGATGCGGGGGCCAACCTGGCCCGGCTGCGCGCCGCCGGGCTCGACATCCCCGGCGTCTCGCATCTGGAGCGCCCGGTGGACGCGCCGGACGGCCCGCGCGCCGCCTTCTCCCGCCTGCCCCTGCCCGACGCGCCGGAGGGCCGCATCCAGCTCATCCAGCACCTGACGCCGGAACTGCTCTGGCAGCCGCGCTGGCTGGAGCACCCGAACAACGCCGTCGCCCTGGAGACGGTGGTGCTGGCCAGCGAGGCCCCGGCCGAAAGCGCCGCCCGCCTCTCCCGCCTCGCCGGCCTGCCGCTGGAGCCCGATCCGGCCGGCGGCTACGCCCTGCCGCTGCGGCACGGCCGCGTCCGCATCCTGCCGCCCGCTTCGCTGGAGGCGGTGCTGCCGGGCGTCGTCCCGCCCTCCCTCCCCTTCCTTGCCGGGATCGTGGTCCGCACCGGCGACGGCAACGCGGCAGCGCGCCGGCTGCTGGCTGGCGTCGCCGCGGACGGGCCGCTGGGCCTGACCGTGCCGCCGGACCGGGCAGGCGGCGTGGCCCTGGCCTTCGCGGCGTGAGCGGTCCGCACGTCGCCCGGCGGAGGGGCGCCGCAGCGCCCGGGGCCGGGGACGCGGCGCCGACGAGCCCGGCCGCCGCCATCGGCCGCTCGCTCCGCACCTACTACGCCCCCGGCCGGGCGGAGGGGCTGGATGCGCTGCTCGGCCGCTTCCTCGGGCCGGGCGAGACCGGCTTCGACCTCGGCGCCCATGTCGGCGACCGCACGGCCTCCTTCCGGCGGCTCGGCGCCAGGGCCGTGGCGGTGGAGCCGCAGCCCCGGCTGGCGCGGCTGCTGCGCCTGCTCTTCCGGTCCGATCCGAAGGTGCGGGTGGTCTGCGCCCTGGTGGGCGCCGCACCGGGCGAGGGCGTGCTGCGGCTGAACACCGCGAACCCGACCGTCGCCACCGCCTCGGATGATTTCGTCGCCGCCGCGCAGGGCGCCCCGGGCTGGGAGGGGCAGGTCTGGGACGGCAGGCTGGCGCGGCGCGTCACCACGCTGGACGCGCTGGTCGCGCGGCACGGCGCGCCCGCCTTCGCCAAGATCGACGTGGAGGGCTACGAGGCCCAGGTGCTGGCCGGGCTGTCGCAGCCGCTGCGCGCCCTCTCCTTCGAGTTCACGACGATCCAGCGCCCCGTGGCGCTGGCCTGCCTGGACCGCCTGGCGGCGCTCGGGCCCTACCGCTTCAACGCCTGCCTGGGCGAGACGCCGGCCTTCGCCCTGCCCCGCCCGGCCGGGCACGCGGCCATGGCGGAATGGCTGCTCGCCCTGCCGGCCGGGGCGAACAGCGGCGACGTCTACGCCAGCCTCGAAGCCGACCGGTTGCAGCCCTGACCTGACCCGACGATGCAGTTCGCCAACATCCTCGAGCATCTGGGCTTCGCCCTGCTGCTCACCGTGCTGTCGGGCGCGCTGGTGCGCCTGATGATCGCCTTCCCCATCCTCGACCGGCCCAACGCCCGCAGCGCGCATGCGGTGCCGACGCCCCGCGGCGGCGGCGTGGGCGTGGTGGGCGCCTTCGTGGCGGGGATGCTGGTGCTCTACCACGTCGCCGCCCTGGCCCGGATCGCCGAGCCGCAGTTCGTCGGCGTGATCCTGGCCGCGCTGGTGATCGCCGCCGTGTCGCTGGCCGACGACGTGGTGAACTTCCGCTTCGTGGTGAAGCTCGCGGCCCAGGGCGGGGCGGCGCTGGTCGCGATCGGCAGCGGGCTGGTCGTGGACCGGCTGGCCCTGCCCTGGATCGGCCCCGTCAGCCTCGGCTGGGTCGGCCTGCCGCTGACGCTGTTCTGGATCCTGGCCTGCACCAACGCGGTGAACTTCATGGACGGGCTGGACGGGCTGGTCGGCGGCACGCTGCTGATCGCCTGCGCCGGGCTCTGCCTGATCGCGGCGCTGGAGGGGGGCGGCTTCGTCTACGCCGCCTCGCTGTTCCTCGCCGCGGGGCTCGCGGGCTTCCTGCCCTTCAACCTGCCCCCTGCCCGGATCTTCATGGGCGATGTCGGCTCGCAGTTCCTGGGCTTCATGATGGCGGTGCTGGCGGTCGCGGCCTCCCGCTTCGACATGAACCAGGTGTCGTTCCTGATCGTGCCGCTGCTGCTCTTCGCCCTGCTCTTCGACACCGGCTTCACCCTGCTGCGCCGGATCGCCATGGGCGAGCGGGCCAGCAGGCCGCACCGCACCCACCTCTACCAGATGGCCCAGCGCAGCGGCGTGCCGACCGCGCGGGTCGCCGCGATCCACTGGGGCTTCGCGCTGTTCCACTTCGCCCTGGCGCTGCTGTTCCGCGAGCTCTCGCCCTGGATGAAGCCGCTGGTCGTCGTGCCGGCGCTATGCGTGCAGCTGCTCTGGCTGGCCTGGGTAGCGCGGCGCGTGCGCCAGGCCGGGCTCAGCTGGCGGGCGGGGTGAGCACCTCGATCACCATCAACCCGCGGTCGCCGCCGACCCACTGCTCGGAACGCCAGATCGAACCCGTCTCCGGCACCGCCCAGTAGCGGTTGGTGAAGGAGGCACCGCCGCCGCAGCGCTCCTCGATCAGCAGCGCCTCCTCCTGGCGCACCGCGCGGAGGCGGCATTCCAGCGAGACGCCGAAGCGCATCCCGTCCGGCGAGCGGCTGGAGCGCATCAGGTCCACCGAGCGTCGGAACACCGCCGGCCGCTCGGCCAGGGCGCCAGGATCGTCCAGCGGGTCCGGCCCGTCCAGCCGCGTCGCCGTCAGCCAGACCGGCAGCCCGGCCGTCGCCACCACTCGCGCCCCGTCGGTCGCCACCACCAGCCCGCTGGCGCTTCGCCACAGCCGCTGCTCGCCGTTCTGCTGCAGCAGGGTGGCGGTGGCGCGGCGGCTGCCGATGCTGACCAGCAGCGCCGGCTCGCCGGGCGCCGACTCGGTGGCCGGGGGCAGGGTGTCGGGCGGCGGCGCCAGTTCCTCGGGCTGCGGCGGGCCCGAGGGGCCGAGTGGCGGCAGGAGCAGGCTCATCCGCAGCACGTCGCTGAACGGCGTGTCGCCGCAGCCCGCCAGCCCGAGGGGAAGGCAGAGGGGCAGCAGGAGGAGAAGGGTGCGACGCATGCGGGGGCCGGCTCCGGGCGTTCCGCAGGATGGCGCGAAAGAGAAGATGGGACCACCCGGCATGCGGGAAAATCCGGCACGCGGGCCCGGCAGCGTGCCATGCGCCGGGCCGGCGGGACGGGGCGGGCCGCGCCGTGCCAGACAGGGGCCGGACGGCGGCCGGAACCCTCGGAGGCGATTCGCGTGCACCAGTTCGTCGAACGGCTGATCATCGCCAGCCGCTGGATCATGGCGCCCTTCTACCTCGGGCTGGTGGTGGCGCTGGTGGTCTTGCTCGCGACCTTCGCCATCGAGCTGTTCCGCATGGTGGCGAGCATCGGCACGCTGAGCGAGCACCAGGTGATCCTGGGCATCCTGTCGCTGGTCGACATGACCTTCGTCGGCGGGCTGGTGATCATCGTGATCTTCTCGGGCTACGAGAACGTCGTCACCCGGATCAGCCCGGAGCAGCGGCCGAACTGGCCGATCTGGCTGACCACGGTGGATTTCTCCGGGCTGAAGCGGAAGCTCTTCGCCTCGCTCGCCGCCATCGCCGCGGTCGCGCTGGCCAAGGGGCTGATGAAGCTGGAGGACACGGTCAGCGTGACGCAGCTCACCTGGCTGGTGGTGATCAACGTCGTTTTCATCATCGGCTACATGCTGATGGCCATCGCCGACCGCATCATCGAGAGCCCGCCCCGCGACGAATAGGCCGGGCGCCGCGGGGCCGGGGCGCGGTCAGTCCACCTCGATCCCCGCCTTGCGGATCACCTCCGCCCAGCGGGTCCGCTCCTCCGCCATGAAGCGGCCGAAGGCGGCGGCGTCCATGCGGAAGGGCTCGGTGCCATCCGCGCGCAGCCGGTCCAGCAGCTCCGGCGCGCCCAGCGCGGTGTCGATCGCCCCGGCGAGGCGGGCGCGCACCGGCTCCGGCGTGCCATGCGGCACGAGGATGCCGTACCAGGCGGTGACGGCGTAGCCCGGCAGGGTCTCGGCCACGGTGGGCACGTCCGGCAGGGCGGCGACGCGGCTGCGGCCGGTGACGGCCAGCGCCCGCAGCGTGCCGCCCTGCACCAGCCCCAGCACGGAAGGCAGGGTGGAGATCATCGCCGCCATGTGCCCCGCCGCCACGTCGGTCAGCCCCGGCGCCGCGCCGCGGAAGGGCAGGTGCGTCGCGGTGACGCCGGCCTGGAGCAGCAGCAGCGCCATGGCCAGGTGTCCCGCCGAGCCGTTGCCCGGCGAGGCGTAGTTCAGCTCGCCCTTCCTCGCCCGTGCCTCCTCCAGCAGCTCCGCCAGGGTCTTCGCCCGGGTGCCGGGGCCGACCACCAGCACCAGCGGCGTCTCCGCCACCATCGCCACCGGGTCGAGCGCCGTCGCCGGGTCGGTCTTCAGGGTGCGGCCGAACAGCGTCGGGTTCACCGTCATGGGCCCCTGGTTACCCATCAGCAGGGTGTAGCCATCGGGCTTCGCCGTCGCGACCAGCTCGGTGGCCAGGTTGCCGCCGGCGCCGGGGCGGTTCTCCACGACGACGGGTTGGCCCAGCTCCGCCTGGAGGCGCGCCGCGAGGGTGCGGGCCACGCCATCCGTGCCGCCGCCGGGGGTATAGGGCAGGATCAGCCGCAGCGGCCGGTCAGGCCAGCCCGCCCCCTGCGCGGCCGCCGCACGCGGCAGGACCAGGGGTGCCGACAGGGCCAGCAAGGCCGCGCGCCGCGGCAGCGGAAGGGTCATGGACGTGTCTCCGGCATTCTTTCCTGGCGGGCATGCTAGACGGGGCGAGCCTTTGCCGCGAAGAGCCGGCCGCCGCGCCGCATGGCCGGTCCCGGCCAGGCGGCCGTTGGCTTATCGGTTCATCCCCGCGAGCGCGGGGAACACCTACGAGACTCGTGTGAGCGGCGGCCAACTCGTGGTTCATCCCCGCGAGCGCGGGGAACACGCCGGCGACACAGGACATCTTGTCGTCGACCCCAGTTCATCCCCGCGAGCGCGGGGAACACTTGCGCCGTGCGCGCGGAGGGAAGCGTCCAGCCGGTTCATCCCCGCGAGCGCGGGGAACACGCGTCGCTGCGCTCGCGCAGCCAGTCCTCGTGCGGTTCATCCCCGCGAGCGCGGGGAACACGCGCGCCAGTCCTGCGCGCCCTATCCCCTCGCCGGTTCATCCCCGCGAGCGCGGGGAACACGCTGTCCGCCTGATGCCGCCTGGATTCTTCCACGGTTCATCCCCGCGAGCGCGGGGAACACATCAGCACTGGCGGCGCGACAGGCGGCCAGGTCGGTTCATCCCCGCGAGCGCGGGGAACACCCGGCGGGAGCCCGCCTGATGCCCCGCGTCGCCGGTTCATCCCCGCGAGCGCGGGGAACACCAGTCGGCGGGCACCTGCACGATGCGCATCGACGGTTCATCCCCGCGAGCGCGGGGAACACTCGATGTAGGCAGGGCCGTCCTCGCGATGCAGCGGTTCATCCCCGCGAGCGCGGGGAACACCATGCGGAATGGGATGACGACATCCGGGCGCACGGTTCATCCCCGCGAGCGCGGGGAACACGTCTCCGCCTGCCGCCCGGAGACAATCGCCGGCGGTTCATCCCCGCGAGCGCGGGGAACACCCGACCAGCATGCCGATCAGCGGCCCGCCGACCGGTTCATCCCCGCGAGCGCGGGGAACACTCGCGCCACATTCGCGCGATGGATGAGCGACGCGGTTCATCCCCGCGAGCGCGGGGAACACGTGCTCGCGACGGACAGCGGCAGCGCCTATCGCGGTTCATCCCCGCGAGCGCGGGGAACACACGGAACCGCGACCGACCTGGTGGAAGAGGCGCGGTTCATCCCCGCGAGCGCGGGGAACACATGATGGGCCGGCCATCCTCGCGCAGCGCCGCCGGTTCATCCCCGCGAGCGCGGGGAACACGACAACGCCTTGAGGTAGTCCCAGGCGACACGCGGTTCATCCCCGCGAGCGCGGGGAACACACGGCCAGGGACAGGTCAGTCACGAAGAAGGTCGGTTCATCCCCGCGAGCGCGGGGAACACCTTTCCTGTAAGCGACTGTTCTGCCATCGCTATTCGGTTGCCGAAAGAACCACCGATCGGAATGCCCGTTCCGAGCCGGACCGGGGACCGGGCCGAGCATACCGCCCCGGGCGCGACGGGGCCCAGACCAAAGCCGTGGCGCCCCGCCCGCACCGCATGGCCGGGCCCGGAGCCCGCCCCGGGGATCAGAACAACCCTTCGATGTTGCCCTCCGCATCCAGGCCGATGCGCTCGGCGGCCGGGCTGCGCGGCAGGCCGGGCATGGTCATCACGTCGCCGCAGATCGCCACCACGAAGCCGGCGCCGGCCGCGAGGCGCACCTCGCGCACCGGCAGGACATGGCCGGTGGGGGCGCCGAGGGCGGCGGGATCGGCGCTGAAGGAGTACTGCGTCTTGGCGATGCAGACGGGGACCTGGCCGAACCCCGCCTCCTCGAACCGCTTCAGCCGGGAATGCACGGAGGGCGGCACGGCGATGTCGGCGGCGCGGTAGATCCGCCGCGCGATGGTGCGGATCTTCTCCTCCAGCGGCAGCGAGTCCTCGTAGATCGGGGCGAAGCGCGCGGTGCCGTCCTCGATCAGCCGTCGCACGGCGCGGCCCAGCTCCATCGCCCCCGCCGCGCCGTCGGCCCAGTGGGTGCAGAGCACGACCTCCGCGCCCAGCGGCGCCAGCGCCTCGCGCACCACGGCGATCTCCGCCTCCGTGTCGGAGGTGAAGCGGTTCAGCGCCACCACCACCGGCAGGCCGAAGAGGCGCATGTTCTCGACGTGCCGCACGACGTTGACCACGCCACGCTTCACGGCGGCCACGTCCTCGCGGTCCAGCTCGCCGCGCGCCACGCCGCCGTTCAGCTTCAGCGCGCGCACGGTCGCGACGACGACGCAGGCCTCGGGCGAGAGGCCGGCGAGGCGGCACTTGATGTCGCAGAACTTCTCGCCGCCCAGGTCGGCGCCGAAGCCCGCCTCCGTCACCACCACGTCGGCCAGCCGCAGCCCGAGCCGGGTGGCGGCGACGGAGTTGCAGCCATGCGCGATGTTGGCGAAGGGGCCGCCATGGACGAGCGCCGGGCTGCCTTCCAGCGTCTGCACCAGGTTGGGGAACATCGCTTCGCGCAGCAGCGCCGCCATGGCGCCGTGCGCCTTCAGCTCGGCCGCCGTCACGCTGGTGCCGTCGCGCCTCTGGCCGACGATGATGCGGCCCAGCCGGGCCTGGAGGTCGGCGAGGTCGTTCGACAGGCACAGGATCGCCATCACCTCGCTCGCCACGGTGATGTCGAACCCGTCCTCGCGCGGCAGGCCGTTGGGCATGCCGCCGAGGCCCACCAGCACGTCGCGCAGCGCGCGGTCGTTCATGTCGATGGCGCGGCGCCAGGTGATCCGCCGCTGGTCGAGCCCGAGCGCGTTGCCCCAGTGGAGGTGGTTGTCCACCATGGCCGAGAGCAGGTTGTTGGCGCTGGTGATGGCGTGGAAGTCGCCGGTGAAGTGGAGGTTGATGTCCTCCATCGGCGCCACCTGCGCCCGCCCGCCGCCCGTGGCGCCCCCCTTCACCCCGAAGCAGGGGCCGAGGCTGGGCTCGCGCAGGCAGATCATGGTCCGCGTGCCCAGCGCGTTCAGCGCGTCGCCCAGCCCGATGGTGGTGGTCGTCTTGCCCTCGCCGGCCGCGGTCGGGTTGATGCCCGTCACCAGGACCAGCGCGCCCGTCCTGCCGGAATCCGGGATGCGGCCGGGGTCCAGCTTGGCCTTGAAGCGCCCGTGCGGCTCCACCGCCGCCTCCGGGATGCCCGCCCGCTCGGCGATGCGGAGGATCGGCTGCAGGGTGGCGGCCCGGGCGATCTCGAGGTCGGTGGCCATGCGGGGCGGGTACTCCTCGGTCGGGTCGGCGCCTCCCAGCGGTTACGACGCGGCCGGAGAGGGGGCAAGCAGGGCCCGGAGCGCCAGGGCCAGGGCGAGCAGCCCGAGTGCCGGCCCGACGAGCAGCCAGGGCGCCGTCCAGGCATGGGTGCGGTACTCCCAGACCATCGCCCCCCAGTCCGGCCGCCCCAGATCGGCGCCCAGGCCCAGGAAGGCCAGCCCGCCATAGGCCAGGGCCAGCCGCGGCAGGCGCGCGGCCGCCCAGCCCTGCAGCGGCCCCGACAGCATCGGCAGGACATGGCGCCAGAGCAGGCGCGGCAGGGGCACCCCGAGCGCCACGGCGGCGCGGGCATGCGGCTCCGCGAGCTGCGCCGCGGCACAGCTCGCCGTGACCAGCGCCACCTGTGCCGCGGCGGGCGGCGCCAGCGCCAGCCCCGCCCCGGCGGGGGACAGCCCGCCGAGCAGCCCCGCGGCCACGATGCCCAGCAGCAGGCCCGGCAGGGCGGAGAGCAGCGCGGCCAGCCCCCGCGCCCAGGCGCCGGCCCCCTCCGCCCGGGCCCCGGCCAGGCCCAGCGGCAGGCCCAGGGCGATCGCGGCGGCGAGCGCGACCGCCGTCGCCTCGATGGTCGGCCAGCCCCCCGCCAGCACCCGCCCGAGGAGGTCGCGCCCGAGCGAATCCGTCCCCAGCGGCGCCGCGAGGCCCGGGGGCAGCAGGCGGCGGTCGAGGTCGGGCCGGTCGGCGGCGGGGGCCAGCGCCGCGGCGGCGGCCAGCAGCAGCAGCGGCACCACCCGCCGCGCCAGCCGGGCGGCGGGGCGCGTCACAGGGCCCGCAGGCGCGGGTCCAGCCGGACGCGCAGCCAGCCGGCGGCGAGCTGCACCGCGAGCGCCCAGAGGAAGGCGGCCAGGATGGTCGCCTGGAGCACCGGCCAGTCGCGGGCCCGCGCCGCCTCCACCGCCCAGCTTCCCAGGCCGGGCAGGCCCAGCAGCGCCTCCAGCACCGCCGCGCCGCCGAGCGCGAAGGCAGCCTCCCCGGTCGCGGCCGCGAGCAGGGCGAGGCGGGCCGCCGGGGCGCCCTGGCGGCGCAGCACCGCGCCGACCGGCTCGCCGCGGGCCAGTGCGGCCCGGAGGTGGCGGCTGGAGGCCACCTCCCGGTAGGCGGCGCGGACGGCGCCGGCCAGGGGCGGCAGCGCGGCGAAGGCCAGCAGCGCCACCGGCAGGACCGCCCGCTCCCAGGCGGTGCCGGTGAGCGGCGAGAACGCGCCCAGCCGGGCGGAAAGCAGCCAGAGCGCGGCGGAGCCCAGCCAGAAGCCCGGCAGGGCCTGGTTCGCCAGGGTAGCCAGGCCGAGCCCGCGATCGGCCGCGCCGCGCGGGCGGGCCGCCGCGGCGAGGCCGAGCGGCAGGGCGCCCAGCGCCGCCACGGCCAGCCCGCCGAGCGACAGGCCGAGGGAGACGGGCAGGCGCCCCAGCAGCTCCGGCAGCACCGGCAGGCCGGTGCGGAAGGAGAGGCCGAGATCGCCGCGGAGCAGCCCGCCCAGGAAGCGGAGATACTGCGACAGCCAGGGAAGCTCCGTGCCGAAGGCGGCACGCAGGGCGGGCGCGGCCTCGCCGCCCAGCCCGGCCTCGGCCAGGACCAGCAGGGCGGGGTCGCCCGGCGCCGCGCGGGTGGCCAGGAAGGCGGCGAGGCTGCCGGTCAGGAACAGCAGCGCGAGGCGGAGCGCCGCGCTCAACGCACCCCGGCGTGCAGGATGTAGTAGTCGGAGGGGAAGGGCTCGTAGGTCCCGAGCCGCGCCGAGGTGCCGAGGTGCCATTCCGGCGTGAGCAGGAAGAGGACCGGCGCCAACGCGTTCAGCCGCGCCCCGGCCTCGCGGGCCAGGGTGGCGCGGGCTTCGGTGCCGGGCTCGGAGCGCAGGCGGTCGAGCACGCCGTCCAGCGCCGGATCGGAGAAGCCCATCCCGTTCAGCGGCGCGCCGGTGCGGGCATACTGCTCGAACGCGAAGGAAGGGTCGCCGCCGGGCGCGACATGGGTCGTCCAGAACAGAAGGTCGAAATCCCCCGATTGCAGCGCCGCCGTGCCGTTCTCCACCACCCGCGTCGCGACGCGCAGGCCCAGCGCCTCCCACTGCGCCCGCACCAGGGGCGCCAGGGCGAGGAAGTCCGGGCGCTGCGGATAGGCGGCGAGCGTGACCTCCAGCACCTGGCCGTCGCGCCGGCGCAGCCCGCCCTGCAACGGCCACCCCGCCCCGTCCAGCAGCGCGGCGGCGGCGGCGCGATCATGCGGCAGGGGATCGGGAAGGGCCCAGGGCATCCAGGCGGGGAACAGGCCGCTGGCTGGCGCCCCGCCCAGCAGGGCGCGGGCGAGCTGCCCGCGGTCCAGCGCCAGGGAGAGGGCACGGCGTACCTGCGGGTCGGCCAGGGCGGGACGGCGGGTATTGGCCATGATCATGTACTGGTAGGCGACGGGGAAGGAGCGGACCGCCACCCCCGCGACACGGCGCAGCCGATCCAGCGTCTCCGGCACCAGGCCGAAGGCCAGGTCCAGCTCCCCCGATTCCAGCCCGATCGCCAGGGCCGCCGGATCGGCCACGCGCCGGATCACCGCCGGGCGGCGCGCCACGCCGTCGCGGTGGTGCGGGTTGGACTCCAGCGTGATGCGGTCGCCGGCGCGAAAGCCGGTGACGCGCCAGGGCCCGGTGAAGACCGGGGCGGCGGCGGTGGGGCGATGGATCACCAGCGGGAACTCGGCCAGCAGCGGTGCCAGGGCGGCCACCGGGCGGGCGGGGCGGATGCGCAGGGTGGTGGCATCCACCGCCTCGAACCCGGCCTCCCGCCCCAGCCCGGTCGCGGCGCGGGGATTGCCCCGGACGGCGCGGGAGAGGCTGGCCGCGGCGGCCTGGGCGTCGAGCGGCGTGCCGTCGGAGAAGCGCAGCCCCGCCTGCAGGCTCACCAGCCAGGACTCGCCCTCCGCCCGCGCCCCGGTCGCCAGATTCGGCACCGCCGTGCCCCGCCGGTCCACGGTGAACAGGGTCTCGGCCACGCCATGCGACTGCAGCGCCCAGCCGGCGCTGCCCTGGACCGGGTCGAGTCCTTCGGCCAGGAAGGCCTGCCCGATCTGCAGCGGCCGCTCCGGAACCTGTCCGGCCAACGCCGGCCAGGGCAGCAGGGCCGGCAGGGTCGCGGTCAGCAGCGAGCGGCGGCGCATGAAGGCATCCTGAGCCAGGGAGGATGCGTTATAATGTATCATTCCAGGAACGCCCAGGCCAGGACGATGCCAGCATGAAGAGCCCTTGTACCAGCATCTGCCGCTTCGACGCCGCCACGGGCTGGTGCCTGGCCTGCGGCCGCACGCGCGGGGAATGCCGCGACTGGAAGCGCCGGCCGGAGACCCAGCCGGGCATCGCCCGCCGCCTGCCGGCGCGGATCGAGGCGCTGCGGGAGGGTGGGCGGCGGGCCGGGAAGGAGGCGCGGAAGTAACGGGGCACCACCGGGCGCCCGGCCAGCCCCCCCGGCCAGCCCCCCGGCCATCGCGGGGGTGCCATGCGTTGAACTGCCCCGCCGGTTCGTGGGAGAGGACCAGGGAAACGGCCCCGCCGCCCCACGGAAACGAGCCAGACCATGCCCGCCTATCGCTCCCGCACCACCACCCATGGCCGCAACATGGCCGGCGCCCGCGGCCTCTGGCGCGCCACCGGCATGAAGGACGGCGATTTCGGCAAGCCGATCATCGCCGTCGTCAACTCCTTCACCCAGTTCGTCCCCGGCCATGTCCACCTGAAGGACCTGGGCCAGCTCGTCGCGCGGGAGATCGAGCAGGTCGGCGGCGTCGCCAAGGAGTTCAACACCATCGCGGTGGATGACGGCATCGCGATGGGCCATGACGGGATGCTCTACTCCCTGCCCTCGCGCGAGCTGATCGCGGATTCCGTGGAATACATGGTCAACGCGCACTGCGCCGACGCCATGGTCTGCATCTCCAACTGCGACAAGATCACGCCGGGCATGCTGATGGCGGCGCTGCGGCTGAACATCCCCGTCGTCTTCGTCTCCGGCGGGCCGATGGAGGCGGGCAAGGTCGTCGCCAAGGGCGTCACGAAGAAGTACGACCTGATCGACGCCATGGTGGCCGCCGCCGACGACCGCGTCTCCGACGAGGAGGTGAAGGTCATCGAGCGCTCCGCCTGCCCGACCTGCGGCTCCTGCTCCGGCATGTTCACGGCGAACTCGATGAACTGCCTGACCGAGGCGCTGGGCCTGGCGCTGCCGGGCAACGGCTCGACGCTCGCCACCCATGCCGATCGCCGCCGGCTGTTCGTCGAGGCGGGGCACCTGATCGTCGATCTCGCCAAGCGCTACTACGAGGAGGACGACGCCTCCGTCCTGCCGCGCAACGTCGCCTCCTTCGCCGCCTTCGAGAACGCGATGACGCTCGACATCGCCATGGGCGGCTCGACCAACACGGTGCTGCACCTGCTGGCCGCCGCGAACGAGGGCGAGGTGCCCTTCACCATGGCGGACATCGACCGGCTCTCCCGCCGCGTCCCCGTGCTGTGCAAGGTCGCGCCCGCCGTGTCGCAGGTCCACATGGAGGACGTGCACCGCGCCGGCGGCATCATGGGCATCCTGGGCGAGCTGGACCGCGCGGGCCTCGTGGACACCTCCGTCGGCAACGTCGCCGAGGGCACGCTGGGCCAGGCCCTGGCGCGCTGGGACATCCGCACCACCGAGAGCGCCTCGGTGAAGGAGTTCTACCGCGCCGCCCCGGGCGGCATCCCCACCCAGGTCGCCTTCAGCCAGGACGCCCGCTACGACGCGCTGGACCTGGACCGCGAGACGGGCGTCATCCGCGAGGCGGCGCATGCCTATTCCAAGGATGGCGGTCTCGCCGTGCTGTTCGGCAACCTCGCCCTCGACGGCTGCATCGTGAAGACCGCCGGGGTGGACGAGAGCATCCTGACCTTCACCGGCGCCGCCCATGTCTTCGAGAGCCAGGACGCGGCCGTGGAGGGCATCCTCGGCGGCAAGGTGGTCGCGGGCGAGGTGGTGCTGATCCGCTACGAGGGGCCGCGCGGCGGGCCGGGCATGCAGGAGATGCTGTACCCGACCAGCTACCTGAAGTCGAAGGGGCTGGGGAAGGCCTGCGCCCTGGTGACGGACGGGCGCTTCTCCGGCGGCTCCTCGGGCCTCTCCATCGGCCATGTCTCGCCCGAGGCGGCCGAGGGCGGGCTGATCGGCCTGGTCGAGCAGGGGGACCGCATCGAGATCGACATCCCCAACCGCCGCATCCACCTGGCGGTGGACGAGGCGGAGCTGGGCCGCCGCCGCGCCGCCCGCGACGCCGCCGGCTGGAAGCCCGCGGCGCCGCGCGCGCGCAAGGTCAGCACGGCGTTGCAGGCCTATGCCATGCTGGCGACCAGCGCCGCCAAGGGCGCGGTGCGGAAGATTCCGAAGAGCTGAGGCGGTCGCGGGCCGCCGCGTCGCGCCCGTTTCCCGGGGGAGGCTTGTCGACGCAGTGCGTCGGCCCCCCGATGCCCCCTCCACCAGGGCCACAGGCTGGCCCCGGACCCCGCCGGGCGGCTGGTTCTCCGCGGTGAAAGTGCAGCCCGCGGGCTGCACCCAAGGATCGCGCTGTCAGGCGGGTCGCGGAAGAATCAGGAAGCCGTCAGCAGGCGGGGCGACGTGGCCCGCCGGAGGTCGATGACCTCCGGCGACGCGACCCCGACGCAGGCTGTCCCGCGGCAGCACGGATCGGGTCCAGGGCCCCCAAAGGGGATCAGAGGGTCCTGGCGGAAAGGGGGTAGCGGGGGAAAGGCAGCGCCTTTCCCCCGGGCCACGGACGCCGACGACCGTCAGACGAGGTCGATGCGGTCGGCGTTCATCACCTTGGTCCAGGCCTTGACGAAGGCCTCCACGAAGGCCGGCCCGGCGTCGTCGGTCGCATAGGCTTCCGACAGGGCGCGGAGCTGCGAGTTGGACCCGAAGATCAGGTCGACCCGCGTGCCGGACCACTTCGCCTCGCCGGTCCTGCGGTCCCTGGCCGTGTAGGTGCCGTCCGCCTCGGGCGAGGCCTCCCATTTCAGCGCGGTGCTGGTGTTCAGCAGGTTGCGCAGGAAGTCGTTGCTCAGCGTGCCCGGCCGGTCGGTGAAGACGCCGTGCTTCGAGCCGCCGACATTGGCGCCCAGCACGCGCAGCCCGGCCACCAGCACCGTCATCTCCGGCGCCGAGAGGGTCAGGAGCTGCGAGCGGTCGACCAGGATCTCCTCGGCGGCGCGGATCGAGGTCTCGCCCACGAAGTTGCGGAAGCCGTCGATCCTGGGCTCCAGCGGCGCGAAGGATTCCGCATCCGTCTGCTCCTGCGATGCGTCGGTGCGACCCGGGGTGAAGGGCACCGTGACGTCGTGGCCGCCGGCCTTCGCCGCCGCCTCGACCGCCGCGCAGCCGCCGAGCACGATCAGGTCGGCCAGCGAGACCTTCTTGCCCCCCGTGCCGTCACCCGCCTGCGCCCCGTTGAACTCCGCCTGGATGCGCTCCAGCACGGAGAGCGCCTTGGCCAGCTCGGCCGGCTCGTTCACCGCCCAGTCCTTCTGCGGCGCGAGGCGGATGCGTGCCCCGTTCGCCCCGCCGCGACGGTCGGAGCCGCGATAGGTCGAGGCGGAGGCCCAGGCGGTCGCGACGAGGCGGGAGACGGACAGGCCGGAATCCAGGATCTTCCGCTTCAGCGCGGCGATGTCCGCCGCGTCGACCAGCAGATGGTCCACCGCCGGCACCGGGTCCTGCCAGATGCGCGGCTCGGCCGGCACCTCGGGGCCCAGCAGGCGGCCATGCGGGCCCATGTCGCGATGGGTCAGCTTGTACCAGGCCTCGGCGAAGGCCTTGGCGAACTCCTCCGGGTTCTCGTGGAAGCGGCGGGAGATCGGGCCGTAGATGGGGTCGAAGCGCAGCGCGAGGTCGCTGGTCAGCATGGTCGGCCGATGCTTCTTCGACGGGTCGTGTGCGTCGGGCACCATGCGCTCCGGCGGCACGTCCTTCGCGACCCACTGGTGCGCGCCGGCGGGGCTCTTCGTCAGCTCCCACTCGAAGCCGAAGAGGTTGTCGAAGTAGTCGTTGCTCCACTGCGTCGGCTTCGAGGTCCAGGTGACCTCCAGCCCGCTGGTGATGGTCGCGCCGGCATTGCCGGACCCGAAGCTGTTGGCCCAGCCGAGGCCCTGCATCTCGACGCCCGCGCCCTCCGGCTCCGGCCCGATGTACTGGGACGGGTCGGCGGCGCCGTGGGTCTTGCCGAAGGTGTGGCCGCCCGCGATCAGGGCCACCGTCTCCTCGTCGCCCATCGCCATGCGGCCGAAGGTGTCGCGGATGTCGTGCGCCGAGGCGAGCGGGTCCGGGTTGCCGTTCGGCCCCTCGGGATTCACGTAGATCAGGCCCATCTGCACGGCCGCCAGCGGATGCGCCAGGTCGCGGTTGCCGCTGTAGCGCTCGTCGCCCAGCCACTCGCGCTCGGGGCCCCAGGAGATGCCCGCCTCCGGCTCCCACACGTCGGCGCGGCCGCCGCCGAAGCCTGCGGTCTGGAGACCCATGGATTCCAGCGCGCAATTGCCGGTCAGGATCAGCAGGTCCGCCCAGGACAGCTTGCGCCCGTATTTCTGCTTGATCGGCCAGAGCAGGATGCGCGCCTTGTCCAGGTTCGCGTTGTCCGGCCAGGAGTTCAGCGGCGCGAAGCGCTGCGTTCCGGCCCCGCCGCCGCCGCGCCCGTCGCCGATGCGGTAGGTGCCGGCGCTGTGCCAGGCCATGCGGATGAAGAGCGGGCCGTAATGGCCGAAATCGGCGGGCCACCAATCCTGCGACACCGTCATCAGCGCGATGATGTCGCGCTTGACCGCCGCGAGGTCGAGCGTCCTGAACTCCGCCGCATAGTCGAAGCCCTGGCCCATCGGGTCGAGCGCGGGCGGGTTGGCATGCAGGATCGACAGGTCGAGCTGGTTCGGCCACCAGGTCCGGTTCGTCATCTCGAACAGGACGGCGGCGCCCTCCATCTTGGGGTTCTCCGCCTTGCCCTGGTGCATCGGGCATCCGCTCTCGACGTTCATGTTTCCCCCAGTCCTGTGCGTTCGGTATCGGGCTGCGCGGGATGATTGCACCCGCCCCCGGGGGCGTCCAATCGGGAAATCCTCTCGGGGCGATAGGGGCTGGCTAAGGCGGCGGCTTCTTGCGCTGCAGCATCACGGAGGCGCCGCGCCGGTCCTCACGAGATCAGCCCGGCCGCGATGTTCACCGCCCCCGCCACCACCGCCGCGTTGAACAGGAAGGAGACGATGCCATGCGCCAGGACCAGCCGGCGCATCCCGGCGGAGGCGGTGGTGACGTCCGACACCTGCGCCGTCATGCCGACGGTGAAGCCGAGGTAGAGGAACTCCAGCAGGTCGGGATCGTCGTTGCCGGGGAAGTCGATCCCGCCGCGCAGGCTGTGCTCGTGCAGGTAGTGGATGGCGAAGAGCACGTGGACGATGGTCCAGGAGAGCAGCACCGTCACGATCGCCAGTGCCGCGCTCCAGGGCGAGACACCGTTCTTCGCGCCCGCCAGGTCGACGCCCACGGCGACCAGCGACATCAGCACCGCGGCGATCGTGCCGCTCAGCACGCCCCAGCGTCCCTCGTCCAGCGCCTCGGCCTGGGCGCGGGTCCGCTCCGGGCTGACGCCGAGCAGGGCGTGGAGGGAGAAGCCCAGATGCGCCAGCACCGCCGCGTCCCAGGCGATCAGCGCCGCGGTGGAGGCGCGCAGATGCAGCAGCAACGCCAGCCCGGTCCAGACCAGCGGGCCGACCAGCAGCGCCGCGCGCAGCCCGGGGCGACGGTTCAGGTGCAGCCAGGATGCCATGGCCGAAGGCTCCCCACGATTCCCACCGGATCCCGACCGGGACGAGTGGGCGCCCCCCGGGGGTTCAGCGCAAGGCGGCCAGCACCGCCCGCGCCGCTGCCTCGCTGGGGCGGCCGTCGGGCGCCGCCTCCGGGGGCGGGCGCAGCAGGCCCATCACCCGCGCGAAGCCCTCCCGCTGCGCCGCCCGCGCCGCCGGATCGGTCAGGAGGCTCTCCAGCTCGGCCGAGAGCAGGGTGGGGTTGCAGCGCTCCTGCAGGAACTCCGGGATGACGGGCGCATCGGCTAGCAGGTTCACGATGCTAGCATGCTTCACCGTCATCAGCCGGCGCACGATCTCCGCCGTGAGCGGGTTCACCTTGTAGCCCACGGCCATCGGCACCCCGGCCAGCGCGACCTCCAGCGAGGAGGTGCCGGACTTGATCAGCCCCGCCTCGGCCGCGGCATAGGCGTCGTGCTTCTCCGCCACGCCGGTCAGCAGGAGCGGCGGCGTGGCCCAGCCGGCGGTGCCGGCGCGCACCGCCTCCTCCACCGGGCCGGCGAGCGGGACCACCGGCCGTAGCCCGGGGATGCGCCCGCCCAGCCGGCGCAGGGTTTCCCCGAAGACGGGCAGCAGGCGGCCGATCTCCGTGCGCCGGCTGCCGGGCATGACCAGCACCACGCGCTCGTCGCCGCCGATGCCGTGGGCGGCGCGGAAGCGGGCGGCGTCGCCCGCATCCGCGCCGCTCTCCAGCACGGGGTGGCCGACGAAGGTGACGGGAATGCCCGCCTTCTCGAAGAAGGGCGCCTCGAAGGGCAGCAGGGCGAGGATGCGGTCCACCCGCTTCGCGATCTTGCGCACGCGCCAGGGCCGCCAGGCCCAGACCTGCGGCGCGACGTAGTGCACCACGGGGATGCCCAGCGGCTTCACCCGCGCCGCGACGCGCAGGGCGAAGCCGGGGCTGTCGATGGTCACCAGCACGCTGGGGCGGCGGGCCGTGATGTCGGCCACCGTCTGGTCCAGCCGGCGCGACAGGCTGCGGATGTTCGGCAGCACCTCCAGCAACCCCATCAGCGCCAGCTCCCGCATCGGGAACAAGCTCTCCAGCCCCTGCTCGGCCATGCGCTCGCCGCCCACGCCGGCGAAGGACAGGTCGGGCCGGTGCTCGCGCAGCCGGGCGATCAGCCGCGCGCCCAGCACGTCGCCGGAGGCCTCGCCGGCGACGAGGTAGACGCCGCTCACGCGAAGGGAACCGGACGCGCGTCCGGGATGGGCGCGCGCGGCCGGTCGGCGAAGTTGCGCACGCCGCCGTCGCGCCGCACCGTCTCCAGCCGCACCGGGTCCAGCGTCGCCAGCACCCAGCCCGGCTGGTCCAGCGCGCCGCGCGCCAGCACGCCGTCCTCCGGGAAGCCGCGGTCGATCGGGCCGAAGACGGCGGCATGCCCCCGGTTCACGTCCAGCGCGGCGGACCAGGGCGCCTCGCCCACGGTGGGGGTGATGGCGACGTAGCACTGGTTCTCCATCGCCCGTGCCGCCGCCCCGACCCGGACCCGGTGGAAGCCGTGCATCGTGTCCGTGCAGGAGGGGGCGAGGATCAGCCAGGCGCCGGCTTCCGTCTGGGCGCGGACGTGCTGGGGGAACTCCACGTCGTAGCAGACGGAGACGCCGATCCGCCCCCAGGGCGTGTCGAACACCCCGGGCGGGTCCCCGGGCGAGACCAGCCAGCGCTCCTTCTCGAAGCGGGTCATGATGCGCTTCTCCTGGAAGGCCATCCGCCCGTCCGGGGCGATCAGCGGGGCGCGGTTGCGCACGCGGCCCTCCGCATCGCGCATCGGCAGGGTGCCGGGCAGCAGCCAGAGCCCCGCCCGCCTCGCGGCGCCCCGCATGGCGTCCAGGATGGCGGGGGCGGCCTCCACCATCACGGCCAGTTCGCCCGCCTCGTCCACCGCGCCATGGCCGGCGGCTTCGGCGAGGCCGGCTCCCAACTCGACGCAGGCGTATTCCGGCAGCACGGCAAGGTCGGCGCGGCCCGCGACCTCCGCCAGCCAGCGGTCCAGCCTGGCGGCGAAGGCGGCGACGCCCTCCGGACGTTCCACAGGATATTGCAGCAGGGCGAGGCGCAGCGTGGCCGAGGGCGGGGCGCCCGGAGGAGCCCCGGTCACAGCGGCTTCACCCAGGCGGTGAGGGCATTCGCCACCTCGCCCACGCCGTCGATCTCCTTCCAGCGGAAGGTCGCGACGATGTCGGGCCGGGGGGCATAGCCGCGCCGGCGCCAGAACCCGTCCAGCGGCACCGCATCGGCCGGGCGGCGCGGGTCGCCGGGATCGCGCCGCACGGCGAGGAAGGCGGCGGTGGCCGCGCCCAGCACCCGCGCATGCGCCTCGCGATGCGCGAAGAAGCCCAGGCCGATCCCGGTGCCGCGGTATTCCGGCAGCAGCACCGATTCCCCGAAGTAGCAGGCGGTGGCCGGGTCGATGCCCCCGGCGGCGAAGGCGGCGCGGACGGGCTCCGACGCCTCCGCCATCGGCTGGCAGGTGGCGGCGCCCACGGCGCGCTCGCCCTCCCCGCCCGGAGCCAGCGCCAGCACCACCGCCGCGCCAGGGCTCCTCGCATAGCTGCGCAGGTAGTCGCCCTCGTAATCCGGGTCGCCGTCGTAGAGGTAGGGCCAGTCGCGGAACACGGCGCTGCGCAGCCGCGCCAGGTCGCGCAGGTGAGGCTGCAGCGCCTCGCCGGTCAGGGTGACGAGGCGGATCTCCGGCAGGGGGGCGGCGTCGGGCATCCGTGTCTGATAGGGGCGGCGGGGGATCGCGGAAAGGCCGTCACGCCCGCTCCAGCGGCACGCCCAGCCGCTCGGCCATCGGGCGGCGCAGGGGGCCGAGCAGGTCGGCCAGGGTCTTGCTGTCCAGCACGGCCAGGAAGGCGTCCAGCGCCTCCGCCAGGACGGAGCGCAGCCGGCAGGCGCCGGCGATGATGCAGCCGCCGCCCTCCAGCCCGTCGCCGGCCGGCGTGCCGTCCGGGTTGAAGCAGACCAGCAGGGCCAGGTCGTCCTCCGTGGCGCGGACCACGGCGCCGATGTTGATCGCCTCCGCCGGCCGGGCAAGGCGCAGCCCGCCGCCGCGGCCACGCAGCGTCTCGATGAAGCCCGCCCTGCCCAGCCGGTGCACCACCTTGGTCAGGTGATTCTCCGAGATGCGGTGCGCCGCCGCGATCTCCTGGATGGAGGCGAGCCGGTCCGGCCGCAGGCCCAGGTACATCAGGGTGCGAAGGGCATAGTCCGCGTGCAGGGTCAGGCGCATGGCAGAGATGTATTTCCCATGCATCTTCGAATCAGGCCAGCGATATAAGGTGTATTTCAATTACATCTTTTGGAGCCACCATGCCCGCCCCCCTGAGCGCCCAGACCATCGCCACCGTGAAGGCCACCGTCCCGGCCCTGGCGGAGCACGGGCTGGCCATCACCCGCCGCATGTACCAGCGGATGTTCCAGGACCCGGCGATCGCGGCGCTGTTCAACCAGTCCCACCATGGCGATGCCGGCTCCCAGCCGCGCGCCCTGGCCGATGCCATCCTGGCCTATGCGCAGAACATCGACCGGCTGGAGGTGCTGGCCCCCGCCGTCGAGCGGATCGCCCAGAAGCATGCCGGACTGAACATCCTGCCGGAGCACTACCCGGCCGTGGCCAACGCCCTGCTGCCCGCGATCAGCGACGTCCTGGGCGATGCGGCGACGGCGGAGGTGCTGGGCGCCTGGGGCGAGGCCTACTGGTTCCTGGCCGAGCTGCTGATCGGCCGCGAGGCGCAGATCTACCGCGCCATGGCCGAGGCCCGCGGCGGCTGGAACGGCTGGCGCCCCTTCGTGGTCGAGCGGGTGGAGCGGGAGAGCGCCGTCATCACCTCCTTCACCCTGCGCCCGCAGGATGGCGGCCCCGTGCTGCGCCACCGCGCCGGCCAGTACCTGACCTTCCGGCTGGACATCCCCGGCCAGGTACCGGGGCTGAAGCGGAACTACAGCATCTCCTCCGTGCCGGGCGGGGAGACCTACCGGATCAGCGTGAAGCGGGAGCCGCACGGCGTCGCCTCCGGCTGGCTGCACGACCACGCCGCGCCCGGCACCGTGCTGCAGGTCGCGCCCCCGGCAGGCGACTTCTTCCTGGCGGAGCGGCCGGCCCGCCCGGTGGTGCTGGTCAGCGGCGGCGTCGGGCTGACGCCCATGGTCAGCATGCTGGAGGAGATCGCCGCGCGGCACCCGGACCTGCCGGTCCATTACGTCCACGGCACCCAGGACGGTGCCACCCACGCCATGGGCGCGCGGGTGAGGGCGCTGGCCGCGGCTGCGCCGGGGATCACGGCCACGACCTTCTACCAGTGCCCGCGTCCCGAGGATCTGGAGGGCGCGGATTACGACGTCGCCGGGCTGATCACCCCGGAATGGCTGCTGCGCCACACCCCGGCGGCGGAGGCGGATGTCTACCTCTGCGGCCCGGTGCCCTTCCTCCGCTCCCTCGTCGGCGGGCTCGCCGCGGCCGGCGTGCCCGCCGGGCGCATCCACCACGAGTTCTTCGGCCCGGCCGACGCGCTGCTTGCGGCGTAAGCAGCGTTGGGGCGCGCCGGGCGGGATTGGCGTTCCCCTCCTGGCACGCCCCGCCCGGCGGGCGCTCCGCTACTCCGCCGGCAGCGGGGGCGTGGCCATCCGGCGGCTCGCCCGCTGCCAGCGGGCCAGGTCCACCAGCAGGAAGGCCAGCAGGCTGCCCCCCGCGACGGGCAGGGCCCAGCCCAGCGCCGCCAGGACCAGCAGCACGACGAGGCGCAGCGGCAGGCCGAGGCGCAGCCACGCCTGGACCAGGGTGCGCGGCAAGGCGCCGGGGGCGGGGCGGTTCTGCCACCAGACCCGGTAGCCGTAGACGATGGTCCCGATCAGCCCCAGCGCGATGGCCGCGACCAGCGCCTGATTCGGCAAGCCGAACAGGATGCCCATGTGCAGGTCGATGCCCCAGCGGATCAGCTTCGCCACCAGCGGGAAGGTCGCGAAATCCGCCCGGCTCGTCACCGCCAGGTCGCGCGGGTCGATCGCCACCGTGTCCACCTGCGTGGGCCAGGAGCGGTCGTATTCCCGCACCAGCCAGGTGCGGCCCGGGCGCGGCAGCCGGATCTCCACCAGCGGCGAGTCGATCCCAGCGGCCCGTGCCACCGCCAGCACCGCGTCCAGTTGCGCCTCCGGCGGCCGGGCCAGGAGGCCGGGGTCCGCTGGGGATGCCGGTCGGGGCGCGGCCGCCTCCCGCGGCGCCTCGCCGTGGTGGTTCTGGCCATGGTGGTCATGCCCGCCCATGGTGTCCGCCGGGGCGTTCAGCGCCTGCACGACGGCGGGCGTCACCCAGCCGAGCGCCTCCCGCAGCCCGTCGATCCGCCCGCCAGCCCATTGCGACCACGTCAGCCCGGTGGCGGAGAGGAAGAGCAGCCCGAGCGAGACGGCGACGCCGGCCAGCCCATGCAGCCGCCGGGCGCGCAGCCGCGCGTTCCTCGGGTTCTGCCGCGACAGCGCGCCCGTCCGGCGCCAGGCCCAGAGCAGCACGCCACCCAGGGCGAGCACCCAGAGCCAGGAGGCGGCCAGTTCGCTGTAGAGGCGGCCGAACTCGCCCAGCAGCAGGTTGCGGTGCAGGTAGTCGAGCGTGGTGCGCAGGGGCAGGATTCCGCTGGTGCCGTAGACGGTCATGTCCCCGCGGATCGCCAGGGTGACGGGGTCGACGAAGATCGCCCGGCTCTCGGATTCCGCCAGCCCCGGCTGGAGGAACATCACCTGCGTCGTCGCACCCTCCCCGGTGGCGGGGCGGATGGCGAAGAGGCGCGGCCCGGGCCCGATGGCGGCGCGGGCGGCCTCGGCCTGGGCGGAGAGGCTGTGCGCCGAGCCGGTCGAGGCGGTCCGCAGGCTGTCGCGGTAGAGCATCGCTTCCAGCTGCGGCGTCAGTACGTAGAGCAGGCCGGTGACGGCCGCGACGAGGAGGAAGGGACCGACGAAGAGGCCGATATAGAAATGCAGCCGGGCGATGAAGGCTTTCAGCTCGGCGGAAGGGGCGTTCGGGCGCGCGGCGGCGCGGTCCCGCCCAGGGGACGGATCAGGCACGGGAAATTCTCCGGAAGGGGGCGGGGTCCGGCCGGGATGGTTCCGGTCGGTCGGCGCTTCAGGAGAGGGGCGGGGCGCGCGAGTGCCGCGTGCGCGGCGGCGGCAGGAAGGACAGGGTGGCGACCGCCGCCATGACGGCGGTGCCCGGCTGCTGCACCTCGCGCGGCGCAGGCAGCCCGGCGGGCGCCGGCAGATCGCCGCCAAGGTTCGGTCCCTGGCAGAGCTGGCAGCAGTCGAGGCCCTGGCCCGGCGCATCCAGCGGCTTGCCGTCCGCGCCCAGCCGGAGGGTCTTCATCCCTTCGGGCGTGCAGATGACCGCCATGTCGCCCGCGCCGAAGCTGGCCTGGAGATGCGGCCACAATCCGCCGCCCCACTGCAGGACGAGCAGGAGCGCAAGCATCCAGGTCGCCGGGCGCCGCGGGACGGTCATTCCAGGGACGGTTACCGTGGCCGGCAAACCTTGTCACCAGGGAAGGTCAGCCCGCCGCCGCGGCGAAGGCGCGCAGCCCCGTCTCCACCGTGGCGCGGTCCAGGTCGCGCAGGATGAAGACGAGGCGGGAGCGGCGGTCGTCCCCCTCGGGCCAGGCGGGCAGGCGTTCCGGCGTGTGCCAGACATGCTGCACGCCGTGGATCGCCACCGGCCGGTCGTCGTCCGCGAGGTTCAGCAGCCCCTTCACCCGCAGCACGGAATCCCCGCGCGTGGCGGTCAGCATCTCCAGGAAGGCGGCGATGCCCTGCCAGCGCAGCGGTTCGTCGAAGGTCACGGAGAAGGCGTGGATGCGCGCATCGTGCCGGTTGCGGTCGTGGTCATGCCGATGGTGGTGATGCCCGTGCCCCGCGCGGTCGCCGGGCCGCGCCTCCTCCGCCAGCCAGGCGGACACCTCCGCGATGCGGCGGCCGGGGTCGTAGCCGCCGTCGCCTGCCGCGCCGAGCAGCGCCTCCGGCCCCGCCCCCGGCGCCAGGACGGGCGCGCCGGGGTTCAGCGCCCGCAGCCGGTCCAGCAGCGCGGCATGGTCGGGGGCGAGGTCCGCCTTGGCCAGCACCAGCCGGTCGGCCACGGCCACCTGCTTCACCGCCTCGGGCTGGGCATCCAGCGTCGCCATGCCGTTCACCGCATCCACCACCGTCACCACCCCCTCCAGCACGAAGCGGCGCAGCGCGGGCAGCTCGCCCAGCAGGGTCTGGAGGATGGGCGCCGGATCGGCGAGGCCCGTCGTCTCCACCAGCACGCGGCGGATCGGCCGGTCGCGGGCCGCCAGATCCTCCAGCGCGCGCATCAGGTCGCCGCGCACGGTGCAGCAGAGGCAGCCGGCGTTCAGCAGCACCGTGTCCTCGTCCAGCCGGCCGACGAGGAGGTGGTCCAGCCCGATCTCGCCGAACTCGTTGATCAGCACGGCGGTGTCCGCCATGTCCGGGTGCCGCAGCAGCCGGTTCAGCAGGGTGGTCTTGCCGGCGCCGAGGAAGCCGGTCAGCACGGTGACCGGGATGCGGTCCCCCGTCACGGGTGGGCGTGCCCGCCGTAGAGCGCATCCGGATCGGCCAGCGGCTCCGCCAGCGGCACCACCACCCCGTCGCGCAGCCCCCAGGAGAAGCAGGAGCGCCGGCCGGTGTGGCAGGCGACGCCGAGCTGGTCCACCAGCGCCAGCACTGCATCCCCGTCGCAGTCCAGCCGCAGCTCGCGCAGCCGCTGCACCTGGCCGGAGGTCTCGCCCTTGCGCCACAGGGCCTTGCGGGAGCGGCTGTAGTAGGTGACCCGGCCGGTGCGCAGCGTCTCCTCCACCGCCTCGCGGTTCATCCAGGCGAGCATCAGCACCTCGCCCGTGTCGTGCTGCTGCGCCACCACCGCGACCAGCCCGTTCGCGTCGAAGCGCAAGGCGTCGGCGAAGCGGGCGACGGCATCCGGGGTCGGTGCCAGGGTCGGTGTGGGATCGGCCATGCGTTACTATATAACGACCGAACCGGCAGGGCGGGAGAGGCGGGGGCGATGGCGGCAGCGACGGGCGAGGCGGCCCTGGACCGGGCGGCGGCGGCCTGCGAGGCGCGGGGGGCGCAGCTCACCCCCCTGCGGCGGCAGGTGCTGGCCCTGGTGCTGGCGGCGGAGCAGCCGATCGGCGCCTATGCCCTGCTCGACCGGCTGAAGGCGGAGCGCCCCGGCGCCGCGCCGCCCACGGTGTACCGCGCGCTGGACTTCCTGCTGGAGCAGGGCTTCATCCACAAGGTCGAGCGGCTGAACGCCTATGTCGGCTGCGTCGAGGCAGACCACGGCCATGGCCACGACCACCCGCACCAGTTCCTGATCTGCGGCCGCTGCGGCACGACGCGGGAGATGGCGGACGAGGCGGTGACCCGCGCCGTGGCCGCCGCCGCCGCCCGCGCCGGCTTCCGCCCGGCGCATGCGACGGTGGAGGTGGAGGGGCTCTGCGCGCGCTGCGCCGAGGCGGCCTGAACGCGGCCAGGCGTCAGCGCAGGGCTGCCACGAGGCCCGGCTTGCCCAGCACCTCGTCGATCGCCTGGGTCATCGCCCGCTGCACCACCTCGCGCATGTCGTCGGTGGAGGCGAAGACGCCGACGGAGAGGGACAGCACGCTGCCGTCCACCACGGTCGCGCGGCCGGTCTCGCTCCACAGCGTGGCGCCGCCGGCGGCATCGGTCAGGGTGACGCGGAACTCGGCCGTGGCCTCGCGGCGGAGGTACTGGTTGCCGCTGAGCTGCTCGATGACCACGGCGAGGCGGTAGCGCGGCGCGCCCGCCGCCAGCAGCCTGCGCGCGGCCAGCGCGTCGGCGAAGGCCTTCGCCACCACCTCGCGCACCGGCTGCCCGGCATCGAGGCGCTTGACGGGGTTGCCGTAGCCACCCCGGATGGTGGCGATCCAGGCCGGGTCCTCGCGCCCGCCCTCGCGGTTGTCGGTCACGCTGCCCACGGCGACGACGGGGCGCGCGCCTGCGACGGGAGCGGGGACTGCCGTGGGCGCGTAGGGCAGGGCGACCTGGGTGGTGCCGCAGGCGGCGAGCAGCCCGGCCAGCAAGAGCGGCAGGAGGCGACGCAGGGTGGCGGTCATCGGTGGCGGATCGATCCGGTTGGGGGGAGCTGCCGGACCCGCCGGCCGCTCCGGGCCCGCGCTCCTACCGGCCGCGCCGGATCGTGACACCCTCCGAACGGATGCAGCCGGATGGAGGGGCTGCGCCGCCGCGGCCGGAGCGCGGCGGCGCGGAGCGGTCAGCCCGGCAGCGTCGCCAGCGCCGCCTTCAGGTCGGCGATGATGTCCGCCGGGTCCTCCAGCCCGATATGCAGGCGGAAGGCCGGGCCGCCCAGGTCGGGGCTGGTGGCGGTGCGGCTGATGAAGCCCGTGGTCGGCAGCGCCAGGCTCTCGTAGCCGCCCCAGGAGGCGCCGATGCCGAACAGCTTCAGCCCGTCGATGGCGGCGAACATCTGCGCCTCCGTCACGCCCGGCCGCAGCACCACGCCGAACAGGCTGCACGCGCCGGTGAAGTCACGCCGGAACAGCGCGTGCTGCGGATGCGACGGCAGGGCGGGGTGCAACACGCGCTGCACCTGCGGCTGCCGCTCCAGCCAGGACGCCACTTGCAACGCGTTGGCCGATTGCTGCTTCAGCCGCACGGGCATGGTGCGCGCGCCGCGCAGCGCCAGCCAGCAATCGTCCGGGCTGGCGTAATGCCCCATCGCCGCGCCGACGGAGCGGACGATGTGCCAGTCCGTCTCGTCGTTCACCGTGACGCTGCCCAGCAGCACGTCGGAATGCCCGACCACGTATTTGGTCAGCGCCTGGATGGACACGTCCACCCCGTGCTGGAACGGCTGGAAGTGGTGGATGCCCCAGGTGTTGTCCATCAGCACCTTCGCGCCCGCGGCATGCGCGGCGCGGGCGATGGCGGGGACGTCCTGCACCTCGAAGGTGTGCGAGCCCGGGCTCTCGGTGAAGACGACCTTCGTGTTCGGGCGGATCAGCGCGGTCGTGCCCGCCTCGTCCACCAGCGGGTCGTAGAAGGTCGTCTCGATGCCCCAGCCGCGCAGCATCCCCTCGGCCAGGCCGCGCGCGGGGCCGTAGACGCTGTCGGGCATCAGCATGTGGTCGCCCGTCTTGAGATAGGCCAGCAGCGGCACGGCGATGGCGGCGAGGCCGGTGCCCACGATCATCGCGTGGCTGCCGCCCTCGATCTCGGCAACCACGTCCTCCAGCGCGTAGTGGGTGGGACCACCGGCGGTGCCGTAGGTCATCACCTGCTCGAAGCGGTGCTTCGCCAGCTCCCGCCGCGCCTCGCAGGAGGGGTACAGCACCGTCGAGCCGCGATGCACCCCCGTGTTGACGAAGCCATGCGTCCGCACCGAGGGGCGGCCCGCATGCGACATGCGGGTGGAGAAGCCCATCGTGGTGCTGGGCGGATGGCGGTCGTCGGGCATCAGGAAACCTTCGGGGTCTCGGGCCGGGCGGCCCATTCGGTCCAGGAGCCGTCATAGACGGCGGCCTCGGGCAGGCCGGCGCGCTCCAGCCCCAGCGCGAGCACGCAGGCGGTGACGCCCGTGCCGCAGCTGGTGATGACGGGGCGCTCGCCATCCACCCCGGCGGCGGCGAAGATCTCGCGCAGCCGCTCGGGCGGCAGGTAGCCGCCGTCGGGGCCCATCAGCTCCGTCGCCGGCACGTTGGCGGCGCCGGGCATGTGGCCCGAGGGCAGGCCCGGGCGCGGCTCCGGCGCGGTGCCGTCGAAGCGGCCGCGGGCGCGGGCGTCGAGGATCAGCGCCTCGCCGCCGCCCTGACGGACGACGCGCTTCACGTCGCCGATGCCCACCATCCGGTGCGCGCGCAGGTCGGGGACGAAGCTGGCGGGGGTGGGGGCGGGGGGCTCGCCGCTCTCGACGCGCAGCCCCTCCGCCTGCCACTTCGGCAGGCCGCCATCCAGCACGGCGACGTCATCGTGGCCGAACAGCTTGAACAGCCACCAGCCGCGCGGCGCGCGGGTCGTGCCCGTCTGGTCGTAGAAGACGATGCGCGAGGCGTTGGAGATGCCCATCGCGCCGACCAGCTTCGCGAAGCGCCCGGCCGTGGGCGCCATGTGCGGCAGGTCCGTGTCCTGGTCCGCGACGGCGTTGATGTCGAAGTAGCGCGCGCCGGGGATGTGGCCGCGGGCGAACTCCTCCGCGCCGTTCTTCTTCTCCGTCGGCAGGTAGTAGGTGGCGTCGAGCACCACGAGGTCCGGCGCGCCCAGGCTGCCGGCCAGCCATTCCGTGGAAACCAGCGGTCCCATGCTCATCCCTGTCCCTCCGCCAGCACGAGGTAGACGCGCCGGTTCTGCTTGCCCTTGCTTTCGAGCTTCGTGACCTCGATGCGCCCGATCTCGCCCGTGGCGCGCACATGCGTGCCGCCGCAGGGCTGGAGGTCGACCGGCGCCTCCTCCGGCCCGATGCGGACCAGCCGCACCTGCCCCGTCCCGCGCGGCGGCTGCACCGAGAGGGTGCGGACCAGGCCGGGATTGGCGTCCAGCTCCGATTCGTCCACCCAGCGCTCGCCCACCGCGTGGTTGCCGGCGGCGAGGGCGTTGAGCTGCTCCGTCAACCATTCCTTGGTCGGCGGCTCCGGCATGTTGAAGTCCAGCCGCGAGCGGTCGGCGCCTATCTGCCCACCGGTCACGCCGATGCCGGGCATCACGCTGCACAGCAGGTGCAGCGCCGTGTGCATCCGCATGTGCCGGTGCCGGCGTTCCCAGTCGAGCGTCGCCGTCACCGCCGCGCCCACGGGCGGCAGCGGCGAGTCCGGCGCCAGCACGTGCAGCGCGGCGCCGTCGGGTCCCTTCACCGCCTCCGTGACGATCGCCTCGCCGCCCTCCCAGCGCAGCGTCCCGGCATCGCCCGGCTGGCCGCCGGCGCGCGGGTAGAAGACGCTGCGGTCGAGCACCACGCCCTCCGGCCCGGCGGCGAGCACGGTCGCCGTGCAGTCGCGCGCATAGGCGTCGTCGCGGAACAGGGCACCGCTCATGCCTGCCACTCCCCCGCCTGCCATTCGGGGCGCAGCCGCTCGCGATGCGCCTGCAACCAGAGCAGCCCGAGCGCAGCGGGGGCGCCGAAGATCCGTCCGTCCGCGACCATCGCCAGCGCCTCCTCCAACGGGACCACCACCACCTGCGTCTCCTCGTGCTCGCTGTCCAGCCCGGCCGAGGCCCCCTCGCCCAGCGTCTCCAGCCGTACCCGCGCGAGGTGGTAGTGCAGCACCTCGTCGCAGCCGCCCGGCATCAGCAGCCAGCGTCCCATCGGCACCAGCCGGTCGGCCGACAGCCCCGTCTCCTCCGCCAGCTCGCGCCGGGCCGCCTCCTCCCGCGGCTCATCCCCGTCCAGCAGGCCGGCGGGGAACTCCGTCTGGATCGGCTCGCCCCCCGCCGCCAGGGCGGCGAGGCGGAACTGCCGGATCAGCGCCACCCGGTCGTGCCAGGGGTCCCAGGGCAGGATCAGCACCCCGCCCCTGCCCCGCCGCCACAGCTCCCAGGTCAGCTCGCCGGAGAGCGCCCCGTCGCGCCGCGTGTAGCGGAAGCGCACCTGTTGCAGCGCGAAGCGCCCGGCATGGACCGTCGCCTCCTCCTCCGGGTGGTAGAGCGGGTGGGTGGGCAGCGGACGGGCATCGGGATGCGCCGGGCCGGGGCGCGGCAGGGCAGGCGGGGCGGAACCGGCATCCGCGGGCGGCGTCCCCGCATCGCCGGGGGCAGGCGGTCTGGCCTTCATGCGGCGCGGACCCTACCCTTGCCCCGAAACGCCGTCCACATGACCCCCGACACACCCCCCTCCCCCACCGGGGCGCTGCGCGACGCGCGCCGCCGCGCCATCCTCTGCGTCCTCGGCTCCGCCCTGGCCTTCGCCCTGGCGGCGGCGGCGATCAAGGCGCTGGGCGGCACCATCCCCGTGGCGGAGGTGATCGTCTTCCGCAACCTGCTGGCCCTGCCGCTGCTGCTGCCGATGGGGCTGGCGCAGGGGGGCGGCTGGCAGGTCTTCCGCACGCGCGACCCCTGGGGCCATGCGCAGCGCTGCGCCTGGGGCCTGCTGGGCATGTGGGGCAGCTTCTACGGCTATGCCCACCTGCCGCTGGCGACGGTGACGGCGCTGAACTTCACCATGCCCTTCTTCCTCACCGCCCTGTCCATCCCCCTGCTGGGCGAGACGGTGGGGCCGCGCCGCCTGGCCGCCGTGGTGGCGGGCTTCCTGGGCGTGGTGCTGGTGATGCGGCCCTGGAGCGGCGCGCAGGAGGCCATCGACCTCGTGGCCGCCGGCTGGGTGCTGGCGGCGGCCTTCGGCTGGGCCATGGCGATGATCTCGATCCGCCGCATGGGCGAGCGTGGCGAGCCCGGGGTGACGATCGTGCTGTGGTTCGCGGTGGGCGCCTTCGCCGTCTCGCTGCTGGCGGCGATCCCCGTCTGGGTCTGGCCCTCGCCGCAGGAATGGGCGCTGCTGCTCTTCGTCGGGCTGATCTCGGCCGTGGCGCAGCTGATGATGACGGCGGCCTATCGCAGCGGCGAGACGACGCTGATCGCGCCCTTCGAGTACTCCGCCATCCTCTGGACCACCGGGCTGGGCGCGATCCTGTGGTCAGAGCTGCCGGATGGCTGGGATGCCGCGGGCATCGCCGTCCTGGTCGGCTCGGGGCTCTATATCTGGTGGCGGGAGGTCCGGCTGGGGGTCAGGCGCTGAGGCCGAGGCCGGCGATGCATGCAAAGAAGACCTTAGAAGTCTAATTGCCCCTGGGCAGGCGGTAGCAGGTTGCGTATCATGCATGCATGGACGACACCCTGGCCGCCCCGGATTCCGGCACCAGCCAGCTCGAGCAGGTCACCGCCCTCCTTCGCGGCCATATCCTCTCCGGCGCCTTCGAACCGGGCGAGCGGCTGATGGAAGTGCCGCTGGCGGAGATGCTGGGCACCTCCCGGACGCCGATCCGCCTGGCCCTGTCGCTGCTCCAGGCGGAGCGGCTGGTGGTGGCGGGCGGCCCGCGCCGCGGCTTCGTGGTGAACTCCTTCTCGCTGGAGGAGGTGTTCGAGGCGATCGAGGCGCGCGGCGCGCTGGAGGGGCTGGCCGCGCGCCACCTGGCCGAGCGCGGCCTGTCCCCGGCCGATGCCGCATCCCTGCGTGCAGGCCTGGAGGCGGGGGCGGCGCTGCTGGCCGAGGCGCGGGAGGACGAGGCCCGCGCGGATGATGCCTGGGGCCGCGCCTGGGCCCGCAACAACGCCGCCTTCCATGCCGCCCTCGTCGGCGCCGCGCGCAACCGCGCCATCGCCGCGGCGCTGGAGCCGCTGAACCGCATCCCCCTCACTGCCCCCACCGCCGTCGTGCTGCGCACCGGCGACCGCGCCGCCGACCTGCACCGGCTGCGCCGGGCCCAGGACGACCACGCCGACATCCTCGATGCCGTCGCGACGGGACAGGGCAGCCGTGCCGAGGCGCTGCTGCGCGAGCATGCGCTGCTCAACATCCGCAACAAGCGGCGCAACTTCGCCGAGATCAAGGCGCGCAAGGCGGCCGGCGATATCCCCGGGCTCGACCTGGTGGAGGCCGCCGCCGCGCCGCCGCCGCGCCGTGGCCGGCGCTGACCACCGATCACCCAGGGAGGAAACGCAAACCGTGCCAAGCTTCCACAGCAGCGTCGAGGACATCCTCGCCTCGTCCACCCGCCGCGGCCTGCCGCGCAAGGTGCAGATCACGCCGTCCGACACCGCCAGCTACATGCGCGGGATCGACAATTTCTGCCGCGTCATGGCGATCCGCCCGGGCGACCACGTGGTGATGCTGACCGACCCGCTGCTCGACCCGCGCGTGATCCAGGCGGTGCAGGGCCTGGCGCGCGGGCGGGGGGCGAGCTTCATCTCGTACATGGGGGAGTCCACCCGCTACGTGACCGTCCCGGACGAGGCCAAGGCGCTGCTGGAGCGGGCGACCTTCGTCGTCTCCACCTGGTTCGCCTCGGTGCTCGACCCGTTCTGCATCGGCCTGCGTCGCAAGAAGGGGCAGCGCTGGGTGAAGATCACCTTCTTCCGCGACCTCGACCTGCTGCACACGCCGCAGGCGCAGTTCCCGGTGGAGCTGCTGGGCGAGATCATCCGCGCCACCGGCCGCATGTTCCCGGAAGCCGGCGACTTCACGCTTCGCATCACCGACCCGCGCGGCACGGACTTCCGCGTCCCGTTCAGCGAGCGGATGCTGCAGCACCTGCGCCGCCACAACCGCTGGCGCGGGCAGAACGTGGCGGACCAGGATGGCTGCTACGTCCACTACCTGCCGACGCACGGGCCGAACCTGTTCGAGCCGAGCATGGTCGGGCTGCAGCCGGAGGAGAAGATCGGCGTCACCGGCACGATCTGGCCGCAATGGGCGGTGGGCTTCGACGAGCCCTTCCAGGAGCCGCTGGGCGTCGAGTTCGAGAACGACGTGGTGAAGGCCGTCCACGGCGAGAGCTGGGAGGCGCAGGTGATGCGCGACTACCTGATCGGCGGCACGCTGGAGGAGGTGGGCTGCGGCCACAACCCGAAGGCCCCGCGCTTCGACATCTACCCCGCCGGCCCGAATTCGCCCGGTGCGCTGCATTTCGGCATCAACGCGCTGCAGCCCTCCGAGTACCTCCGCCGCGTCATGCCGAACTGGGAGGAGCCGCACATCCACATGGACCTCGTCACCTTCGACAGCACGGTGATGGCGGGGAACCGCACCATGGTGGAGGACGGCTACCTGATGTCCCTGCGCGACCCGGCGGTGCGCGCCCTGGCCGAGACCTATGGCGACCCGGTGGAGCTGCTGGAGGCCTATCCGGTCTGATCCGGCCGGCGCGGCCAGACAGGATGGCGCGCGGCCCCGAAGCCGCGCGCAGGCCGGGGGCATGCCCGCCGGCCGGATGCAAGGGTGGAGGAGTCCGAAGAATGTCCCATGGTTCCGGCGCATGCGCGCCGTCATCCCGCATGCCCGCGGCATCGCGGCGGCGCCTGCTCGGCGCCGGCGCCGCGCTGCTGGCCACGCCGGTGTCCGGCCGCGGCGCGCTCGCCCAGGGAGGAGGCCAGGCGGGCGCCTATCCGGACCGTCCCGTGAAGCTGATCGTCCCCTTCCCGCCCGGCGGCGGCGGCGACACCCTGGCCCGCCTCGCCGCGCAGCCGGCGCAGGAGGTCCTGGGCCAGACCCTCGTGATCGACAACCGCGCCGGGGCGGGCGGCAACCTGGGCGCCGAGGCGGCCGCGCGCTCCCCGGCCGATGGCTACACCCTGCTCTACGGGACCAATGGCACGCACGGGATCAACGAGGCGCTCTATCCCCGGCTGCCCTTCCGCCCGGACGCGGATTTCAGCCCCGTCGCCGCGCTGACCCGGATCGCGCTGGTGCTGGTGGTACGCAAGGACCTGCCGGTGGAGTCGGTGCCGGAGCTGATCCGGTACCTGAAGGCCCATCCGGGCAAGGTCACCTACGCCTCGGCCGGCAACGGCACCACGGGCCACATCGCGGCGGAGATGTTCCGCGTCGCGGCCGGGGTGGAGATCGTCCACGTGCCCTATCGCGGCAATGCCCCGGCCATGACGGATCTCGGCGGCGGCCGGGTGGACATGGCGATCGACCTGATCCCCGCCGCCTATCCGCTGGTCGAGGGTGGGCTGATCCGCGCCCTGGGGGTGACGAGCCCGCAGCCGCTGCCCAGCCTGCCGCAGCTGCCCACCCTCGCCTCCGTCCTGCCGGGCTTCGAGGTCGCGGCCTGGGACGGCATCTTCGTGCCGGCCGGCACGCCGGAGCCGGCGATCCGCCGCCTGAACGCCGCCTTCCGCGAGGGGCTGCGCAAGCCCGACACGGTGGACCGGCTGCGCGCCCGCGGCGCGGAGGTGGCGCCGCTGGAATCGCCGCAGGACTTCGCCGGCTTCGTGGCCGCCGAGCGCGGCAAGTGGGCGGCAGCGGTGAAGGCCAGCGGCGCCCGCATGGGCTGAGCCGGGCCAGGGGCCGCCCCGCCCCCTGGCCTGCCCCCTGGCCTGCCCCCTGGCCCGCTCCCTGGCCCGCCGCTTGCCAGGCCCGCCCCGCCCCCTTGCCGTGGGGGCCGGGTCGGCGCGACGCTCCCGTGCCGTCGCCGGCCCCGGGGCCCGGCCCGCCGCCGCTGCAGGGGGGCGGGCGGGGCGCCGCGTGGCGCGGGACCCGGATACGGAGTGAAGGCACATGGCTGCACTGACCAGCCCCAAGGTCCACATGGGCACCCTGACCGGCGGGGAGGGACGGGAGGCCTATGCCGCCAACCCGGTGATCCTGCTGCCGCTCGGCAGCCACGAGGACCAGGGCCCGCACGCGCCCATGGGCGACTACCTGCTGGCCGAGAAGATGGCCGAGCTGATCGCGCTGCGGGCCACCGCCGCCGGCACGCCCACCTATGTCGCCCCCGTGCTGCCCTTCGGCGGCGCCGACTGGTTCGGCCCGATGATCGGCGGCATCGCCATCAGCCAGGCGACGCTGACCGCCGTGCTGGCGGACATGGTGGAGAGCCTGGGGCGCAACGGGCTGACGCGGATCGTCGTCATCAACGGCCATGGCGGCAATGTCGGCCCGGTCGCGGAGGTGGCGCGCCAGATCTGGCAGGATCGCGGGCAGGTGATCCCCAGCCTGTACCTGTGGCGCATCGCCTACGCGCTGCTGCCCGGGCTGATCGGGGCGGAGAAGGCGAAGGCCGTCTCCGGCCACGGCGCCGATCCGCTGACCAGCCTGGGCCTGCACCTCTTCCCGGAGCTGCTGCGCCCCGACCTGGTGCCTCAGGCGCAGCCGCTGAAGTCCGACAGCGTGCTCGGCCTGCGCTACACCGGCCTGGGGGCCGCGGATTTCGAGGGGGCGGAGATCGGCCTGCCGATGGAGTACGACGACACCTACCACCAGGGCGTGGCGAAGGGCGATCCGACGCTCTGCTCGGCCGAGACGGGCGTGCTGCTGGCGGAGAAGCTGACCGATCTCGGCGCCCGCTTCGTCGCGCACTACGCCGCGAAGATCCCCGCCTGACCCGCCGGCGGCCTGGCCGCCGCCCCTGCCTTGCCTCCGGAGCCCCGCCCGCGTGACCAGCGCCCCCTCCCCTTCCCGGATCGTCGTCGTCGATGCCCTGCCCGCTGCCACGGTCGAGCGCCTGCGCGCCCTGCTGCCGCCCGGCTTCACGCTGGAGGCGCCGGCGACGCGCGACCTCGCGGATCTGCATGCGCTGCTGGCCGGCGCGGATTTCCTGATCTCCGGCCAGCGGGAGGTGGATGCCGCGCTGCTGCGCGCCGCGCCGAAAGCCCGGCTGCTGCACAAATGGGGCGTCGGCGTCGACAATTTCGACCTCGACGCCGCGCGCGCGCAGGGCATCGCCGTGGCCCGGACCACGGGCAGCAACGCCGTGCCGGTGGCGGAGTACGCGCTGGCGCTGACCCTCGCCCTGCTGCGCAACCTCGCCTCCGCCCATGCGCGGCTGAGCCAGGGGGAGTGGCGCGGGCTGAACGCCGCCCGTCCCGCCCTGCTGCTCTCCGGCAAGACGGTGGGCATCGTCGGCTTCGGCGCGATCGGCCAGACGCTGGCGCGCCTGCTCGCCGGCTTCGGCTGCCGCATCCTGTACAACAAGACCCGCCCCCTGCCGGCGGCGGAGGAGGCGGCCAAGGGCGTCGCCTATGCCAGCCTGGACACGATCCTGGCCGAGGCCGACGTGGTCTCCCTGCACTGCCCCCTGACGCCCCAGACGCGTGGCCTGATCGACGCCGCCGCGCTGCGCCGCATGAAGCCGACCGCCATCCTCGTCAACGTCGCGCGCGGCGGCGTGGTGGTGGAGAGCGACCTGGTGGAGGCGCTGCGGGAGGGCGTCATCCTCGGCGCCGCCATGGATGTCTACGAGACGGAGCCGGTGCCGCCGGACCACCCGCTGCTGCGCCTGGACAACGTCGTGGTCACGCCGCACATCGCCGCCCTCTCCGCCGATACCTTCGAGCCGACGGTGCGGCGCATGTTCGCCAACATCGCCCGCCACGCGGCCGGCGAGCCCATCCCGGAGACCGACCGGGTCGGCTGACCCGGGCCCGGCCGCCGCGACGGAGGGGAAACCCGCCGGCCCTTCCCGATCCTTGACCCCCAAAACGTTTCGGATCACCCTGCCGCCAACCCGCAGGAAGCGCGTCCAGGACCGTGTCGCTCGCCCGCATCGCCGCCGCGCTCGGCCTCTCCGTGACCACCGTGTCGCGGGCGCTGGGGGGCTATGCCGACGTGTCGGCGGCCACGCGCCAGCGCGTGCGGGAGGAAGCGGAGCGGCTGGGCTACCGCGCCAACGCCTCGGCCCGGCGCCTGCGGGCGGGGGTCAGCGACGCGATCGGCGTGATCCTGCCGACCGGCCCCGGACAGCTCGAGGACGCCTTCTTCCTGCGCCTGCTGGGCAGCATCGGCCCGCGCCTCGCCGCGGCCGGGCTGGACCTGATGGTCGGCGCCGCACGCCCGGGGGCGGAGGAGATGGCGCTGTACCGCCACCTCGTCGACAACCATCGGGTGGATGGCTTCCTGGTGGCACGCGCGCGGCGGCAGGACCCGCGCGTCGGCTTCCTGCTCGACCGCGGCGTGCCCTTCGTGCTGCATGGTCGCACCGAGGAGGCGCGGCCCTACGCCTATGTGGACGTGGACGGCGCCGCCGCCTTCCGCCAGGCGACGGAGCGCCTGCTGGGCTTCGGCCATCGCTGCATCGGGCTGATCAACGCCCCGGGCACCTACAGCTTCGCCCAGGCGCGCGAGGCCGGCTGGCGCGGCGCGCTGGAGGCCGCCGGCCTGCCGCCCGGCCCGCGCGCCGAGGCGGTGGCGACGGAGGAGAACGGCTTCCGCCTGGCGCAGGCGATGCTGCGGGGGCGGACGGCGCCCACCGCGCTGCTCTGCGCCACCGACCGGCTGGCGGTCGGGGTGCTGCACGCCCTCGCCGCGGCGGAGCTGCGCGCGGCGCGCGACGTCTCCGTCCTCGGCTACGACAACCTCTCCTTCGGCACCTTCACCGATCCGCCGCTGACCACCTTCGAGCCCCGGGTGGACGACGCGGCCGAGCGGATGGTGGGGATGCTGGTCGCCCTGCTGCGCGGCGCGCCGCCCGCCGGCATGGCGGAGATCCTGGCCGCGCAGCTGGTGGCGCGTTCCTCGGACGGGCCGGCGCCCGCGGCCGGAATGCGCCGCACGCAGCGCCGGAAGCAGGCGCCAAGCAAGGGAGAAGCGATCCATGGGAACGATACCGAAGGCTGACTCCACCACCCTGTCCCGCCGCGACGCGGGGCGGCTGGGGCTGGGCGCGCTGCTCGCCGCGGCGCTGCCGGCCGCCGGCGCGCGCGCGCAAGGACAGGAGCTGGTCTTCCTCTCCACCCAGCTGCGTCCGATCGAATCCGCGCAGGCGATGCGGCAGAAGATCCTCGCGGGCTTCGGCCGCCCGGTGAACTTCGTCACCGAGCAGCCACCGCAGCTCGGCGTGCGGGTGCGCGCGGAGCAGCAGGCGGGGGCACGCACCACCAGCCTGATCGGCGGGCTGCACGGCGAGATCCTGCCGCTGCTCTCGACCAACGCGCTGGCGCCGGTGGACGAGGTGCTGTCCGGCCTGTCCAACCGCACCTTCAACGCCGCGATGCTGGAATCCGGCAAGCTGGGCGGGACGCAGCAGCGCTACATTCCCTGGATGCAGGCGACCTACCTGATGGTCGCGCACAAGCAGGCCCTGCCCTTCCTGCCGGCCGGCGCCGACCTCAACGCGCTGACCTATGCCCAGCTCGGCCAGTGGGCGGCGGCGATCCAGGAGAAGACCGGCCAGCGCCGCCTGGGCTTCCCCGCCGGCCCGACCGGGCTGATGCCGCGCTTCTTCGAGGGCTACCTCTACCCCTCCTTCACGGGGGGCGTGGTGACGACCTTCCGCTCCGAGGCGGCGGAGGCGATGTGGACGCAGTTCCGCGACCTGTGGAAGAGCGTCCACCCGAACTCGACCAAGTACGGCTTCATGCAGGAGCCGCTGCTGAGCGGCGAGGTCTGGATCGCCTTCGACCACGTCGCGCGCGTGATCGACGCGCTGAACCAGAAGCCGGACGAGTTCGTCGCCTTCCCCGCCCCCGCCGGGCCGAAGGGGCGCGGCTTCATGCCCGTGGTGGCGGGCCTCGCCATCCCGGCGAATGCGCCCGACGCCGCCGGCGCCGCCGCGCTGATCGAGTACCTGACGCGGCCCGAGGTGCAGATCGCGACCCTGCGCGCCACCGCCTTCTTCCCCGTGGTGCAGACGGAGTTGCCGGCCGACCTGGAGCCGGGGCTGAAGCTGGCCGCGGATGCCATCGCGCGGATGGCGGCGGCGCCGGACGCGCTGGTCAGCCTGCTGCCCGTGGGGCTCGACCAGAAGGGCGGCGAGTTCGACAAGGTCTTCATCGACACCTTCCAGCGCATCGTGCTGCGCGGCGAGGCGCCGCGCGCCGCGCTGGACCGCCAGGCGGAGGCGATGCGCCGCATCATGGCCGAGACGGGCGCGCCGTGCTGGCGGCCGGACCCGGCCTCCACCGGGGCGTGCCAGGTGATCTGACGCCCGGTGAGCCGATCCATGCCCGCCCGGCGCGGCGCCGCGCTGCCCTACCTGCTGGTCGCGCCCTCGGTCATCTTCCTGGGGGTGCTGTTCCTGCTGCCGCTGTTCCAGACGGCGGTGCTGGCCTTCCAGACAGGAGGGGGCGGGGGGTGGTCGCTGGACAACCTCCGCCGCATGACGGACGACATCAACTTCGAGGAGGCGGTGCGCAACACCTTCTCGGTCGTCCTGCTGGTGGTGCCGCTCCAGCTCGCCGCGGCGCTGGGCATGACCATGCTGCTGCGCCAGGTGCAGCGCGGGCGGGACCTGATCCTGTGGGTCTGGTCCATCCCGCTGGGCATCTCCGACCTCGCCGCCGGGCTGGTCTGGCTGGCGCTGCTGACCGACCTGGGCTGGGTGAACTCCGCCCTGTTCCGCCTGGGGCTGACCTCCGGGCCGCAGAGCTGGCTGACCTACGAGACGCCGCTGGCGCTGCTCGCCGCCATCGTGGTGGCGGAGCTGTGGCGCGCCACCGCCATCGTCTTCGTCGTGATCCTGGCCGGCGCGCAGCTCCTGCCGAAGGAGTACGAGGAGGCGGCGGAGGTCTTCGGCGCCTCGCCCTGGCAGCGCTTCCTAAAGGTGACACTGCCGCTGCTCAAGCCCTCCATCCAGACGGCGCTGATCCTGCGCACCGTGCTGGCCTTCGAGATGTTCGCCATGGCGCTGGCGCTGGGCGGGCGGAACTTCCCCGTCCTGGTCAGCGAGGCCTTCAACTGGCAGTACGCCAGCCAGGATTACGGCGTCGCCGCCGCCTATGCGGTGCTGGTGATGCTGATCTCGCTCGCCGCCACCGTCGTCTACCTCGTGGCGCTGCGCTCGCCGCCGGAGCAGCGGGCGTGAGCGCGGCGCGGCCGCTGCGCCGCTTCCTGGTGCTGGGCGGCGTCACCGCGCTCTGCGCCTGGACGCTGATCCCCATCGCCCTGCTGGCGCTGGGCGCGCTGGGCGGGCAGCCCTTCGCCACGCGCTGGCCGAAATCGCTGGTGGCCGGGGATTTCTCGCTGGACACGCTGCGCGCCTTCCTGGCCATCGATGGCGTCTGGGCCGCCACCTGGGTCAGCGTGCAGGCGGCGGCGCTGTGCATGGCCATGGCCCTGCTGCTGGGCGTGCCGGCGGGCTATGCGCTGGCGCGCTTCCGCTTCCGCGGCGCCGGGGCCTATCGCGTGCTGATCCTGATGACCCGCGCCTTCCCGGTGGCGATCCTCGCCCTGCCGCTGACGGTGGGCTTCATCCGGCTGGGCGTCTACGACACGCCTTTCGGCGTGGCGCTGCTGCACGCGGTGCTGGCCACGCCCTTCGCCACCCTGGTCTGCGCCAGCCTGTTCCAGGGCATCCCGGCGGAGCTGGAGGAGGCCGCCTGGGTCTTCGGCTGCTCCCGCCTGACGGGCTTCGTGAAGGTCGTGCTGCCGCTGGCCCTGCCGGGTATCGCGGCGGCCTCGATCTTCGCCTTCGTGCTGAGCTGGAACGAGGTCTTCGCCGCCTCCGTCCTGACGGTGCGGCACCGCACGCTGACCGCCTACCTGCTCTCCGTGCTGTCGGAATCGCCGCTGCACGTGCAGTTCGCCGGCGGGCTGATCCTGATCGTCCCGTCCGTCCTGTTCATCTTCCTGGTCCGCCGGCGGCTGTTCGCGATGTGGGGGATCGGGAACCGATGACACGGGTCGCTGTCCCCCGGGGGAAAGGCGCTGCCTTCCCCCCGTACCCCCCATCAGCCAGGAGCAGAGCCCCTGGACCCCCGTTCACCGATCCGTCGCGCGCCGGAGGCTATCGGCCTCCGGCGACTGCGGCCTCACCGCGCGCAGCCTTCGATTCCTTCCCTGCGCCCCGCCTGTCCACACGCTCCCTGGGTTCAGCCCGCCGGCTGACGCCCGCCACGCAGAGCCAGACCGCCAGCGGGGTCCGGGGCCAGCTTGTGGCCCCGGCGGAGGGGGGCCCGGCGGGGAGGCGGCGCCTCCCCCCGGTCCGACGGTGTCACCTGCGACGCACGACCACACGAAGGACCTGAATGGCCACGATCGAGATCGACGGCATCCGCAAGAGCTTCGGCGCCGTGCAGGCGTTGCAGGCGGTGGAGCTGCGCGTGGAGGATGGCGAGTTCCTGGCGCTGCTCGGCCCCTCCGGCTGCGGCAAGACGACGCTGCTGCGGATCATCGCGGGGCTGGAGACGCAGACGGCGGGGCGGGTGCGGATCGGCGGGCGCGACGTGACGGACCTGCCACCGCGTCGGCGCGGGCTGGCCATGGTGTTCCAGAACTACGCCGTCTTCCCGCATCTGACGGTGTTCGAGAATGTCGCCTTCGGCCTGCGCATGGCGAAGGCGCCGAAGGAGAAGGTGCAGCGCCAGGTGGAGCGCGCCGCCGCGCTGCTGCACATCGAGCCCTACCTCGCCCGCCACCCGGGCCAGCTCTCCGGCGGGCAGCGCCAGCGGGTCGCCGTGGCGCGCGCCCTGGCGGTGGAGCCGGAGGTGCTGCTGATGGACGAGCCGCTGTCCAACCTCGACGCGCTGCTGCGGCTGGAGATGCGGGCGGAGCTGAAGGCGGTGCTGGCCGAGGCGGGCACCACCACGATCTACGTGACCCACGACCAGACGGAGGCGATGGGCCTCGCCGACCGGATCGCGGTGATGCAGTCCGGGCGGATCGAGCAGATCGGCCCGCCGGCCGCGATCTACCACCATCCGCGCTCGCGCTTCGTCGGCGGCTTCGTCGGCAGCCCGCCGATGAACTTCCTGCGCCTGGCGGTGCAGGACGGCGCTGTCGATCTCGGCGGCCTCTCCCTGCCCGCCCCGCCCGGTGCGGCGGGCGAGGTCCTGCTGGGCCTGCGGGCCGAGGATCTCACCCCCACCACCCCGGGCGACGGCTTCGCCTTCACGCTGCGCGTGGCGGAGCCGCTCGGCTCGCACGTGCTGATGACCGGACGGACGGCGGGCCAGGTCTTCCGGGTGGTGGTGCCCTATGCGCCGGCCGAGGACCTCTCGCCCGGCCGTGTCCTGCATCTGCGGCCGCACCCGGACCGGCTGAACTGGATGGCGGCGGAAAGCGGCCGGGTGCTGGAGGAGGCGCGATGAGCCGGCGGGAGGAAGCGCGGCAGGTCCTGCGTGCGAATGACCGGGGCGGCTACACCGTGCCGACCGACCGGCTCTACCCCTTCCAGTGGAACTGGGATTCCGCCTTCGTCGCGATGGGCTTCGCCACCTTCGACCCGGCCCGCGCCTGGTCGGAGATCGAGTGGCTGCTGCGCGGCCAGTGGGAGGACGGGCTGATTCCGCAGATCGTCTTCCACGCGCCCTCCGACGACTACTTCCCCGGCCCCGAGGTCTGGGGAGTCGGGCGCAGCCCGCCGACCTCCGGCATCACCCAGCCGCCCGTGCTGGCCACCGCCGCGCGCCGGGTGCTGGCCGCTGCCGCCCACGAGGAGGGCGAGGCGCGGATGGCGGCCATCTACCCCCGGCTGCGCGACAACCACCGCTGGTGGGCCGCCGCGCGCGATCCCCACGGGACGGGGCTGGTGGCGACCCTGCATCCCTGGGAGACGGGGATGGACAACAGCCCCGCCTGGGACCGCGCGCTGGACCGGGTGCCGACCGCCACGCGCACGGACATCCGGCGCCGCGACACCGGTCATGTCGACCCCGCCTTCCGCCCGCGCGCCATCGACTACCAGCGCTTCATCCATCTGGTGGAGGTGTTCTGCGACACCGGCTGGGACCCGGCGCGGATGCTGGCGGCCTCCCCCTTCCGGGTGGCGGATGTGGGCACCAACGCCATCCTGCTGCGGGCCGAGCAGGACCTGCTGGACCTTGCCATCCGCTTCGGCACGCCCGAGGAGGCGGCGGAGATCGCCGGCCGGATCGCCCGGATGGAGGCGGCGCTGGAGCGCCTCTGGGACGGGCGGCTGAGCCACTACCTCGCGCGTGACCTGATCGCGGGGGAGCCGATCCCCCTCCGCGGCTCCGCCGGCTTCCTGCCGCTCTTCGCGGGCCAGGCGCGGCATGCGGCGGAGCTGGCGGAGCGGCTGGAGGAGTGGGGCCGGTCGGTGCGCGCCCTGGTGCCCTCGACCGACCCCGGCCACCCGCTCTTCGAGCCGCTGCGCTACTGGCGCGGGCCGGTCTGGGCGGTGGTGAACTGGATGATCGCCGAGGGCCTCCGCCGCTGCGGGCAGGAGGCGATGGCCGACCGGGTGGCGGGCGACACGCGTGGCCTGATCGCGGCGGAGGGGTTCAGCGAGTATTTCGACCCGCTGACCGGCCAGGGCATCGGCGGCGGCACCTTCTCCTGGACCGCGGCCATCTGGCTGCTGCTGGAGGGAGAGGAGGCATGATCCCGCTCCCCCACGGGGCCGTCGACTGCGACATCCACCCGGCGGTGCCGTCGCTGAAGGCGCTGCTGCCGCATCTCGACCCGCTCTGGCGCGACATGGTGGCGGAGCGCGGGGTGCACGAGCTGGACACCATCGCCTATCCGCTGAAGAGCCCGCTGACCGCGCGGCCGGACTGGCGGCCGGCCTCGGGCAAGCCGGGTTCCGACCTCGCGCAGGTGCGGGCCCAGGCGCTGGACGGCTTCGGCACCAGCCTCGCCATCTGCAACGTGCTCTACGGCGTCACCGTGCTGTTCAGCGAGGACATGGCCGCCGCCTTCGCCCGTGCGGTGAACGACTGGCTGGCGCGGGAATGGCTGGACCGCGACTCACGCCTGCGCGCCTCGATCGTCGTGCCGGTGCAGAACCCAGAGCTGGCGGTGGCGGAGATCGAGCGCTGCGCCGCCGACCGCCGCTTCGTCCAGGTGCTGCTGCCGGCGATGCACGACGCGCCCTGGGGGAAGCGGCAGCACTGGCCGATCTACGCCGCTGCCGAGAAGCACGGGCTGCCCATCGGCATCCATGCCGGCTCCGCCTATCGCCACCCCGTCACGCCGGTCGGCTGGCCCTCCTACCACACGGAGGACTACGTGAACCAGGCGCAGGGGATGCAGACGCAGCTCACCTCGCTGGTCTGCGAGGGCGTCTTCGGCCGCTTCCCCCGCCTGCGCGTGGTGATGATCGAGAGCGGCTTCACCTGGCTGCCCGGCTATCTCTGGCGGCTGCACAAGTACTGGCGGGGCCTGCGGATGGAGATCCCGTGGGTGGACCGCCCGCCGCCGGAGATCATCCGCGAGCAGGTGCGCTTCACCCTCCAGCCGGTGGACGGGCCGCCCGTGGCCGCCGACCTGCTGCGGGTGATCGAGCAGATGGGGTCGGAGGACCTCCTGCTCTTCTCCACCGACTATCCCCACTGGCAGTTCGACGGCGACGACGCCCTGCCGGCGGCGCTGCCGGAATCCCTCGCGCGGAAGATTGCGGTGGAGAACCCGCGCGCCACCTATCCCCGGCTGGAGGAGGCTTCCGCATGAACGTCGAGCTCCGCGACCCGGTGGCGGCGGCCGTCCCGGCCAGCAAGCCGGCCATCGCCGATTGCGACATCCACCCCTGCCTGGCCCGGGCGAGCGATATCCACCCCTACCTCTCCGAACGCTGGCGGCGGCACATGGACACCTTCGGGATGCTGCCGCGCCACGGCTACCAGTCGGGCCCGGCCTATCCCAAGGGGCAGCCGGACGCCGCGCGTCGGGATTCCTGGCCGCCCGGCGGCCGCCCCGGCAGCGACCTGGGCTTCATGCAGGCGCAACACCTCGACCCGAACAACGTGGCGCTGGGCGTGCTGAACGTGATCGCCCCGGCCGCCGCGGCGGCGCAGAACCTGGATTTCAGCGCGGCGCTCTCCCGCGCGCTGAACGAGTGGCAGGTGGCGGAATGGACCGCGAAGGACCGCCGGCTGAAGGCCTCCGTCGTCGTCCCCTACGAGGACCCGCAGGCGGCGGCGGCGGAGATCGCGCACTGGGCGGGGCATCCGGACTTCGTGCAGGTCCTCCTGCTCAGCCGCACCGCCGAGCCGCTGGGGCAGCGCCGCTACTGGCCCGTCTACGCCGCGGCGCAGGAGGCGGGGCTGCCGGTCGGCGTGCATGCCTTCGGCTATGGCGGCTATCCCGTGACCGGCGGCGGCTGGCCCTCCTTCTACATCGAGGAGATGGTCGGCCATGCCCAGTGCTGCCAGGCGCTGCTGACCAGCATGGTGATCGAGGGCGTCTTCGAGCGTTTCCCCCGCCTGCGCCTGGTGCTGATCGAGGCGGGCTTCGCCTGGCTCCCCGCCCTCGCCTGGCGGCTGGACAAGCACTGGTCGCGCCTGCGCGAGGAGGTGCCGCACCTCGTCCGCGCCCCCTCGGAGGTGATCCGGGAGCATGTCTGGCTGACCACCCAGCCGATGGAGGAGCCGGAGAAGCGCCGCCACCTGAACGAGGTGATCGACTGGATCGGCATCGACCGGCTGCTCTTCGCGACCGACTACCCGCACTGGGATTTCGACGACCCGGAATGGTCCGTGCCGGTACGCCTGCCCGATGCCGCGCGGCGCGGGCTGTTCCTGGACAATGCCCGGGCGCTCTACGGGGTGGGCTGAGGTGGCGCGCCATCCCGTCGCCCCCGCCTCCGCCCTGCCGCCGGGCGGGCGGCTGCTGGTCGAGGCGGCGGGGAAGAAGATCGTGCTCTTCAACCTGCGCGGGGAGCTGTTCGGCCTGCTGAACCGCTGCCCGCACCAGGGGGGCGAGCTGTGCCAGGGAACCGCCATCGGGCTGGTGGAGGCCGATCCCGCCCGCCCCGGCGCGATGCGCTACACGCGGGAGGGGGAGATCCTGCGCTGCCCCTGGCATGGCTGGGAGTTCGACATCCGCACCGGCCTGTCACGCGCCGAGCCCGGGAAGCTCCGCACCCGCACCTACCCGGTCGGGGTGGAGGAGGCGCGCCCCGACGTGGCCAGCCTGGGCGCGACCACCGTGCCGGTGGAGGAACGCGAGGGGCAGATCTACGTCGACATGCCATAAGGCCGCCGCGCGCCACGGCCAGGCGGCGCGGCGGAACCGGGCGGCGCCGGCTCCCCCCAACCGGGCCCCTCCGCGCCCACCCGTCTGGTGGGTGTCCCCGCTCGGTCCGCGATGGTAACAAGTCCTGGCAGCCGGCGCCCCAGGGCCTCGACCGGCGGGGGAATGCCGGGAGATGGCGATGTACGAGAACGGTCCGGGGCTGGAAGGTCAGGACATCATCTGCCTCGGCACCGTCGAGTGGCTGGTCGTCCACAGCGTCGCCGAATACACGATGCAGGGCTTTGCGCGCAGCAACCGCGTGCTGTTCGTCGAGCCCTTCGGCTCCTGGATCACGCTGCGCCGCATGGCGCGGTGGCAGAAGCGCAAGCGGGAGAAGAAGCCGCGGCTGGAACAGGTGGACGAGAACCTCTGGATCTATCGCCCGCCGCCGATCGGCCTGCCCGGGATCTCGCGCTGGCGCTGGGCGTCGCGCGTGAACGACCGCATCCTCGACCGGCTGCTGCGCGGCGTGGTGAAGGAGCTGGGCTTCCGCCGGCCGCTGCTGTGGTCCTACCTCTACAACACGGCGACCGTGCTGAGGCACTTCCCCTCGCGGCTCAGCATCTACGAATGCGGCGACCACGACGCCGCCCTGGCGCGGGACGAGGCGCAGCGGCGCATGGTCCGCGCCCATGAGGCGGACACCTGCCGCGCCGCCGACCTGGTCTTCGCGGTCACCGACGAGCTGGCCGAGCCGCGCCGCGCCCACAACCCGAAGACCCACGCGGTGTACTGCGGCGCCGCCATGGAGTTCTTCGGCCGCGCGCTGCTGCCCGAGACGGTGGTGCCGGACGACATCGCCCGCCTGCCGAAGCCCGTGCTCGGCTACCTCGGCGGCGTCGATCCGTGGAAGATGAACGTCGACCTGCTCAAGCAGATCGCGCGACGCTTCCCCGAGCGCAGCATCGCCCTGGTCGGCTACGTCTGGTTCGGCTTCGACGCCGCCACCTTCGCCGACACGCCCAACATCCACGTGCTCGGCCCGAAGGACTACGAGGACTTCCCCGGCTACCTGAAGGGGATGGACGCCTGCATCATGCCCTTCCCGCTGAACGACATCACCCGCAACGGCGACGCGCTGAAGCTCTACGAATACCTGGCTGGCGGCCGCGCCGTGGTCAGCGCCGACGTCCCCGCCGCGCGCCGCTTCCCCGGCATCGTGCGAATCGCCGAGACCGCCGACGACTTCGCCGTGGCGGTGGACGAGGCCCTGGCCGAGCCTCTAAGCCGCGCGGCCGAACGCGTCGAGGCAGTGCGCCCGCACTCCTGGGACGAACGCAACCGCCAGAAGGCGGCGCTGATCCGCGAGGCCCTGGCACAGAAGGAAGGCACCGGCTGATAACGGAGGGCCAGACGTCCTGGCCCATCGTGCTGTCGTGTTCAGGCGGGAGACGGGGGGGGGGACGCAGTCCCCTCTCAGACCCTCCCCCGCCGGGGCCACAAGCGGGGCCCGGATCCCGCCGGGAGTTTGATACGGTGAACGGCCTCTGAGCGGCATCGATGTGCCAGGCTCGCGGCTGTTGAGGTCAGCGAACGAAGGGTCCGTCCACCGTATCAAGCGCCTTGTGCGCGTGAGTTTGATTGAGAGCCGGGCCGCGGACTGCATCAGGGCCAGCGGCCAACAGGCCGGACACATGACCGCACCCGACCGCGGCCTCTCAACGTCCCATCCCACTTGCACCAAGGGGGCCGTCCACACATGGCTCTCCGGAGCTGCCGTCAGCCTGCGGGCTGAACCCTGACGAAACACGGACAGGCGGAACTCTGAAAAAGCTCAGAAGGTGTCAGCGAGGGCGGACGCCGTGCTCGCCGAGGAGCGTGGCTCCTCGGCGCCGTGATCCCGTCGCAGGCTGTCCCGCGGCAGCGCCAAATGGGTCCAGGGCCCGCAGGGTCCTGGCGGAGTGGGGGTACGGGGGCGAGGCAGCGCCTTGCCCCCGGGCCACGGGCGCACCCCGCGCCGGCACGGATCAACGCATCGCACCGACCGGATGAGGCGGCCTGCCGACCTAACCCAACCCTTCCGCCGCCAGCACCTTCCGCACCGCCGCGTCCGCCGCGATGCGGTCGTGCAGCGCCTGCACCTGCGGGAAGGGTTCCAGCTTCTCCGGCAGCTTGCCGATGGCCCAGCGGAGCATCGGGAAGGCATAGGCGTCCACGATCGTCCGCGCCTCGCCCAGCAGGTAGGGGCGGTCCGCCAGATGCGCGTCCATCAGCGCGAGCCGCTTGCGCACCAGCCCCATCCCGGCCTCGCGCACGGCGGCGAGCGCGGCCTCGTCGGTCGCGGTGGTGTAGCGGTTGGGCATGAAGAGCGGGAAGAAGGCGGGGTGCAGATCGCCGGTCATGAAGGAGGACCAGCGGTCCAGTTCCGCCTGCGCCTTCGGGTCGGCGGGGGCGTCCAGCCCGGCCTCGGGGAAGCGGCGGGCCAGGTAGTGCAGGATCGCCCCGGCCTGGGTCAGCACCCAGCCAGTTTCGTCGCGCAGCACCGGGACGGCGCCGGCCGGGTTGACCGCCTTCAGCTCCTCCGAGCCGGTCTTCACCCGCTTCGCCTCGTACGGCTGGCCGATCCATTCCAGCACGACATGCGGCGCGAGGGAGCAGGCACCGGGCGAGTAGAACAGCGTGAGCATGGGACCTCCCGTTTCCGCCGCGGCGCGCGGCGCGGACCTCTCCTTCTGCCACCGCCCGGCGCGGGCCCGGAAGGGCGGGGCGGCATCAGGATGGCGCGAGGCCGGGGCTCAGCCCGGCAGGTGGTCCGGCCCGAAGGAATGCGGCAGCAGCTCCTCCAGCGTCGCGCTCAGCAGCACGCGCCCCGTGCCGTCCACCATCCGCACCCGCATCCCCGGAACGGCGAATTCGCGCAGCCGCTGCCGGCAGCCGCCACAGGGCGTGCAGGGCGCCGCGCTGTCGCCGACGACCACCGCCTCGGCGATGCGGGTGCCGCCGGCGAGCACCATGGCGCTGATCGCCCCCGCCTCGGCGCAGGCGCCCTGGGGGTAGGCGGCGTTCTCCACGTTGCAGCCGGCGATCACCATCCCCTCCACGGTCCGCAACGCGGCGCCGACGCGGAAGCGGGAATAGGGGACGTAAGCACGCTGCTGCGCCGCCAGCGCGGCCTCGATCAGCGGGTCGGACATCTAGCGTTCCTTGACGTAGGGCAGGCCGCTGGCCTTCGGCGGAATGGCGCGGCCGACGAAGCCCGCCAGCAGGATCACGGTCAGCAGGTAGGGCAGGGCCTGCACCGCCTGCACCGGGAAGGCGCCGATCCCCGGCACGGCCACGCCCTGCAACCGGATCGCCAGCATGTCCAGCAGCCCGAAGCCCAGGCAGGCCAGCAGCACCGGCCAGGGCCGCCACATCCCCAGGATCATCGCCGCCAGGGCGATGAAGCCGCGCCCGGCCACCATGTCGCGCACGAAGCCGGCACCCTGGGCCGTCGCGATCGCCGCCCCGGCCACGCCGCAGAGCAGCGCCGCGATCACCACCCCCGCATAGCGCAGCCGCGCCACGGAGACCCCGGCCGTGTCCAGCGCCGCCGGGTTCTCGCCCGCCGCGCGCAGCCGCAGCCCGAAGCGGGTGCGTGCCAGCACGAAGCCTGCGACCGGCACCGCCAGGAAGGCGAACCACACCGGCAGGGTCTGCCCCCCCACCACCCGCGCCAGCACCGGGCCAAGCAGCGGGATCGCCCCTACCGCCTCAGGCAGCGGCAGGGCCAGGAAGCGGCCCGAGGCCGGCAGGGTCGGCGTCTGCCCGCCCTGGCGGAACCAGGCCAGCGCCAGCATCGCCGTCAGCCCCGAGGCCAGGATGTTGATCGCCATCCCCGAGACCACCTGATTCCCCCGCAGCGTGATGCAGGCCACCCCGTGCAGCAGCCCCAGCGCCAGCGAGGCCGCCAGCGCCGCCCCCAGCCCGGCCCAGACGCTGCCCGTCACGGCGGCGGTGGCGGCCGCGGCGAAGGCGCCGGCGAGCATCTTGCCCTCCAGCCCCACATCCACGATCCCCGCCCGCTCGGAGAACAGCCCCGCCAGCGCCGCCAGGATCAGCGGCGTGGACACCCGCAGCGTGCCTGCGAGGAGGGGGAGGATATCGGCGGCCTCCATGGGCGCCTATCGCCCCCCGCGTCGTGTTGCGTGGCGCCCCCGGAGGAGGCTCCGCCTCCCCCGGCCCCCCTCCGCCGGGGGCGAGCCGGCCCCCGGACCCCGGCGGGAGTCTGGCGCCGGATGGTGCGGGTCCGGGCCGAACCGGACGGGCGCGCCGCCGGGCGAGGCGCCAGGACAATCCTCGACGGCGCCGATGCGGTACCCTCGGGCGCCAGAGGTCCTGGACCTCCGGCGAGGCGACCCCGTCGCAACCTTCCCGTGAATGGGGATCCAGGGGCTCTGCTCCTGGCGGAAGGGGGGCACGGGGGCGAAGGCGGAGCCTTCCCCCCGGGGGCCGGCGCGGCGCCGGATCATCCCGCCACCCGGCGGAACAGCAGCCGCCCCAGCGCCGGCCGGAACAGGTTGCCGAAGGCGCCGGTGAACAGGATCACCAGCCCCTGGATCACCATCACCAGCTCGGTGGGGACGGAGGGCATCTCGAAGGCCAGCTCCGCCCCGCCCTGGGTCAGCGCGCCAAACAGCAGCGCCGCGAGCAGCACGCCGAACGGGTGGTTGCGGCCCATCAGCGCCACCGCGATGCCGGTGAAGCCGTGCCCGCCGGTGAAGCCGATGACCAGCTTGTGCTGCACGCCCAACAGCTCGTTCACCGCGACCCCCGCCGCCAGCGCGCCGGACAGCGCCATGACCAGCACCACCGTCCGCTTCGCGTTCACCCCCGCATAGCCCGCCACCGCCGCGCTGCGCCCGACGACGCGCAGCCCGTAGCCCCAGGGGGTACGCCAGACCAGCAGCCACACCCCCAGCGCCGAGAGCAGCGCCAGCGGCAGGGCGAGGTTGACCGGCGTGCCGGGCGGGAAGCCGAGCCAGCCCAGCCCGGGCAGGTCCGCATCGGTCGTCAAGCGCCGCGTTTCCGGCGCCATGGAGCCGGGGGCGATCAGCACGTTGACGAGCAGGTAGACCAGCAGCGCGGCCGCCAGGAAGTTCGCCATGATGGTGGTGATGACCACGTGGCTGCCGCGATAGGCCTGCAGCCAGCCTGGGATCGCCGCCCAGGCCGCGCCGAACGCAGCACCTGCCAGGATGGCGAGCGGGATCAGCACGGGCGCCGGCAGCCCCTCCAGCCCCAGCGCCGCCAGCGTCACGCCCAGCCCGGCCAGGCCGGCCTGGCCCTCCACCCCGATGTTGAACAGCCCGCCCTGGAAGGCCACCGCCACCGCCAGCCCGGCGAAGGCCAGGTCGGTCGCGTAGTGCAGCGTGTAGCCGATGGCATAGGCCGAGCCGAGGCTGCCCGCCGCCAGCGCCCGCAGCGCCGCGACGGGGGATTCGCCGATCAGCAGGATCACCAGCGCCGCCAGCGCGAGCGCCACGGCGAGGTTGATGAGGGGGAGGAGGGCGAGCTCGGCCCATTTGGGAAGGTCGTTCAGGCGCGGTCCTTCCGGGGGAGTGACCTCCCCCGGACCCCCTCCCTTTTCCCGGAGTCCGCAGGGGGCCGTGGGCCGCGCCCGCCCCACGTGGGCTCCGCCCGCAGGCCGAGCCAGAGGAACAAGGTATCAGGCGACGCACGCAGCCAGCCTGATCCGGCCATCAGCATGGGCTGCGGCCGATCCCGCTGGAGGTCCTGGACCTCCTGCGCGGCGACCCCGTCGAAACGCGCTGCGCGGCAGCGCCCACCGGGTCCAGGGCCCGCAGGGTCCTGGCGGAAAGGGGGTATCGGGGGAAAGGGGGAGCCTTTCCGCCGGGGAACGGATTGTACCCGTCTCCCGCTCACGCGCCACCCGCCATCAGCAGGCCAAGGCGGTGCTCGTCCGCCTCGGCGGCGGGCAGTTCGCCGGTGATCCGGCCGCCGCACATGGCCAGGATGCGGTCCGACAGCGCCAGGATCTCGTCCAGCTCCACCGAGACCAGCAGCACCGCCTTGCCCGCCGCCCGGCAGGCGAGGAGGCGGCGGTGGATCGCCTCGATGCCGCCGATATCCACCCCGCGCGTCGGCTGGCCCACCAGCAGCACCTCCGGATCGCGCTCCATCTCGCGGGCCAGGATCAGCTTCTGCTGGTTGCCGCCGGAGAAGTTGGCCGAGCGCAGCCGCGGCGCCGGCGGCCGCACGTCGTAGTCGCGCATCAGCCGCTCCGCATGCGCCCCGATGCGCCCCGGGTCGAGCAGCCCGAGGCGCCGCCAGGCCGGGTCGTCCTGATAGCCGAGGATGGCGGAATCCTGCGCCGGGAAGTCCCGCACCAGCCCCAGCCGCAGCCGGTCCTCCGGCACATGCGCCAGGCGGCGGCGGCGGGCCAGGGCGGGGTCGTGGCGGCCGGGGAAGACCGTCTCGCCGCGCAGCCGGATGCTGCCCGCGGACGGGGCGCGCATGCCCGCCAGGGCTTCCAGCAGCTCGCTCTGCCCGTTGCCGGCGACGCCCGCGATGCCCAGCACCTCGCCCGCCCGCACCGAGAGCGACACGTCATGCACCCGTTCCACCCCGCCGGCATCGCGGACGCACAGCCCCGCCACCTCCAGCAGGGCAGGGCCGGGGGCGGCGGCGGCGCGCGGCGCCGGCTCGGCGAGGCGGCGGCCGATCATCAGCGCACCCAGCTCGGCCGCCGAGGTCTCCGCCGTCTCGCGATGCGCCACCATCGCCCCGGCCCGCATCACCGAGACCCGGTCGGTCACCGCCATGATCTCGCGCAGCTTGTGGGTGATGAGCAGCACGGTCCGCCCCTGCTCCCGCAGGGCGCGCAGGACCCGGAACAGGTCGTCCGCCTCCTGCGGCGTCAGCACGCCCGTCGGCTCGTCCAGGATCAGCACCTCGGCGCCGCGCACCAGCGCCTTGAGGATCTCCACCCGCTGCTGCGCGCCCACCGGCAGCTCGCCCACCACCGCGTCGGGATCGACGGCCAGCCCGTAGTCGCGCGCCAGCCCCGCCAGGGCGGCCCGCATCCGGGCGGCGCCGCGGGCCAGCAGCGGCCCGCCCTCGGCCCCCAGCATCACGTTCTCCAGCACGGTGAAGGGCTCCACCAGCATGAAGTGCTGGTGCACCATGCCGATCCCCAGCCGGATGGCATCCCGGCTGTCGGCGATCCGCGCCGGCCGGCCGTCCAGCAGGATCTCCCCCGCATCGGCCTGGTAGAAGCCGTTCAGGATCGCCATCAGCGTGGACTTGCCGGCGCCGTTCTCGCCGATGATCCCGTGGATGCTGCCGCGCCGGACGGTAAGGTGGATGTCGCGGTTGGCGTGGACGGCGCCGAAGCGCTTGTCGATGCCGCGCAGCTCGATCGCGGGGGCGCCGGTCATGCGCGGCACCGTCGGACGAGGGGAGGCTCTGCCTCCCCCTCGACCCCCTCCGCCGGGGGCGAGCCGGCCCCCGGACCGCGGCAGGAGTTTGGCGCTGTATGGCATGGGTCAGCCCACGGGCCGAACCGGGCGGGCGAGCGGACAGGCAGCGCATAAAAATCCATGCCGGCATCGGGCCGGCGGCACCTATGGGCGCCGGAGGTCGATGACCTCCGGCGAAGCGACCCCGTTGCAACCGCCCCGTGAAAGGGGGTCCCGGAGCTCTGCTCCTGGCGGATGGGGGGTACGGGGGGATCGACGCACGGCGTCGATGCCGAAGGCCGGCGGAGCCTCTCCCCCCGGGCCACCGGCGCCACCGTCAGCCCGGGCAGCGGTTGTCCGACATGTAGTCGTGCACGCTGACGCGGCCGGCGATGATGTCCTGCCGCGCCTGATCCACCTTCGCCCGCATCTCGGCGGTGACGGCGGGCGCGTTGTTGTCGTCGAAGGCCAGGGCCACGCCGTCCTCGGGCAGGCCGAGGATGTTCACGCCGGGCTTCCAGGAGCCGGCGCGGGCGGCCTCCAGCGTGGTGCGGGTGGCGACGTCCAGGCGCTTGACCATGCTGGTCAGGACGCGGCCGGGGTGCAGGTGGTTCTGGTTGGAATCCACCCCGATGCCGTACTTGCTGGCATCCGCCGCCGCCTGGAGCACGCCGATGCCGGTGGCGCCGGCGGCATGGAACACCACGTCGGCGCCGCGCTCGATCTGCGAGCGGGCCAGCTCGCCGCCGCGCACCGGATCGTTCCAGGCGGTGGGCGTGGAGCCGGTCATGTTCTGCAGCACCTCGATCCGCGGGTTGGCGGCACGCGCCCCCTGGATGTAGCCGCAGGCGAACTTGCGGATCAGCGGGATGTCCATGCCGCCGACGAAGCCGATCTTGCCGGTGGCGCTGCGCAGGGCGGCGAGCATGCCGGCGAGGTAGGAGCCCTGCTCCTCGCGGAACAGGATGGACTGGACGTTGGGGGCCTCGACCACCGCGTCGATGATGACGAAGCGCAGGGCGGGGAACTCCGCGGCGACGGTCTTCACCGCGCTGGCCTGGTTGAAGCCGACCGCGATGATCGGGCTGGCGCCGCGCCGGGCGAAGTTGCGCAGCGCCTGCTCGCGCTGGGTGTCGTTCTGCGGCTCGAACTCGCGGACCTCGATGCCGGTGGCGCGCTGGAACTCCTGGCCGCCGGTATGGACGCCCTCGTTGAAGGACTTGTCGAACTTGCCGCCCATGTCGAAGACGATGGCGGGGGAAATGGTCCCTTGGGCCTTCGCGGTGGTGCCGAGGGCGAGCAGGGCGCAGAGCGCGAGGGCGAGCAGCCTGGGCATGCGGGGCCTTCCGGGAGGGTTCCGTCCGGCGCAAGGCTGGGGGCGGGGCCGGGCGCAAGTCAATGGCGGGACGACGCCGCACCCCGGGCTGGGGGCGGGGGCGACGCCGTCACCTTCCCGTGGGCCGGGCGCGTGGGTTGGGCCGTGCGGCCCGACCCAAGCTCCTGCTCGGGGTTCAGGGGAAGACCAGCCGGTATCGGGCGAAGCCGCCCTCCGCCGTGCCCATCGGCTCGGCGCGCAGCCCGCCCGGGGGCTGGCCGGTGGCACCGGGGCCGGTGACGAAGGTGGCGACCACCGAGGGCGGCAGCGGCACCAGCGACCAGTTGTTGTCGGCCGCCGGGCCGATGACCTTCTCCTCGACGATGTAGCGCACCAGCACGTCGCGGTTCAGGTCGGGCGCGTCGATCACGATGGTCTTGCCGTCCGCGCCGGGGAAGCCGCCGCCGCCACCCGCGCGGTAGTTGTTGGTGGCGACCAGGAACTCCTGCTTCGGGTCGATCGGCTGGCCCTGGAAGCGCAGGTCCACGATGCGATGGGAGTCGGGCGCCACCAGCCTGCCGTCCAGGTCGTAGCGGGAGGGCTGCGTCACGTCGATGCGGTAGGTGACGCCGTCGATCACATCGAAATTGTAGGAGGGGAAGCGCGGATCGATCAGCGGCTGCTCGGCGGTGGAGGCGGGGTCGATGCGGTTGAAGATTCCGGCCGAGCGCTCCAGCCATTCGCGCACCTGCGCCCCGGTGATCCGCACGGCACGGACGGTGTTCGGATAGAGGTAGAGGTCCGCCACGTCCTTGATCGCCACGGGCCCGGGCTTCACGTCCGTGTAGTAGTCGGGCCCCGAACGCCCGCCCGCCTTGAAGGGTGCGGCGGCGGAGAGGATGGGCAGGCCGGCCAGCCCGGCGGCCTCAGCGATGGATTTGATGTACCAGATCTGCGCGTCGCTCACGACCTGCACCGACGGGTCGTCGGCGATCAGCGCCCAGTAGCTGTTGATGGGCACCCGCGTCTCGCCCACCGGCTGGCGGACATAGGCCAGCGTCGCCGTGTGCTCCGCCTTCGCGGCCTCCAGCACGCCCTCCGTGGCGCCCACCTTCGCCACGATGCTGCGGTCCGGCTTGCGCTCGTAGATCGGGCGCGCCTCCACGGCGAAGTCGGCGACCTTCCAGGCCTCGCCCTGCCGCTCCAGCGTCAGGTCGATCACGCCGAGATGGCTGCCCCAGAAGCCCGCCATCACCGCCGGCACGCCGTGCAGCGTGCCTTTCTGCGCATCCACGCCGGGGATGTTGGCGAAGTCGCGGCCGGGGAAGACCAGGTGCTGGTGGCCGGTCATGATCGCGTCGATCCCCGGCACCTTCGCCAGGTAGAGCGCCGCGTTCTCCGCCCCCTTCTCCCCCTCGCCGCCGGCGATGCCGGAATGGCACAGCGCCACCACCAGGTCCGACTGCGCGCGCAGCGCCGGCAGGTGTTGCCGCGCCGCCTCGACGATGTCGATCGTGGTGACCTTGCCCTCCAGGTTCGCCTTGTCCCACAGCAGGATCTGCGGCGGGACGAAGCCGATCACGCCGATCCGCAGGTTGTGCTTCGCGCCCGCCTCGTCCGTCACCTCGCGGGTGAAGACCCGGGTCGGATCGATCAGCGGCGTGCCGTCGGGCCTGAGGACATTCGCGCAGACGGAGGGGAAGTTCTGCCCGGCCAGGGAGGTGGCGAGGTAGTCCAGCCCGTAGTTGAACTCGTGGTTGCCCAGCGTGCCGCAGACATAGCCCAGCGTGTTCATCGCCGCGATCACCGGGTGCACCTGCCCGGGCTTCAGCCCGTGCGAATAGGCCATGTAGTCGCCCATCGGGCTGCCCTGGATCACGTCGCCATTGTCGAAGAGCAGGGTGTTGGGCACCTCCGCCCGGGCGGCGGCGATCAGGGTGGCGGTCTTGGCCAGCCCCACCGTGTCGTCGGCCCGGTCGCGGTAGTAGTCGTAGGGGAAGACGTTGACGTGCAGGTCCGTCGTCTCCAGCAGCCGCAGCCTCAGCCGCGGCGCCGCCTGGGCGCGGGGCCCCTGCCCCGTCGGCAGGCCGGCCGCGGGGACCGCCACGCCGGCCAGGAGGAGGGAGCGGCGGGAGAGCAGGATGCGCGTCATCGTGGCCTGCGGTTCCATGGGATGGACCGCATCCTCGGGCGGCCCGGGTGGCGGAAGCAATCCCGCCCGGGAGGTTGCCGGAAGAAATCCTGCATCCCGGGCAGCCCCGAGACACGATGGTGAAACCCGGCCTGTGGACCAGCCCGTTCGTGCCGCCTAGAAAAGGAGACATGACTCGCCGCCCCCAGGCCCCGGACCCGGACCCTATCCTGATCACCGAGACGGAGGTTCTGGCCGAGCTTTGTGCCCGGCTGCGGCAGGAAGCCTTCGTCACCGTCGATACCGAGTTCATGCGGGAGCGGACCTACTGGCCCGAGCTCTGCGTCGTGCAGCTGGGCGGGGAGAACGACGTCGCCGTGGTGGATGCCATGGCGCCCGGGCTGGACCTGGCCCCGCTCGGCGAGCTGCTGGCGGACACGGCGGTGATGAAGGTGCTGCACGCCGCCCGGCAGGACGTGGAGATCTTCCTCCTCCGCTTCGGCGATACGCCGAGGCCGATGTTCGACACCCAGATCGCCGCGATGGTGGCCGGGTTCGGCGACCAGGCCTCCTATGACAGCCTCGTCCGCGCCCTGGCCGGGGCGCAGATCGACAAGGCCCACCGCTTCAGCGACTGGGCCGCGCGCCCCCTCTCCCCGGCCCAGATCGCCTACGCCGCCGCCGACGTGACGCATCTGCGCCGCGTCTATCTCGGCCTGAAGCGCCGGCTGGAGCAGGAGGGGCGGATGGACTGGGTGGCCGAGGAGATGTCCGCCCTGACCGACCCCTCCGCCTACCGTGTCGATCCGGACACGGTCTGGGAGAGGCTGCGCCCGCGCACCAGCAACCGCCGCTTCCTCGCCGCCCTGCGCGCCGCCGCCGCCTGGCGGGAGCGGGAGGCGCAGCGCGTCAACGTCCCGCGCCAGCGCCTGGTGCGCGACGAATCCCTGCTGGAGATCGCCGCCACCATGCCGCAGGACGCCGCCGCCCTGGCCCGCGCCCGCGGCGTCAGCGAAGGCTTCGCGCGCGGCAAGTCCGGCACCGGGCTCATCGCCGCCCTGGCCGAGGCGCGGAACCTGCCGGACGGCGCGCTGCCGGAGCTGCCGCGCGAGCGGGCCGGGCCGCAGGCCTCGCCCGCCCTGGTCGCGCTGCTCAAGGTGCTGCTGGCGGCAAAGGCAGAGGAACATGGCGTCGCCCCGAAGCTGCTGGCCAACAGCGAGGACCTCGACCGGCTGGCGGCCGAGGCCACGCCCGACCTGCCCGTGCTGCACGGCTGGCGTCGCCGCGTCTTCGGCGAGGACGCCCTGGCCCTGCGCTCCGGCCGGCTCGCCCTCGGGGTGGACGGCAAGCGCGTGCGCCTGATCCCGGCGGGCTGACACCCCATCCCGCCGACCGTCGCGGGTGGCCTGGCACCGCGTGCCGCACCCCTGCCGGACAAGGACCCAAAAACCGGCCCACCACGCCGATGGCGGGGCCCTCCCGGCCGGTCATCGGGACACACCTGCCCGGATCATACGCGCGGCGTGATGCGTTGACGTCTGCCGGACTGGTGCCCGTGGCCCGGGGGCAAGGCTCCGCCTCGCCCCCGATACCCCCACTCCGCCAGGACCCTGCGGGCCCTGGACCCGATCGGCGCTGCCGCGGGACAGCCTGCGACGGGGTCGCGGCGCCGAGGAGCCATGCTCCTCGGCGGGTACGGCCGCAGCACTCCCTGACGCCTACGAAGTTCTTATGGAGTCCCGCCTGTCCGCGCCCTCCCTGGGATCAGCCCGGAGGCTGACGGCAGCCGCGTAGAGCCAGACTCTCAGCGGGGTCCGGGGCCCGCTTGTGGCCCCGGCAGGGAGGGTCTGGGAGGGGACGGCGGCCCCTCCCGGTCCACCGCCGGGCCACCGGGCGCGACATCCCGCCGCCCGGATCAGCCCGGGACTGGTGCGCCTTCCAGCACGGCCTTGAAGCCCAGAGCCAAGGCCAGTCCTTCCAGCCGGCGCTGTGCGCCCTCGCCGGCGAAGAGGCCCGAGCCAGGGGCCATATGCAGCCTCAGCACGCCGTCTCCGACCGCCAGGGAGGCGGCGGACAGCAGTGCCGGCGTACCGCCCGACAGGGTATAGGCCAAGCGCAGCGCCGCCCCCAGGATCTCCGCCCGGCGCAGTTCCGCCGCCCCCAGCAGGGGGCGGATCGTCGCGACCGTCGCCTCGTCCGGCGCGGATTCGTAGCGCAGCGCGACGGTCAGGGCGAGGAAGGCGCGGGCATGGTGGTCGAGGCCCACGCCGGGCTGCCGGAGCACGCGCAGGAAGGCCTGCTCGGCCCGGTAGTCGGGGTGGTCGTGGCTGCCGACGTCGGACAGCCAGCATGCCGCCTCGCGCAGCCCCCGCTCCTCCTCCGTCTCGTCGGGAAAGAGCGGCGCCGTCCAGCCGGCCAGCATCCGCGGCATCCCCAGGTCGCGGGAGAAGCGGGTGGCCAGGTCGCAGCTGGCGGTCAGCAGGGGGTCCGCCGCGCGCATCTGCGGCGACAGGCGGCGGCTGTACCAGCCCTCGCGCAGGCCGTTGGCGCTGAACACCACCCGCGCCGCGCCGGTCGCCCGCAGCAGCCGGCGCAGCGCGACGGCGGCGAAGGGCAGGTCGGCCACGCGCTTGGCTGGCGCGCCCGGCAGCTTCTCCAGCGCCGCGCGCTTGGCGTTGATCAGCACGGCGCAGAGGTCCCGCGCCTCCTCCCGGCGCAGCACGTAGTGATGCACGATGGAGAGCGGGTAGCGCGTCTGCGCCATGTGGATCCTGGCCATGGAGCGCCAGGCGCCGCCGACGAGGTAGAGGTCGCGATCCTTGCCACGCGCCAGCCAGGGCAGGGTGGCCAGGTCGGCCTCGGCGATGGCGCGGGCCCGCACCGGGTCGCCGCCGGCCCGCTCGCCCAGCCGGATCACGCCGAGGGACAGGCTCGCCGCCTCCCCCGCCCTGCCGGCGGAGAGGTCGACCACCTCCAGCGAGCCGCCGCCCAGATCGCCCAGGATGCCGTCCGCGCGGGGAAAGCCGAGGAGCACGCCATCCGCCGAGAGGCGTGCCTCCGCCTCGCCGCTGAGGATGGTCAGCGGCACGCCGGGCATGCGCGCGCGCACCGCCTCGGCGAAGGCGGGGCCGTTGGAGGCGTCGCGCATGGCGGCGGTGGCCATGATCTCCAGCGGCGCGGCGTGCATCGCCTCCGCCACCGCGCGGTAGCGGTCGAGGATGGTCAGCGCCTGGGCCACCGCCTCCTCGTTCAGCCGGCCGGTCGTCTCCAGCCCGCGCCCGAGGCCCAGCACCGCCTTCTCGTTGAAGATGGCCTGGGGGTTGCGCCCGCGCCCCTCGAAGACGACGAGGCGCACGGAGTTGGAGCCCAGGTCCACCACGCCGCAGCGCGGCGGCGGCACGGCCCCGGCCCCGCCCTCCGGGGGCAGGCCGGAGGTCAGGGTATCCGGCGCCACGCTCAATCCTGCATCCGGTCGCGGCGCCGCCGGTTGCCCGTGCCCACCACGCGTGCGGCCTTCAGCGCGCTGCCGCGGCCGGACAGCGAGGGGTTGGTCATGAACCAGGCATGGGCGGAGACGGGCTTGTCGCCGGGATCGACGCGGCGCCACACGGTGTCGGGGCCGAGCTGCCAGGAGGAGGCGCTGTCCTTCAGGTTCACCACCATGATCTGGTCGAGGATCTGGGCATGCACGGTCGCGTTCTCCACGGGGACCATCGTCTCCACCCGCATGTCCATGTTGCGCGCCATCCAGTCGGCCGAGGAGATGTACACCTTCGCCCGGCGCGAGGGCAGGCGATGGCCGTTGCCGAAGACATAGACCCGGCTGTGCTCCAGGAAACGCCCGACGATCGACTTCACGCGGATGTTGGCGGACAGGCCCGGCACGCCGGGGCGCAGGCAGCAGATGCCGCGCACCACGCAATCCACCCGCACCCCGGCGGCGGAGGCCCGGTAGAGCAGGTCGATCAGGCGCTCGTCCACCAGCGAGTTCATCTTCAGCCAGATCGCGGCGGGCCGCCCTTCCTGGGCGAAGGCGATCTCCTGCTCGATCAGCGCGGTCAGCGTCGGCCGGATCGTCAGCGGCGAGAAGGCGAGGAGCTGCATCGTCTCCGGCCGCGCATAGCCCGTCAGGTAGTTGAACAGCCGCGCCGCGTCGCTGGTCAGCACGGGATCGGCGGTGAAGAAGGACAGGTCCGTGTAGATGCGCGCCGTGACGGGGTGGTAGTTGCCCGTGCCGAAATGCGCGTAGGAGCGCAGCGCGCTCCCCTCCCGCCGCACCACCAGCGAGACCTTGGCGTGGATCTTCAGGTCCACGAAGCCGTAGACGACCTGCACGCCGGCCGCCTCCAGCTCGCGCGCGATGGCGATGTTGCGCTCCTCGTCGAAGCGCGCCTTCAGCTCCACCATGGCGGTGACGGACTTGCCCTGCTCCGCCGCCTCGATCAGCGCGCGGGCGATCGAGCTGTCGCGCGAGGTGCGGTAGAGCGTCTGCTTGATCGCCACCACGTTCGGGTCGCGCGCCGCCTGGCGCAGGAACTGCACCACCACGTCGAAGGATTCGTAGGGGTGGTGGACGACGATGTCCTTGGCCCGGATCGCCGCGAAGGCGTCGCCGCCGAAGTCCAGGATGCGTTCGGGGAAGCGCGGCGTGTAGGGCGTGAACAGCAGGTCGGGCCGGTCGTCCACGATCATCTGCGTCAGGTCGGACAGGCCCAGCAGCCCGCGCACCTTGAACACCCCGCCCGGATCGGCGCGCGTCGCCTCGACCACGAACTGCACCATGTCGGGCGGCGTGTCCTGGGTGAGCGTCAGGCGGATGGCGCGGCCGCGCCGCCGGCGCTTGAGCGCCGTCTCGTAGGAGCGGACGAGGTCCTCCGCCTCCTCCTCGAACTCCACATCCGTGTCGCGGATCAGCCGGAACAGCCCGCGCTCGGCCGGGATGAAGCCGGGGAAGAGGTGCTTGAGGTTCAGCGCGATGAGGTCTTCCAGCGCCACGAAGCGGATGCTGCCGTTGCGCGGCAGGCGGACGAAGCGCTCCAGCCGCGGCGGCAGCGGCACCAGGGCGCGCATGGTGCCGCCATCGGCCTCCCGCACCAGGGTCAGCACCAGGCAGAGCGCGAGGTTGCCGATGAAGGGGAAGGGGTGCGCGGGATCGACGGCGAGCGGCGTCAGGACGGGGAAGACCCGCTCCATGAACCAGCCCTCCAGCCAGGCGCGGTCCGCCTCCTCCAGATCCTCGGGCCGGGCGAGGGAGAGCCCCTCCTTCTCCAGCAGGATGCGCACCTCCTCCCAGGCGGCGCGCTGGCCCTCGATCAGCGCCCCGGCGCGCTCGTTCACCGCGGCGAGCTGCTGGCTGGGCGTCAGCCCGTCGGGGGAGATCCGGGCCACCCCCGCCCGTTCCTGCCCGACCAGCCCGGCGACGCGGACGGAGTAGAACTCGTCGAGGTTGGAGGCGGAGATGGCGATGAAGCGCAGCCGCTCCAGCAGCGGGTGGTCCGGATGCGCCGCCTGCTCCAGCACCCGCTCGTTGAAGGCGAGCCAGGAGAGCTCCCGGTTGATGAAGCGCCAGCTCGCCGCGGTCAGGTCCCCCGCCGGGGCGTCGGCCGGCATGTCGAAGGGAATGGCGGGCAGGTCGGGCGCGTTGAGCGTGTCCATGGCCCCTCCAGGCTACAGCAGCCGCGGCGGGTCGTTCGAGGCACCCCCCGGGCCTGCCACGGAAACGTCATGCCGGCCGGCGCGGGCCTCCTCGCCCCCCTCCTCCGGTCCGAAGCCCGGCATGCCGGACAGGACCTGCCGCGCGAGCGCCTTGGTCACCGCTCCCCCGGCCGCCAGGGCCGCGCGATCGAGCTTCGCCGCGGCCAGCGACACGGCCGCGGCCTCGCGCGGCAGGCGCAGCAGCAGCCAGTCCTGGGTGGCGGGATCCACCCGCACCTGGCGCTCGGCGAAGTGGTGGGCGAGCAGGGCGCGCAGCAGCGCCTCCGACGGCTCCTCCACCTCCACCGCATGGGTGGCGCGCAGGCGGGAGGCGAGGTCGGGCAGCCCCACCCGCCAGCGCGCCGGCGGCTCCCGCCCGGCCAGCAGCAGCAGGGCGCCGGCGCTGTGGCAGGCGTTGACGAGGTGGAACAGCGCCTCCTCCTCGGCCGGGCAGTCGGCATCGTCCACGGCGGAGGGCAGCCCGTCCGGCACGCCACGCAGCGAGGGACCCTCCAGCACGCGCAGTCCCAGGCGCGCCGCCGCCTGGCGGAGCAGGAGGGACTTGCCCACGCCCTCCGGCCCGAACAGGGCGAGCCGGTGGTTCGGCCAGTCGTCCGGCGCGGCCAGCCAGGTGCGGGCCACCGCGTTGGACGGGTCGGGCAGGACCGGCGCGCCGCGCTCGGGCGGCAGGGCCAGCGGCAGGGGAAGCTGGCGCGCGCTCACGACCGCCTCCTTACATCCCGGTCCGGGGCGGGTCGAGGTAGAGCGGGCTGGCGAGGTAGCGGCGCAGCCAGTACCGCGCCAGCACCCCGATCACGGCGGCCATCGGCACCGCCAGCAGCACGCCCAGGAAGCCGAAGGCGATGCCGCCGGCGAAGAGGGCGAAGATCACCCAGACCGCGTGCAGCTCCACCCGGTCGCCCAGCAGGCGTGGATAGATCATGTAGCCCTCGACCGTCTGGCCGAACAGGAAGACGCCCAGCACGAGCCCCAGCCCGCCCCAGCTTCCCCACTGCCCCGCCGCCAGCAGCAGTGCCGTGACCATGCCGGTGAAGGAGCCGACATAGGGGATGAAGGACAGGAACCCCGCGAGCAGCCCGACCAGCAGCCCCAGCTCCAGCCCCACGGCGGACAGCGCCATGGCGTAGTAGACGGCGAGGATGGCGCAGCAGATCAGCTGCCCGCGCAGCCAGGCGGAGAGCACCCGGTCCGTGTCCTTCGCCAGGGTGCGGATGGTGGCGGCGTAGCGGCGCGGCAGCCAGGATTCGATCCGCATCGTGATGCGCGGCCAGTCGCGCAGCAGGTAGAAGCCCACCACCGGCGTCACCACCAGGTAGGTGAAGACGTTGAGCACGGCATAGCCGAAGCCGAGCAGCCCGTTGCCGCCGCCGAAGACCTGCGTCACCGCCCCGGCGAGGTAGGCCAGGATCGTCCCCGCCTGGCGCACGGCGAGATCCTGGATGCGGCCGTCCAGCACCGCCGGGCCGAAGCGTTCCGCCGCCATCGCCAGCAGCTCCCGCATGCCCGCGCCGATTCGGGCGATGTAGTCGGGCAGCCGCTGCAGCAGCACCCCCACCTGGGCGATCAGCAGCGGGTAGAGCAGCAGCAACGCCAGCAGCAGCAGCGCGAAGAGCGCCAGGATGAGCAGCGAGGCGCCGAGCCCGCGGGGCAGGCCCAGCCGGGCCAGGCGCGTCACCGGCGGGTCGAGGAAGTAGGCGATGCACCCGGCCAGGACGAAGGGCGTCAGGATCGGCGCGAAGAGCCAGAGCGAGACGATCAGCGCCGCCAGCAGGCCCAGGATCAGGCCGATCCGTTGCCCCCGCGTCGCCGTGCGGGCGCCGAGCGGACCCTCCGGCAGGGCACCCCCGGCCGGCAGCGGCACGGCCGGGCTGCGTGGCGGCAGCGTGCCGCCCGCCGGGGCGGCGGAGGGGGGCGCGCCCCCCGGGCCGGCCGGGCGTGCCGGCGGCGCGACGAGCCCGGCCCTGGGCAGGGTCGCCGGCGGTCCGGGCGGCAGGCGGCTCACCCGGCGCGGGCCCGGCGGGCCAGCGCCCAGACATAGGCGGCCCCGGAGAGGACGGTGGTCAGCGCGGTCAGCGCCGTCAGCACGTCCAGCACCCCGGGCAGGCGCAGGCCGAAGCCCGCGATCCCCAGGGCGGCGGCGGCCAGCACGATCTGCAACAGGGTATTGGCCTTGGAGATCGGCAGCGGCCGGATTCGCGGCGGTGCCCCGGCCAGGGAGAGGAGCAGCACCCCGCCCACGATCAGCACGTCCCGGAACACGACGAGGATCGCCAGCCAGTCCGGCAGCACGTCGATGACGGCGAGGGTGACGTAGACGCTGACCAGCAGCGCCTTGTCCGCGACCGGGTCGAGCAGCGCGCCGAGGGTGGAGCGGACCTGGAAGGTGCGTGCCCACCAGCCATCCACCGCATCCGAGATCCCCGCCGCCACGAAGAGCAGGAAGGCGAGGTCCAGGCGGTGCTGGAGGATGCACCACACCACCGCCGGCACGGCGCAGAGGCGGAGGAAGGTGATGGCGTTGGGAATGGTGAGCAGGCCCGAATCCGCGGCGCCCGCGGCGGGCGGTGGCGGGGGCTGGCCGGTGCCGGCCGGCCCGGTGTCCGGGTCGGCCGGATCAGGCGCCCCCGGCAAGGCCGAGGCGCCAACTGCCATCCGGCGCGAGCTGCATCGTCAGCCCCGCCGCCGCCAGCTCCGGCGCCATCGCGTCGGCCGGGGCGCGCAGCCCGATCCGGATGCGGGCCCGGTCCACCGCCAGCGCGCGCACGTCCACGCTCGCGACCTGCGGGCTGCCCAGCAGCCGACGGTGAAGCTGCAGCCATTCCGGCAGCGAGCGGTAGCCCGCCGCCGCCTCCACCCAGAAGGATGCCGGGCCGCGCGGCACCGGGGCGGCGGCGGGGGCCGTGGCACCGCCGCCATCGGTCGGGCCGCCGCCGGAGCCGCCCCCCGACGGCGCGCGGCCGCCCAGGGAGGCGACGCGGCCGGGGTTGAAATTCACCGTCACCCGGCCGGTGAAGCCGGTGCGGCTGGCGCGCTCCTGCTCCACCACGATGGAGGAGACCAGCCGGTCGATCTGGGAGGCGGAGAGGCCCGTGGGCAGGCCCAGCTCCGACGCCATGCGCTCGTAGGCGATGCGCTGGGCGGAGGCATAGGCCTGCTCGCGTGCCTTCACCGCATCCTCGGCGGTGGCCTCGGCGGGGACGTTGCGCTGGGTGTAGCCGCCCCCGGTGGAGGGCGCGGCCGCCGCCGCCGCCGGCTCGGCCGGCTGCGAGCGGGCGGGGCCCGCCATGGCCAGCAGCAACGCGGCCGCTAGCAGCGCCGCGGACGCCGCGGCCATGAGCGGCGCGGGCGGCTGGCCCCGCAGCGTCGTGGTTGCGCCCGCGCGCGAGACGTGTTGCCTTCCGGCCGCCCTGCGGCAGCGCACCTGGCCCGGCATCGTCCGTCCTTCCCGTGCTGCCCGATTCAGACCTGTGGGCATAGCCGATCGGGAGCGATGATGACCAGCCTGACCTACCGCGACGCCGGCGTGGACATCGAGGCCGGTGACGCGCTGGTGGATCACATCAAGCCGCTCGCCCGCGCCACCGACCGGCCCGGGACCATGGGGGGCCTCGGCGGCTTCGGCGCTCTGTTCGACCTGAAGGCGGCGGGCTTCACCGATCCGGTGCTGGTCTCCTCCACCGACGGGGTGGGGACCAAGCTGCGGCTGGCCATCGATTCCGGCCATCACGATGCGGTGGGCATCGACCTCGTGGCCATGTGCGTGAACGACCTCGTCGTGCAGGGCGCCGAGCCGCTGTTCTTCCTGGACTACTTCGCCACCGGCAGGCTGGAGCTGGAACAGGCGCGCGCCGTCATCGCCGGCATCGCCGAGGGCTGCCGCCAGGCCGGCTGCGCCCTGGTCGGCGGCGAGACGGCCGAGATGCCGGGCATGTACCATGGCGGCGACTACGACCTCGCCGGCTTCTCGGTCGGTGCGGCCGAGCGCGACGCGCTGCTGCCGAAGCCCGACGTGGGCGCGGGCGACGTGGTGCTGGGGCTGCTCTCCTCCGGGGTGCATTCCAACGGCTTCTCCCTGGTCCGGCGCATCGTCGCGGGCGGCAATGCCGGGCTGGGCGACCCCGCCCCCTTCGGCGGCGGCACCCTGGCCCAGGCGCTGCTGGAGCCGACGCGGATCTACGTGAAGCCCGTGCTCGCCCTGCACCGCGCCGGGCTGCTGAAGGCGGCCGCGCACATCACCGGCGGCGGGCTGCCGGGCAACCTGCCGCGCGTGCTGCCCCAGGGCATGGCCGCCGTCATCGACGCCGCCGCCTGGACGCCGCCGCCGGTCTTCGCCTGGCTGGCGAAGCTGGGCGGCGTGGCGGCGGAGGAGATGCTGCGGGTCTTCAACTGCGGCATCGGCATGGCGCTGGTCGTGGCCGAATCCGACGTTCCGGCGGCGACCGAGCTGCTGACCGGGGCAGGCGAGACGGTCGTCCGCATCGGCCGCATCGAGGCCGCGGCGGAAGGAGAGACGGCCGCCGTGCGCTTCGACAACCTCGCCCCCGGCTGGCCGGCGGCCTGATGGCCCGGCCCCGCGTCGCGGTCCTCATCTCCGGCCGCGGCAGCAACATGGCGGCGCTGCTGGAGGCGGCCGCCGACCCCGCCTATCCGGCGGAGATCGCGCTGGTGCTGTCCAACCGCGCCGAGGCCGCCGGCCTCGCGCGCGCGGCGGCGGCCGGGGTACCGACCGCCGTGGTGGAGAGCCGGGCCTTCCGTGGCGACCGTCCGGGCTTCGAGGCGGCGGTGCAGGCGGTGCTGGAGGAACGGCGCATCGCCCTGGTCGCCCTCGCCGGCTTCATGCGGGTGCTGACGGAGGGCTTCGTGCGCCGGTGGGAGGGGCGGATGCTGAACGTCCATCCCAGCCTGCTGCCCGCCTTTCCCGGGCTGGACACCCACGAGCGCGCCCTGGCCGCCGGGGTACGGCTGCATGGCTGCACCGTCCACCTCGTCTCGCCCGGGGTGGATGAGGGGCCGATCCTGGCCCAGGCCGCGGTGCCGGTGCTGCCGGGCGACGACGCCGCCGCCCTGGCCGCCCGGGTGCTGGCGCAGGAGCACCGGCTCTACCCCGCGGCCCTGGCCTGGCTGGCGGAAGGACGGGTCGCGCCGGATGGCCGGCTGGAGGGGGTGACGGCCGCGACGGGCAGCCTCGCGAACCCCTTGCCTGGGCGGTCCAGGCTGCATACACCCGGAAGCGAGGCTTGAGGGGAGCAGGATACGGCGCCATGGCCGAGGTTCAGACGAGTTACGAGATGGTGCCCGTGGCGGCGAAGGACATCCTCGCCGATCGCCAGCATGGCTGGGACACCTTCATGCGCGCCACCCAGTGGGGCATCGGCGCCGTGGTGGTCCTGCTGGTGCTGATCTACCTGTTCTTCGGCTGATACCGACGACGGGATGACCTGACCCGGCGTCCTGTCATGATCCGGCGTCGGACCGGGAGGGGACGCCGTCCCCTCCCAGACCCTCCCCTGCCGGGGCCACAAGCGGGCCCCTGTCCCCACTGGGAGGCTGGCTCTACGCGGTGGGCGTCATCCTCCGGACTGAAACGGAACGCGGACAGGCGGGACGCCAGAATAGCTCTGAAGGCGTCAGCGAGGGCGACGGCCGTACCCGCCGAGGAGCATGGCTCCTCGGCGCTGTGACCCCGTGTCCGGCTGTCCCGCGGCAGCGCTGATCGGGTCCAGGGCCCGCAGGGTCCTGGCGGAGTGGGGGTACGGGGGCGAGGCAGAGCCTTGCCCCCGGGCCACGGGCGCACCCCGCGCCGGCACGGATCAAGACATTTCGCCGTCCGTCCGTATGAGGCCGGAGGCACGGGCACCGGGTGGCGAAGGCCCAGGCGGACACGGCGAGGGGCAGCCCAGGCTGCCCCTTTTTCGCGGGGACAGGGGGATGCGCCGCCGCCCCCTCCCCCGAGCCTATTCGGCCGCCATTTCGATGGCGTCGGCAGCCTGGGTCTTCTTCTGCTCCGCGCCCCAGAGCTTGCGGGTGGCCTTGAACCGGGACAGCAGGAAGTCGCCCGACATCACCGGCTCGTACTTCGCCTCCGCCTCGGACATGCCGAGTTGGCGCGGATCGACCACCGTGCGGAAGTCCGGGTTGCAGAAGAGCGGCATGGAGATCCGGTCGGTGTCCTTGGTGTGGATCACCCGATGGACGGTCGCGCGGAAGCGGCCATTGGTCCAGCGCTTCATCAGCTCGCCGACATTGATGACGTAGCTGCCGCGGATCGGCGGGGCGTCGATCCAGCTGTCGCCCTTGTCCAGCACCTGCAGCCCGCCGGACTCGTCCTGCCACAGGATGGTGACGATGCCGTGGTCGGTATGCGCGCCGGAGGCGGTCTCGCCCGCGCCCAGGCTCACCGCGCGGCCATAGCCGTAGTAGTGGTTGATCACCATGTCGGCGACGGGGTGGCTGAACTGGCGGCTGAAGAAGTCGGCCTCCTTGCCCAGGTAGAGCGCGAAGCCCTCCAGGATCTTCATCCCCACCTCGAAGGTGCCCGTGTAGTAGCGGGTCAGCGCCGCCTCGAAGCCCGGCAGGTCGGGCCACTGGTTCGGGGCGTAGAGGGGCGTCCCCGCCAGGACCTCGGGATCGTCCTCCGCCACCGGGAAGCCCAGGTCGAAGCTGTCGCGGGCGAAGATCTTGCCGCTCTTGTGGACGGTGTCGCCCATCTCGCGATAGCCGCGGTTGTTGCGGTCGCTCTTCACCTTCAGCCGCTCCTCCAGCGGCAGGGCGAAGAAGGCGGCGGCGTGGTCGCGCGCGGCTTCGATCACCTCGACCGGGACATGGTGGCCCACCGCGTAGAAGAAGCCGATCTCGTCGCAGGCCCGGCCGATCTGCGCGGCGACGGCGGCCTTTGCCGCCGGGTCGTCGGAATAGAGACCGCCGATGTCCACCAGCGGGATGGTGGCCCGCGTCGTCTCCTGCAGCACTGCGCTCATCGCCTTCCTCCTTGTGCCCCACAGGGCGGCCCGGTCGCTCCGCCTACCTCCGGCCACGCCAGTCCAGACGCTGGCCGATCCAGCGCACCAGCGAGTAGATCGAGAAGGACAGCAGCGTCGCGAGCAAGGCGACGGCGTAGACCTGGTCGCCGCGATAGGTCTGCATGCCCCGGTTGATGACGTAGCCGAGCCCGGTGGTGGAGATCATCCACTCCGCCGTGATGGCCACGATGATGGAGCCGGTCGCCGCGATCTCCTGCGCCGCAATGATCGCGGGCAGCGCATAGGGCAGGCGCACGCGGCGGAAGGTCTCGAACCAGCCGGCGTTGAGGATGCGCATGCGGTCCAGCACCACCTCGTCCGCGTCGCGCAGCCCCTGCATCGTGTTCACCAGCACGGGGAAGAAGCCCGCCAGCGCCACCACCGCGACCTTGGAGCCGGCGGTGTCGCCGAAGGCCAGCATCAGCACGGTGACCAGCGCGACATAGGGCATGTTGCGCAGGGTGATCGCCGCCGGCATCAGCAGCGCGCGGGTGAAGGGCAGCGTGTCGAAGAGGATGGCGAGGCCGATCCCGACGAGGTTGGCGAGGATCAGCCCCAGCGCCGCGACGCCCAGGGTGGAGACGAGATGGCCGGCGATGAACGCCCGGTCCTCGACCAGCGCCTCCAGCACCCGCTCGGGGCGCGGGATGACGAAGGCGGGCAAGCCGGAGAACAGGATCGCCAGGTACCACAGCGCCAGGATGGAGAGGACCGGCAGCAGCAGCCGCAGCGCCGGGCGCGCCAGCATCGCCGGCCAGCGCGGCGGCGTGCCGGCCCTCGCCCGGGCGGCTTGCGCCTCCTCCATCCCCCCGGCGGCCAGCCCGGCGGGCGGGGTCATGCCGGCGCTCATGCCGTCCCCGCCTGGCCGAAGAGCAGGCGGCGGACATGCGCCGCCGTCGCGACGAAGCGCGGGTCGTGGCGGAATTCCACCCCGCGCGGCCGGGGGGCGGGCACCTCCACCACCTCCAGCACCCGTCCCGGCGCCGGGGAGAAGACCACCAGCCGGTCGGCGAGCAGCACCGCCTCGTCGATGTGGTGGGTGACGAAGAGCACGGTCTTGGGCCGCTCCGCCAGCTCGCGGTCGAACCAGGCGCCCAGCTCCTCGCGCTTCATCTCGTCCAGCGCGGAGAAGGGCTCGTCCATCAGCAGCACGGCGGGGTCGTGGGCGATGGCGCTGGCGATGTTCACCCGCTGCAGCATGCCGCCGGAGAGCTGGCGCGGCCGCTTGCCCTCATGGCCCGCGAGGCCGAAGGTCCGCAGCAGCGCCCCGGCCGGGAAGCCCGCCCGGCGCGCCACGGACTGGGTGAAGCGGATGTCGTCCACCGCCGACTTCCAGGGCAGCACCGCCGGGCGCTGCGACACCAGCCCCAGCAGCCGCTTGCGCCGGGCGGCGGCGGCGCTGTCCTCGCTGATCCGCACCTCGCCGCCGCTGGGCTCCAGCAGGTCGGCCACGATGCGCAGCAACGTCGTCTTGCCGCAGCCGGAGGGACCCACCAGGGCGATGAACTCCCCCGCCGCCACCTCCAGCGTGACGGGGCGGAGCGCGACGTGATCCCCGAACCGCCGCGAGACGCCGCGGATGGAGATCGGCGCCGCCATCACGCGGCCCCGGTGCCGGGGAAGAAGCGTCCGTCCATCATCTCGGACGCGGCGACGAGGCGGGGAACCTCCTTGGCCTCGTGCAGGAAGCCCGCCATCTGGTCCCAGGTCTGCGGGCTCATCCACAGCAGCCCGTTGCGCTCGGTGTCCGGGCTGACGAAGAGCGGGTTCTGCACCCGCCAGCGCCAGGCGAGCTTGCCCGCATCCTCGATCTGGCCGGGGAAGCGCGCGACGATCTCCACCGCCTCCTGCGGATGGTCGAGGATGAAGCGCATTCCCTTCGACACGGCGCGCAGATAGGCGCGGACCAGCTCCGGGTTCTCCTCCGTCACCTTGCGCGTGGTGAAGACCACGTCGGAATAGGCGGGCAGCCCCCAGTCGGCGAAGCGCAGCGCCTTCCATGTCTTGCCCTTCAGCGCCGGGGGCGCGTCGGGCTTCGCCGCCTCCACCTCGATCTGATAGGCTTGGTTGGTGATCCAGCCGCTGAAGAAGTCGACGCGGCCGACCATCAGCGGCTCGGCATTGGCCTGCACCGTGACGATGCGGATCTTCGCCTCGTCGGCGCCGTTCTTCCGGGCGATGGCGCGGATGAAGTACTCCGACCCCGCCTGCACGCCCACGGTCTTCCCCTCCATGTCCTTCGGCACCGGGTCGGGGTCGGAGGGCGCGCGCAGGGTCAGGTAGGCGGAAGGGGCGGTCTGGTAGAGCGCGCCGACGGCGACGACGTCCACCGGGTCGCGCGCCGTGCGGGCGGCGATCAGGTGCAGGCCGGAGGTGGCGAGGCCGAACTGCGCCTGCCCCACCGCCACGGTCGGAACCGGGTTCTTGCCGGGCCCGCCATCGACGATGCGGTGGTCGATGCCCGCCTCGGCGAAATAGCCCTTGGCCTCGGCCACCATCAGCGGCGCGAACTCGCCGTTGCGCAGCCAGCCGAGCTGCGTCGCCGCCTGCATGCGCCCGCCCTGGGCACGGACAGGCCCGACATGGCCCGCGAGCGCGAGGCCCGGCAGCGCAAGGAGCGTGGTTCTGCGTCGGAGAAGCGCCATGCGGGGGTCCCTTCCCGCCGGCAGCCATCCCCAACCTGGTCCTGGGGATGCGCGCCGGCCGGCGCGGGACTAGGCAAACACCATGCCAAGCCACCCGTCCCGTGGGGAGCGGGGCCGATCCGCCACCGGCCGCGGGGATCGCGCCACTGGCCGCCCAGGGGTCGCCGGGGCGGCCGGACGCGGTAGGCTGCCCTGCGTCGGGGCAGATGCCGTCGCCACGGTGGGCGCGCCGCCCAGCCCCGTGGCAGGCGTCAGGCCCGGCCCCCGGGTCGCGGGGGCCGGGCCGCGCGGATCAGCCGACGATCTCGGAGCCGGCGAAGAAGTAGGCGATCTCGGTCGCCGCGTTCTCCGGGCTGTCGGAGCCGTGCACGCTGTTCGCCTCGATGCTCTCGGCGAAGAGCTTGCGGATGGTGCCCTCGGCGGCGTTGGCCGGGTTGGTGGCGCCCATGATCTCGCGGTTGGCGGCCACGGCGTTCTCGCCCTCCAGAACCTGCACGACCACCGGGCCGGAGGTCATGAAGGAGACGAGGTCCTTGAAGAAGGGCCGCTCCTTGTGGACGCCGTAGAAGGTCTCGGCCATCGCCTGGGACATCAGGATGCGCTTCTGGGCGACGATGCGCAGGCCCTTCTCCTCGAACACGGCGTTGATCTTGCCGGTCAGGTTGCGGCGCGTCGCGTCGGGCTTGAGGATGCTGAAGGTGCGCTCGATGGCCATGGTGAGGGTTCTCCGTGAAAGGCGCGCCCCCGTAGGCTGGCGCGCGCGGGAGCGCAACCCCGCCCCCGTGACGATCAGGCCCCGGGCCAGGGCAGCACCGTGACCTCCGGCCAGAACGCCTTCGCCCGGGCGGCCTTGGCGGCGTGGCTGGCGGCGTTGTCCAGCGCCGGGTTGGGCCGCAGCACCATGGCGAACAGGTCCTCCAGCCCGAAGGGCGCCACCACCCGCCAGGCGCCGTCCGCCTCCCAACGCACCCCCACCGCATGGGCGGTCGCGGCGTAGCGGGTCAGCGCCTGCGCCGTGTCGCGCAGCGGCGAGCCGTAGCAATGGCCGAAATGCCCCTCGAACCACAGGTGGATGCGGGCCTGGTTGCGCGCCTCCACCGGGGCCGGCAGGCCGAGCCCGGCGGTGGCCGCAGCCACCCGGCGGATCACCCGGTCCTCCGCCTCCCACGACGTGTCGGGGTCGAAATAGGCCAGGTCGTAGTCGCGCAGCCCGTAGTCCGCAGGGCGCCCGGTCAGCGCGTTCCAGGCGGACTGGTAGAGGCAGCCGGACACCAGCAGCCAGTCCGGCAGGTCCAGCCCGCGCAGCACGCCCAGCAGCCGCAGCAGCGCCGCGTCCCGGCGCAGCAGCGACAGCAGCCGCTCCGCCTGGGCGGGGCCGGGGGCCGCCGGCACCGCGCCGTTCATTCCAGGCAGTCCAGCAGCGGGCCGAGCTGCCCGACGCGCTGGCGGATGACCCGCGCCCGGTGCAGCAGGGCGGCATCGGGGCGGGAGGCGGACCAGCCCAGCGGATTGGGCAGCACGACCGCAAGCTGCGCCGCCTCCTGGTTCGACAGGGCGGAGGCCGGCTTGCCGAAATGGGCCCGGGCGGCGGCCTCGGCGCCGTAGATGCCGGGACCGAACTCCACGATGTTGAGGTAGACCTCCAGGACGCGCTGGCGCGGCCAGAGCAGGGCGATCTGTGGCGTCAGCCAGGCCTCCAGCACCTTGCGCACGGGGTCGCGTCCCGGCCAGAGCAGGAGGTTCTTGGCCGTCTGCATGGTGATGGTGCTGGCGCCGCGGGGACGCTGCCCCTCCCACCAAGTCCCGACCTCCTCGCGCAGCGCGGCCAGGTCGAAGCCGAAGCTTTGCAGGCAGAAGAAGTTGTCCTCGGCCGCCACCACCGCGCGCGCCAGGGCCGGCGAGATCCGCTCATAGGGCACCCAGTCCTGGTGGATCGGATAGCCCTGCGCGGCGCGCAGCAGCATCAGCGGCGTGCCCGGCACCGGCAGCAGCCGTGCCGCCAGGATCGGCACCAGCGGCCCCAGCAGCAGCACCAGCCCCGCCACGAGGGCGAGCCGGCGCAGCCGCGGGAAGCGCCCGGGGCGGGCGGCAGCAGGGTGGGGCGGCATGGCCCCGATCAGTCGAGCGGCTTCAGCCCCGCCTCGATCGCCGCGCGCCGGGGTTCGAGGAAGGGCGGCAGGGACAGGCTCTCGCCCAGGCGCTCCAGCGGCTCGTCGGTGGCGAAGCCGGGGCCGTCGGTCGCCAGCTCGAACAGGATGCCGTTCGGCTCGCGGAAATAGAGCGAGCGGAACCAGAAGCGGTCCACCCGCCCGGAATTCGGCACGCGGGCGGCGTGCAGCCGGTTGGCCCAGTCGTCGTACTCCGCATCGGGGACGCGGAAGGCCACGTGGTGGACGGCGCCGGCGCCCTGCGTCGCCGTGGGCAGGGAGGGCTCCACCGCCACGTGCAGCTCGGCCGCCGGCCCCCCCTCCCCCATGGCGAAGACGTGCACCTCGCCCTGGGCACCGGGGTAGCGCCGCTCCTCGCGCATGCCGAGCAGCCGGTCGAGGACGAGGGCGGTCGGCTCCAGCCGCGGCACGCTGATGGTGATCGGGCCCAGGCCGCGGATCTGGTGCGCGGGCGGGACGGGCGAGCGGTCCCAGGGATGGGGCGCGGCGGACCCGCCATCGTCGATCAGGGTCAGGCGCTGCCCCTCGGGATCCTCGAAGTCGATGACCGCGCGGCCGTCGCGCTCGGTCACCCCCGGGTGCTCCACCCCGGCGGCGTAGAGGTGAGAGGACCACCAGCCCAGCGCATCCCGCCCGCCCACCCGCAGGCCGGTCCGGGTGATCGCATGGGTGCCGCGGCTCTCCGCACCGACCGGCCAGTCGAAGAAGGTCAGGTCGCTGCCGGGGCTGCCGACGCCATCGGCGTAGAACAGGTGGTAGGCGGAGGTGTCGTCCTGGTTGACCGTCTTCTTCACCAGACGCATCCCCAGCACCCGCGTGTAGAAGCGGTGGTTGCCGGGGGCATCGGCGGTGATGGCCGTCAGGTGGTGGATGCCGGTGAGCTGCATGGTCCGTCCTCCGGGGCACCCTGCTGCCCGGCCAGGGGTGGCGCAAGGGATTGGGACGACCCGCCTGGCCCTCGACCGGCCGTGATGTCGCACCGGGTGGGCGCGGGGCAGTCCTGGACGCCCTTATGATCGGAATCGGGTTTCCGGGGGAAGGCCCTGGCGCGGCGCCGGATCATGCCGCGCCCGGGCGGAGCGGCCCGCGTGTCGCCCGCAGCGTCGCACTCCGCTAGAAGGGCGCCGCCATGACCGTCCTGACCATCCGTGACCTGACCGTCCGCCTCGCCGGCCGCACCCTGCTGGACGCGGCCTCGCTGCAACTGGACCCCGGGCGCAAGATCGGGCTGGTGGGCCGCAACGGCGCGGGCAAGTCCACCCTGTTCCGCGTGCTGACCGGGCAGTTGCAGCCCGATGGCGGCGAGGTCCGCTTCGCCGCCCGCGCCCGCATGGCCTATCTGGCGCAGGAGGCGCCGGGCGGCGACGCCTCTCTGCTGGAGACGGTGCTGGAGGCGGATACCGAGCGCGCCGCCCTGCTGGCCGAGCTGGAGGCGGGGATCGTCCCGGAGCGGGAGGCAGAGGTGCACGAGCGCCTGCGCGCCATCGCCGCCGATGCCGCGCCCGCGCGGGCGGCCACGGTGCTCTCCGGCCTGGGCTTCGACGCGGCGGCGCAGGCGCGGCCGGTGGGCGAGTATTCCGGCGGCTGGCGCATGCGCGTGGCGCTGGCCCGGGCGCTGTTCCTGGAGCCCGACCTGCTGCTGCTGGACGAGCCGACCAACCACCTCGACCTGGAAGCCACGATCTGGCTGGAGAGCTGGCTGAAGCGTTTCCCGGGTGCGGCCATCATCATCAGCCACGACCGCGACCTGCTGGACCGCTGCGTGGACGGGATCGCGCATCTGGAGCGCGGCACCATCACCAGCTACCCGGGCGGCTACGGCGAGTTCCTGCGCATCCGCAACGAGCGCCGGGCGCAGCAGGTGGCGCAGAACGCCAAGGTCGCGGCCGAGCGGGCGCACATGCAGGCCTTCGTGGACCGCTTCCGCTACAAGGCGTCCAAGGCGCGGCAGGCGCAGTCGCGGCTGAAGGCGCTGGAGAAGCTGCCGCCGATCGAGGCGGTGACGGAGGACCGCGTCACCCCCTTCGCCTTCCCCGAGCCGGCGGAGGTGGCGCCGCCGATCCTGACCATGGAGCACGCCGCCACCGGCTATGACGGCCGGCCGATCCTGCGCAACCTCGACCTGCGGCTGGACCAGGACGACCGCGTGGCGCTGCTGGGCTCCAACGGCAACGGCAAGTCCACGCTGGCCAAGCTGATCGCCGGCCGCCTCGCGCCCATCGAGGGCGAGGTGCGCCGCACGCCGCGGCTGAAGGTCGGCTTCTTCGCGCAGCACCAGGCGGAGGAGCTGGACCTCGACGGCACGCCGCTCACCCACATGCAGGCGGCGCTGCCCAAGGCGACGGAGACGCAGTGCCGTGCCCAGCTCGCGCGCTTCGGCCTCGACGTGGACCGCGCGACGACGCGCATCGCCGACTGCTCGGGCGGCGAGAAGGCGCGGCTGCTGCTGGCGCTCTGCACGCGCGAGGCGCCGCAGCTCCTCATCCTCGACGAGCCGACCAACCACCTCGACATGGATGCGCGGGAGGCGCTGATCCGCGCGCTGGCCGATTACGGCGGCGCCGTGCTGCTCATCACCCACGACCCGCGCCTGGTCGAGCTGGTGGCCGACCGGCTGTGGCTGGTGGCGGACGGCACGGTGCGCAGCTTCGACGGCGACATGGACGACTATCGCGGCTTCCTCGCCGACCGCGCCCGCCCGGCGGCACGCGATGCGGGCCCCGCGAAGCGCGACGACCGGCGCGGCCGCGCCGAGGCCCGCGCGGCGCTGGCCCCCCTGCGCGAGCGGGTGAAGGAGATCGAGGCGCGGATCGAGAAGCTGAAGCTGGAGGACGGGCTGATCGAGCGCAAGCTCGCCGACCCCGACTTCTATGCCAAACGCAAGGCGTCCGACATCACCTGGGCCAACACCCGCCGCGCCGCCATCGCCCACCAGATCGGCCTGCTAGAAGAGGAATGGCTGGAACTGTCGGAGCGGCTGGAGGCGGCGTGATGCGTTGATCCGTGCCGGCGTGGGGTGCGCCCGTGGCCCGGGGGCAAGGCTCCGCCTCGCCCCCGATACCCCCACTCCGCCAGGACCCTGCGGGCCCTGGACCCGAAGGGCGCTGCCGCGCGGATGAGTGCGACGGGCTCGATGCGCCGAGGAGCCATGCTCCTCGGCGGGTACGGTCACCGCTCGCTGACGCCCTCTAAAAGCTTTCTTCAGAGTCCCGCCTGTCCGAGCTCTGTCAGGGTTCAGCCCGGAGGCTGACACCCCCCGAAAGCGCCAGACTCCCAGCGGGGACCGGGGCCCGCTTGTGGCCCCGGCAGGGGAGGGTCTGGGAGGGGACGGCGTCCCCTCCCGGTCCTCTGCCGGAACACCACAGCACAACGGGTCAGGTCATCCCGCCGTCCGCATGAGGCAGCGGCCCCCTGCGCTGGGACGCGAGGGTCGCCGCAGACCCGTAACCAGCCGGCAGGCCGGGGAATGCCGCCAACCGCGCCGGTATTCGCCCTACTCCGCCCGGATCGCCGCGGCGCGGATCACGGGCTCCAGCGTGGTCCGTTCCTGCTCCACCACCGCGGCGAACTGCGCCGGGGTGCCGCCGCCCAGGATCGCGCCCTGCTCCGCCAGCCGGCCGCCGATCTCCGGATCCCGCAGCGCGGCGGTCACCACCTCCGCCACGCGCGTGACGATCTCCGTCGGCGTGCCGGCGGGGGCGGCCAGGCCGAAGGCGGTGCCGAACAGGAAATCCACTCCCTGCTCCCGCATGGTCGGCACCTCCGGCAGTTGCGGCACGCGCCGCTCGGTCGCCACCGCCAGGGCGCGCACGCCGTCGCCGCGGATCTGGCCGAGGATGTTGGGGATGTTGTCGAAGAGCATGTCGATCTGCCCGGCGGCGAGATCCGTCACCGCCGGCGCCGCGCCGCGGTACGACACGTGCTGGATCTCCGTCCCCGTGATCCGCTTGAACAGCTCCAGCGCCAGATGCAGGCTGCTGCCGCTCCCGGCGGAGCCGGCGGTCAGCTGGCCGGGCCGCGCCTTCGCCTCCGCCACCACGGCGGCGACGTCCCGCCAGGGCCGGGCCTTCGCCACGCACATCACCTTCGGCGTCTGCGCCAGCAGCACGACCGGCGCGAAGGCGGTCCGCGTGTCGTAGGGCATGCTGGGATAGATGAACTGGTTGACGGCCAGCGGCCCCAGGGAACTGGCCAGCAGCGTGTAGCCGTCCGGCGCGCTCTTCGCCACGACATCGGCACCGATGTTGCCGCCGGCACCCGCGCGGTTCTCCACCACCATGGGCTGGCCGAGCTGCGCGGTCAGCCGTTGCGAGACGGCGCGCGCCAGCGTGTCCACCAGCCCGCCCGGCGGGAAGGGCACGACGATGCGCACCGGCCTCGCCGGCCAGGCCTGCGCGCGCAGCGGCGCGGCGGGGAGCAGCGCGGCGGCGCCGGATGCGGCCAGCAGCGCCCGGCGCCGCGGCATGGTCGGGATGGTCATGAGCGTGTCCTCCGTCTCGGCGCCGCCTTCTGCGGGCGGCCGCGCTCCGGGGCCGGTCGTCAGCCCCGGTGGTAGAGGGTGGGGATGGCCGCATCGACGACCACCTCCACCAGCGCCGGCCCCTCGGAGCGGCAGGCGGCGTGCAGCGCCCCGTCCAGCTCCTCCGGCCGCGTCACCCGCTGGCCGGGGCAGCCCATGCTCCGCGCCAGGGCGACGAAATCCAGCCCGGGCAGGTCGATCCCCGGCACGTCGCGCACCTGCAGCACCTGGCTGAAGGAGCGCATGGCGCCATAGCCGCCGTTGTTCACCACCACCACGGTCAGCGGCAGCCCATGCTGCACGGCCGTCCACAGCGCCTGGGGCGAGTACATCATCGAGCCGTCGCCGATCAGTGCCACCACGCGCTCGCCGGGCCGCGCCAGGGCGATTCCGACGGCGGCCGGCAGGGAATAGCCCAGCCCGCCGCTGGCCATGGTGAAGAAGCTGCCCCAGCGCGTCCGTGGCAACTGCTCCTGCATCGCCGGCCGGTGGGAGGGCGCCTCCTCCACCAGGATCGCCTCGCCCGGCAGGGCGGCGTGCAGCCGGTGCAGCAGCCAGGCGGCCGGGATCGGCTCGGCCGGGGGCGGCGGCGCGGCACGCCGGCGCGGCGCGGGGGGCGGGCGGTCGGCGGGCGGCAGGGCGGCGTGCAGCGCCGGCAGGGCAAGCCGCAGGCTGCCCACGATGCCCGTGCCGGCCGGCGCGGCCGCGGCGGCCTCGGCATCCGCCGTCAACTGTAGGATGGGCGGGCCGTCGCGGAAGATCGCCGCCTCGCCGCCAACATGGAAGGTGAAGACGGGGGCGCCGATCACCAGGACGAGGTCGTAGGCCGAGAGCACCTGCGACACCGCCTGCGGCGCGGCGGCCAGGAAGCCGGCGAAGAGCGCATGGTCCTCGGGAAAGGAAAGCCGGGAGGAGAAGGGGCTGGCCAGCACCGGCGCGCCGATGCGCTCGGCCAGGGCGACCATCGCCGCGCCCGCCCCCTCCTGGTCCACCTCCGGCCCGACCACCAGGACCGGGCGGCGCGCGGCGACGAGCAGCCGCACCGCCTCGGCGATCAGCGCCGGATCGGGCGCGACGTCGGCCGAGACGATGCGCGGCACCACCGCACGGCAGGGCGCGGCCCAGTCGTCCACCGGGATGGAGACGAAGGTCGGGCCGCAGGGCTTCTGCATCGCGACGTGATGGGCATGGGCGATGGCGGCGGGCACGTCCTCGGCCCGCGCCGGCTCGATGCTGAACTTGACGTAGGGCTTCGGGAACTGCGCCGCGTCCTGCGCGCCGAGGAAGGGGTGGTTCGGCAGCAGCGCCCGCACCTGCTGCCCGGCGGAGATGACCAGCGGCGCCTGGTTGCGCCAGGCGGTGAAGACATTCCCCAGCGCGTGCCCGACGCCCGCCGCCGAGTGCAGGTTGACGAAGGCCGCCCGGCCGGTGGCCCGGGCGTAGCCATCCGCCATGCCGACCACCGAGGCTTCCTGCAGCCCGAGGATATAGCGGAAATCCTCCGGCCAGCGATCCAGCAGCGGCAGCTCGGTGGAGCCGGGATTGCCGAAGACCGTGGTCATGCCGAGTTGGCGCAGCAGGTCCAGCACCGCCTGGCGCACCGTGGTCATGCCACCCGAAGGCGATTGCGCCATCCCGGCCGTTCCTTCCCGCGCCTGCTGTTTCTGGACCGGCGCCGGGGAGCCCCGGGGCAGGCGGCGCCGAGGCTTGGCCATCCCGGGACCGGCCGCAAGCCCATTCCTGCGCACGGGCATGCCGGGGCGCGGGCGGCCCCGTGGCGGGACAGCCCACGACCGGCGGGGGCCTGAGCCGCGGGGCCGCCGGCGGCCCCGCGGCTCAGGCGATGCCCACGATCCGGAAGAAAGGGTTGTTGATGGTCGCCGTCTTCACGGCGGGCGAGCCGTCCGCGTTGATCTTGCCGTTCACCCAGCGGTCGTAGTGGACCATGGTGATGTAGATGGCGCCCGTCGTCGTGTCGTGGACGATGCGCCGGTCGCCGTTCTTCCCCTTCTTCAGGTCGTTGCCGTTGTCGAAGTAGTATTCCTGGAACCGGCACTGGTCGGGCCGGACGACGGTGTGCGTCGTGCCGTCCCAGGCGGCGAGCGTCCCGTCCTCCAGCTCCTCATAGGAGGTGCCGGGCAGGTAGCCCCATTCGTTGCGGTGGATCCCCTTGGCCTGCGGCGGCAGTTGCCTGTTGTGCAGCGCCTTGATCACGTCCTGCATCGCGCCGCTGCTGAAGCTGCCTAGCTTCTCGAGGGGCAGGTCGTGCAGCACCAGCCCCGAGGGCGTCGCCGTGCCCTTGCCGGTGACGCTGCCCAGCAGGGAGGCCATCAGCAGGCGGTTGTCCGTGTAGTTCTGCTTGTCGAACTTGCCCTGCCCGCCGCGCTTGTAGGGCGGCTGGGTCGGCGTCGCGGTGCTGGCGTGGCTCATGCGGGCGCGTCCTCGCCGGGGCATCTCCGGCCGGGAACCGCCCCGGCCGCCGCCTCCGGCCCTCGTGGCGGGGCGAGGCCGTACCGCGGAGTTGTGCCGCGCCCGGGTGATTCGCTCCACCTGCGCAGCAAAGCCGATTCCGCCGGCCCTGGCGACAGGATGTCGGCCGGGTCCACATGCAGGCCCGGCGTCAGCTCCCCGTCGCCACCCGCCCGCCGGCCCAGGCCGCCTCCAGGGCGCGAAGAACGATGCCTTCCGTCAGGATCTGCGGCAGTTGCGCCGGCTCCCCGCCCCCCGGCGGATAGAGCAGGTAGAGCGGCACCCCGTCCCGCCCCTGGGCGCGCAGCAGCGCGGTGATCGCCGGGTCGCCACGGGTCCAGTCGCCTGTCAGCATGGCGACGCCGCGCCGGGCGAAGGCCTCGCGAACCGCCGGGCGGTCCAGGGCCACGCGCTCGTTCACCTTGCAGGTGATGCACCAGGCGGCGGTGAGGTTCACGAAGACCGGCCGCCCCTCCGCCCGCAGCCCGGCGAGGCGGGCGGCGGACCACGTCTCCCCCTCCTCTCCGGCCAGGGCGGACGGGGCTTCGGGAGCCGCGCCCAGGCGTGGCAGCAGCGCCAGCGCCGCCAGCAGCGCCGCGCCGGCCAGCGCGCCGCCGACCCGCCGCCCGCGCGGCCCGGCGGGCTGCGCCTGCCCCCAGGCCCAGGCGGCGAAGCCCACCAGCAACCCGCCCGCCAGCACCAGCAGCACGCCATCCGGCCCGGCCTGCTGCGCCAGCACCCAGGCCAGCCAGGCCGCGGCGCCGTACATCGGGAAGGCCAGGGCCTGGCGCAGCCGCTCCATCCAGGCCCCCGGGCGCGGCAGGAAGGCGGCGAGCCCCGGGAACAGCGCCAGCAACGCATAGGGAGCCGCCATGCCCAGGCCCAGCGCGGCGAAGACCGCCAGCGCCCCGACCGGCGGCAGGACCAGGGTGGCGCCCAGCGCCGCCGCCATGAAGGGCGCGGTGCAGGGCGTGGCGACCAGCACCGCCAGCACCCCCGTCAGCACCGAGCCCGCGACGCCCCCGCGCGGGGCGCCGCCGGCCAGCACGGGCCCGCGCAACGTAAAGGCGCCCGACAGGTTCAGCCCGACCGCCAGCATCAGCCAGGCCATGGCGGCGACGAAGGCGGGCTGGGTGAACTGGAAGCCCCAGCCGGCGGCGACCCCCGCCGCGCGCAGCCCGGCGAGCGCCGCGCCGAGCGCCAGGAAGCTCAGCACCACCCCCGCGGTGGTCCCCGCCGCCTGGGCGCGGATCGTGCCGCGCGCGGCGCCGGACAGCTTCGCCAGCGCCATGGCCTTCATCGCCAGGATGGGGAAGACGCAGGGCATGAGGTTCAGCAGCAGGCCGCCCAGCGCCGCCCAGAGCGTGGCCTGCCCGAGCGTGGCCTGCCAGGGCGTATCCTGCCAGGGCGCGGCCCGCCCCGGGGGCGGCGCCCCGGCCGGGCGCGCCGGCACCGCGCCGAGCGGGGCGGCGACGGCGTAGGCGGCGCGCAGCCCGGCCGCATCGGTGATCGCCACGACGCCGGCGAGCGGCCCGTCCGCGGCGGCGGCTCCGGCCGGGCGGGTCAGGCCCAGGGTCAGCGCCCCGTCCCGCACGGAGAGCGGCTGCGGCGCGGCGTGGTCGAGCAGCCCGGGAGCGGCGGGAAAGAAGAAGGCGTTCCGCACCTGCCCCGCCGAGAGCTCCGGCCCGGTCAGCTCCAGCGCCCCCGCGGCGCCGTCGAAGCCCGCGCGCGCCGCCCAGGGCGAGGGGCGAGGCAGGGACGCCTCGGCCGCCGCGAAGGCCGCCGCCTCGGCCGGGTCGGGGCGCGGGGCGGCCTCGACCGGCAGGTCCAGGCGGAAGCTCCCTTCCTCCGGGATGCAGACATCGGCGCAGGTCAGCCAGGTGCCGCTGGCCTCGACGGTCAGCACCCCGCCGGCCGGCAGATCGGCGGGAGGGGTCAGCGTCAGCGGGAAGGCGACCTCGCCCTCGTAGCCGAAGTTCACCAGCGGGCCGAAGGGGATGCGCTGCGGCGCCGGGAAGGCGAGCGGCGTGACGGAGGCGCCCGGCGGCAGGGTCAGCGCCAGTTCCGGCGGCGCGCCGGCATCGCCCGGATTGGACCAGTAGGTGTGCCAGCCTGGCGCCAGCACCTGCCGCAGCAGCAGGCGCACGGGCTGTCCGGGCGCCACCGCCGCCGCCTCGCTGACCAGCGTGACACGGGCCCGCGGGGATTCGACCGGCAGGCTCTCCAGCGCCAGGGCCGGCGCCGCCCCGATCAGCCCCGCCCATAGAAGGATCAACCGCAGCATCGGCACATCAACCGCAACTCCCGGGCCGGATGCAATGGCCAGGCCCGCAGGTCGGAGGCGCGTCCCCCGGGGGAACCCCCCCCGGTCACGCCACCGTGCCGGGGCGCGCCGGCGGCAGCGGGGATGGCGGGACGCGCGCCGGCTCGGGGCGCTCGGGGCCGCCAAGCTGCCGGGCGACGGCGTTCACCATGGTCTCCAGCACGCGGAAGACGACCTCCACGCTGAAGCCCACGAGGAAGGCGATGCCGGAGAAGGTCAGCGTCACCTGCGCCGGCAGCCCGCCCAGCCCCTGGACGGGCGTGTCCTCCGGCCGCAGGAACAGGCCGATGCAGGCGCCCATCAGCAGGCCCAGCATGACGCGGAGCCAGGCCTGCCGGGTGGCGCCGGGCAGCAGGCGGTTCTCGGCCATCTGCTGCTCCATGTGCCGCAGGGCATAGACCAGCGCGCCCAGCGTGCCGAAGAGCAGGGGCAGCAGGAGGTTGCCGATCGCCTCCAGCAGCGAGGCGCCGGACTGCTCGCTGGTCAGCAGCACCCCCGGCTGCTCCGTCATCAGGCCCAGGGCGCCGGTGACCCGGGTCCAGGGCAGGCTGACGAGGCGGACGGGGGTCAGCCAGGCGGCGAGATCGGCATAGGCGATGTCGGACTTGCGGCTCAGGTCGCGCAGCCGGTCGCAGAGGTGGTACTGGCCCGCGGATTCGAAGGCCTCCGGCCCGCCCTCGATCCGGAAGGGCGGGCGGTACCAGTTGCCGACCCGGTCGCAGAGGCGCAGCACCGGCGTCTCGGCCCGTGGCGTGCCGCGATGCGCCGCCACCTCCGCCGCCTCGTACTGCTGGATCGCCAGGTCCAGCTCCACCGTCTGCCGGGCGATCTCCTGCACCCGGCGCAGCGTCGTCTTGCCGAAGACCACGTAGGTCGAGACCAGCACCGCGGCGACCAGGATCGCCATGGCGGCGATGGCGAGGGAGAAGCGGGTGCGCCGCGCCCGCCGGGCGGCCGCCGCGAAGCCGGCCCAGGCCCGGTCCCAGCGGTCGATGCCGACCACCTCCTCCTCCCCCAGCACCAGCGCGCTGAAGGCGGCCGAGGAGGCGGAAACCGGCGCCGCCCGGGCGGAGAGCGTATCCCGGGCGGCGAGCAGGAAGGCCAGGTCGTCGGGCGAGGCCACCAGCATCGCCGGCTCCCGCCCCAGCAGGGCGACCAGCCGCGTGAAGGTGGCCGCGTCCTCGGCCGGATCATCCGAGAAGGTGCCGCGCAGCCGCCGGCTGGGCAGCCGCCCGAGATGGCCGAGCAGCACGGTCGCATCGCGCAGGGCCATGCCGGCCTGCTGTTCGAGGGACATGCGCGTCCCCTTCCGGGCTTCGTTTCGTACCCGGACGATAGGCGTGCGGCCCCGCCACCGGCAATCGCCAAGCCGTTACTCCGGGGCGGCGCCCTCCAGCAGCTCCAGCCCGGCCTCCGGCCCGCCCAGCAGTTCCGCCAGCCGCGCGAGCTCCACCCGGCCGGCCGGATTCGCCGTGGCGGCCAGCTGCCGCAGCCGGCGCAGCGCCTCGCGCCGCGGAGTGTCGCAGCCCCCGCCATGGCCGAGCGGCCGCGCCGCCAGGTCGAGCTGCCGCAGCGCCAGCGCGCCCTCCTCCAGCGCCGCCGCCTCCGCATCCGTGGCGCCCCCGGCGGCCAGCCGTTCCGCCGGCAGCAGGACCCGGTGCCGACCCGCCTCGGCATAGTGGCTGCGGCACATCCCCTCCGCCGCCTGGCGCCAGGCCTCCACCTGCCGCCGCCAGGCCGGGCCGCGCCCGGCGAGCCCCGTGGCATCGTCGAGCAGGTCCCGCAACGCCTCCACCCGCGCCGCCAGGGCCTCGGCCGACGCGTCCTGCAGCGCGTCCAGCCGGCTCCCGATGGCGGCGCCCAGCCCGGCCTCGATCCGCCCGGCCACGGCGGGGGCGATCCCCGCCGCCAGGGCGCTGACGGCGCCGGGCCGCGCGGCATCGGCCAGCAGGGTCGCGAGCCCGGCGGCGAGGGGCCGGCGCCCGGCGGGCAGCAGGGCCTGCAGCACCGTGCGCGCCAGCGGGCCGGGCGGACCGGCGGCGACCTCCCGCGCCGCGGCATAGAGCGCAGCGCCATGGGCCAGCACGTCGGCGCAGAGGCGGGCCAGGGGCGGGAAATCCTCCGCCCGGAGCCCGGCCGCGAACCAGCCGGGCGGCAGCGCCTCGGCGGGGTCGGCCGCGGCGGCCAGGATGCCCGCGGCCTCCCGCCAGAGGGGCGCGCCCAGCCGTGCCACCGCCTCGTGGTTGGAGCGCTGCAGCCCGGCCAGCCGCGGGCCGATGGCGACCGCCTCGCCTTGCAGCCGGGGCAGGACCAGGGCGGCGAGGGGGACGAGGGCGCTGCGCGGCACCGTCGGCTCCTCCACCCGCCATTCGGCCGGCGGCACGATGGCGCCGTCCAGCGGCACGAAGAGCAGCCGGGTCAGCGGCAGCGGCCGGGCGGGGCGCAGCCCGCGCAGCCGCGCCCGCGCCGCGTCCAGGACCCGGTCCGCCTCGCCCCGTTCCGGCAGGGCGTCCAGGATGGCCACGATCCGCTCCAGCTGCGCCGGCGTGCCGCTGGCGACGGCGGCAGAGAGGTTGGCCAGCTCGGCCCGGGACAGGGCCGCGGGGGCGGCATTCATGCGGCCAGCGCCTTCACGCGCTCGTTGCGGCGTTGCAGCTCCAGCATGCGGCCGGTGCGCCAGTCGCGGTTGGCCTGCACGTTGCGGCGCGGCCCGCTGGTCAGCCCCGCCGTCTCCCAGTCGGGCGGGCAGCCGGCCCAGCCCTCCGCCTCGCGCGGGACGACGGGGCAGAGCCCGGCCATGTCGGGCAGCGCCGCGGCGCCGGAATCGCGCCAGAGGCCGAGGATCAGGTCCCAGCCGTCGAGCAGCCAGTCCGGCCGCCCGGTGGTGGTGCGCACGGCCTGCGGATTGCCCGCCCAGCGGCGCAGCAGCAGGGTCATGTCGTCCGCCATCGTCTGCGCCTCGGCCAGGGTGGCCCGGGCCATGGACAGGGTCGGCCGGATGGATTGCTGCAGGATGCCGGCGCAGAGGCTCTGCACCTCGTCGGGGGATTCGGCGAGTTCGGACAGCCGGGCGTCCAGCTCGTCCAGGTCGCGCACCAGCTGCGGCAGCGGCGCCCGCGTCGGGTCGCCGGGCAGGCCGACCGGCTCCAGCAGCTCGGCCACCTCCTCCACCGTGCGATAGGCCGCCTCCGGGCCGCCGACCGCCGCGGCCAGCCGCTCGGCCAGGACCTTGCGGGCGCGGTCGACCAGCCGTTCCGGGGATTCGCGCTCGGGCGGCGTGCCGTCCACCGCCGCCGTCTCGGCCTGCTTGATGAGGCGGAGGAGGAGGAAGTAGTGCGTGGCGAGGCGGGACTGCCGCGCGGTCTCCAACGCCTGCGCGGCGGCGCGGGCCGCGTCGCGCCCGGCGAAGCCCTCCACGGCGATGGCGCGCGCCACGTCGCGCATGCGGCGCGGCGTGGGGAACTTCAGGTCGGCCACCCGGCTCCAGAACTGGCGGTCATGCACCGAGGGGGAGCAGAGGTCGGGCATGGCCGCCCAGGGCAGGACATAGACCCCCTCCGCGCCGGACGGGTTGGGCACGATCAGCTCCAGCGTGCTGGCGCCGGAGGGCCGCTCCAGCGGGCGGGCGCGGGCGCCCATCAGCAACGGCGTGGTGAAGGCCATGCTGATGCCACGCTCCAGGAAGGTCACCGGCTGCCAGCGGGCCGCGCCGTAGCGCTCGAGCTTGGAGAGGAAGACGCTGTCGTCCATGCCGCGGATTCATGCGACCGAGGCTGTAAACCTGCGGTGAATGCCGGCCTTCCCGCCTGTGGCGCCCTGCCCCGGCGGCGATGGTGCCGGCCGCCGCGGCCGGGCCGCTAGAGCCCCCGGAAGACGGGCCTGCGCCGCTCGGCGAAGGCCGCCACCGCCTCCTGGAAATCCGCCGTGCCGGGGAAGGCATCGGCCGCGGCGCGGTCGGCGGCGCCGATCGGCAGGGGACCGCGCAGCGCGCGCAGCGCCGCCTTGTGGAAGCGGTTGGCCAGCGGCGCGCCCTCGGCGATTCGCCTGGCCAGCGCCTCCGCCTCCGCCGGGACCTCCGCGTCCTCTCCCGCCAGGCGGTTCAGCAGCCGTCGCTCCAGCGCCTCGGCCCCGTCATAGACCCGGCCTTCCAGCAGCATTTCGCTCGCCACCGCATGCCCGGCGATGCGCAGCAACGCGTCGAGACCGGCATGCGGGTAGTAGAGGTTCAGCATCCGTGCCGGGATGCCCAGCCGCGTCCCCGGCCCGCCGACGCGGAAATCGGCCATCAGCGCGATGCCGCAGCCGCCGCCCATGGCCCAGCCGCGCACCGCCGCCACCACCGGATGCACGCAGCGCTCGATGGACAGGAAGGCGTTCTCCAGCGCCTCCGCATAGGCGGCCTCGCGCTCCGGCGTGCCGCGCTCGTGGCGGAAGGCCGCGATGTCGGCGCCGGCGGAGAAGGAGGCCTCGCCCGCACCGCGCAGGATCACGCAGCGCAAGGCGGTGTCGGCGGAGAGCCCGTCCATGGCCTCGGCCAGCGCCACCCACATCGGCAGGGTCAGGGCGTTGCGCTTCTCCGGCCGGTCGATCAGCACCGTCGCGATGCCGTCGCGCTGCGAGACGACGAGTTCCGGATGCGGCATGGTCCCTCCCTGGATGTCCCTGCCGTGTAGAGCAGATGGCAACGCGGCGGCCACGTCCGAAAACGCGAATCCCGTGGCGCCCGCGCCCGCCGTGCCCGCCCTGTCGCTTCCGTGTCCGGCATCGGCCCGGCGCCGGGCGGCCGGGATCCAACCGGAACCGGATGGGGACGTTAACGGCCCGACCTCATTGCCAGGGAAGGCCAGCCCATGCCGGAGACGCGCACCGACCGCGACGCCCAGAACAAGGTCTGGGAGCTGATCAAGGACATCAGCATCACGACCATGGTCACGCTCGACGCCGAGGGGCGGATGCGCGGCCGGCCCATGCAGGCGCAGCAGAAGAGCTTCGACACGACCCTCTGGTTCTTCACCACGCGCGGCACGGCGGTGACGCAGGAGATCGAGGCGGACAGCCGCGTGCTGCTCGCCTATGCCGCCCCGTCGAGCCAGAACTACGTCAGCCTCTTCGGCCGCGCCAAGGTGTTCCAGGATGTGGCGAAGCAGAAGGAGCTGTGGAGCGAGAGCCTGCGCGTCTGGTTCCCCGGCGGGGCCGAGGACCCGGCCATCGCGCTGATCGCCGTAGAGGTCGAGGGCGCGGAGTACTGGGACGCCCCGTCCTCCACGCTGCTGCACGCCTATGGCTACGTGAAGGCGGTGACCACCGGCGAGCCGCCGAAGGGTGGGGAGAACGCGAAGGTCGCCTTCACCTAGGCCGGATCGCGACGACCCGCTCCGCCCGGAGCGATCCCCGCCTCCCAGGCCGGATGGCGCAGCGCCCGGGGGACAGGCCCGTGCATCAAGCATGGCGGAAGGGGCGGTGCCCCGCCGGAACGTCGGCCCTGGTCAGCGCGCGTTCAGGCTGGCCGGAAGCTCTCCACCGGGATCGGCGGCTCCCGGCCGGAGAGCTGGTCGGCGACGACCCTCGCCGAGCCCATCGCCAGGGTGAAGCCGAGGGCACCCTGGCCGAGATCGAGGAACAGGTTCGGCCAGCGCGGCACCGGCCCCAGCAGCGGCATCCCCGTGGGCGTGGCGGGGCGCAGGCCGGTCCAGGGGTTCAGCTCACGGAAGTCGCTGGCCTCCGGGAAGGCTGCCCTGGCCTGGCGGATCAGGAGCGACAGCCGCGCCGGGTCGAAGCCCGGATCGTACCCCGTGAGGTCGGCCATCCCCGCGACCCGCAGGCGGTCGCCGAGGCGTGCATAGACGATCTTGTTGGCATAGTCGGTGACGGAGACACGCGGCGCCGCGGCCGCGTCGCGTACGGGCAGCGACAGGCTGTAGCCCTTCAACGGATAGACCGGCAGGTCCACGCCCAGCGGCGACGCCAGGGACCTGGCCCCCGCGCCGGCGGCCAGCACCACCGCATCCGCCTCCACCACGCCGCGATCCGTCGCGACGCCCAGGATGCGGCCCTCGGCGGCGACCAGCTCGCGCGCGGTCACGCCAAGCAGGAACTCCACCGCCATGTTGTCCCGCCGCAGCAGGGATTCCAGCGCCAGGCAGAAGCGCCGGCAGTCGCCAGCATCCTCGCTGTGCGTCATGATCCCGCCGACCAGCCGGTGCCGGAGGTGGCGCAGCGCCGGCTCCACCGCGAGGCAGCCCTCCGCATCCAGCGCCTCCTTCTCGCAGCCGAGCGAGCGCTGGTAGTCCAACAGGCGCCGCGCGGCCTCGAAGGCGGCCGGATCGGAATGCACCACCAGCTTGCCGGCGCGGGCATAGTCGAAGTCCAGCTCCTCCTCCTCCACCAGCGCATGCAGAAGGTCGCGGCTGAGGAAGGAGAGGTCGAGCAGCCGGCGTGTCGTCTCCGCGGCACGCCCCGCCGTGCAGGCCGCCAGGAACTTCAGCCCCCAGCGCCACTGGTGCGGATCGAGCCGCGGCCGGAATCGCGTCGGCCCGTCCGCCCGCAGCAGCCAGGAGGGCAGGTAGGGCAGCACCCCCGGCCCGGCCAACGGCGCGACGTAGCTGTAGCTGAGCTGCCCGCCATTGGCGTAGCTCGCCTCCAGCGCCACGCCCTGCCGCCGGTCCAGCACGGTCACCGCATGCCCGTCCCGCGCCAGCGCATGGGCGGCGCAGAGGCCGACCACCCCGGCTCCGAGCACGAGGACCCTCACGCGCCAAGGCCCGGGCGGCGGCGGAGGTTCGGGCAGCGAGACTCGTCTGGCATGGGCACAGCTTCGCCGCCCTGCGGCGGGGCTGTCGACCCGGGCCGGGCCTGGGGCGGCCCCCGGGGGAAGGCCGTGGGGGTCTTGGCGGACGGGATCGCGCGGTCCCTGCTGTTTACAGGGCGCCCGCCGCCCGGTATGGCCACTGCCGTGACCCGTTTCGCCCCCAAGCGCAAGACGACGAAGATTACCCCCTGCCGGGGTGGTCTGGGTCTGCGCGCGGCGATGCCGAAGCGCTGAACGAACCCAAGGCCCCGCCGGCGAGCGGCGGGGTCTTGCCAAGCCAGACCCCCGCTGCCCGCCCGGCCCACTCCGGAGCACGCGACGATGAGTCTGGTCGAACCCGCCCAATCCCTCTCCCCCGAAGCCGCGGTGACGCAGAGCCTCGACGCCCCGCTGGTCGCCATCGTCGGCGCCACCGGCGCGGTCGGCGTCGAACTGCTGCGCTGCCTGGAGGAGCGGGACTTCCCCCTCTCCGGCCTGCGCCTGCTCGCCTCGCCGCGCTCCGCCGGGCAGACCTTCCGCTTCCGCGGCCAGGAACTGACCGTCGAGGCGCTGGGGCCGGACAGCTTCGAGGGCGTGGGCCTCGCCCTCTTCTCGGCCGGCAGCGGCGTGTCGAAGCAGTACGCCTCGCTCGCCGTCGCGGCCGGCGCGGTGGTGGTGGACAACTCCTCCGCCTTCCGCATGGACGCCGCCGTGCCGCTGGTGGTGCCGGAGGTGAACGGCGACGCGATCGCCCGGCACAAGGGCATCGTCGCCAACCCGAACTGCGTGGCCGCCATCGCCACCGTACCGCTCTGGCCGCTGCACCAGCGCCACCGCATCCGCAAGGTGATCGCCGCCACCTACCAGGCCGCCTCGGGCGCCGGCGCCGCGGCGATGGAGGAGCTGCGCCAGTCTACCGCCGCCTACCTGGCCGGCGAGGCCTTCGAGCCGCGCGTGCTGCGCCACCCCTATGCCTTCAACCTGTTCAGCCACGATTCCGCGATGGACCCGGAGACCGGGACCAATGGCGAGGAGTCGAAGGTGATGGCCGAGACGAAGCGCATCCTGAACCTGCCCGACCTCGCCATGGGCATCACCTGCGTCCGCGTCCCCGTCCTGCGCGCCCACTGCATCGCCCTGACCGTGGAGTTCGCCGAGCCGGTGACGCCGCAGGCGGTGCGCGACCTGCTCGCCGCCGCCCCGGGGGTGCGCGTGGTGGATGACGCGGCGAGCAACCACTACCCGATGCCGGTCGAGGCCTCGGGCCAGGGCGACGTGCTGGCCGGCCGCATCCGCCAGGACAGCAGCGACCCCTCGGGCCGCACCGTCTCGCTCTTCGTGGCAGGCGACCAACTGCTGAAGGGCGCAGCGCTGAACGCGGTGCAGATCGCGGAGCGGCTGGTCGGGCGGAGCTGAGGCGCCGCTCCCCGAGCGAAGCCTCGCCTCCCCCGGACCCCGCCGCGGGCCAGCTCGCGCCGGGGGCCGCGCCGTAGAGCAGGCGAGGCTGAAGCGGGCGTCATACCGACGGCGGGATGACCTGGCCCGTCGTGCTGTGGTGTTCCGGCGGCGGACCGGGAGGGGACGCCGTCCCCTCCCAGACCCTCCCCTGCCGGGGCCACAAGCGGGCCCCGGTCCCCGCTGGGAGTCTGACGCTTCCGGTGGGCGTCAGCCTCCGGGCTGAACCCTGACGGCGCGCGGACAGGCGGGACTCTGAAAAAGCTTTGAAGGCGTCGGCAATTGCTGCGGCCGTACCCGCCGAGGAGCATGGCTCCTCGGCGCCGTGACCCCGTGTCAGGCTGTCCCGCGGCAGCGCTGATCGGGTCCAGGGCCCGCAGGGTCCTGGCGGAGTGGGGGTACGGGGGCGAGGCAGAGCCTTGCCCCCGGGCCACGGGCGCAGCGCTGCACCGGCGCGGATCAAGGCATCCCGCCGTCCGTCTCACACGGCCGCGCGTGCCGCGGCGTTCGTGGAGGGGGGGCCGGGGGCGAGGCGGAGGCTTCCCCCGGCGGGCTGTCGCAGGGCGGCGGGCGTGCCCTGGATCAGATCCGGATCAGGCTGACCGTATCGCCGTTCGGATCGTCCGGCGGCGGGGCGCCGCGTTCGCCGGTCTTCGCCTTGTTCGAGACGTAGGCGGCGCCGTTGCGGTGATCCACCGCGACGGTGTTGGGGTGCGTCCCGGTGGGCAGGCTGGCGAGGATCGACAGGCCCTTGCCGTCGACCACGCTGGTCGTCCCGGCGCGGCGGTTGGTGACGAAGACAAGGCCGTTGGAGGGGGAGAAGGTCACGCCCAGGGCGCCGTCGCCGGTCGGCAGGCTGCCGACCACCGCCCCGCTGCCGGCGTCCAGCACCGTCAGCGTGCCGCTCTTCTGGTTGGTGACGAAGAGCCGGTTCTGCGCCGGGTCCAGCGCGACGTTCACCGCGCCCTCGCCGCCCGAGGCGAAGCGGCGCAGCACGCGGCGGCCGGCGACGTCGATCTCCACGACCTCGTTGCTGCCCAGCGCCGTGGCGAAGAGGCGGCCGCGCCCGGCATCCAGGGCCAGGCCGGTGATGCCGCCCTGCTCCAGCCCCGCCTCCAGCACGTGGTCGATGCGGTTCGCCGCCCCGTCGATCACCCAGATCGCACTGGGCTTGTCGCGCGCCCCGAAGGCGGTGACGTAGATGCGGTTCGCCGCCTCATCCACCACCGCCTGGCGCAGATGGGCGCCTTCGCCATGGGCGATCCGCGCCACGACGGTGCCGGCCTTCAGGTCGATGGCGGACACGCTGCCGCTGCGCGTGTTGGTGGCGTAGGCCATCTGGGTGCGGTCATTCAGGCCCAGGCCGAAGCCCGGCTCGGCCAGCGCGATGCGCCCCTTCTCCTCCAGCGTGCGCGGGTCCAGCGCGACAAGGGCGGCGTCGTTGCCGCCGCGGGTGCCGACGCTGGCGACATAGACCGTGTCGCGGGCGGCGCTGACGGCGATCTCGTAGAGGGAGGGCGCGATCTTGCGGCTGCGCTCGACCGTGGGCGTGGCGGCGCGGGCGGGGCGGAGCGCGGGCAGCAGGACCAGGCCCGAGGCGGCGGCCAGCAACCCCCGGCGCGCGAGGCGCGGCACGGCGGACCGGACGGCGGTCGGGGGGGTGCGGAGGGTCATGACCCTGTCTCCTCTGGCCTGGCGGATGGGGCGGCTCCCGGCGCCACCCGGATCATCGATAATGAAAGTCGTTATCAATATCCAGGGGAGGAGTCCTCACCCTTCCGCGGACGGCCCCCCCCTGGCGGGGCGGCCATCCGACCGGGGCGGGGCACGTGCGATTCCGGCGCGGCGAGACTTGACCGGGCGGGGCGACAGGTCTGCCGTGGCGGGATGCGAGAACCCCGCCCCCAGGATCTGGTCGACCGCTACCTCGCCGCGCGCGCGGCCAGCGCCCCCTCCTATGCCGCCGACGGCCGGCTCTACGTCCTCAACGACGCGGACGGCTCGGCGCAGGTCTGGGAGCTGCCGGCCGATGGCGGCCCGGCCCGGCCGCGCAGCGCGCATCGCGACGCGGTGGCCTTCGTCGCCGGCAGCCCGGCGGATGGCGGCGCCGTCTTCGGCCGCGACCAGGCGGGCGACGAGCGGGTGCAGCTCCATGCCCTGCCGCCGGAAGGCGAGGCGCGGGCGCTGACCGCGGCGCCGGGGGTGATCCATGGCTGGGGCGCCTTCTCGCCGGACGGGCGGCAGGTCGCCTGCACCGCCAACAGCCGCGACCCGGCGCATACCGATCCCTGCGTGATCGACCTCGCCACCGGCACGCTGCGCCGGCTGCACGAGGTCGAGGGGCCGCACGAGCTGCCCGGCTGGACGCCGGACGGGCGCGCGGTGGTGCTCTCCACCGCACCGCGCACCTTCGAGGGCGACCTGGTGCGGGTGCCGCTGGATGGCGGCGCGGCGACGCCCCTCACCCCGCATGACGGCGATGCCCGGCACATGGAGCCGCGCTGGCGGCAGGACGGGACGGGCTTCTGGCTGCTGACCGATCGCGGCCGCGACTTCCTCGGCCTGGCCTTCCAGGAGCCCGGCGGGGAGCCGCGCTTCCTCTTCGCCCCGGAGGCGGATGTGGAGCGGCTGGAGGTCTCGCCCGACCAGCGCCGGCTCGCGGTGGCGGTGAACGAGGGGGGCTATTCCCGCCTGCGCCTGCTGGACGCGGCGACGGGCGCGGTGCTGGAGGAGCCGTCGCATCCGCGCGGCGTCATCACCAAGCTGAGCTGGCATCCGGACGGCGGGGCGCTGGCCTTCGACCTCGCCCGGCCGATCCGTCCCGGCACGATCTGGCGCCACCGGCCCGGTGCCGCGGCGGCCGAGGAGATCTTCGCCGCGAGCGCGGCGCCCGAGGCGGTGCGCGACTGGTCGACGGTGGAGTTTCCGACCTTCGATGGCCGCCGCATTCCCGCCTTCCTGGCGCTGCCGGAGGGCGACCCGCCCGAGGGCGGCTGGCCGGTGCTCCTCTGGGTGCATGGCGGCCCGGCGATGCAGGCACTGCCGAACTGGCGGCCGGACCTCCAGGCCGCGCTGGCACTGGGCCTCGCCGTGATGGTGCCCAACGTCCGCGGCTCGACCGGCTATGGCCGCGCCTATGCGGCGCTGGACGACCGGGAAAAGCGGATGGACAGCGTGCGCGACCTCGCCGCCGCGCATGCCTGGCTGGGGACGCAGCCAGGGCTGGACGGGTCGCGCATCGCCATCATGGGGCAGAGCTACGGCGGCTGGATGGTGCTCGCCGCCGTGACGGAATACCCGGAGCTGTGGGCCTGCGGCATCGACTACTACGGCATCGCGCGGTGGAAGACCTTCTTCGAGCGCACCGGACCCTGGCGCGTCGGCCATCGCGCGGCGGAGTACGGCGACCCGGTCGCGGATGCGGCGCTGCTGGAATCCCTCTCGCCGCTGCACAAGGCGGACCGCATCCGCTGCCCGATGTTCGTCGCGCAAGGGCTGACCGACCCGCGCGTGCCGCCCTGGGAGAGCGAGCAGATCGTCGAGGCCCTGCGCCGCCATGGCATCCCGGTGGAGTACGTGACCATCCCCGACGAGGGTCACGGCTTCCTGAAGCGGCAGAACCGCCGCACCGTCTACGCTGGCGTCCTCGGCTTCCTGGCACGCCACATGCTGGACCGGGGGTGACCGCGCCGGCGACGGGTCGGGAACCGCACCACCACCGCATCGGGAGAAACGGGATGAGGCGTAGGGACTTCCTGGCATCCGCCGCGGCGACCACTGCCCTCGCGGCGCTGTCGCGCCCCGCCCTGGCGCAGGGCAACGCGCGGCTGCTGCGCTTCGTGCCGGAGGGCAACCTCGCCAACCCGGACCCGGTCTGGACCACCACCACCGTCGCGCGCAACCACGGCGCGATGATCTGGGACATGCTCTATGCCCGCGACGACCGCTTCGATCCGCAGCCGCAGATGGTGGCGGGGCACGAGCTGTCGGACGACAGGCTGACCTGGCGCTTCGCCCTGCGCGAGGGGCTGGTCTTCCACGACGGCGAGCCGGTGCGGGCGGTGGACTGCCTTGCCAGCATCCAGCGCTGGGCACGGCGCCGACCGCTGGGGCAGACGCTGCTGGAGCGCACGGCGGAGATGAAGGCGCTGGACGACCGGCGCTTCGAGATCCGGCTGAACAAGCCCTATGCGCTGATCCTGCAGGCCTTCGCCGACAGCTGCTTCATGATGCCGGAGCGGATCGCGAAGACGGATTCCTTCACCCAGATCACGGAATACGTCGGCAGCGGCCCCTACCGCTTCCTGCGCGACGAATGGGTCTCCGGCTCCCAGGCCGCCTATGCGCGCTTCGACCGGTACGTGCCCCGCCCGGAGAAGCCGAGCTTCCTCGCGGGCGGCAAGGTCGCGAACTTCGACCGCGTGCTGTGGCAGGTGATGCCCGACCCGGCGACGGCGATGGCGGCCCTGCAGAACGGCGAGGTCGACTGGGTGCAGCAGCCTTCCTACGACCTGGTCGGCAGCCTGCGCCGCGTGCGCGGCGTGAAGGTCGCGGTGAACGACAAGGTCGGCGTGATGGGGATGGTCGCGCTGAACCACCTCCACCCGCCCTTCGACAACCCGAAGCTGCTGCGCGCCATCCTGGGTGCGGTGAACCAGGACGACTTCATGCAGGCCGCGGTGGGCGCCGAGCCGGAGCTGTTCCGCGTGCCCTGTGGTGTCTTCACCCCCGGCCTGCCCATGGCGACCGATGCGGGGATGGAGGTCCTGACCGGCCCGCGCGACATCGAGCGCAGCAAGCGCGAGGTGGCAGCGAGCGGCTACAAGGGCGAGCGGGTGATCGTCATGTCGCCCTCGGACTACCCGCATACCCAGGCCATGGCACAGGTCACGGCGGACCTGATGAAGCGGCTCGGCCTGAACGTCGAGTACGCCAGCATGGACTGGGGCACGCTCGTCTCCCGCCGCACCAGCAAGGAGCCGCCGGAGAAGGGCGGCTGGAACGCCTTCTGCACCACCTACGAGGGGCTGACCGTCGCCGACCCCGCGACCCACATCCCCCTGCGCGGCAACGGCCCCAACGCCTGGTTCGGCTGGCCCACCAGCCCGCGGCTGGAGGATCTGCGCAACCAGTGGCTCGACGCGCCCGACACCGCCGCGCAGAAGCGCATCGCCGACCAGATGCAGGTGATCGCCTTCGAGGAGGTGCCTTTCCTCCCGCTCGGCCAGCTCTTCAACCCCACCGCCTTCCGGGAGAACGTGGTGGACATCGTGCCTGCCTCCTTCCCGATCTTCTGGGGCGCACGGAAGGTGTAGGGCGGCGCCGGGCTCATACCGGTGGTGGGATGACCTGGCCCGTCATGCTGTGGTGTTCCGGCGTGGGACCGGGAGGGGACGCCGTCCCCTCCCAGACCCTCCCCTGCCGGGGCCACAAGCGGGCCCCGGTCCCCGCTGGGAGTCTGGCGCTACAGGGCTGCCGTCAGCCTCCGGATTCAGCCCTGACGGCGCGCGGACAGGCAGGACTCTGAAAAAGCTTCAGAGGGCGTCAGCGAGCGCGGCGGCCGGTCCCGCCGAGGAGCCCTGCTCCTCGGCGCCGTGACCCCGTATCCGGCTGTCCCGCGGCAGCGCTGATCGGGTCCAGGGCCCGCAGGGTCCTGGCGGAGTGGGGGTACGGGGGCGAGGCAGAGCCTTGCCCCCGGGCCACGGGCGCACCCCACGCCGGCATGGACCGGCGCATCCCGCCGTTCGTATCAGCCCGGCGCCGGCAGGGCCCGCCAGCCGATGTCGCGCCGGCAGAAGCCTTCCGGCCAGTCCAGCGCGTCCACCGCCGCATAGGCGGCGTCGCGCGCGGCGCGCAGCGTCGGTGCCGTCGCGGCGATGCCCAGGACGCGGCCGCCATTGGCCACGATGGCGCCGTCCTCGCGCTGCGCGGTGCCGGCGTGGAAGACCGTCACGCCCGGAATGGCGGCGGCTTCGTCCAGGCCGCCGATGACGCTGCCCTTCTCCGGCGTGCCGGGGTAGCCGCGCGCGGCCATCACCACGACCAGGGCGGGGTCGGGCGACCAGTCCAACGCCACCTGCGCCAGCCGGCCGGCGCAGGCGGCGTCGAGCGCGGCGAGCAGGTCGCCCCGCAGGCGCAGCATCAGCACCTGGCATTCCGGGTCGCCGAAGCGGACGTTGTACTCGATCAGCCGCGGGCCGGCGGGGGTGAGCATCAGCCCGGCGAAGAGCACGCCGCGGAAGGGCGTGCCGCGCCGCGCCATCTCGGCGAGCGAGGGACGGATGATGCGCGCCATCACCTCCTCGCGCAGCGCGTCGGTGAAGGCGGGCGCGGGGGAATAGGCGCCCATGCCGCCGGTGTTGGGGCCGGTGTCGCCGTCGCCCACGCGCTTGTGGTCCTGCGCGCCGATCAGCGGCAGCGCCTCCGCCCCGTCGCAGAGGGCGAAGAAGGAGACCTCCTCGCCCGCCATGAACTCCTCGATCACCACTGCCGCGCCGGCGTTGCCCAGGCTGCGGTCGTCCATGATCGCGGTGATGGCGTCCTGCGCCTCCTCCAGCGTGGCAGCGACGACCACGCCCTTGCCGGCGGCGAGCCCGTCCGCCTTCACCACGATCGGCGCGCCCATCACCTGGACATAGGCGCGCGCCTCGTCCGCATCCTCGAAGCGCTTCCAGGCGGCGGTGGGCACGCCGGCCGCGTCGCAGACCTCCTTGGTGAAGGTCTTCGACCCCTCCAGCCGCGCCGCCGCGGCCGAGGGGCCGAAGCAGCGCAGCCCCGCCTCGGCGCAGGCATCGGCGAGGCCGAGCGTCAGCGGCGCCTCCGGCCCGCAGATGACGAGGTCCACCGCCTCGCGCGTGGCGAAGGCGACCAGGGCCAGGATGTCCTCGGCGGGGATGTTCACGCATTCCGCCACGGCGGCAATGCCCGGGTTGCCGGGGGCGCACCACAGCTTCGCCAGCAGCGGGCTCTGCGCCAGACGCCAGGCCAGGGCGTGCTCGCGTCCACCACCGCCGACCAACAGGACCTTCATCCGCCGCGCTCCCTCGCCGCCCGTACCGGCGCCTTATGGCAAGGGAGAGGCGGGAAGTCTCCGGGGGGCGACGAGGCGGGCCGGCCGCGCGGCCCCGGCGATCAGCCCACGGGGCGCCGCGCCAGCGCGAGGCCGAGGCCCAGCGCGACCATCGCCGCCCCCGCACCCTCCCGCAGGCGCCGGACCAGCGAGGGGCGGGCCGCCGCGCCGTCCCGAATGCCGCCGGCCGCGAAGGCGACCACGATATCCGCCAGGGTGTTGAGGGCGACCGAGGCGACGCCCAGCACCAGGAACTGCAGCCCTGCCCGCCCCGCCGCCGGGTCCATGAACTGCGGCACGAAGGCGAGGAAGAAGACCGCCGTCTTGGGGTTCAGCGCCTCGACCAGCATGCCTTCGCAGAACGCCCGCCGCGCCCCGACGGGCGGCGCCGCGCGGACGCCGTCCAGCGCCGAGGCGTCCCGGCGCGCCGACCGGATGGTGCGAAGGCCGATCCAGACCAGGCAGGCGGCACCGATCAGCTTCAGGACGGCGAACAGCTCCGCGCTGGCGAGCACGAGCGCGGAGACGCCCAGGCTGCCCGCGAGCACGTGGACCAGGCCGCCCAGCCCGGTGCCGAGGCTGGAGGCCACGCCCTCCGCACGGCCGCCGGCGAGCGTGCGCGCGGCGACGTAGAAGAGGCCCGGGCCGGGCGTGACGGCGAGCAGCAGGGCCGCCGCGAGGTACAGGGCGAGCTGGGCCGGATCGGGCATGACCGCGAACCTCCATGGAAGGGGGGGACGTTCCGCCATCCCAGGCGGATGACGGCCTGCCCTGGAGCGTGATCGCCGTAGGTGGAATCACCGGAGGCGTGAATCACGCGACAGAACAAAAGGCCGAACCATGATCCCCGCTCCCGTGGGCAGGGATCATGGTCTAGCGGCGGATGAGGACGACGCCGCCGATCAGCAACGCGACGCCGAGCAGGCGGGGCAGGTCCACCGGGCGCTGTGCGAGGCCGAGCCAGCCGAAGTGGTCGAAGGTCACGGCGGCGAGCATCTGCCCCGTGACGAGCAGGGCGAGGAAGGTCGCCGCCCCGAGCTGCGGCACGAGCAGGATGGAGAGCCCGATGAAGATCGCGCCGAACAGCCCGCCGCTCCAGGCCCACCACGGAATCCGGGCCGCCACGCCGGCCGAGGGAAGGGGGTCGCGCAAGGCAAGCGCGAGCAACGCCATGCAGGCGACCCCGACGAAGTAGCTCACGAAGCCCGACCAGGCGGCGGAGTTCAGCGCGGTCCGCAGGTTGCTGTTCAGCACCTGCTGCACCACGATGCTCACCCCCGCGCCGATGGCGAGGAGCACGGACAGGGCCAGGCCCGGCATCGGCGGCAGCCCTCAGACCGGGATCAGCGCGGCGGCGGCGCGGTCGGAAGCCCTGTCGCTGGCGGCGAGCCCGGCGGCGACGCCCGCCCTGTCCTCGGCGCTGCGGTTCTGGCTCATCTTCCGCTTGCCCTCGATGCGCGCGATCGGCAGGCGCAGGCCGACGATGCCGCGCAACTGGGCGCGGACGAAGCCCTCCGGCGCGTCCGACACGGACCAGGGCTCGGGGCGCGGTCCCTCGTGCAGGGCCGTCAGGCGGGTGACGACCTCCAGCAGGCGCGCCTCGTCCTCGAAGAACTCGGCGGGGCCGTAGGCATGGACGGCGACGTAGTTCCAGGTGGGCACGACCTTCCCATGCTCGCGCTTGGTCGCGTACCAGGACGGGGTGACATAGGCGTCCGGCCCCTGGAAGATCGCCAGGGCCTCGCCCAGCGGGGGACGCCTCCACTGCGGGTTGGCGCGCGCCAGATGGCCGTAGAGCGTGCCGTGCGGCCCTTCCTCCGCCACGAGGAACAGGGGCAGCGGGGTCGCGACCAGCCCCTCGGCGGTGGCGGTGACGAGGTTGGCCAGCCGCGCCTCCCGGATCATGCCGTGGAGGGTGGGCAGGTCATCCTCGCGGAAGGCGGGCGGAACGTACATGGGCGCGTCTCCTGGCTCGGGCCGGACTTAGCACCGCGACCGGCCGATGGAGAATGTCCGTCGCCTGACGGAAAAGCGGAGCCAGCCGCAAAGGGGGCGCCATCGCCGGGTCGGTGACGGCGCTGGAGGCGGCCCGGGGGAACACGCCGGACGGACCCGGTCGTCCGCCGGCGCGGCGGCGATGCCGGCGGTCGCCCCGGGCCCCGCTTCCCTACCCCGACCGCCTCGGCGCATAACCGGCCGCGATGAGCGACGCCACCACCCCCGCCGCCCCGCCCCGAGCCGCCGGGGGCACGAATGTCCCGGAATACACCGTCGCCGAGCTGTCCGGCGCGGTGAAGCGCACGCTGGAGGGCACCTTCGGCCGCGTCCGGGTGCGCGGCGAGGTGACGGAGTGCCGCCCCTATGGCGCCAACCGCTTCTACTTTTCCCTGAAGGACGAGGGTGGGCAACTCCGTGCGGTGATCTGGGCCTGGAGCGCCGGGCGATCGGGCGTGAAGCCGGAGAACGGGACGGAGGTGATCGCCACCGGCAAGATCACCGCCTATGGCGACCGCTCCACCTACCAGATCGTGGTGGACCGGCTGGACTATGCCGGGGAAGGCGCGCTGCTCGCCCGCGTCGAGAAGCTGCGCAAGGCGCTGGAGGCGGAGGGGCTGTTCGCCGAGGAGCGCAAGCGCCCCCTGCCCTTCCTGCCCGCCGTCATCGGCGTCGTCACCAGCGCCCAGGGCGCGGTGATCCAGGACATCCGCACGACGCTGCTGCGCCGCTTCCCCTCGCGAATCATCCTGTGGCCCGTCGCGGTGCAGGGGCCGGGATCGGCCGAGCAGGTCGCCGCCGCCATCGCCGGCTTCAACGCCCTGCCCGGCGGCTTCCCGCGCCCGGAGGTGCTGATCGTCGCGCGCGGCGGCGGCAGCCTGGAGGACCTGATGGCCTTCAACGAGGAGGTCGTCGTCCGCGCCGCCGCCGCGAGCGCCATCCCGCTGATCTCGGCCGTGGGGCACGAGACGGACACGACGCTGATCGACTTCGCCGCCGACCGCCGCGCCCCCACCCCCACCGCCGCCGCCGAGCTGGCCATGCCCGCCCGCGCCGAGCTGCTGGAGCAGGTGCAGCAGCGTGCCCTGCGCCTCACCCGCGCCGGGCAGTCGGTCATGGATGCCGCGCGCTACCGCCTCGCCCGCGCGGCGGCCGAACTGCCGGACCTGCCGGGGATGCTGCTCAACGCCCGGCAGCGGCTGGACGACCGGGGGGAGCGGCTTGCCCTCGCCCCGCGCGCCCTGCTGCAACGCCAGCGTGGCCGCCTGAACGACTTGGCCGCCCGGCTGGTGCATCCCCGCGAGCAGGTGACGGCCCATCGCGCCGCGCTGGCCCTGCTCGACGCCCGGGCGCGTGGTGCCGTCGCGCGCATCGTCGAGGCCCGGCGCGCCAGGCTGGCCGCCGCCGCCACCCGCCTGCCCCATCCGCGGGAGGGCGTTGCCGCCCGGCGCGCCGCCCTCGCCCTGCTGGACAACCGCGCTCGGGCGGCGGCGCTGCGCGCGGTGGACCGCCAGGCCCGCGCCTTCGCCCGCCTCCCCGAGCCGCTGCCCCGGCTGGAGGCACGGCTGCGCGAGGCGCGGCTGGCCCTGGAGGGGCTGTCCGCCCGGCTGGAGGGTGCCTCCTACCAGGGGCTGCTGGCGCGCGGCTTCGCCCTGGTGCGCGACGCCTCCGGCGCACCGGTGACGCGCGCGGCCGCGGTCACGCCGGGCCAGCGGCTGCGGATCGAGTTCGGCGATGGCGGCGTGGAGGTGGTGGAGGCGCGGGGCAGCCGTGCGGCCCGGGGCGGCCCGGCGGCGCGGGGGGTGGACCAGGGGTCGCTGCTGTAGCGGGCGCGGCGCGGGGGCATCCCCGGCAGCAGGGGGCGGTGCGCCTTCCGGGGTGGACGGGGCGCGCCCGGCGGCCCCGACGGCCATGGACCCGCCGCCAGCACGTCTGTGACATCGGCCGGGGGAGGCAGGCGGGCCGCACTGGCCTATAGGCTCCGCTCCACCAGGGAGACGACCGCATGATCGCACGCCGCAGCCTCCTGGCGCTTCCCGCCCTCGCCCTGCCCGCCTGCGCCACCGCCCCGGCGCCGCAGGCCGTCGCGGCCGGTACCGCTCCGGTGCAGCCGCTGGCCCTCTCCGGCCCGGTCAGCCAGGGCGGGCTGGTGACCGGCCGGGCGGCGCCGGGGTCACGGGTCACGCTGGACGGCAGGACGGTGCCTGTCGCCGCCGACGGGACCTTCGCGCTCGGCTTCGGGCGCGACGCCACGGGCGAGGCGGTGCTGGCCGTGACCGCGCCCGGCGGCCGGACGGAGACACGGCGCCTGGCCATTGCGCCACGCGAATGGGACGTGCAGCGGATCAGCGGCCTGCCCCCCGCCCAGGTGACGCCCGATCCGCGCGCCCTGGCCCGCATCCGGGCGGAGCAGAAGCGCCTGAACGCGGCCCGCCGCACCATCACCCCGGTCCCGCGCTTCGCCGAGGGCTTCGTCTGGCCGGTGCGCGGGCGGATCAGCGGGCACTGGGGCAACCAGCGCATCCTGAACGGCCAGCCCCGCGCGCCGCATCTGGGGCTGGACATCGCCGCGCCCCAGGGCACGCCCATCGGCGCCATGGCGGCGGGGCGCGTCACCCTGGCGGGGGACCTCTATTTCACCGGCAACACGCTGCTGGTCGAGCACGGCCTGGGGATCACCAGCCTTTACGCCCACCTGTCCCGCGTCGACGTGGCGGAGGGCCAGGAGGTCGGGCGCGGGCAGACGATCGGCCTGGTGGGCGCCACCGGGCGTGCCACCGGGCCGCACCTGCATCTCGGCCTGTTCTGGCTTTCCACCCCGGTCGATCCGGAGCCGCTGCTGCCCGCCTGATGGCGCGGGCGGCCGCTACGGCGCCGCTGCGGCGGGCCGTGGCGCCAGCGCGGCCATGACGAAATCCATCACATGCGCGCGCCGGGCGGAGAGGGCCTCCTCCGTCAGCAGGTCCTCGCCGAAGACGGCGGAGAGGGTGTGGCCGTTGGAGAAGAGGAAGAAGCACAGGCCGCTGATGGAGATGTAGAGTTGCTTCGGGTCGATGCCCGGGCGGAACACGCCGGCCTGCTCGCCGCGCCGCAGCAGGGCGGCGATGCGGGCCAGCAGCGGGCCATAGCTGGCGCGAAGCCTGGCCGAACGCCGGATATGGATGCCCTTGTTGACGTTCTCGTCCGCCAGCAGGCTCACGAAGTCGCGGTTCTGCCGCAGGTGGTCGAAGGCGAAGCCGACGAAGTCGCGCATCGCCGCGGCCGGGTCCAGCCCCTCGCCCTCCAGCCCCGCATCCCGGGCACGGGAGCGTTCGTAGGCCAGCTCCAGCACGGCGAGGTAGGCGTTCTCCTTCGAGCCGAAATGGTGCGACAGGATCTGCTTGCTGACACCGGCGGCGCGGCAGATCCGCTCGATGCTGGCGCCGTGGTAGCCGGCCCGCGCGAACTCGCGGTAGGCGGACTCGATCAGGTTGCGCCGGGTCCGGGCCGGGTCGCGGCGCGCCGCGGCGGGGGCCCGGCGGCGTCGGACGGGGCCCGTCGCGGCCGGCGCATCGGTCGTGCTGCCCAGCGACCGTCCTTCCCCGTCATCCATCACACCCATTGCGCATAGCGTAGCACCGCCGGGGCGGCAAAACGTCACCGGGCCATCGGAACGCGCGAATCAACCAACCGGATGGTTGACTCATGCGCCACCCTCGGGGGAGCATGCCGCCAAGGCCGCCGCACAGGCCGAACCAGGGACAAGCCAACCGGTCCGGCCGATCCGCCACGGAAGGAGTTGGTCGTGAGACGTTCCGCTCCCCGCAGCCTCGCGCTGCTCGCTTCGCTCCTCGCCGGCGCGCTTCCGCCCCTGCTTCCCGGCGCCGCATCGGCGCAGGGCGATCCGCGGGTGCTGCGCGTGGTGCCCAGCGCCGACGTGGCGGAGCTCGACCCGACCCGCGGACCGAACCTCATCGCGCGCATCTACGCGCAGATGGTGTTCGACACGCTCTTCGCGCTGGACAGCCAGCTCGTCCCCCGGCCGATGATGGTGGAGCGCCATTCGGTCAGCGCGGACGGCCTGACCTACGACTTCACCCTGCGCGACGGGCTGCGCTTCCACGACGGCAAGCCGGTCACCACGCGCGACGTCGTCGCCTCGATCGACCGCTGGATGTCCGGCACCTCGATCGGCGCGCAACTGAAGTCGCGCGTGGCCGCCATGGCTGTCGCCGACGACCGCCGCTTCACCCTGACGCTGAACCAGCCCTTCGGCCTGGTGGAGTTCATGCTGGCCGGGCCTGGCGCGCCGATCGCCGCCATCATGCCGGAGGCGGATGCGAGGCGCGAGGCGACGGTGCCGCTGACCCGGCCGATCGGTTCCGGCCCCTTCCGCTACGTGGCCGGGCAGCGGCAGGAGGGCAACCGCGTCGTCTTCGAGCGCAACCCCGACTACCCCGCGCGCAGCGAGCCGACGGACGGGCTGGCCGGGGCGCGGGTGGTGAAGCTGGACCGGGTCGAGTGGACCATCATGCCGGACCCGACCACGGCGGCGAATGCGCTGGCGACGGGCGAGGTCGACCTGTGGGAGTCGGTCAACCCGGACATGATCGCCTTCCTCCGCCAGCGCCGGCTGACGGTGCGGCGGACCAACACCCTGCCCTCGGTCGCCTTCATCCGGCCGAACTTCCAGGCGCCGCCCTTCAACGACGTGCGCGCGCGCCAGGCGCTGGCGCTGCTGGTCGACCAGGCGGAGATGATGCCCGCCGTGAACGGCGAAGGCGCCGCCTGGTCGAAGTGCTTCTCCTTCAGCATCTGCGGCTCCGCCTATGGCACGGAGGTCGGGTCGGAGCCGTTCCGCACGCCCGATCCGGCGCGGGCGCGGCAGCTCCTGGCGGAGGCGGGATACCGGGGCGAGACCATCGTGCTGCTGGGCACGCCGACGCTCGCGCCGATCAATGCGATGACCCAGGTGCTGGCGCGCCGCCTGGAGGATATCGGCGTCAAGGTGGACGTGCAGCTCACCGACTTCCCCACCATGCTGCAGCGGATCAACGCGAAGGACCGCGCGCCGCAGGCCGGGGGCTACAACCTCTTCGCCTATTATGCCGTCGGCAGCTCCTGGTTCCATCCGCTGATGAACGTGCCGCTGGACCTCTCCTGCGGGGGACGCAACTGGCCCGGCTTCCCCTGCGACGAGCAGGGGGAGGCACTGCGCCAGCGCTTCCTGGCCGCGGGCGACGACGCCTCCCGCCGCACCGCCTTCGAGGCGTTCCAGAAGCGGCTGTGGGAGTTCATCCCCTATGTCCCGGCCGGGCAGTTCGACGTGGTGCATGCCTGGCGCGACAACGTCCGCGGCGTGCTGGATTCCTACTTCCTCGCCTACTGGAACATCGAGAAGCGCTGACCCGCCACGGCCATCGCCCGCCCAGCACCGTCACGCGGCCGGCCGATCCCGGTCCGGCCGCGATCCGCCCCAATGCCAAATGCCAGAGGAGAACGAGCCATGGCCAACCGCCAGGTGAGCGTCGAGGAGATGCGTGCCCGCGTCGCGCTGTTCCGCGACATGCAGCCCAGCCGCATGCCGCTGATCGACGCGGCGCTGCCGCAGTACGAGCGGCAAATCTACAGCATCATCGGCAGCGGCGTGACCGAGGATGCCTCGGTGCGCCCGCCCATCGCGCCCGAAGGGTTCAACCTGTCCGTCGTCCGCTGCGGGCCGGGCAAGGGCACCGGGCTGCACAACCACACCACGGTCGAGGTCTTCGTCCCGCTCTCCGGCACCTGGTCCGTGCAGTGGGGCGACCAGGGCGAGAACGAGCTGACCATCGGCCAGTACGACACCATCTCCGTCCCCGTCGGCGTGATGCGCGGCTTCCGCAACGACAGCGACCACGAGGCGCTGCTGCTGGTCGTGCTGGGCGGCACCGATCCGGGCCGCGTGGAATGGGTGCAGGACGTGATGGACGCGGCCCGGGCCAAGGGCTACGGCTTCGACGCCGCCGGCAAGATCACCACCACGGCCCCCGCTGCCGGCGGCCCGGCCTGAGCCAGGAGGACGCGATGACCGGCGACGAGATCTGTACCCTCCCCGCCACGCGCCTGGCCGCGCTCATCGCCTCCCGCCGGCTTTCGCCGGTCGAGGTGACGGAGGCGGTGCTGGCCCGCGCGGAGCGGCTGCAGCCCGTGCTGAACGTCTTCGCCGAATCCATGGCGGATTCGGCGCGCAGCGCGGCGAAGGCCGCGGAGATCGCGGTGATGGGCGGGCTGCCGCTCGGCCCGCTGCACGGCGTGCCGATCACCGTGAAGGACAACGTCGCCGTCGCCGGCGTGCCGCTGCGCAACGGCAGCCTTGCCGCGCCGCCGGTCATGCCCGCCGCCGATCCCGCCGTGGTGGCGCGGGTGAAGGCGGCGGGTGCCATCATCATCGGCAAGACCACCCTGCCGGAATTCGCCCACAAGGTGCTGACGGACAGCAAGGCGAACGGCGTCACGCGCAACCCGTGGAACCTGGCGCACACGCCGGGCGGCTCCAGCGGCGGCGCCAGCGCCGCGCTCGCCGCGGGCATCGCGCCGCTCGCCATCGGCACGGATGGCGGCGGCTCGATCCGCTGCCCCTCCTCCTGCGCCGGGCTGGTCGGGCTGAAGGCGACTCTCGGCCGCATCGCGAACGAGGCCATGCCGGACGGCTTCGGCAACTTCGCCTTCGTCGGACCGATGGCGCGACGGGCCGAGGACACGGCGCTGCTCTTCTCCGTGATGCGGGGGCCCCACCCCAACGATCCCTACTCGATCGGCGCCCCGCCCCCGGACCGGCCCGCCCCCCTCGCCGGGCTGCGCATCGGCTGGATCGAGCATTTCGGCCCCTACCGCACGGAAGCCGAGACGGCCGCCCTGACCGGCGCGGCCGTCGCCACGCTGGCCAATCGCGGCGCGCTGGTGGAGCCGGTCTCCGACCCCTGCTTCGACGATGTCTTCCCCAGCTACCGGATCCTCTCCTCCTCCGGACAGGCCTCGCGCCTCGGCCGCTTCGACGGCGAGGCGATGACCGAGTCCATGCGCGAATGCATCGCCTACGGCCGGCGCTGGTCGGCCGTGGAATGGGTCGCGGCGCACGACCACCGCACGCGCCTGTTCCGGTCCGTGCAGGCGCTGTTCGAACGTTTCGACGTGCTGGCCACCCCGACCATGACGGCGCCGCCGCCAACCGTCGATGCCGGCGGCTCCGTCGCCTCGGAGATGTACGCGGCCTGGGCCGCCACGCTCTATCCGTTCAACCTGACCGGCCATCCGGCCGCCTCGGTGCCGGCCGGCTTCACCGCCACCGGCCTGCCGGTCGGGCTGCAGCTGATCGGCCCCTGGTTCGGCGAGGAGCGCATCCTCGGCCTCGCCGCCACGCTGGAGGAGGCGCTCGGGCTCGCAGACCGCTGGCCGGACCTGCCGGGGACGTAATGCAGCCAGCGGCGCGCCCTGCCCAGCCGGCCGGTCGGTCGCGACTCATGCGGACGGCGGGATGACCTGACCCGTCGCGCTATGGTGTTCGGGCGGGGGACCGGGAGGGGACGCCGTCCCCTCCACGGACCCTCCCCTGCCGGGGCCACAAGCGGGCCCCGGACCCCGCTGGGAGTCTAGTATTTCTGGTGGGCGTCAGCCTCCGGGCTGAACCCTGATGGAGCGCGGACAGGCGGGACTCTGAAAACGCTTCAGAAGGCGTCCGCGAGCGCGGACCCCGTACCCGCCGAGGAGCATGGCTCCTCGGCGCCTCGACCCCGTCGCAATCATCCGCGCGGCAGCGCCTCTCGGGTCCAGGGCCCGCAGGGTCCTGGCGGAGTGGGGGTACGGGGGCGAGGCAGAGCCTTGCCCCCGGGCCACGGGTACACGCCAGCAGACGGCGACGCATCACGCCGCGCGGATCAGGCGTGGATCCAGAAGGCGCTCTCGGCGAACTCGTCGCCACGCCACCAGTTGGCGCGGCCGGTGCCGTAGCGGAAGTTGCTCGCTCCCGCTTGGCTTTGCAGCGGCGCTGTGATCTCGCCGGCGGGGTTGCGGCGCGCCGCTGCCGCCGCCGTCTCCGGCACGACCATGACGATGTGCCCCGATCTCCCGTCCTCCTTGCGGCGGGCGACGATCAGGCCGAGGGCGCCCTGGTTCGCTGCCTGCTGCAACTCGTCCAGCGTGCCCGCCTGGCGCCAGCCGAAGCTGGCGCCGGAGGCGCGGAGCCAGCGGAACAGGTCGTTGGCGCGCATCTCGGTGATGGTGTCGCCGATCAGCGGCGGCACGGTCGCGCCCTGGGCCAGTTGCAGCAGGGCGCGCTGCGTCCACCATACGCGTGGCAGGTAGGCTCCGGCCAGGTGGCAGAAGTCGTGGGCGTAGATGTTGCAGAAGGTCAGCCCGCTGCGAGGCTTGTAGCGCAGGTGGTCCGGGTCCTCGCTGTCCAGCCAGGCGACGATCGCCGCGATCTCCGCCACCAGCTCCGAGGGCGTGGTCCCGGCGCGCCCGGGCTGGCGCGGCTCGTTCAGCGAATGCGCGTTCGCCAGGTCGCGGCGGAGCGTCACCGTGCCGGGCCGCCGCGGCATGGTGACGGCGACGATGCCCGTGGCGGGCGGCACGGGGGCCGGCGCCTCGACGGGGATGCCGGTCGCCTCCGGCGCCGCACGCAGGAACTTCGTCGAGGCGAAGCCGCGCAGCAGCGCACCGGACAGGCTGGTCTCCACCTCGCGGAAGCCGTTCACCGCGCGGGCCCCCACCGCCTGTACCGGATGGCCGTCCGGCAGGTGGGCGAGGACATTCTGTCCCGGCGGCTCGGTCTTCTCCGGGGCGCTGCGCAGGCGGAGCATGCCCTCGCGCGTATCCACCAGCAGCATCGGCCCCGTCGCCGTCACCGGCTGCGGCGGCGGGACGATGGCCTGGCCCGGTGGCGGCGCCGGGATGGCGGCAGCCGCGCCGGGAAGCGGCACGGTGCGGGCCAGTTGCACGAAGGCGAAGATCTCCTCGCCGTAGAAGCGCCCGGCGTCGTTCTGGAAACCCTGGCGCAGCCCCTTCTGCGGGCGGAAGCCGCCGGTGTTGTAGGCGATGGCGACGCAGGCGAACTCGAAATCGGTCAGCGTGCGGCGATCCTGGAAGCCCAGCTTGCGCAGCGCATCGCGCAGCTCGCCCAGGCACCGCCCCAGCGTCTGGTCGAAGCGCTCGTAGCGCCGCTCCAGGAAGTAGTCCGGATCGCTCTCGAAGAACTGCAGGTCGAGCTGGAACAGGCCGAAGCCGCGGCAGAACTTGTTCGGCCGCTTCGACACCGCGGCATAGGAGGGGATGTGCGCGGCCATGGCGACCAGCGCCGCATGCGCCAGGTCGAACATCACCTGGCCGTTGGGGCGGGCGAGCAGATCGGCCTTGGTGCGGGGGAAGGCGCTGCGCCCCCGGTCCGCATCCAGCGTGTCGCCGACGCAGAGCGGCAGGATCTGCTCCCGCGGCATTCCCTTGCGCCGCAGCAGCGGCCAGACCTCCCCCGTCTCCTGGCAGGCGAGGGCGGCAAGCATGTCGAGGTCGAAGGGCGTACCGGCCACGGCCGCCTCGATCTCCTGGTGGAACTGCTCCTTGAACCACCGGATGTCCTCGGCGTTCGGCATCGTCCTCTCCCCAGCCGGCACCGCGCGGCACGCCGCAGGGGACCGATATGGTTTCGATGCCAACACAATCATGCTTGGCAGCCCGCCGGCAAGCGCGAAGGCGGGGTGGCCGCGGCTCCGGGGAGGGCGGCACGCCGGGACTGCCGCGAGGACGCTGCCCAGCCGTCCGGATCAGGGCAGCGGGGCGCGCTCCCGCAGCATCTGCCGCAGATCCTCGACCCGCTCCGGCGCCAGCCCGACGATGCGGGGGGAGAAGAAGCGCTCGTCCGGGGTGAACAGCAGGTAGGCCTGCATCTCCCCCGCCATCAGGTCCTCGTTGGTGGTGTCGTAGCCTTCGCGGCCCAGGAAGTCGCGGAAGGCGGCGCGGTCGGCCTCGGTGAAGCGCTCTGCCCAGACGCGGCGGACGTGGGCGGCGTAGAAGGGCAGGGTGAAGTCGTGCCCATGCCCCACCTCGTGGTGCAGGATGGTGCGGCGCGCCGCCGCGTCCAGCCGCGCCCCGGGGGCCGCGACGGAGATCAGCGCCACCTCGCCCGGCCCCGCCAGGGCCCGGGCGCGGGCCAGCTGCGCCTCGACCCAGCGTTCCGCCTCGCTCAGCGCCAGGCCGTCGCGCGCCGCCGCGGCGAAGAAGCGGTCGAGGTCGGCGCCGCGGTAGTCATGGCCGAAGTAGTAGGTCTCAGCGGTTTCGCCGGCACGGGCCAGCACCGCCGCCATCTCCGCCTCCGGCAGCACGCGGTCGCGCGGCAGGCCCGCCTTCTCGATCATCGCCGCCACCCGGTTCAGCGCCGCGCCCTGGGTCGCGAGGTCCGGGAAGTCCATGACGAAGACACGCGGGTTCTCCGCCAGGCGCAGCAGGGTGGGCCAGACGGAGCGGTGATCGGCGATGTCCGCCTCCGGCAGCAGCCGGACCGGCTCGGGGGCCGGCTCCGGGACGGTGGCCACCGCCGGGACGGGCTGCACCGGCGCCGGCGGGGGCAGCTCGGCCACCGGTCCCGGCGCGGCCAGCCGCAGCGCCGTCCAGCCGATCGCCGCGGCCAGGGCGAGTCCCGCGGCGCCGGCGGCGAGCCAGCGCGCCGGGTGCCCGCCTGCGGGGCGCGGTCGGGCCGACGGCGCCGCGGCCGCCACCGGCCGGGAGCGCGCCGGCCGGAGCCGGACCGTATCGTCATCCTCGACAGCCATGCTGCGCCTCGGGCGGGAGCGCGCGGGCCGGGTCGCCTCAGCCGCTGATGTTCAGAACCTGGACCCGGCGGTTCCGCGCCTCAGGGACCTGGTCGCCCGTGGGCACCAGAAGCTGGGACTCGCCCAGCCCCACCGCCTCCAGCCGGTCCGGCGCCACGCGGAACTGCCGCACCAGGTACTCGCGCACCGCGGCGGCGCGCCGCTCGGAGAGGAGCTGGTTCTCCTCGGCCGTGCCGACCGTGTCGGTGTGGCCCTCGATGCGGAAGCGATAGGGCGCCAGCTCCGCCGAGGACAGGGCGCGGCCGAGCGGCGCCAGCTCCCGCTCCGCAGCCGGGGTCAGGGTCGAGGAGCCGGTGGCGAAGCGCACGGTGATGGAGACGGCGGCCACGCCCGCCGGCGCCGTGGTGGCGGGCGGCGGCGGGGGCGCGGCCACGGCCGGGCGCGACGGCGCGGCGGGCCTGGCCGGGGCCGGCGCGGCGCTGGCGGCCGGCTGTGCCGGGGACGGGGCGGGCGGGGGGGCCGCCTCGCTCCCCGGGAGGCGGATGCCGCGGGTCTGTCCCGCCTGCGGGCGCAGGCGGTCGATCAGCGAGCGCGAGGCCGGGTCGCTCTGCGCCTGGGCCGGGGTGGCCAGGGGCGAGGCAAGGAGGAGGGCGGCACCGGCCGCCAGGATCAGGTTGCGGGCCATGGCTGGCAATCTCCCGAGATGCACCGGAGCTTAGGGCAGGCGACCGGCGGCCGTCTGCGCTCAAACAGGTGAAGCGGCCCGCCGGGCCGGGGGCGGTCAGCGGGCATCGAAGACCGGCTCGTCGCCATCCCGCCGCCGCGGCCGGGCGGGGGTGAGCCAGGAGGACCAGCCCAGCCGCCCGCCGCCCAGGGTGCCCGGCCCGCCCGGGCGCGGGCTGCCCAGCGCCAGGGCGGGCACCTCCCCGGCCGCCAGGATCGGGTTCAGCGCGAAGCCGGTGTCCAGGCCGACGGCCATGCGGGTCAGCGCCACCAGCCGGGCATGGCCGGGCGTGCCGGGCAGCAGCGCCTCGAAGGTCTCGCGCGGCAGCGGGCCGATGCGGATCAGGAAGCGGGACGGCGCGTCCCAGACCTGCGCCCCCAGCGTCGCGCCCTGGCCCAGCGCGCTGTGCTGGCCGGCGCCCGGCTTCGCCCGGGCCAGGCCCAGCGCGCCGGAGGCGGGGATGCCCAGCCGGGTCCGCTCCGTCTCCGGCAGGCGCAGCCACCCGCCGGTGAACTCCACCAGCTCCACCCGGCCGCCCGCCTCCTCCTCCAGCATGGCGCGCAGGCGCTCGGCGGAGCGGGTGCGGGCGGCGAGGTGGCCCGCATGGTAGAGCAGCGCCTCCAGCGGCGCGCCGGCGCGGGGAGCGAGGTGCCCCGTACCCACCCCGACCGCCGCGGCCAGGGCGCGGTCGGCGGCCGCCGGGTCGCTGGTCGGACGGTATTTCGCGCCGGCCTTGGCGAGGAGGCCGGCGAAGCGGCCGCCCAGCATGTCCAGAAAGGCGTGCAGCGCCGCCGAGCGCTTGCGCAGCTCCGCCGCCACCGTCGCCGTCTGGTGGCGCGGCAGCACGCCGCCCGGTCCGATCAGGCCGAAGGCGCCCAGGGTCAGGCTGCGCGTCCCCGGCTCCGCCTGCACGATCGCGCCCTGGGCATGGGAGAGCCGGGCGGTGCTGCGGTAGCGCAGGTCGCGCGCATCGGCGCCATGCGCGGCGACCGCGATCCCCTGGTCGAGGTCGAAGCGCTCCGGCTGGCGTGCGAGGCGCTCGCGCGGGGCGAGGTTGCCCCGGTCGCGGCTGAGCGCCGGATCGCCCGCGCGCAACGCCTGGGCGATGCTGGGGGGGGCGACAGGGGCGGCCGGCTGGCGCGGCGGCTGCGCCGCGGCCACGGGCGCGGCGGGCGCTTCGGGTGGCGGCCCGTGGGCGGCCTCCGGCGCCGGCGCGGCGGCGAGGCTGCGTGCCAGCACGGCGTCGAGGAGGATGGTGCCCTCCTCGTCCTCCTCGCCCGATCCGCTCACAGCAGCACCCGCGTGCCGCTGCGCGGCGCCCAGCGCGCGGCCAGGCCCGGCCTGCCGCGCAGCACCGCCGCGGTGCGGACGAAGGCGTTGACGGAGACCTGCAGCGCCAGGAAGCGCTCCAGCACCGCCGCCAGCAGGTGCAGCCCGCCCCCCTGCCAGCCGCCCGGGTCGAAGCCCAGCGTCACCTCCAGCCCGCGCACGAAGGCACCGGGCCGCCCGCCCGGCAGCCGCGCCACGCCGGGACGGGCGTCGACGGACACCAGCGCCGCGATGGCGGCCCGGCTCTCGGCGCTGTCGCGCAGGTCGTGCAGGCGCAGGATCTCGCGCAGCGCCAGCGCCCCCTCCCCGCCCCCGGTCACCCCCAGGTGGTTCATCGCCAGGTGCGAGACCAGCTTCCAGGCGCTGCGCTCGCCCAGCTCTGGCCGCAGCGTCGGGGTCGGCGCGGAGAGGCATTCGGCGGACGCGACGGGCGTGCCGCCCTCGGCGATGGTCAGGCGGGGCTGGCCGCCGCCGAAGGGCAGCATGGCCGGCAGGTCGCGGTTGCAGCACAGCGCGTCGATGCTCAGCACCGCATCCGCCGGCTGCGCCGGGTCGAAGGCCACGTCGCGCAGGGAGAGCGCCGTCTGCGTCCCCGTCAGCGGCGACAGGGCGGGGCGGCGCAGCGCGAGGTAGTTCACCTCCGCCACCTCCTCCCGCGCCTCCGCCCGGCCGAGCCGGTGGAAGGGCAGCACGATGCGCCGGGATCCGTCCGGGCGGCTCTCCCGCACCTCCTCGATGGAATGCACCTCCAGCGCGGCCGGGCGGCGGGCGTCCGGCACCACGATCCACTCGCTGCGCGTGCCATCCAGCGCGACCGGCTCGCAGCGCTGCGGGAAGAGGTTGATCGCGGGCGTGCAGCCCAGCGCGAAGCTCTCCGCCGTCACCACCCGCTCCAGCTCCGGCACGGCGCGGGAGAGCCAGATGAAGACCTCCAGCCGGTCGCCCTTCTGCACCAGGCTGCGCGCCTCCAGCCCCTCCAGGTCGAGGTAGAGGAACTTCTCGGGGAAGGCGAACCACTCGGTCAGCAGCCGGTGGCCCGCGAAGGCGCGGCGCGGCCAGGGCAGCGCCGCCTCCTCCGGCTCGAAGCCCGCCGGCCGCAGCGCGCCTGCTCCCAGCAGGGTGGGCGCGGCATCGGCCGGCCCGTCCGCCACGGCGACGGACAGCACGGACTGGCACAGCAGCTCGTGCAGCAGCGCCGCCTGCGGCCCGGCGCCGCGCAGGTGCAGGCGCAGCCGGTCCAGCCCCAGATCGGCGACCGGCAGGTCCGGCACGCTGGTGCGGAAGGACAGGCGCAGGCAGGCCATCGCGCCGGTCCCGGCCGGATTTGGCGGCGCCACGATCGGCAGGCCGGAGAGGCGCGCCTGGTCGAGCACCAGCGGCCAGAGGGTGACGTCGTGGCAGGTGCGGAAGCGCACCGGCTCGCCGCGCACCGGCTCGCTCTCCACCGCCAGGCCGCGCGGCACCCGGACCGGCGCGCGCAGCTCCGCCCCGCCCCGCAGCCGCAGCGTGGTCATCGAGGGAACGGGGGCCAGGAGCTGCGGCGAGAGCATCTCCAGCAGCGCGTCGGAGATCTCCGGCAGCTCGTCGTCCAGCCGGTGCTGCACCCGGGCGGCCAGGAAGGCGACGCCCTCCAGCAGCCGCTCGACATAGGGATCGTCGGCGATGTCGGCCGACAGCCGCAGCCGGCCGGCGACCTTCGGGAAGGCCTGGGCGAACTCGCCGGCATCGCGCCGCAGCGCCGCGAGCTCACGGTTGTAGTAGGGAAGGAGGGATTCGCTCACCGCTCGCGCACCGCGACATCCAGCGTGGCCGGGCGCAGCACCGTCTCGAAGGCGATCTGCTCGGGCACGGGGTCGGTGCGCAGCACCGCCTCGACCCGCAGGCGCAGCGTGCGGTCCAGCGTGGGGTTCTCCATCTCCGCCAGGGTGACGCTGACCGAGCTCAGCCGCGGCTCGAAGCGGCGCAGCGCCAGCTCCACCTCCCGTGCCAGCGCCTGCCGGCTGTCCTCGGCCGTGAAGCTGCCGGCGGTGGGGTCGGGCACGCCGTAGCCCAGCGGCGAGACCACCAGCTCCGTCAGTCCGGGCGGCAGCGGCAGGCGCCGGCGGCGCGCGTTCAGCAACGCCTCCATGTCCCGCCGCACCGCCGCGCGCAGCACCTCCACCGCCGCGTCGCGCGACAGCTCCGTCTCGGTGTCGAGCAGCCGGTCCAGCAGCGGCAGGCGAAGCCGCTGCGGCTCGTTGCCGCGGGAGCGGGCGGTGTCGCTCACGCCAGGGGCCTCACGCGAACTCCAGCGCGCCCAGCTCGGTCAGCGGCACCGCCTCCTCGCCCACCAGCAGCAGGCGCAGGCCGATGCCGCGCACCGGCCCCTCGCCCTGGGTCCACTCCGTCTCCCGGCCCAGCTTCACCGCATCCGCCGGCGTGCCGGCCCAGGCATAGACCGCGGGCAGGAAGACCGCGCCCTCCGTGCCATCCTTCAGCTCCAGCATGCAGCGCCGCCAGTAGAGGTCGCGCGGCCGGCGCACCGGGTCCGGCACTAGGCTGCGCAGCCGCTCGACCGGCACCCACATGTAGTCGCCGCCCGCGGTCAGCACCTCGAACTGCGGCGCGAAGACGTCGTCGACGTCCCGCAGGTCGTCGAAGGGCTTGCCGTCCATCTGGCCCGGCGTGGCCGGGCGCAGGCCCTCGGCCTCCGCCGCCGCCTCGGCCGCGCCGGCGAGGTCGCCGGACCGCGTCAGGGTCAGCGCGCGCAGCGCGGCGCGCTGGGCGGGGGTCGGGTCGTCCCCCTGGAACTTCGGGATGCGCCCGTCGCGGAAGACCTGGCGGCGGTGCTCCTCGGCCCGCAGCAGGCGGCGGAACTCCAGCACGGCGGGGCTGGGCTCCTCGGCGATCACGGCGTCCAGGGCGCGGTCCGCCTTCTCGACCTCGCCGCTGAACAGCAGCATCTCGGCGAGCAGCCAGCGCAGCCCGGAATCGCGCGGGCTGGCCTTCACCGCGGCGATGGTCGCGGCCACCGCGCCGGGCAGGTCGCCCGCGCGGAAGGCATCGCCAGCCGGATCCTTCATCTGTGTTCCCCCGATGGTCATGCGGTTGTCACGCGGCTCCCGTCACGCAGCCTTGGCCGCCTGCAGGTCGGTGACGAGGCGGAAGGCAGCGCCCACCTCGTCCAGCTGGTAGTGCGGCTGAAGGTGGATGATGCAGCCGTAGACGCCGGGCCTGCCGGGCTGCTCCCGCACCTCCACCCGCGCGCCGCGCAGCGGATAGCGCGCCGCGCTCTCGCCGCTGCCGCTGGCGGAGCTGTTGGCGAAGCCGCCCAGCCAGCGCTGCAGCTTCAGCTCGATCTCCTCGGCGGTGCGGAAGGACCCGACCATGTCGCGGCCCATCACCTTGATGCAATGCGCGAAGCGGCTGACGCAGAGGATGGCGTTGAACTGCGCCGACAGGCGCTGGTTCGCCTCCGCCCCCTCCGCCATCATGCGCGGCGGCCGGTGCAGGCCGGGCGTGGCGGCGAAGCTCGCCTCCGGCAGGCCCTCCAGCCCCAGCAGCGGCAGCAGCCCCGCCTCGACGAGCTGGCGCTCCTGCAGGTCGGTCAGGGCCAGCTCCACCGGCGGCCGCGGCGGGGGGCCGGGCGGGTCGCCGGACAGCCGCTCCGCCGGCAGCCCGTCCACCACGCCGCCTGCCGCGCGTTCCGCCACGGTGGCGCCGCGGATGTCCGCCGGCCAGCCATACTGCGCGAAGGCCCGCAGCGCCGTCGCCCCCAGCGCATAGACCGGATTGGTCCAGAGCCGCGGCCCCAGCGCGCCGCGCGGGCGGAAGCCGTCCGCCCGCACCGCCTCGTCCGGCCAGGGCGCACGGCCCAGCACGCGCGGCAGCAGCACCGCCAGGAAGCGCGAGTCCTCCCGGCCCTGGAGGTTGCGCCAGCGCTGCCGGTCCGCCCCGCGCAGGATCTCGGTCAGGTCCAGGCTGGCGCCCGCATCGGCATAGGCGTCGAGGCCGAACAGCACGGGATGGGCGGCGACGGCGGTGGGGGAAAAGGCCGCGGCGGCGACGCCGGCCAGCCCGTCCAGCCCCGCCACGTCGTCGGTCGGGCTGCCGGGGCCGGGGGCGTGGCGCAGCTCGTAATCGGCCAGCAGCAGGCCGTAGGGCTGGCCGCCGGGACGGCCGAACTCCTCCTCGTAGACAGCCTTGAACAGAGCGGACTGGTCGAACTCCGCGGCACGCTCGAAGTCGCGGCACAGCTCCGCCCAGCGCGCGGCGTAGAGGCGGAGCTGCACCCGCGCGCCATAGGGCACGCGCTCGGTCAGCCATTCCAGCCCGCGCCAGGAGCTCTCCAGGCGCTGCAGCCGCGGATGCGCCAGGATCGTCGCGATCTGCTCGTGCAGCCGGGCGTCCAGCGCGGCGATGTCGCGGTCGATCGCCTCGCGCAGCCGCTCCAGCGCCCGCCGGCGGGCGCGCGGCGCGCCGCCCCCCGCCCCGTCAGCCCCCCCGTCCCGGCCCCCATCATGGCCCCCATCATGGCCCAGGATCGCGGCCAGCCCGGCATCGCCGAACCAGTCGCGCAGCGGCGTGGCGCTGCCGGCCGCGAACTCCGCCACCGCCCGGGCCATGCCGGCCTGGGCAGCACCCAGATAGCGCCCCGTCAGCAGCGCCTCACGCAGCGGCATGCCGCCGGGCGCGGCCCCCGGCGGGGGCTGGCTGCCCGGGGCGGCGTCCCGGACCGGCGCGGCGGCCGCGCCGGCCGCCGGCCCGTCCATCGCAGATCAGGCCTTCTGCGGGATGCGCGCGACCATGCGCATGGAGGTGCTGAGCTCCTCCATCTGCAGCCACGGCCGCATGTAGGCGACGGCGTTGTAGACGCCGGGCTTGCCCGGCACCTCCTTCACCTCCACCCGCGCCTCGCGCAGCGGATACTTGGCCTTGCTCTCCTGGCCGGCATTCTCGTTGGAGTTGACGTAGTTGCTGATCCAGCGGTTCAGCCAGGTCTGGCAGTCGCTCGCCTCCATGAAGGAGCCGATCTTGTCGCGCGCCATCACCTTCAGGAAGTGGGCGAAGCGGCTGGTGGCCATGAGGTAGGGCAGGCGCGCGGAGATGGCGGCGTTGGCCGTCGCCTCGGGCTTGTCGTACTTCTTCGGCTTCTGCGTGCTCTGCGCGCCGAAGAACACGGCGTAGTCGGTGTTCTTGTAGTGGCAGAGCGGCAGGAAGCCGAGGCCCGACAGCTCCGCCTCGCGCCGGTCGGTGATGCCGATCTCCGTCGGGCACTTGGCGTCGCTGTCGCCGTCGTCGGAGGTGAAGGTGTGGGTCGGCAGGTTCGACACCTTGCCGCCGCCCTCGGCGCCGCGGATGGCGACGCAGAAGCTGTGCTGGGCGAAGGCGTCGGTCAGCCGCGCGCCCATGACATAGGCGGCGTTCATCCAGCAGTAGTCGTGGTGGCCCATCTGCTGGGCGCGGCCGGCGGCGTCCTTCGGCGCCTCCTCGTAGTTGAACTCCTCCACCGGCACCGTCGCCTCGCCGTAGGGCAGGCGGGCGATGACGCGCGGCATGACGAGGCTGACGAAGCGGCTGTCCTCCGTGTCGCGGAACGAACGCCACTTGGCGTATTCCGCCGTCTCGAAGATCTTGGCCAGGTCGCGGGGCTTGGACAGCTCGCGCCAGTCGTCGAAGCCGAACATGCCGGCGCCGACGCCGGAGATGAAGGGCGCGAAGGAGGCGGCGGCGACGTTGGAGACGAGGCGCAGCGTCTCCACGTCGTCGGGGTGGCTGGTCCACTCGTAGTCGCCGATCAGCGCGCCGTAGGGCTCGCCGCCCGGGGTGCCGAACTCGTTCTCGTAGATCTTCTTGAACAGCTGCGACTGGTCGAACTCGGTCGCGCGCTGCAGGTCGCGCGACAGCTCCTTCTTGCTGGCCTGGAGCAGGCGCAGCTTCATGCCCGTGCCGGTCTCGCTGTTCTGGACGAGGTACTTCAGGCCGCGCCAGGAGCCTTCCAGCTTGCGGAAGCGCTCGTTGTGCATCACCGCGTTCAGCTGCTCGCTGACCTTGCGGTCGATCTCGGCGATGGCGCGGTCGAAGGTGACCTGCAGGTTGCGGCTGAAGGTGACGGTGCCCTTCAGCGCCTCCTCGGTCAGGGCCTTGATCAGGTCCTGGGCGCGGTCGCGCTCGGTCTGCCGCGTCGCGCCGATCACCTGGTCGAGCAGGCCGAGGCCGCCCTCGGCCTCGGTGGTCGTCGTGGCGCCGGCAGCGGAGGTCTGGGTCTCGCTCACGGGCTCAGCCCTCCTTCTTGTCGAGGCCGAGCTCGCCCGACAGCTTGGCGAGCTTGTCCTTGTCCTGCAGGACCCCCTCGAGCAGCCCCTCCAGCTCCTCGGAGCGGTCCACCTTGCTCATCAGGTCGCGCAGCTTGGCGCGGGTCTCCAGCATCGCCTTCAGCGCCGGCACCTGGTCGGCCACCTTCGCCGGCTCGAAATCCTCCATCGAGCGGAACTTCAGGCTGACGGCCATCTGGCTGCCGTCGCCCGCCAGGGTGTTGTCCACCTTCAGGTTCAAGCCGGGCTGGATGCGCGCCATCACGTCGTCGAAGTTGTCCCGGTCGATCTGGACGAACTTGCGCTCGGCCAGCGGCTTCAGCGGCTCGCCGGGATCGCCCGCGAAGTCGCCCATGATGCCGACGACGAAGGGCAGCTCCCGCTGGATCTCGGCGCCCTCGGTCTCGACCTGGTAGGTGATGTGCACGCGTGGCTTGCGCACGCGCGCAAGCTTGTCGTGAACGCTTCCGCTCATGGCAGCTTTTCCTTAGACGGTGGCGAGCACGGACGTGCTCTCGATCATCCCCGGTTGCGGAGAATAGGTTCGGAGCAGGAACGGGTCAAACGATAGCCCGCCCCCGCAGCCGGTTCCAGCCGCCTCCGCGCGGCTGACGAAAAGAGCTTCCGGCGGTGCCGTCCGGCCGGCCCTCACCACACAATTCCCTTCGGCTTCTCGGCCGGGGCGGCGGCGGGAGCCGGGGCGGCCGCCGGAGCCGCGGCCGGCTCGGCCGGGGCGGCCGTCGGCGCGGCGGCCGGCCTCGCGGCGGGGGCGGGCGCGGCGGCGGCCACGGGGGGAAGGGCGGAGGCGGGCAGGATCACCGGCACGGCGGTGCGAATACCCAGCATCGTCAGCATCGCGTTGCGCGCGCCCTCGTCCGGCAGCACCTCGGCCAGCAGCTCAGGCAGCGGCAGGCGGGCTCGGCGCACCGCATCGGTCAGGGTATAGGCCAGGGGGGAGTGCGGCTCCGTGTCGCGGAAGAAGCCGGCCAACTCCTCCAGGCGGCGGATCGCATCCTCGCGGCTGTGCAGCGGCGCCGCCGCCAGGCCCGGCATGGCCATCCCTCCGACCGGCCCGCCGGCCGTCGCGGCGGCATGGCCGGCCGCCGCGACGGCCGCCACCTCCTCCGCCGAGGGGGGCGGCGCGTCGTCGGCGATCGGGCCCAGCACCCGCTCCGCGAACTCCACCATCTGCAGCAGCACGTCGCGCACCCGGCGGGTGGGGGGCGCCTCCGCGCCGAGCCGCTCCGTCAGCTTGGCGTCGAAGCCGGCCCAGATCTTCTCCGTCCGCTTCGCCTCCGCCGCCACGCCGCGGAGGAACGGGCCGGCGACGAGCGCCTCGGCCTCCAGCGCCTCGAGATCCGGGATGCCGGCAGCGAGCCGCGCCGCGCGCCGCTTCTGGTCCGTGATGCCGGCGGTATCGAGCGCCTGTGCCCACAGGTAGAGGGAGACCGGCGTGCCGTCGACGCGGGGGAAGAGGGTGATGCGGCGAAGCGGCTGCGGCAGCATGCCGTCGGCGGCATCGCCGGCCAGCCCGCCCAGCGGCGCGGTGCGGACCTCCATCCCCTCCTCGTCGGGCAGGGGGAAGCCGCCGTCCCAGTACTGGTCCAGCAGCCCCTGCAGCAGCAGCGCTCCCTCGCGCAGCCCCGCCAGCCCGTCCAGCCGCACCAGGGCTTCGGTGAGCCAGGCCGCGATCTCGAAATCCTTGGTCTTCTCCGACAGGCAGAGCACGCCGAGGCGCTTCACCTCCCGCCAGGGCATCGGCACCACCGCCTCGCCGCCGGCGGCGTCCTGCGCCCGCTCCTCGGCCCGCGCCTCCGCCCGTGCATCCCGCAGCTTCTGATAGGACGAGCTGGGGGAGTAATCCTCCCGCAGATCCTCGCCGACCCCGCCCTCCCCGGTCGGCAACGGGGCCAGGAGACGCCCGAGGTCCAGAACGCCGTCACCATCCATACGCCAGGAGGCTCCGCCAAGGGGTTTCGCACAGGATTACGCGCATGGAGTGTGCTGGACAGGCCGACACACATCAAGTTAGCCTCACGGAACGGTCAGCCGTGAGGCCCGCTGTCATATTTTCTGACCGATGCGCGCCAGCGGGGCACCCTTCAAACGAATGGTGACGTGGCAGGCCGGTCAAGGAAAAGCTGACGCGGCAGGCCCAAAGGCGCGATAGGGAGCAGGGTTGAAGCATGGTCGCACTGGACCTGAAGTCGCTCGTCGGGCGGCTTGATGAGCTCTGCCGCCGCCAGCTTGAGGCGGCCGCGGGCCTGACCCTGTCCCGCAGCCACTACAACGTCGAGATCGAGCACCTGCTGCTGAAGCTGGTCGAGGCGCCCGGCTCCGACATCGCCGCCATCCTGCGCGCGCAGGGGCTGGATGCCGGGCGGGTGGCGACGGAGATCAACCGCGGCCTGGACAAGCTGCGCACCGGCAATGCCCGCGCGCCCTCGCTCTCGCCCGACATCGTCACCTGGCTGCGCGAAGCGTGGCTGATCGCCTCGCTGGAGGACCAGTCGGCGAAGATCCGCTCCGGCCACATGCTCGGCGCGCTGCTGTCCGACGAGGCGCTGCGCCGCGCGGTGCGCGACAGCGCGCCGAGCCTGGCGGAACTCTCGCCCGAGGCGATCCGCCGCGGCATGCGCGACATGGCGGCCGGCAGCGAGGAGGCGAAGGCGGCCGAGGCGCTGGCATCCTCGCCCGCCGGCGGCGCCGCCACGGGCGCGGCGGGCGGCGGCGAGGCGCCGCGCTCCGGCGGGCCGCTCGACCAGTTCTGCACCGACCTCACCGCCCAGGCAAAGGCGGGCAAGATCGACCCGATCCTGGGCCGCGATTCGGAGATCCGGCAGGCGGTCGACATCCTGACCCGCCGCCGCCAGAACAACCCGATCCTCACCGGCGAGCCGGGCGTGGGCAAGACGGCGGTGGCCGAGGGGCTCGCGCTGCGCATCGCCACCGGCGACGTGCCGGAGGCGCTGAAGGACGTGCGGCTGATGTCGCTCGACCTCGGACTGCTCCAGGCGGGCGCCGGGGTGAAGGGCGAGTTCGAGAACCGCCTGAAGGGCGTGATCGACGCGGTGAAGTCCTCGCCCAAGCCGATCATCCTCTTCATCGACGAGGCGCACACGCTGATCGGCGCGGGCGGGCAGCAGGGGCAGAACGACGCCGCCAACCTGCTCAAGCCTGCGCTGGCGCGCGGCGAGCTGCGCTGCCTCGCCGCCACCACCTGGGCGGAGTACAAGAAGTACTTCGAGAAGGACGCGGCGCTGACCCGCCGCTTCCAGGTGGTGCAGGTGGGCGAGCCCTCCAACCCGCTCGCCGCCGCCATGCTGCGCGGCCTGGTCGCGACGCTGGAGAAGCACCACGGCGTGCGCATCCTGGACGAGGCGGTGGAGGAGGCGGTGCGCCTTTCCGCGCGCTACATCCCCGCGCGGCAGTTGCCGGACAAGGCCGTGTCGCTGCTCGACACCGCCTGCGCCCGCGTCGCCATGTCCCAGGCCGCCATCCCCGCCCCGATCGAGGATCGCCGCCGCCGGCTCGACCTGATCGAGACGGAGATGGGCGTGCTGCGGCGCGAGAGCGCCTCGGGTGCCGACCATGCCTCGCGCGCCGCCGCGCTGGAGGAGGAGCGCGCCAGGGTCGAGGGCGAGCTGGCCGCGCTGGATGTCCGCTGGAAGGAGGAGATCGACCTCGTCGGCCGCATCCGCGACCTGCGGGCCCAGGTCGAGGCGGCGACGCACCCCTCCCCCGCCTCGGCCGGGGCCGCCGCCGTGGCCGAGGCCACGGCCACGACGCCCGCCGCGACGCCGGATGTCGCGACGCTGAAGGCCGAACTCGCCGAGGCCGTCAGGGCGCTGCGCGCGCTGCAGGGCGAGCAGCCGCTGGTGCATCCGGTGGTGGACGGCGCCGCGGTGGCGGAGGTGGTGGAGACCTGGACGGGCATCCCCGTCGGCCGGATGCTGGGCGACGAGATCCAGACCATCCTGAAGCTGAAGGACAAGCTGGAGGAGCGGGTCGTCGGCCAGCCGCATGCGCTGGAGGCGATCGCCCAGGCGATCCGCACCAACCGCGCCGGCCTCACCGACCCGCGCAAGCCCGTGGGCGTGTTCCTGATGGTCGGCACCTCGGGCGTCGGCAAGACGGAGACGGCGCTGGCCGTCGCCGACCTGCTCTACGGCGGCGAGCAGAACCTGACCGTCATCAACATGAGCGAGTTCAAGGAGGAGCATAAGGTCTCCCTCCTGATGGGTTCGCCGCCCGGCTATGTCGGCTATGGCGAGGGCGGCGTGCTGACGGAGGCCGTGCGGCGCCGCCCCTATTCCGTCGTGTTGCTCGACGAGATGGAGAAGGCGCATCCCGGCGTGCAGGACGTCTTCTACCAGGTCTTCGACAAGGGGCAGATGAAGGACGGCGAGGGTCGCGACATCGACTTCCGCAACACCGTCATCATCATGACCTCCAACGCCGGCACGGACACCATCGCCAAGCTCTGCGCCGATCCGGACATGGCGCCGGAGCCGGAGCAGCTGACCGAGGCGCTGAAGCCCGACCTGCTGAAGTCGTTCAAGCCGGCTTTCCTTGGTCGATGCAATGTCGTAACATATTATCCGCTGCCCGATCCCATCCTGAAGATGATCGTCGGACTGAACCTGAAGCGGATCGCGCGTCGCGTGAAGGAATCCTACGGCGTGACGATGGAGGTGGACGACAGCGTGCCGGAGGCGATCGCCGCCCGCTGCCGCGACGTGGACAGCGGCGCGCGCAACATCGAGACGATCCTTACCCGCACGTTGCTGCCCGAACTGTCGTCGCGCATCCTCGCCCGGCTCGCCGAAGGTGGAGAGATTACCTCCGTTCGGGTGGAGATGAAGGACGGCGAGTTCAGCTACGAGATCGGCTGACGTCAGGCAAGGCGCCCGACGCCCGACACTGGCCCAGAGGAGAGCCAAGGCAATGGCGATTTACATGAAGTACCCTGACGTCGACGGCGAGAGCACGACGGCGGGCTTCGAGAAGCAGATCGAGCTGCAGTCCTTCCAGTTCGGCATCGGCCGCGGCATCGCCAGCGCCCGCGGCACCTCCACCCGTGAGTCGTCGGAGGCCAGCGTCTCCGAGATCACCGTGACCAAGCTGAGCGACGGCGCCTCGCTGAAGCTGATGGAAGAGTCCCTCTACGGCGAGCTGGACAACGAGGTGGAGATCACCTTCACCCGCACCCAGACCGGTGGCGGCGTGCAGGCCTACCTGAAGTACACGCTGACGGGCTGCGGCATCAGCGGCTACTCGCTCAGCTCCGGCGGCGACCGCCCCAGCGAGAGCCTGAGCCTGAACTTCGACAAGTTCCAGATGGAGTACGGCACCATCGGCGACGACCAGTCGGGCGGCACCGCCAAGTCCGGCTACGACCTCTCGACCGCCAAGAAGGTCTGATCGCCCGCCACCGGGCGGAGGTCCGACGGCCCTGGCCCGCAAGGCCAGGGCCGTTTCGTTTGGCGGCCGCCGCGGGCGCGGCGTTCAGGCCGCCCGCGCCTTCCCCTCCGTGATCAGCTCCACCGCCTGCTTCAGCCGGTGCGGCTCCAGCGTCTCCCGCCAGTCGGGCTGCAGCATCATCGGCGTCGCGAAGTCGATCATCATCTTCGCCCCGTCCGAGAAGATGTTGGGCAGCCGCCCCAGCACCACCGCCAGCATCACGTTCAGATGCCCCACCATGAAGTCGTAGGCGGCCTCGCGCGGCACGCCCATCTCGACGCAGCGGTCGATCGCCTGGCCCATGGCGACGCAGAGCGGCAGCGCCACCATCTCCGACAGCCCGGGCTCCAGAATGGCGATGTGCTCCGCCTCGACGCGGTGGCAGCGCAGGATCGGCCCCCACATCGCCTTCGCGATCGCCTCGCCGGCGGCGTAGTGCTCCTCCGGCCCCTGCATCAGCGCGCAGACGATGGATTGCGGCGCCACCAGCCCGAAGCTGTCCGCCCGCTCCGCCGGGTCGTCGCTGTCGCTCCACAGCGGCGGGTGGCAGGGATGGGTGATGAAGTAGGTCAGGTCCGGCCGGTCCTTCGGCAGGTGGTCCGAGTACGGCGCCGCCGCGTCCAGGATCACCAGCATCGTCCCCGGCCGCAGCATCGGCTTCATCTGCTCCACGACCGTGCCGATCAGCCGGTCCGGCAGGGCGAGCACCACCGCCTCCGCGCCCTCCAGCGCCTGCGGCAGCTCCATGGCCTGGAAGCCCTGGTCCGCCAGCCGGGCGCGGCCCTCGGGCGAGGGCTCCACCGGCCGCAGCGCGAAGCCCGCCCCCGCCAGCTTGCCGATCACCCGGCCGCCGATCTTCCCGCCAGCGCCCAGCAACGCGACGTTCCTCATGCTGCGTTCTCCTTTGTCGGGCTGCCTCGCCCGCGTTCCCCGGTGGAGGCGCCGCCTCCCCCGCTACCCCCTCGGCTGGGGGCACAGGCTGCCCCCGGACCCCGCCGGCCGCTGTTTCCCGTGGCATCGGTCCGCCCGCGGGCGGAACCGGAGCGGCACGCGGACAGGCGGGGCACGAAAAGCATCCCCATGACCGCGCAAGCGGCGGCCGCAGCCTCCGGAGGCCGGCGGCCTCCGGCGCGACCCCGGCGACAGGCGCGCGTGAAAGGGGGTCCAGGGGCTCTGCCCCTGGCAGATAGGGGGCATCGGGGGAAAGACGGCGTCTTTCCCCCGGGGGCCCGGCACGACGCCATCACACCCCCGCCACGGCGAGCGCGGCCGACCCCGCCGCCACCGCCTCGAACAGGCGCGGCCCGCCGACCTGCCCGCCCTTCAGCACCACCTCCGCCCCATCGGCCCCCGGATCGTGCGCGGCGAGGCGGATCAGCGGCGAGCCCGGGGCCAGGGGCGCCACGAGGTCGAACCAGCGCGCGCCCACTTCCTGGCAGGCATGGCTGGCGGTGTCGCCGCCGCAGACAACGACGCGCGGGATGCGGCGGGCGGCGCCCAGGCGGGACCAGAGGCGCCCGAGCAGCCCGCCGATCGCCGGCCCCGTGGCCTCCGGCCCGCCCAGCGCAGCGCGGATGGCGCCGAGGCTGTCATCCCCCGGCCCGCGCGCGGTGTAGAGGATGGCGCCCGGCCCGCGCTCCAGGGCCGCCAGGACGGGGGCGTGCAGCGCCTCGGCCGCGCGGGGGTCCAGCGGGTCCAGGCGGAAGGCGGCGAAGCCCGCGCGCTCGCCCTGCGCGATCTGCGCCGCCGTCTGCGGCGAGGCGCTGCCGGAGAGCACCAGCACCGGGCCCGCCGCGCCGGGGGCGGGCCGCTCCGGCACGGGGGCGTTGCGCGCCGCGGCCAGGGCGTGCTCGACGCCGGAGGAGCCGATGACGAAGACCGGCCCCCCGTCCCGCCCCTGCCCGCGCACGGCGCCGAGCAGCAGCCGCCCGCCGGCCGCCAGGGTGGCGGCGTCGTGCCCGTCCAGCACCAGCGCCCGCGCGCCGGCGACCGCGGCGCGACGCAGCGCGGCGGCACCGTCCTGCGCCGCCGCCTCCAGCCCGCGCAGGTCGAGGCCGTGGATGGGCCGCGCCGTCTGCCGTGCCAGGTGGCGGGCGAGGTCCGCCTCGTCCATCGGCGTCGCGGGGTGGCGGGACATGGTGGGGTGGCGGTCGAGCCGGTACACGGCGCCGTCCCCGGCGCGGGCGAAGAGGGTGCCGAACATCACCCAGCGCCCCAGGCTGGGCGCGCCGACCAGGATGGGCACGCAGGGGGTGTCGAGCAGGTCCTGCCCGATCTCCAGGGCGCAGCCGATGGAGCCGAGCGTCGGCGAGGAATCGAAGGTGGAGCAGACCTTGTAGTGGATCAGCCGCGCGCCGGAATCGCGCAGCGCGGCGAAGGCTTCTGGCAGGTGCTCCCGCATCCACTCCGGCGAACGGCTACGCGCTTCGCCGGCGATGCCGACCGCGTCCAGCTCGCCGGCTTCCGCCAGCGCCTCGGGCGTGGGCGGGGCGGCGAAGAGGCGCGCGCGCAGGCCCCCGAGGCCCAGCGCCTCCAGCACGTCCGTGCTGCCGGTGAAGTCGTCGCCGTACCAGCCGAGCAAAGGGGGGCGCGGCGCCATCAGCCGCGTCCGAAGGCTTCGGCCGCGCGGGCCAGTTCCGGGTGGCGGCGCGCCGCATCATCCCAGGCCTCGCCCGCCAGCGCCGCCTCCCAGGCCAGGCGCAGCGACCGCACGCCGGCCGCCACCCCGTCCGGATGCGCGACGATGCCGCCGCCCGCCGCGTGGATCAGGTCGGCCGAGCCCAGCCCGGCGAAGGTGTCCGCCGCCATCCCCGCCCATTGCCCGGAGGAGAAGACGGGCATCGCCCGATCGTCCTGGGCCGCGTCGTCGCGCCCGGCCGAGAGCGGCGTCAGGCAGGCGCGGGCGGAGGCGAGGACGGAGGCGTCGTCCTCGGCGAACTTGTTGCGCAGCCCGTTGACGTGCAGGTGGTCCGCCCCGGCCGCGCGGAAGAGCTGCTGCCACGCCACGTAGGACACGCCCACCGCCGGGCTGCGGCCGAACAGGCCCCAGCCGTTGCGGTGCGCGTGGATGGGCAACTGCGCGTGGCGGCGCAGCGCCAGCATCCCCGCCAGCCCGACCGAATGCATGCTGGCCATCACGCAGGTGCCGCCCGCCGCCAGCACCGTGTCGTGGCGGCGGCGCATCTCGTCCGGTTCGCCGGTCAGGTTGAAGGCGACCATGGGCTTGCGGCCCAGCCGGTCGGCATGACGCTCCACCACGCCCATCACCGCCGCGACGCGCGCGTCGAAGGGGCAGTGTGGGCCGTCGGCCTGCAATTCGTCGTCCTTGATGAAGTCGATGCCGCCCTCGCAGAGCCGGTCCACCAGCGCCGCCGTCGCCGCGGGCGAGAGGCCGATCGAGGGCTTGATGATCGTGCCGATCAGCGGCAAGCGCGGCACGCCGGCGAGGCGCCGCGTGCCGGGGATGCCGAAGCCCGGGCCGGGGCAGCCGTCCAGGAAGGCAGGCGGCAGGCCGAGGTCGAGCAGGCGCAGCCCGGAAAACTGCGACAGCTCGAACAGGTTCCCCGCCACCGTCGCCTGGAGGTTGGGCAGGGAGGCGCCCAGGTTGGCCAACGGCCAGGAGACCAGGATCTCCGCCCGCCGCCAGCGCGGGGCGCCGCCCCCCGGGGCCATGGACGGAGGGCGGCAGCCGGGCAGCGAGGGGCCGGGGGCGTCCGGCTGCTCCGCGATCGCCTCCACCCGGGCGCCGGCCGCGGCCTGGAGCTCCGGCGTGTGGCCGGGGACGGGGACGAAGGTGCCGGCGGACTGCTCCCCGGCCAGGACCTCGGCCGCCTTCGCCAGCGGCCAGGGCGTCTCGATCCAGTAGCGCGCCCAGATGCGGCCATCCGCCAGGGCCCGCGCCGCGAGTTCGCCCATCATGGAATCGCCCGTCACGGAATCGCCGGTCATGGGGACGCCTCGCGGATGAGGTTCAGGGCATGGGGGCCGAGTTCCAGGGAATCGCCCAGCGCCTGGCCGCCGTCCTGGCACCAGCGTCCCGCCAGCGGCAGGGTGCGGGTCTCGCCGGTGAGGTTGGCCAGCAACGCCATGGTGCCGCCCTGGAAGGCCCAGGCCAGGGCGGCGATGCCGTCGGGCAGGGGGTCCAGCGCCACCCGCTCCGCCCCGCCCGCCATGGCGAGGATTCGCAGCGCGCGGAAGACCGGCAGCGGCTTGGCCGCCGCGTCCAGCACGCCGGACGGCCCGTGGGTCGCGTGCAGCGACAGCACCTCCAGCCCCGCCCCGGCCAGGGCGGCGGCATAGCCCACCGTCCAGGCGGCGGCGAAGAAGGTCGCCTGGCGCGGGTCGCGCGCGGCGAGCGGCACGCGGCGGCCCGCCTCGTTCGGGACGGTGGCGCTGCCATAGGGGTTGCTGCGCATGGCCAGGGAGGACGGCCCGATCCGGTAGCCCAGCCCCGGCCAGAGCGCGCGGACGCTGCGGGCGATGTGGGGCAGCGCCTCCAGCGTCTCCATCACCGAGAGGTCGTCCGCCGCGTGCACGATGGGGGCGGTGGCGTGGCTGACGAAGTCGATGCCCTCGCCGGTCGGGCGGCAGCGGTTCAGCTCGGTGAAGTAGGTGAGCATGCCGCCGCCGCTCCGCGCCCCGGGAAAGGCGGCGCGGGCGGCGGCGTAGTAGGCCTCCAGCGGCGGCAGCTCCGGCCAGGGGCCGCCGGGCTGGTGGCTGAGCAGCAGCGGCGCCGGGCAGGGCAGCACGGCGGCGGGGGCGAGCCCCGCGGCGGCGCAGAGCCTGGCGGCGCGGGAGAGCGCGTCCTCCGGCGCCATCCCCTGCGGCGGCACGATCTCCAGCTGCACCGCCGATCCGAGCTGTCGCGCCAGCGCGGCGACGGCGGCCAGCTCCGCCTCCTGTCCCTCCGCTCCCGGCTCACAGCGGCCCACCAGCCAGGCCGGCTGCAGCACGGCCAGGGCGGCGCGGGCGGGCGGGGCCAGCGACGCGGCGCCGGGCGGCAGACCGAGGCCGATGGCAGGCAGCCGCTCCCCCGTGGGTCCCACGGCCCGCAGCGCGCGCGGTGCCGGCACCGGCCCTGATCCCGGTTTGGCGGGCCGGGCGGCGCGGCGGTCCGACACGCGCAGCTCCAGGCTCTGCCGGGTGCGGCGCCCGGGTTGCAGCCGATAGGGCCAGGGATCGAGCAGCGAGCCGACATAGGTTTTGAAGGAGGCGTCGGACCAGTTGCGCTGGTCCTCCATCTCGAAGCGGCCGCGCGGGTCGTGCGGCAGCTCCGCCTCCAGCCGGCAGGCGACCTCCAGCCCATCCACGGGGGCGTAGCGCAGGGCGCGGATGTCGAGCACCGGCTGGCCGGGGCTGATCCGCTCCGGGAAGGCGGTCTCCTCCTCCCGCCCGTCCGTGTGCGTCACCCGCAGCGGCAGCCCGGCACAGGCGGCGGGGTGCAGCAGCACGAGGCCGCAGCGGTTGGTCTCCACCGGCGCCTCCGCCTCGCCCTCCACGACAAAGGTGCAGAGACCGCCGGCCTGGAGCACGATCCGCGCTTCCCAGGCGAAGGCCCCCTCCGGCAGCGCCACCCGGGCGCGGTAGCGGACGGCGACGGCATCGGCCGCCGTCTCGACCGACAGGTCCGTGATCTCCGGCGTGGCCGTGCCCCAGTCGCGGTCGCGGAACAGGTAGGCGGCGCCGCGCAGCACCTCCGCGCCGCGCCAGCGCAGGTGGCGCAGCGCGCCCTCCTCCAGCCACGCCTCGAAGGGCCCGGCGGCGAGGCGGCGGCGTCCGGTCACGCCTCCTCCTCCGGGCGCAGCAGGCTGCCGTACAGGGTGTTGGCACGGGTCAGGTGCTCGCGCATCGCCGTCTCGGCCTGGGGGGGATCGCGCGCGGCGATGGCGGCCAGGATGCGCTCGTGCTCCGCCAGGGTCAGGCTCTCCGCCCCCGGGGCCCGGATGAGGGAGCGGTAGTAGGAGGAGGACAGCCAGCCGAACATCGCCTCGATCACCGCGGGGAAGATCGGGTTGCCCGTCATCTCCGCGATCTGGCGGTGGAAGGCCATGTCCGCCTCCAGGAACCGCACCGCCTGCGGCCGGACCCGCCGTTGCGCCTCCAGCCGGTCGCGCAGCGCCTCCAGCCCGGCCGCGGTGGCGCGCTCCGCGGCGAGGCGGGCGAAGCCGGCCTCCATGAAGACCCGCGCCTCCTTCAGGTGCTCCAGCGAGCCGGGCTGGGCGCGCAGCAGATGGGCGGCCCCGTCGGCGATCTGTGCCACCAGCGACTGCGCCGAGGGCACGGCGAGGCGCGCTCGCTCGCCATGGGTGATGGCGATGATGCCGGAGCGCTCCAGGGACTGGAGCGCCTCCCGCACCGCAGGGCGGCCGACGCCGAGGCTCTCCATCAGCTCGCGCTCCGAGGGGAGATGGTCGCCCGGCTGCCACTCGCCGGCGTCGATCCGCGCCTGCAGGCGGTCGAGCACCGCCTGGGAGAGCTTCCGCCTCTGGATCTGCCCCTCGCCCGCCACCCCATGCCCCCGTTCAGCCGTCGAACCGCGCGAACTCCCCCAGGCCCCGGTGGAACCGCGCGAGCTTGGCGAAGAAGTCCTCGTGGATGTAGCGCTGGTCGATGTCCGTGTAGACCTTCACGCTGCCGTTGCGGCCGGTGTGCTCGTAGTTCATCAGCGCGTTGAACTCCGGCGCGGCGCGGAAGTCGGAGGTGCCGCATTCGGGGTACATCATCACGCCGATGGCGGGGGAATCCCCCAGGGAGCGGTGCTCGAAGGGCTCGGGGCGCCTCGCGTTGAACTCGATCAGCTGGTCCACCAGGTACTTGCCGATGGCCCCCTGCGGCTCCACCCGCTCGCGCAACTCCGTGTGGCTGACGGCCATGACGCGGTAGAGCGGCTTGGGGATCTGCCAGATCTCGATGCCGGAGCGAAAGACGACATTGGCCGAGGCGATGTCGTTGGACAGGTTGTACTCGTTGCCGCCGACCGGCCAGACGCCGCCGCCGATCCAGACCACCCGGACGTTGCGCTTCGCGATCCGCGGCTCCATCAGGATCGCCGCCGCCATGTCGGTGAGCGGGCCGAGGAAGGCGACGTGCAGCGGGCGCGGATCGTCCTTCATCGCCTGGTCGACGATGAAGCGCGCGCCCTCCGATTCCGCCGCCGTGCGCTCGTCCGGCATGGCGCCGGTCGCGCCGTCCACCACCCGCACGCGGCCGTTCAGCTCCATCAGGTCGAGGAGCTTGATCACCTCGTCATGGCTGTCCTTCAGGCTGGTCTGCGACTTCCGCGTCCCGAAATGCGCCGGCATGACGCAGTGCAGGTCGAAGAGCGGCGTCAGAAGGGCATGGACGATGGCGTACTGGTCGTCCGCCTCGTTCTTCGCGTCGGTGTTGAGGATGACGCGGACCCTCTTGCTGGGCGGCAGGCTCATCGGACGTTTCTCCCTTGCTCGTTCTCAGCCCTTGACCGAACCGGCCAGGCCGCTGACGAAATGCCGCTGGAAGATCAGGTAGACGACGACCAGCGGGGCGATGGTGATGCATTGCGCCGCGGCCAGCAGCTCGTAGGCGGTGGAGAACTCCGTCTGGAAGTTCACCAGCCCGAGCGGCAGGGTGCGCATGGAATCGGTGCGCAGGAAGATCTGCGCCAGGATGAACTCGTTCCAGGTGGAGATGCCGTCGAAGATCAGCAGTGCCACCACGGCTGGCTTGCTGAGCGGCAGGACGATGCGCCAGAACACGCCGAACCAGGAGCAGCCGTCGATCACCGCCGCCTCGATCAGCGCCTTCGGCAGGGTGCGCATGTAGCCGCGCAGCACGAGGATGCCGAAGGGCAGGCCGAAGCCCAGATAGAGCCAGAACAGCCCCACCAGGCTGTCCAGCAGGCCCAGGTTGCGCAGCAGGATGGTCAGCGGCACCAGCGCCATCTGGATCGGCACCACCAGCCCGATCAGGAACAGGAAGAAGACCGGCCGCGCCCCGCGCATCGGCATGCAGGTCAGGGCGAAGGCGGCCATGGCGGCGATCACCACGCCCACCGGCACCTTGACCGCCGTCATCAGCAGGGAGTTGAGGAAGTAGGTCCGCACCCCCGCCGCCCAGGCGCGGGCGAAGTTCGCCCATTCGATCGTCTCGGGGAAGGCGAAGGTGTCGCCATGGGCGAATTCGGCCGCCGACTTCATCGCCGTCATCAGCAGCAGGGCGATGGGCGCGATCCAGACCAGCGCGCCCATGGTCAGCGCCAGGTAGAAGGCGAGGTTGCCGCCGTCCCGCCGCAGGGTCCGGCGCCGCCGGCGCAGCGGCACCGCGCCGGGGAAGCTGTCCAGCGCGGCGCTCACGGCGCGTCCTTCCCGACGCGGCGGAGGTAGGGGATGGCGAAGATCATGGTCAGCGCGAAGAGGATGACGGCGATGGCCGTGCCCAGCCCGACGCGGTTGAAGTTGTAGGTCAGGAAGTACATCCAGGTGCCCAGCACCTGGGTGGTGTTGGCCGGCCCGCCGAAGGTCATGACATAGACGATGTCGTAGACCTTCAGCGCGTTGATGAAGGTGATGGCCAGCACGACGAAGGTCGTCTCGCGCAGCATCGGCAGGGTGATGCTCCAGAAGCGGCGGATCGGGCGAGCGCCGTCCACCTCCGCCGCCTCCAGCACCTCGCCCGGGATGGTCTGGAGCCCCGCGAGGTAGAGCAGCATGGGCAGGCCCGTGTTATGCCAGGCGGCGGCCACCATCACGGCGTAGAGGGCGATGGAGGGCTCCGACAGCCAGGCCCGCTGGAGGTCCGGCATGCCCAGCACCTCCAGCATCTGGTTCAGGAAGCCCAGGCTGGGGTGGTAGATCCAGGTAAAGATCAGCCCCGTGATGCTCATCGACAGCAGCGCGGGGAAGTAGAAGACGCTGCGGTAGAAGGCCATGCCGCGCAGCCTTCGGTTCAAGGCGAGGGCCAGCAGCAGACCGAGCGAGGTCGGCACGGTCAGCGCCACCACCGTCCAGACGGCGGTGTTCTTCAGCGCGACCCAGAAGACGCGGTTCTCGGTGAGCAGGATGCGGTAGTTGTCCAGCCCGACGAAGGTCTTCTGCGGCCCGACGCCGTCCCAGTCGTGCAGGCTGAGCCAGGCGGAATAGACCATGGGGTAGAGGATGACGGTGGCATAGACCGCCAGCGCCGGCGCCAGGAAGAGCAGCGCCGCCCCCGTCCGCCGCCAGTCCCGCGCGCGCAGCCCCAGGATGGGGCGAGGGGCCGCCGCCCGCATCCCCAACCCGGCCGTCGCCGCGCCCATCCCCTCCCCCGCCATGCGGATCAGTTCCGGCGGGCCTTGTAGGCCACGATCGCCTGCTGCACCCGCTGCGCCGCCTCGCGCGGGGAGAGCGAGCCGAGCACGACGGAATCCTGGGCCTCGAAATAGGCGGCCACCACCTCCTGCGGCAGCGCCTGGTCGCCGGGCAAATAGAGGCTGACCTCGCCTTGCAGCCACTGCGCCCATTGCCGCTGCAGCGGGAACTCCTCGCCCGGCATCACGCCGCGCACCGCGCTCGGCCCGCCGATGAACTGCATGTGCTTCGCCGCGAGATCCGGCCGCACGACGTAGGTGGCGTAGAGCAGCGCCGCCTCCTGCACCTCGCGCGGCGCCTTGGCGGAGACCTGGAGCTGCTGCTGGAAGCCGGAGACGCGCTTCCTCGCGTGGTCGCTGGGTGCTGGGAAGGTGCCGTAGGTGGAGGGGTCGAGTCCCTCGCGCCTGATGCGCGTCAGCTCGATGGTCGGCACCTCGAAGACCATGGCGGCGCGGCCCTGGTAGACCAGCTGCATGTTCGTCGCGGGGTCGGTGTTCAGGAAGCCCAGGTTGAAGTTGCGCTTGTCCACCCACTCCTTGAGCTTGGCGAAGGCCTTGATCACCGGCTCGGAATCCCACGACGATTCCATGGCCTTGATGCGGTCGTGCTCCTCCGGCCCGGCGAAGTGCTCCATGAAGAAGTCGGTGAAGCGCATCGTCATCCAGCTGAACTTGCCGCCCAGCGAGAAGGGCGTGATGCGCGCCGCGCGCAGCTTCTCGCAGGCCTCCTCCAGCGCGGCGAAGCTGGCCGGCGCCTCCTTGATGCCCGCCTTCTCGACCATCTCCTTGCGGTAGAAGATGCTCATCGGCACCAGCCGGTTCGGCACGCCGAACAGCTTGCCCTGATCCTGCGCCAGGGCGATGGCGCTGGGGATCAGCGTCTGGTCGAGCTTCAGCTCGCTCACCCGCGGCGTCAGGTCCATCGCCAGCCCGGCGCGGTTGTAGGGCGAGGCGAGGCTGCCGCCCCAGTTGAACCACAGGTCGGGCATCTTGCCCGATCCGGCGCCGACGCGCAGCGCCTGCTTCATCTCGTCCGTGCCGAAGCGCGTCCAGCGGATGGTGACGTTGGGGTATTCCTTCTGGAAGCCCTCGATCACCCCGTCCCAGCCATTGGTGGCGAGGCCGAACAGCTCCACCGTCACCGGCCCGGATGGCGCGGTCTGCGCCAGGGCGGGGCGGGCCAGCCCCCCGGTGGCGGCGAGGCCGAGCAGCCCCAGCGACAGGTCCCGGCGGCGCAGCGTGGTCATCGGCAATCCTCCCTCGGTGGTTGTCCTGGCCGTCTCAGGCGGCCGTTGGTTCCGTCATGGTGGCGCGCAGCAGGGCGAGCAGGCGGCGGCAGGCGGCCGCCTCGGCCGGTGGCGCCCCGGGGAGGCGGATCGTCTCCGCGCCCGCGCGGCCCTGCCGCCGGACGGTGCCGTCCCGCTCCAGGCTCAGCGTGCCCTCCCGCCCGTCCAGCGCGGCCTCGATCACCGTCATGGCGACACCGAGGTGGAGGTGGAGCTGCGTCACCCCGCGGGCGTGACGCGCCTGCACCAGCCAGTGCGAAGCGCCGCCGGCGCCGTCGCGCCGGCGCAGGACGAGGCTGCCCACCTCACCCAGCGGCCGCTCGGCCAGGGCGAGCAGGGCAGCAGCCTGCTCGTCGCCCGCCGCCGGCCCCTCCAGCCGCAGGTGGCAGAAGAAGGGTTCGCCGATCCCCCCCGCCGACAGCAGCGCCGCCACCGAGGCGGCACTCACGCGGCCTCTCCCACCGGCAGGGCGCGGCCGGCCCCGGCGCTGCGATAGGCCAGCTCCACCAGCTCCAGCGTGCGCAGGTTGTCGGCGCCGGAGGTCGCGGGCTCCCGTCCCTCGCGCAGGCCGTCGATCCAGTGCTGCTGGATCGACCGCACGCTCTCCTGGATGCCGTGCCAGGGCTTCGCGCCCCAGTCGGGGACAGCGGGTTCCACCTCCGTCGTCCGCCGCCCCTCCCGCCCCTCGACCGTCAGCCGATAGCCCGCGTCGAGGGCGAGCCGGCCCGCGCTGCCGTCGATGCGCAGCAGCGTCTGCGGGAAGGGATCGGGGTGCCGCACGGCGGCGAAGCAGAAATCCACGAAGGACAGCACGCCGCCGGCATGGTCGAGCAGCAGGGAGACGTCGTCCTCGCCCGCCACGCGCGGGTCGATCCGCTGCGTCAGGCAGGAGAGGCGCGTGACCTCGCCCAGCAGCCAGCGCGCGACGTCGAGCACGTGGATGCCGATATCCATGATGGCCAGCCGCTCCTCCCGCAGCAGGTAGGGCTGGCCGGCATAGATGTCGTAGCCGTGGCGGAAGCTGATCCGCGCCACCTCCGGCGTGCCGATCGCGCCGTCCTCCAGCGCGGCCTTCGCGGCCCGCAGCGGCGACTGCCAGCGGAAGTTCTCGTGCACCATCAGCGGCACGCCTGCCCCGGCGCAGGCGCGCACCATGCCGCGCCCCTCCTCCAGGCTGCGAGCGAAGGGCTTCTGGCAGATGGCCGGCACGCGATGCGCCGCGGCCAGCCGCACCAGCGCGTCGTGCGATTCCACGGTGGTGACGATATCGACGAAGTCCGGCCGCTCCGCCTCCAGCATGGCGGCGGCATCGGCGTAGTGGCGAGGGATGGCGAACTCGCCGGCCAGGCGACGCGCCTTGTCCTCCTCCCGGTCGCAGATGGCGACGACATCGACCCCGGCGATCTCGCGCCAGGCGGCCAAGTGGTTCCGGGCGAAGAACCCGGCGCCAACCAGCGCTCCCCGAACGGTCATGGGCTGACCTGTCTGTCTTGGACGTTGGTATGGTCATTATACCAGTGAACGATCCGCCGCAAGCCTTCGCCGCCGCCGGCTGTCGCCGGGCCGCGCCGGCGGCATGGCCGCCTCTCCCGCGGCAGGGCCGGGGCCGGATGGTGCCGCCGGGGCGGGACCGTTACTGTGCCGCCATGCGCTACGTCTCCACCCGCGGCGAAGCCCCGCCCCGCGACTTCGAAGCTGTCCTGCTCGCCGGCCTGGCGGAGGATGGCGGCCTCTTCGTGCCCGAGACCTGGCCGGAGCTGTCGGCCGCCGAATGGCGTGCCCTGCGCGGCCTGCCCTATCCGGATCTTGCGGCACGGATCGTCGGCCTCTTCGCCGGGGACAGCCTGGACCAGGCGACGCTGCAGGGCATGACCCGCGTGGCCTATGCGGGCTTCGGACATGCCGCCGTGGCGCCGCTGGTGCAGCTCGACCACCGCACCCATGCGCTGGAGCTGTTCCATGGCCCGACGCTCGCCTTCAAGGACATGGCGATGCAGCTGCTGGGGCAGCTCTTCGACCACGTCCTGGAGAAGCGCGGGGAGCGGGTGACGATCGTCGGCGCGACATCCGGCGACACCGGCTCCGCGGCCATCGAGGCCTGCCGCGACCGGGCGAACGTCGATATCGTCATCCTGCACCCGGAAGGCCGCACCAGCGAGGTGCAGCGGCGGCAGATGACCACCGTCCTGTCGCCCAACGTGCGCAACATCGCGGTGCGGGGCGACTTCGACGACTGCCAGGACCTGGTGAAGGCGATGTTCGCCGACGCCCCCTTCCGGCGGGAGATGCGGCTCTCCGCCGTCAACTCGATCAACTGGGCCCGGGTGGCGGCGCAGATCCCCTACTACGCCTATGCCGCCCTCGCGCTCGGCGCGCCGGACCGGCCGGTGGCCTTCTCCGTTCCCACCGGCAACTTCGGCAACGTGCTGGCGGCCTGGGCGGCGCGGCGCATGGGTTTGCCGATCGAGCGGCTGATCGTGGCGTCGAACCGCAACGATATCCTCGTGCGCTTCCTCGCCACCAACGACATGACCGCGCGACCGGTCGAACCCTCCCTTTCCCCCAGCATGGACATCCAGGTCTCGTCCAACTTCGAGCGGCTGTTGTTCGAGCTGCTGGGCCGCGATGCCGCCGCCACCGGCGCCGCCATGCGGGCCTTCCGCGAAACCGGCCGCATGCCGGTGCCCGACGCCGCCTGGCGGCAGGCGACCGCGCTGTTCCACGGCGCGGCGCTGGACGACGCCGGCACGCTGGAGGAGATGCGGCGCGTCCACGCCACCACCGGCTGGTTGCCCGACCCGCACACCGCCACCGCCACCGCCGCCGCCCGCCTGCTGCTGCCCGAGGACGCGGCGATCCCCGTGGTGGTGGCCGCGACCGCCCACCCGGCCAAGTTCCCGGACGCGGCGGAGCAGGCGGTCGGCTTCCGCCCGGCACTGCCGCCGCGCCTGGCGGACCTCTACGAACGGGAGGAACGCTATAGCGTCCTGCCCAATCGGCTGGAGGAGATCGAGGCGGCCGTGCGCGGACATGCGCGGCGCAACGCCGCCTGATCGGCGCGGCGTGATGCGTTGACGTCTGGCGGACTGGCACCCGTGGCCCGGGGGAAAGACGCCGTCTTTCCCCCCATCCCCCCTATCTGCCAGGACCCTGCGGGCCCTGGACCCGATGGGCGCTGCCGCGGGACAGCCGGACACGGGGTCACGGCGCCGAGGAGCCATGCTCCTCGGCGGGACCGGCCGCCGCTCGCGCTGACCCCTTCTGAATGTTTTCCAGAGTCCCGCCTGTCCGCATTCCGTCAGGGTTCAGCCCGCAGGCTGACGCTTATCGGAAGCACCAAACTCCCAGCGGGGTCCGGGGCCCGCTTGTGGCCCCGGCAGGGGAGGGTCCGGGAGGGGACGGCGTCCCCTCCCGGTCCGCCGCCGGAACACCGCAGCGCGACGGGTCAAGACATCGCGACGTTCGTATGAGACGCGCCGGGTCTTCCGCTGACCGGTCGCGCCGCGGTGCTGCCTTCCTGGCGCCGGGCGCATGGATATGCCGCCCGGCCGCTACTCCTTGAGCGGTCCTGTTCCACCGGGCGGGGGTGGCGGATAGATGGGCGGCAGGGGGCGGGCGGCGCCTTCCAGAGCCGCGCCCATCATGCCGCCGAGCAGCGCCCCCGCCGCGGCGGCCTGGCCCATGCCGTAGGGGCCTGGCGCATAGGGGTCGGGCACCGTCACCTGGACGCAGCCGCCCAGGCACAGGAGGGCCAGGGAGGCCAGGAGCAGGGCCCGGCCGTGCCTCACCGGCCCTTCCTCAATCCTGGCGCGGCAGCAGCTGCTCGGCCAGCCGGGCCCAGTAGGAGGCGCCGACCGGCAGGATCTCGTCGTTGAAGTCGTACATCGGGTGATGCACCTGCGGGTCGTTCTCCGTCCGGCCGCCGCCCAGCATCAGGTAGGCGCCATCCTTGACGTTGAGCATGAAGGAGAAGTCCTCGCCGCCCATGGTCGGCTTGGCCATCTCGTGCACCCGGTCCGCGCCGACCACGGACAGGGCGGCGTCGCGGGCCAGGCGCGTGCTCTCCGGCTCGTTCACCGTCGCCGGGTAGGCGCGCTGGAACATCACCTCCACCGTGGCGCCGAAGGCGGCACCGATGCCCAGCGCGATCTCCCGCACCCGGCGCTCCAGCAGGTCACCCACCTCCGGCTCGAACCAGCGCGCCGTGCCCTGCATCAGCACGCTCTCGGGGATGACGTTGAAGGTGTGGCCGCCGGCGATGTGGGCGATGGTGACGACGCCCGCCTCCACCGGCTCCATGTTGCGGGCGACGATGGACTGCAGCGCCGTGACGATCTGCGCGGCGATGACGATCGGGTCGTTGCCGTTGTTCGGCATGGCGCCGTGTGCGCCCTTGCCGATGACGCGGATCTCGATGTTCGCCACGGCCGCCATCACCGGCCCGACGCGCCACAGGAAATGCCCCGCCGGGGCGCCGGGCCAGTTGTGGATGCCGAAGACGCGCTGCATCGGGAAGCGGCGGAACAGCCCCTCCTTCACCATGCGGTCGCCACCGGCCAGGTTCTCCTCCGCCGGCTGGAAGATCAGGTAGACGGTGCCGTCGAAGTTGCGCGTCTCCGCCAGGTACTTGGCGGCGCCCAGCAGCATCGTCGTATGCCCGTCATGGCCGCAGGCGTGCATCTTGCCGCGGACGGTGGAGGCGTGCGGCAGCCCCGTCTCCTCCTCCAGCGGCAGCGCGTCCATGTCCGCACGCAGGCCGATCGCCTTCGCCTCGCCCGTCGCCGGCCCGCCCTGGCCATGCAGCACGCCGACCACCCCGGTGCCCGCGATGCCCGTGATCACCTCGTCCACGCCGAAGTCGCGCAACCGCTGCGCCACGATGCCGCTGGTGCGGATCTCCTCGTAGGCCAGCTCCGGATGGCGGTGGAAATCCTGCCGCCAAGCCGTCATCTCGTCGTGGAACTCTGCCACGCGGTTCAGGACGGGCATCGCGATCTCCAACTGTTCCGCTCAGCTTTGGGGAGCCGAGAAGGTGCGTGCAAGCCCTTCCTCGAGGCCGATCGGCTCGATACCCAGTTCGCGCCGCATCGTTTCGATACCGAAGCCCTTATCCTCCGTCAGCCGGCGCAGCTCGTCCATGCGGATGCGTGGGACGCCCGGAAGCAGCCGCGTCAGCGGGGCCAGGGCCAGCAGCGGCGTAAGCGGAACCGGAACGACCGGGGGCGCGCGCACGCCGGCGGCGCGGCAGACGGCGTGCAGGAAGTCCGCGTAACGAACGGCCACGGGACCCGCGACGATCACCGTGGCAGGCGTCGGCCAGTCGCGCCGCAGCGCTGCGACCAGGCTGCGCGTGACGTCCGACTGATGGATCGGCTGCACCAGCGCCCGCCCGCCGCCCGGCAGTGGCGCCACCGGCAGGCGGCGCAGCAGCGCGGCGAGGCGCTGCACGTTGTCCTCGCCCTGCGCGCCGTAGATCATCGTCGGGTGCAGCATCACGCCGCGCCGGCCGCTGCCGAGCAACGCCGCCTCGCCGGCGCGCACGCCGTCGCCGTGGTCGTCGCGCCAGCGGGAGTGGCGCCGCGTACTGCCCATCAGAACGAAACGCGCCTCTGGCGGCGCGGCGGCGATCACCGCCCGGGTGTGGCGCGCATGCGCGGTGGAGGCGACGCGCGTGGCACCCGCCAGGGCATCGCGCAGCGCGGCCGGATCGCGCAGGTCGGCGACGCGGGCCTGGCCGGGCAGCCCGGTCGAGGCCCAGCGCGCGACGTCCCGCACCACGGGGATGAAGGGCTCGCCCGCCTCGGCCAGGGCCCGGCACAGCGCGGCGCCGGAGCGGCCGGAGGCGCCCAGCACGGCGATGGGGCCCGCCTCGGGCGGGAGCGGCGTGGGAGCAGAGGGATCGTCGCTCAGCGGCAGGTCCTCCAGGGTCCGCGATCCAGGTGGAAGTGGTCGCGGTGCGCGGCGTTGTAGTCCGGCCCGAGCACCGCGTCGAAGAGCCGGCAGGCGCCGTCCCGCGCGTCCCGCAGGAAGGCCCCGCGCGGGCCGGGATCGTCCCAGTCCCGGGCCAGGCTGACCTCCCGCCCGTCCGCCAGGGTGAAGCCCGCCACGTCGATGGCGTTGGCGGTCGCGTGCTGACTGCGCCGCGTGCCGCCGCGCACGTCGCGGCAGGCATAGGTGCCGAGTTGCCGCACCCGGACCACCGGCTGGCCCAGATGCCGCTCGGCCGCCGGCTGCAGCACCTGCCCGGCATAGATCGTCCAGGCGGCGGCGAGGGGGCAGGTCGCCATCGGGGCCGGGGGCGACAGGGCGGGCGTCCCGCCCAGGCGCAGGGCATCCTCCACCGTGCAGCCCTCGCCCGAGGCGCGGCCGGGCAAGCGCGCGACGGAGAGGCCGGAGGCGGCGAAGGCGGCGAAACAGGCCTCCGGCTGCCACTCCATCCGGGCCAGCTTCCAGCGCGTCAACGGATTGGGTGCCGCCTTCAGGTCCAGCGGCGCGAAGGGGTCCCAGGCCGGCGGCAGGCGCAGCGCGCCGCTGAGGACGAGGCCGGCCAGGGCGAGGGGAATCAGGAGGATCAGGAGCAACGGGCGCACCCGCCATCATCTGGGATCGCGCCGCCGCTCCGGCGCGGGCCGGTAACACTTCGTTCCCGCTCCGGATGGTGCCGGTTGTCCCCCGCATGGAATTCGTGTTCCAAATGCCGGCGACGCGGCAACGACCGCGACGCGGACGGGCATGGCCACGGCCCCCGGTCCAGGGAGGGAGGTCATGAGGTCCGAGACGGAGCATGCCGAGTTCAGGGCGCTGCGCGAGCGCCTGGTCGAGCGCCATGCGGGCCTGCCGCGCCGCCTGCAGCAGGTGGCCCGCTACGTCCTGGAGCACCCGGACGACATGGCGCTGGGCACGGTGGCGGAGGTGGCGCGGGGGGCGGGCGTGCAGCCCTCGACCCTGGTCCGCTTCGCGCAGGCCCTGGGCTACTCCGGCTTCTCCGGCCTGCAGCAGGTCTTCCGCACCCGGTTGCGCGAACGCTGGCCGGAATACCGCGAACGGTTGGACTCGCTCCGCGCCGCGGCACAGGCGGAGGGCGGGGCCGCGACGCTCCTGGCCGGCTTCGTCGATGCCTCCGTGACCTCCCTCGCCCGGCTGCGCGACAGCGTCAGCACGCAGGAACTCGACCGCGCCGCCGCCGCCCTGGCCGGGGCGCGCACCATCTACCTGCTGGGACAGCGGCGCGCCTTCCCGATCGCCAGCTACCTTGCCTATGCCTGCGCCAAGCTGGGCCTGCGGGCGGTGCTGCTGGATAATGTCGGCGGGCTGCTGACGGAACAGGCGGGGTTGCCGGAACCGGGGGACGCGCTGCTGGCGATCAGCTTCACCCCCTATACCCCCTCGACCGTCGAGATGGCCGCCGCCGCCGCCCGGCGCGGCGTGGCCGTCGTCGCCATCACCGATTCCGACTTCAGCCCGCTGGTACCCATGGCCAAGGCCTGGCTGGAGGTGGTGGAAGCCGACAGCGGCGCCTTCCGCTCCCTGGCCGCCAGCTTCGCCGTGGCGCTGACCCTGGCGGTGCTGACCGCGGAGCGGCGGCAGGAGAGCGCCCCTGCGGGCGACGCGGCACCGACCGCAGGGGCTCGCCCACCCCTTGAGCGGCCCCGGCACGCGGCGGCCCCGCCCGCGATGCCGGCCGACGTGGCGGAAGACCCGGCAGGCCGGTCTCATACGGACGGCGGAATACGTTGATCCGTGCCGAACTGGCGCCCCTGTCCCGGGGGCGAGGCTCCGCCTCGCCCCCGTACCCCCACTCCGCCAGGACCCTGCGGGCCCTGGACCCGATCAGCGCTGCCGCGGGACAGCTTGCGACGGGGTCGAGGCGCCGAGGAGCCATGCTCCTCGGCGGGTACGGCCACCGCCCTCGCGGACGCCTTCTGAGCTTTTTCGGAGTCCCGCCTGCCCGTGCTCCGTCAGGGTTCAGCCCAGAGGCTGATGTCTACCGTGAAGAGCCAACTCCCAGCGGGGACCGGGGCCCGCCTGTGGCCCCCGAGGGGGAGGGTATGGGACGGGGATCGACGCACGGCGTCGATACCGCAGGCCGGCGTCCCCTCCCGGTCCGACGCTGCAACATCACAGCATGACGCGTCAGGTCATTCCGCCGTCGGGATCAAAGGCCCGTGAACAGTTCGGTGGACAGGTAGCGCTCCGCGAAGGAGGCGGCGATGCCCACCACCAGCCGGCCCTGCATCGCGGGGTCCCGGGCCACGTCCATGGCCGCATGCAGCACCGCGCCGGAGGAGATGCCGACCGGCAGCCCCTCCACCCGGGCACAGCGGCGGGCGGCGGCAAAGGCCTGACTCTCGCTCACGCGCATCACCCCGTCCAGCGCCTCCAGCTCCAGCACCGCCGGGCGGAAGCCGGCGCCGATCCCCTGCAGCGCATGCGGCCCGGGCTCGTCGCCAGACAGCACGGCGGATTCCGCCGGCTCAACGCCGATCACCCGCAGCCCGGCGCGACGTGGCTTCAGGGCGCGGGCGATGCCCGTCAGCGTGCCGCCGGTGCCGATCCCGCCCAGCACGGCATCCACTTCGCCCCCGGTATCGGCCCAGATCTCCTCGGCCGTGGTCGCGGCGTGGATGGCGGGGTTGGCCGGGTTGTCGAACTGGCGTGGCATCCAGGCCCCGGGCGTCTCTGCCAGGATCGCCTCCGCCCGGGCGATCGCCCCGGCCATGCCCTTGCGGGCCGGGGTCAGCTCCACCTCTCCGCCCAGGAGGCGGATCATGCGGCGCCGCTCGATGCTGGCGCCATCGGGCATCACCACGATCAGCCGATAGCCCTTGGCAGCCGCCACGAAGGCCAGGGCGATCCCGGTATTGCCCGAGGTCGGCTCGACCAGCACGGACCGTCCCGGCTCGATCAACCCCTCCCGCTCCGCCGTCTCGACCATCGCCAGGCCGATACGGTCCTTCACCGAGCCGAGCGGGTTGGCATATTCCAGCTTCAGGGCAAGCCGCGCAGCCAGTCCCTCCTGCGCCTCCAGCCGCGGCAGGCGGACGAGCGGCGTGCCGCCCACCACCTCCAGCACGCTGCCGAACATCCGGCCGCGCGGCGGGGCCGCGGCGTGGTCCGAAGAACGGGCGGCTGGCGTGTTTCCGTCGGGCATGACGCATGCCTACCACAACGGCACGCCGTGGTTCAGTCCCCCTGGACCTGGATCACCCGCGCGGCGTTGCAGAGTTCCGTGTTGCGACCGGCGGCGGGCCGGGTCTGCGGAACGGCATCGCCGCGGCCCGGAACGGAGGGGGGTGCCATGCCCGGACCTCCGCAAACCTATGACAGGAACCCCGCTACTCAGCTTCCGGTCGATGGTTGTTGAGGAAAGGGGCCTCCCCCGGACGGCCGGGCGGAGGCCGGCCAATCCCTTGCCTCAACCCTGTCGTGCGAAGCGACGCATCAAGGCCGGCACCACGGTTCCACCACGGCGCAACTGCTTCACCGCAGCCATGGCAACCAATGCGCCGCCCGCGACGGTCCAGAGCGTGCTGGTCTTGGGCAACAGCGGCTCCGGCGCGATGGCGGCGGGAGTGGCGCTGACCGCGCCCCGGCTGGTGCCGGGGGCCTGGGCCTTGGCGGGGATGGGAGCATCCTGGCGGCTGCCCTCCAGCCCGGCATAGGCCCGGGTGAACTCGGCGCCCATCAGGAAGATTTGCGCCGAGTAGTAGACCCAGACCAACAGGACCATCAGCGCGCTGGCCGCGCCGAAGGAGGTCGTGACCGCCCCGCTGCCCAGGTACCAGCCGATCAGCGACTTGCCGATGACGAAGAGTACTGCCGTCACCAGCGCACCGACCAGCACGTCCCGCCAGGCCATGCGACGGTCCGGCAGCACCTTGTAGATGGCCGCGAAGAGCAGCGTGATCATCAGCAGCGAGACGGCGAAGTTCAGAACGGAAAGCAGCAGTTCAGTCCCCGGCAGCAGCCCGCCCAGCCAGTCCGCCACGGCGGAGATGGCCGTCGAGGCGATCAGCGAGACCAGGAGGATGAAGCCCGTCGCCGCGACCAGCCCGATGCTGGCGGCACGGGCGCGCACGAGCCGGGAGACGGTGCCCTCGGTGTCCGTGGTCTTCGCCTCGGCCTTCCAGACGGCGTTGAGCGAGGCCTGCAGCTCGCCGAAGGTTCCGCTGGCGGTGAACAGCAGCGTCACGATGCTGATGATCGTCGCGATGGCGCCCCGCCCCGTGTCGCTTGCCCCCTTGACCATCGTCTGCACGGTCTCGGCGGCCTGGGCGCCGATCAGGGACCGCAGCTGGTCGTCCAGCGCGCCGTGCACGGCCTCGTCGCCGAAGAAGAAGCCGGCGATGGCCGTGGCGATGACCAGGAGCGGGGCGATGGAGAAGACGGTGTAGTAGGCAATGGCGGCGCCGCGACTCATGCATTCGTCCGCGACGAAGCCCTCGACCGTGTCCTTGATGAGCGCCCAGATCCTGCCGAACATCCCAGCCAGCCCCCGCCACGGGGCCGATGCCCCGTTCCGGCGCTTGAACGACCGGTCGCGGCGCCGGGTTGCGGCGCCGTCGCGATCCGCACGCCGGTCGTAAACCGGGGCTGACCGCGACGCGGGCGCAGGCTAAGGCATGGCCATGCCGCCCCCCCTGTCCCGGCTATGCCCGTCCTGGCCATGAGCGCGATCCGTTCCGTCTACCAGGCGCATGCCGGCTTCGAGGCGGAGGTGGCGGAGACGCTGCGCCGTGCCGGGGCACGGGTCGCCGCCTGGCACGGGCCGCTGGCCCTGTCGCCCGACCCGCCGGTGGCCTGCCCCTGGGCGCTGGATGTGTGGACCGACCCGAGGGACCTGCCGGTGACGGCGATCAAGCCGGCCGCCGCCGCACTGCGGGCGATGCAGCGCAACTGGTCGCTGGTCTCGGTGGACCATCACCGCCGCGCCGCGCTGATCCAGGAGGCGCTGCCGCCGATCAAGGCGCGCGAGGTGGTCTTCCCCTCGCCCGTCCCCACTGCGCCGCTGGGCGCCTGGACCCTGCTGGCGCCGGACCGGATGCTGGCCAGCCCCACCAAGACCAGCCCCTGGCCCGGCGGCGCGCCCGTGCTGGCCGAGGACCGGGAGGGGCCGCCGAGCCGCGCCTACCTCAAGCTCCAGGAGGCCTTCCTGCACGCGCGGCGATGGCCGCTGCCGGGGGAGCGCTGCCTGGACCTGGGCGCCGCGCCGGGGGGATGGACCTGGGCCGTGGCGCGGCTCGGGGCACGGGTGACGGCGGTGGACAAGGCGCCGCTCGACCCGCGCGTGGCGGCGATGCCGGGCGTGTCGGTGCGGCTGGAGAGCGCCTTCGGCCTGGACCCGAAGGGCCAGCCGCCGGTGGACTGGCTGCTGAGCGACATCATCAGCTACCCGGTGCGGCTGCTGGGGCTGGTGCGGCGCTGGATCGAGGCCGGCGCGGCGCGCAACATCCTCTGCACCATCAAGTTCCAGGGTGGGACGGACCACGACGTGGCGGCGGAGTTCGCCGCCATCCCCGGCGCGGTGCTGTCGCACGGGGTGAACAACAAGCACGAGCTGATGTTCACGCGGCTCGATCCGGGCGGCTAGCGCAGTTCCGGCTCGCCTGCCCTGCGGCGACCGGCCATGACCCGCCTCACGCGATCTCCCGCACCAGCTTCGCCCGCAAGGCCCGGGCGAAGTCGGCACGGGATTCCGCCGTCATGACGAAGGCCCCGTCCCCCGCGATCACCGTCGCCTCGTAGGTCGCGGTCAGCCCCGTGCGACCTCCCTCGATCGCCAGCGCGTTGACCGTGATGCCCTGGGCCACGGCATCCTGCCGCGCCTGCTCGATGGGACGCAGGCTGCGCATGTCGGGCGCGTCGCCCGAGACGTCGATCACCTTCTCCCGCGCCCGCCACGGGGCCGCGGCGATCAGCCGGGCGGAATGGTCCACGGCGTCGCCGATGGCGTTGAAGGACTGGCGCGAGCGCGACGCCTCCATCACCGCCCGGCCCAGCCGCTCCGCGGCCACGACGCCGTCGAGGCGGTGCCAGTCCACCACCGTCGCCGCCCCGCCCGGCGCGCCCCACTCCACCATGGCCACGCCGATCGCGCCCAGCGGCCGGGAGGCGACGGCCGAGAGCACGGCGGGATGCGCCAGGGCCTCCGCGCAGCCCTCGCGTTGCAGGCGGAACTCGTCCGCGTCGATGCTGCCGGAGGCGTCGATGGCCAGGACCAGCAGCAGATCCACCTCGCCCGGCTCGGCCCGCGCGGCCGCCGCAGCGCCGAGGGCGAGCGCGCCCGGCAGCAGCAATGCGCCGCGGCGGCGGAAGGTGGGCGGGGTCGCAGGGCTGGACCGTTCCGTCACGCCGGGTCTCCTCAGGGGAAGCGCCCAGCGTCCGGAAACGCCGGCGCCGCTGTCAACGGAAACCCGCCCCGTCCGGGCGGGGCGGGCCATTGCCGGCCGTCCCCGTCCGGGCGATTCTGCGAAGGACGGATTCGCCCGCCTGGCGGAACGGTAGACGCGCCAGACTTAAAATCTGTGGCCCTTGGTGGGCGTGGGGGTTCGAATCCCCCGGCGGGCATCCTCGCGCGCCGGCAACCCCGGGACGGTGGCCGCCGCCCGGAGCCGCCGAAGGATGCCGTCAGAGGAAGGCGTAGTCGCCGATGCCCAGCCGCGCGTAGGAACCGTCGGGGTTGATGGCATCCGGCGAGAGCTGGACCATGAACAGCGTGCTCTGACCGCTGTCGGACTCGATGGTGTAGTACTGCATCAGCGGGTTGGGCTGGTTGCCGACCCAGGCGATGTGGTGGAACTGCAGGGTGGCATCGCCGCCGAAGCCCTTGAACAGCAGCATGTCGCCGCTGCCGCCATGCTGGGCGGCGGTGCGGAAGTTGAGGATGTGGGTGAGCCCGCCGCTGGGGATGTCCTCGTCGAAGACGAAGAGCGTGTTGCCGTTGGCAGCCTTGCGCGACGGCGTGTCGCCCATCTCCACCACCTTCATGCCCGACTGGGCGGTGACAGGGACGACGACGGTCTCGACGTCCTGGTGCCCCGCGGCATCCTCGACCAGCACCGTGACGGAGTCCTGCACCGTGCTGCCGGGGATGATGCCGTGGTTGCGGTAGGCATAGGTCAGCGAGGCCAGCTCGGCATTGATGGCCTCGGCCGTGCCGGTCAGGGTCAGGCGTGAGGTGCCGTCGCCCGCCTCGGTCACCCCGGCCCCGTTGGCGGAGGTCTGCAGCACGCCGAAGCCGGTGGTCAGCGTCACCGTGAGCGACTCGCCCGCATCCGGATCGGCGACGCTCAGCGCATTCCCGAAGGAGAGGGTGCGGCCCGCGGTCGCGGTCAGCGTGCCCGGCGCGGTCACGACCGGCGCCACCGGGACGGCCGGCGGCGCGGGGGTGCCGGACAGCGGGGCCAGGCTCTCCGGGTCCTGGTAGGCATAGGCGCGGATGTAGTCGATGTGCATCTCGGCGGGGAACTGGGTGGTCTCGTCCGGGCGGCCGACCCAGGTGCCGCCGACGGAGAGGTTGGTGATGATGTGCATCGCCTTGTGCATCTCGGCCGGCGTGGCGATGCGCGCATAGGCGTCGCCGTCCACGTACCAGGTCAGCCAGTCCGGACCCCAGAGCATGCCGAAGGTGTGGAAGCCCTCGGACATGTCCTCCGTGCGGACCTGCGTGCCGGTGCGGCCGCCGGTGTAGTGGGCATTGAAATGGATCGTGGTCGGGTCCTGGCCGAGCATCTCCAGGATGTCGATCTCGGGCGGCCAGGTGTCGTCCACCGGCAGCAGCCAGAAGGCCGGCCACAGGCCCTGCCCCGCCGGCAGGTCCACGCGCATCTCGAAATAGCCGTAGGTCTGCGCGAAGGATTCCTGGTTGTTGATCATGCCGGAGTTGTAGGGGGTGTTCACCGGGTTGGGGCCCGGCGCGGCCGTGATGGTCAGCACGCCGTCCTGCACCGTGAAGGGATCCACCCCGATCGTGGCATCCGAGTAGTATTGCTGGTCGCCCAGCCACGGCATCCACCGCCCGTAGTCCCAGCTTGTGCGCCAGGCCGATCCCTGCCCGCCCGACGACCAGTCGAACTGGTTGAACTCCTCCGCGAAGGTCAGCGTCATGCGGGAGGGATCGAGGGGCAGGAAGAAGTCCGCGGCGGTGAAGGCGTTCACCGTCTGGTTGCGGAACAGGATGCTCTGGTCCTCGCCCAGCGTCAGGCGCACGTCGTCGCCGACCTGCTCCATCGCGGCCTGCACGTCGGCCAGCGTCTGCAGCCCCGTGAAGCCGTTCAGGCGGAGGATGGAGCTGCCATGGGCGAAGTCCACGATGACGTCGTGCCCGTCGCCCGGGGCGATGGCGAAGATGTCGCGGCCGCCGCCGCCGTTCAGCACGTCGTTGCCCTTGCCCCCGTAGAGCGTCTGGCTGGCGTTGTCGGCGCGGATGACGTTGTCCAGGTCGTTGCCGCTGGCCCAGAAGTTGTTGCCGCGGACGGTCAGGTTCCGGATGTTGTCGGGAAGGGTGTATTCCGTCGCGTACCAGGAGACGATGGTGTGGACATAGCCGTCCTGCGCGAGGACGATGTCCCTGGCGTCGGAGACGTAGAAGGTGTCGTCGCCCTGCCCGCCGACCAGCGTGCTCGCGCCGCCCCGGCTCCAGACCGCATAGGGGCCGTCGCCCGCCGTGACGGTCTCGCCCTTCCCTATCCCGGTGACCGTGCGGGTGGGCGCCGCGCTGAGCGGCAGGACGTTGCCCTGGTAGTCGGTTGCATAGAGCAGCGGGTTGTTCTGCGCCAAGTTGGTGTTCCCATTCGCAGCTAGGTCGGTGTGCGGGCGGAGTGCAGCGCCCGAATCGTCCAAAATTCGTGACATCCGTCGGGCTTACGACACAGGCCGCATGAGGAAACACAACCCTGGGTAGGACGTGCCAACGCAATGCGACCCTGGAGGCTGAGTTCCAAACTTCTGGACAATTCTGTTCAGCCGATCTTGTGCAACGCAGCAAGCAGGTTCAACCGAAAAGACGAGGGTTGAGGTAACGATTAGTTTTGTAACATCACATGATTTTGATTAAAAGCTTTGTGACAGGCTTCATGTTCCCGACTGCCGTCTGAGCCGGCAACCAAGGTTGCGGCCGCGAAGGACGCACCTTGGCATCGTGTGACAGCACCGCGCGGGAGTTGGCTGTTATCATGCCCGTCCAGGCCCGACCCAGCGGACCGGCCACGCGCCCGATCGACGCCAGGGGGAAGGGTTCGGGCTTGTCGGAGCGGCCATTCCGCTCCTACGCCCATGGCCCTTGAACACCTCGGCGCGCCGCCGTCCGGCTGCGACTGGCCAGGGCACCAGGCGTCCTGCCTGGCAGCCCGCCGTGGCTCCTGAGGGCCGGAAATTCGGGCTGGCTGCGGAATAGTCGCCCGGACGTCAAAAGTTTGTTCCATCTGCTCCACCGATGGGGCAGGTTGGCCTCACAACAAGAAAGCGTGGGGCATTCCGGGGTGGCGGAGTTCTGGGCGAACTGGGGGGCGCTGGCCTATCTGGGGGCAGCAGCCTGGGCGTTTTTCGAGGGTGAGACCTTCGTTCTCCTGGCCTCCGCCGCGGGGCGGGCAACGGGGTTGATCGACCCCTGGATCCTCATGTTCGCGGTCTGGGCCGGATCCTTCCTGGGCGACCAGACCTGGTTCACCCTGGGGCAGAAGTACGGGGTCAAGGCGGTCAAGAAGATCCCGGGCGCCGAGAAGCAGCTCAACAACGCCATCGGCTTCCTCGAGAAGTACGGCACCGCCTTCGTGCTGACCTTCCGCTTCGCCTATGGCGTACGCAACGTCGCCGCCGCGGCCTGCGGCATCGCGGGCATGAACCGGGTCCGCTTCGCCTCGCTGAACTTCATCGCCGCGGGACTGTGGGCCGCCTCCTTCGTCTGGGCCGGCTGGTTCGCCGTGGGCTGGCTGGGCGAGAAGGGCACGCTCTGGGCCCTGGCCAGCATCGGCATCGTGATGATCGGCTTCTTTGCCTACAAGATCATCCGCAGCCGGCGGAAGACCCTGCTCGTCGCGAAGTAGGGACGCGCCGGGGCCGCTTCCGCCCGCCACCACGACAACGAATTCTTGGAACCGCCCCGCAGCGATGCGGGGCCGTCCACCTGGAAGCTGGACAGGACAGGCGTTTCCGGAGTCTTCTTCACGGAACGTCTCAGCAACACCGCCGATTCCCCTGTCCAGCCTCCGCCCGCTCCGCGATCACCAGCGACGCGTCCACGCCATCGCCCATGCCCTGGCCGAGGGGGCGGAGGTGCGGGACGTGCTGGCCGCCGTCACCCCCGGCGGCGGCAAGTCCCTGCTTCCCATCCTGATGGCGCAGCCGCTGATCGCGGCCGGGGTGGTGGAACGCATCTGCTGGGTGGTCCCACGCGACAGCCTGCGGCTCCAGGCGGAGGAGGCCTTCGCCGATCCGCTCTGGCGGCTGGCGCTGGGCCATGCCCTTTCCGTCCGCGCCGCCGAGAACGCGCCCGATCCCAGCCGCGGGCTGTCCGGCTACGTCACCACCTACCAGGGCGTCGCCGCGGCGCCCGACCTGCACCTGGCCGAGTTCCGCCGCCATCGCACCCTGCTGGTGGTGGACGAGGTGCATCACCTCCCCGCCCTGGCCGGGCTGGACCCGGACGGCCGCGACGCCGAGGCGCCGGGCGACGGACCGGCCGACGAGGCGGCCGCGTGGTCCGCCGCCCTGCTGCCGCTGCTGGAATGCGCGCGGGTCCGGCTGCTGCTCTCCGGCACGCTGGAGCGGGCGGACGGGCGGCGCATCCTGTGGCTGCCCTACCGGCGCGGGGCCAGGGCCGCCACCCGCGAGGTGGACCTGGAGGCGCCGGGCTGGGCGGTGGTGGGCTATTCCCGCGCCCAGGCCCTGGCCGAGAAGGCGGTTCTCCCGGTGACCTTCGGCGCGCTGGACGGCATGGCGTCCTGGCTGGAGCCGGCGGACGCCACGGGGGCAAGGCCGCAGGCCGGGCCGCACCGGCTCTCCGGCAGCCACCCGGCCGAGACCACCCGCCCTGCCCTGTTCACCGCGCTGCGCACCGGCTTCGCCGAGGCGCTGCTGGAGGAGGCGTTCCGCGCCACCCGGCGGGTCCGGACCGAACGGCGGGCGGCGATGGGCCTGCCGCCCGGCGCGGTGGCGCGGGGGCTGGGCAAGCTGCTGGTGGTGGCGCCGGACCAGGCCCAGGCGCGGCGCTACCTCGATACGCTGCGCCGCCGCGTGCCGGGGACCCAGGCGGAGAGCCTGCGCCTCGCCACCTCGGACGAGCGCGACGCGCACGAGACGCTGGCCGCCTTCCGGCTGCGGCCGGAGCCCTCGATCCTGGTCACCGTCGCCATGGCCTATGAGGGGCTGGACGCGCCGGAGGTCGCGGTGGTGGCGGCGCTGACCCATATCCGCTCCCGCCCCTGGCTGGAGCAGATGGTCGCCCGCGCCACCCGGGTCGATCCGCGCGCCGGCCCCTACGAGGCGCAGCAGGCGCTGGTCTTCCACCCGGACGACCCCTTCTTCGGCCAGTTCCGCTGGCGCATGGAGGAGGAGCAGGGCACCCGCGCCCGCGCCCCCAAGGCCCCGCGCCAGGGCATGCTGCCGCTCTGGCTGCGCGAGCGGATGGAGGCGGTGAGGGAGCGCGACGCCATCGTGCCGCTGGAGAGCAACGCCCTGGCGCTGCGCCTTTCGACCCTGCGGCCCGGGCCGGACCTCGCCGCCGGGCTGGCCGCCGCCCGCCCTGGCCTCGCCGAGGCCCAGGGGGAGCTGCTCGACCCGCCCTCGGTGGCCGAGCGCCGGCTGCGCGCCCAGCTGGGGGAGCTGGTGGCTGCCCAGGTGGTGGAGGATGAGGGCCGGTTGCAGGTGCCCCGCGGCCAGGGCAGCTACCATGCCTACAACGCCGCCCTGAAGCGGGTGCTGGGCAACAGGGGCCGGGCGGAGATGCACCTGTCGGAGCTGGAGGCCGCCGTCGCCTGGCTGGAGCGCAACCGCCTCTCCGACCACCTGCACCTGCTCGAGGGGGATGCCCGCTACGGCTGGGCCGCGCGGCAGCGCCAGCCCTGGCACCCGCCGAGCGGTCGCCCGGCGAGGCGCCCCGCCTCCCGGCCGGCACGCGGCGGGCCGGCGGGCGACGCGCCCGGGTGCCGGTCCGGCGGGGCGGGCACGGGCCGCGCCGGGACGGAGCGGGGTTGAGGCCGGCCGCCGGCCGTCCTAGGTCACGCGCCGAGACGCTCCCGACAGCCCCGGCGCGACCCGACCGTCCCTGGCGGCACGGGTCCGGACGGCCTGCCGGGCGTCTGGAGCGAGGATGCGGGGGCCGGGGCCCGGGCCCGCAGGGCAAGAGGTGAGCAGCATGGCAGCAGCCCCATCCGCGCGGGCGGCGCAACCCCGGACCGGCAGCCGCTGAGCATGCCGCGCCGCGCCCTTCCGCTGCTCGCACTGCTGGCCGGCCTGGCCGGCTGCGGCACCAGCTACTCCCCCGATACTTATGCGACCCGCGCCGTGCAGCAGGCCAACAAGGCCGAGCAGGGCGTGATCGTCGGCGTCCGCAAGGTGGAGATCCGCGCCGACGGCACCACCGGCGCCGCGACCGGCGCCGCGGCCGGCGGGCTGGCCGGCTCGACCATCGGCCAGGGGGGCGTCGCCAGCTCCTTCGCCGCGATCGGCGGCGGGCTGGTGGGCGGGCTGCTCGGCTCCGCTACGGAGCGGGCGGCCGGGGACAGCCCGGCGACCGAATACATCGTGAAGAAGAGCAACAACGAGCTGGTCTCCGTGGTCCAGGTGGATGCGGTGCCGCTGTCCCTGGGCCAGAAGGTGCTGGTCATCGCCGGCAACCAGGCGCGGATCGTTCCCGACTACACGGTGCAGGACGCGGCCGCCGGCCAGCCCGGCAGCCCGGCGGCCCAGGGAAATACGGCCCAGGGGAACGCGGGCGGCACCTCGCCGCCGCCCGGCAACGCTGCTGGCGACAGCGCATCGCCCGGCGGCGCAGGGAATCCGGCACCCGGCACGGCGGCCCCGGCGCCGCCGGCGGTATCGACGGAATCCCTTCCCGCCCCGGCCGCCGGCGAGACCGCCCCACCCGCTGCCACGGCGCCGAGCAGCGCCCCGGCACCGGCCCACCCCCCGGGTCAGGGCACCACCACCGCCATCTGACCCGCGCGGTCCGGGCCCCGCCCGATTTGGCCGCGGGGGTTTTCCGCCCGGCCTCCGTATCAGGGACAGCGAGGCCACCGGCCCCGCGCCGGGGCGCCGCCTCCCTCGCGTCCCGGCTCCCTCCCGGCACCGCCCCTCCCGGGGCGGGCCGCCAGAAAGGTAGAAGGACGCAGCATGCGGAAGGCACTCTTCCTCGGCGCCGCCCTGGCCCTGTTCGGGGCTGCTCAGCTCGCCACCGCCCAGACCCCGCCCGCCCCGCCGCCGGCCGCGCAGGCCGAGTCCCCCCCGGGCGGCCCCGGCGCCGCGCCGACGCCTCCGGGCGGGCCGCGCTTCGGCGGGCATCACATGGGCGGTCCCCGGGGCCCTGGCGGCCCGCACGGCCCCTGGATGCGCGCCGGCGGCCCGCCGCCGCCGCCCGCGGCCTCCTTCCGCATCGAGCGCGGCGACGTGAAGATCGGCGTGCGCTGCGCGCCGAACGAGCCGATGCAGGCCTGCGTCGCCGCCGCCTCGGCGCTGCTCGACAAGGTCGCCGGCACCCCGGCGCGCTGACCGGGGAGCCGGGGCCGGCACCCCGGCGCGCTGACCGGGGAGCCGGGGCCGGCACGGCAAGGTGCGTGGACGCCGCGCCGGCCCCGGCGGATGCTCTTCTTTTCAGGAGAGGACCGCCATGCCCACCACCGTGCAGGAGATGCTCGCCGCCGCCCGCGCCGCGGTGCCGTCGATCCGCCGCGAGGAGGCGGAGGCGCTGATGCGCGACGGCCGGGCCCTGGTCGTGGATGTCCGCGATGCCGCCGAGGTCCAGGCCAGCGGCAAGGTCCCGGGGGCCGTGAACGTCTCCCGCGGGATGCTGGAGTTCCGCGCCGATCCCTCCGCCCCGTCGCACGACCCGGCCTTCGACCCCGACCGCACCGTGCTGGTCTACTGCGCCTCCGGCGGCCGCTCGGCCCTGGCCGGAAAGACCCTGCGGGAGCTGGGCTATCGCGACGTGCGGAACCTGGGCGGGTTCAAGGACTGGGTCGAGGCCGGCGGGGCGGTGGAACGCGGCTAGGACGGTCCGGCAAACCGGCATCGGAGGCAGGCCTCCATCGCCGCCCGTCGGCATCCCCCCGCGCCGCCGGATGCCGCACCGGGCCGGGTGAGCCGAGGCGGGGTTCCCAGAGACGGGGTTCCCAGGCGCCGAGACGCGGGCCATCGGCTATGGTAGCGGTGGGCCCGCAGCACCAGAGCACCACCCTCCCCGGACGCGCCGCCCATGAAAAGCCTCGCCGTTTCCGTGCCGGCAGCGCGACTGGCACCCGGACTCCTCCTGGCCATCGGATTGGCGAATGCGAATGGCGCGGGGTCCGTTCTCCAGTCGCGCCCGGTGCGCAGCGGACGGCGCCTGCCCCTGCTCCGCCTGACCCTGGCCCTGCTGGGCCTGGGGGCCGTGGGGCTCTACATGCTGCGTTGAGTCCGGGCGCGGTGGCACGGCACGCAGCTGCCGCCGAAGCGCCCTGGAGCGGCTCACGGGTCGCGTTGATCGAAAGGGAACTGAATTTGCGGAAGCCGAACTACAACCAGGAGCGCTTGCAGCGCGAACGGGACAAGGCTGCGAAGGCCCAGGCCAAGGAGCAGCGGAAGCAGGCGCTGAAGGCGGCCGAGGACGCTCCCCGCGAGGCCGAGGACAAGCTGCCCGAGCCGCTGGATCCGGCCATCAAGGGATAGGGGCCGCGCCAATCCCGGCTTCGGCGCGCCGGATCGGGCGCGGGAGCGGGCGTTGGGACCGGTGGAAGGGAGGATCGCGCGCCAGCCCGGCGGCTGGCGTGGGTTTGCCGGCCCCGATGGCGGCGTCCGGTGCCTCCCCGGCGTCGTCCCGCGGCCGGTGCCGTGGCGGACCCTGCCGCGGCGGGGGCGGCCGCAGGCCCGATCAGCCAGGGGCGGAAGGGGAAGCCGGCGCGGCGTGCCGGGCCTTCCCCGCGTCACGCCCGATAGGAGGAGCCCTTGGGGAAGAACCACTCGCCCCGTTCCATGGCGACATCCCCCTTCGCCACCAACTCGGCGAGGGCCCGTTCCTGACGCGCCTGGAAGGTATATTCGGCGGCCTCGAAGGGCCGTTCGCCTTGCAGCCTGCCGCCCGCGTCCTTGATCCGCTTGACGATCTCTCGCTTGATCCATCCATCCGGCATGGGAGGCCGCCTCTCTTGCTGCAATGCAGCATAGGGAGCGCGTATCCCACATGCCATGATCGCCGGTTCCCAACTCGGTGAGCAGGCATGCCCTGCAGCCCCGGCCAAGGGGTCCCACAGCCCCCCAGCGCCCAGCGGCCCGATGACGGCCTAGCTGTCCTCCAGCTCCCGCGACAGGCGAACCAGCTCCTCCGAATGCGGGTGGTGCGTCTCCCCTGCCCGCAGTTCCGCCTCGGTCAAGCGGTCCACGATCTGGCCGCCCTGCATCACCGCCAGCCGCTCGCAGAGCTGGGCCACCACCGCCAGGTTGTGGCTGACCAGCACGCAGGTGAGTCCGCGCGCGGCGCGCAGGTCGGCGAGCAGGTTCAGCACCTCCGCTTGCACGGAGACGTCCAGGGCGCTGGTCGGCTCGTCCAGCAGCAGCACGCGCGGCTCCGCGATCAGGGCACGGGCGACGGCCACGCGCTGGCGCTGCCCGCCGGAGAGCTGGTGCGGGAAGCGGAAGCGCGCGGCCTGCGGCAGCGCCACCTCGTCCAGCGCGCGGGCGATGCGGCGGTCGGCATCGCCGATGCCGTGGATCGCCAGCGGCTCCGACAGCTGCCGGTCCACCGTCTGGCGCGGATGCAGGCTGCCGTAGGGGTCCTGGAAGACCATCTGGACCAGCCGGTGGAAGGCCTTGTCGCGGCGGCGACCGAGCGGCCGGCCGTCGATCTCCATCCGCCCCCCGGAGGGCTCGATCAGCCCGGCCAGGCAGCGCAGCACCGTGGACTTGCCCGATCCGCTCTCGCCGACCAGGCCGAAGGTCTCGCCCGCCTCCACGGCGAAGGAGACGCCCCGCACGGCGTGGTTGGCACCGAAGCGGACATGCAGCTCCGCAACCTCGATCATCGCCATGATGTCAGGATGCCCCCAGCCAGGCAGGATCGCGGGTCAGCACCGGCAGCCGCCCGCGCGGCTTCGAGAGGGAGGGCATGCAGGCCAGCAGCCCGCGGGTATAGGGATGCTCCGCCCGGTGCAGGTCGGCGGCCTTCAGCTCCTCCATCACCCGGCCGGCATACATCACCACGATGCGGTCGCAGAAATGGCTGACCAGCGGCAGGTCGTGGGAGATCAGCATCAGCGCCATGCCGCGGCTGTCCACCAGCTCGCCGATCAGCCGCAGGATCTCCGCCTGCACCGTGGAATCCAGCGCGCTGGTCGGCTCGTCGGCGATCAGCATGTCCGGCTCGGGGGCCAGCATCATCGCGATCATCACGCGCTGCCCCATGCCGCCCGAGACCTCGTGCGGGTAGGAATCCAGCACGCGGCGGGGATCGCGGATGCGCACGCTCTCCAGCAGGGCGAGGGCGGCATCCCGTGCCTCGCCACGGCCCAGCCGCTTGTGCTGGCGCAGCGCCTCGGCGATCTGCCGGCCGATGGGGATCACCGGGTTCAGGCTGAACTTCGGGTCCTGCAGGATCAGCCCGATCCGCCCGCCGCGCAGCCGGCGCATCTCCTGCTCCGAGGCGGCGAGGATGTCGGTGCCGCCGAAGCGCAGCGCCTTCGCCGAGACATGGGCCGAGCCGGGCAGCAGCCGCATCAACGCCCGGCCGGTGACGGACTTGCCCGACCCGCTCTCTCCCACGATGCCCAGCTTCTCGCGTCCCAGGGTGAGGGAGACGCCCCGCACCGCGCTGGTGACGCCGGTGGCGGAGGCGAAGTCGACCCGGAGGTCGGCGATCTCGACGAGGGGTGCGGTCATGCGGTGCGCAGCTTAAGGCGCCGCCGCGGCCTGCGGGAAGGGTGGGCCGGGCCCGCCACCCCCGCCGCCGGGGCCACGGGCCGGTCCGCGGACCGGATGCAGGGCGCCGATGGCGGGCGTCGCCCTACGACGCCAGCCCCTGCTGCGCCTCGTGCAGCCGGCGATAGGCGCCGTCCGCCGCCACCAGCTCGCCGTGCCGCCCCTGCTCCACGATGCCGTGGCGGTCCACCACCACGATGCGGTCGGCGTTGCGGATGGTGGCGAGGCGGTGGGCGATGACCAGGGTGGTGCGGCCCTGGGACAACTCGGCCAGCGACTGCTGGATGGCGCGCTCCGTCTCCGTGTCGAGCGCCGAGGTCGCCTCGTCCAGGATCAGGATGGGCGGGTTCTTCAGGAAGATGCGCGCGATCGCCAGGCGCTGCTTCTGCCCGCCGGAGAGCTTCACCCCGCGCTCGCCCACCACCGTGTCCAGCCCGTCCGGCAGGCCGGCGATCATCGCGTCCAGCCGGGCGCGGCGGGCGGCGTCCAGGATCTCCGCCTCCGTCGCGTCGAGCCGGCCATAGGCGATGTTCTCGCGCAGCGTGCCGCCGAACAGGAAGACGTCCTGCTGCACGATGCCGATCTGGCTGCGCAGCGAAGCCAGCGTCATCCGGCGGATGTCGATGCCGTCGACGGTGATGCGGCCGCCCTGCACCTCGTAGAAGCGCGGCAGCAGCGAGCAGAGCGTCGTCTTGCCCGCCCCCGACGGGCCGACGAAGGCGATGGTCTCCCCCGCCCGGATGGCGAGGTCCACGCCGCGCAGCACGGGCCGCTCGGCGCTGTAGCCGAAGGTCACGCCCTCGTAGCGGATCTCGCCGCGCAGCCGCCCGACCGCCACCGCGTCCGGCGCGTCCGCGATGTCGGGCTGCGTCTCCAGCAGCTCGAGGTAGCGGCGGAAGCCGGCGATGCCCTTGGGATAGGTCTCCAGCACGGCGTTGATCTTCTCGACCGGGCGGAAGAACACGCCGACCAGCAGCAGGAAGCCGACGAAGTCGCCCGCCGTCAGCTCGCCGCGCAGCACGAAGTACGAGCCCGCGACCATCACCACCATCTGGGTCAGCCGCATGCCGAGGTAGGAGAGCGACAGGCTCGCCGCCATGATGCGGTAGCCCTGGAGCTTGGTGTCGCGGTAGCGCGCGTTGTCGGTCGCGAAGAGGGCCCGCTCGTGCTCCTCGTTGGCGAAGGCCTGCACCACGCGGATGCCGCCCACATTCTCCTCGATGCGCGCGTTGAAGGCGCCGACCCGGCCGAAGATCGAGCGCCAGGTGGCGGTCAGCCGGCTGCCGTAGCGGGTGGAGAGGATGGCGACCGGCGGCACGATCAGCGTGGTGAGCAGGGCGAGCGTCGGGTTGACCGTGAACATCAGCGCGAAGGCGCCGAGGAAGGTCATGACCGCGATGAACAGGTCCTCCGGCCCGTGATGCGCGACCTCGCCCACCTCCTCCAGGTCCTTGGTCACGCGGGCGACGAGGTGGCCCGTCTTCTGCTCGTCGTAGAAGCGGAAGGACAGCTTCTGGAGATGGTCGAAGGCCCTCCGTCGCATCTCCGTCTCGATGTTGATCCCCAGCATGTGGCCCCAGTAGTTCACCACGGCCAGCAGCACGGTGTTGAGCAGGTAGACCACCAGCAGCCCCGCCGCGGCGAGGAGGATCAGCCCCCAGTCCTGCCCCGGCAGCAGCCGGTCCACGAAGGCGCGCACCGCCATGGGGAAGCCCAGCTCCAGCAGGCCGGAGAGCACGGCGCAGCCGAAATCGAGGAGGAACAGCCCCTTCCAGGGCGCGTAGTAGGCGAAGAAGCGGCGGAGCATGCGCGGAAGATCCGGAATCCTGGCGCGGGTCCGGCGGCGGAGGCCCGGCCCGCTGCCCCTTGCAGAGCGCAGGCCCGGCCAGGGGTCAAGCGCGGATCGCCGGGGCCTGCCACGCCACCGGCGGCGGTGCCATGGACAGCCCGCCGCCACCGTGCCAAGCGGAAGGTCGTCCCGATCCCGGAACATCGCCCATCCGCGGGGAGATGCGGCCAGCATGCCCACGTCCAGCCTCCTGATCCCCGTCCTGCTGCCGCTGCTTCTGGTCGTGGCCAGCAGCCTGGGCTGGCTGGTGCAGCAGCGCATGCCGCCGCACCACCGCCGGCAGGAGACGATGGACGCGATCCGTCTGGTCATGTCCATCCTCATCACCTTCGCCGCCCTGGTGCTGGGGCTGCTGATCTCCTCGGCCAAGGCGGTGTATGACGGGCAGGACCGGGCGCTGCGGGCCTACAGCCTGGACCTGATCGACCTGGACCAGCGGCTGCGGGAGTACGGGCCGGAGGCCGCGCCGGAGCGGAGGCGGCTGCACGGCTTCGTCACCGGGGCCCTGACCCAGATCTGGCCGGAGAACAACCGGCCGGCCCCGGACGGGGGCCCGGCCGGCGCCCGTAGCCCCGAGGACCAGGACCTCGGGAGCCAGCTGCTGGCCCTGGACGAGGAGATCGCGCGGTTCCAGCCCGCCACGCCCGGGCAGCAGCGTACCCTCTCCCTCCTGCAGGCCCGCATGACGGCAGTGCTGCAGCAGCGCCTGGTGCTGGTGGAGGCGGGGAGTGCCACCGTCACCTGGCCCTTCCTGACCGTGCTGGCCTTCTGGCTGGTCATCGTCTTCGCGATCATCGGGTTGAGCACCCCCTCCAACGCGCTGGTGCACGTGGTCATCGGCCTGGGGACGCTGTCCGTCTCGGTGGCGCTGTTCCTGATCCTGGAACTGGAGACGCCGCTGAGCGGGGCGATGAAGATCCCCGATACACCGCTGCAGGAGACGCTGCGGCAGATCGGGCGGCCTTCCTAGCGCTGCTTCGGGTCCAGCACGTCGCGCAGCCCGTCGCCCAGCAGGTTGAAGGCGAGGGAGGCCACGAAGATGGCGATGCCGGGGATCAGGGGCACCCACCACTGCTCCAGCACGAAGCGCCGGGCGGTGGCGATCATCGTCCCCCATTCCGGCAGCGGCGGCTGCGCGCCCAGGCCCAGGAAGCCCAGCCCGGCGGCGGTGAGGATGATGGAGGACATGTCCAGCGTGACGCGCACCACCAGCGAGGGCAGGCACATCGGCGCCACGTGCCGCCAGACGATGCGCGCCGGCGAGGCCCCGGCGAGCTTCACCGCGGCGATGTAGTCGGTGCGGCGGAGGGTCAGCGTCTCGGCGCGCGCGAGGCGGGCATAGGGCGGCCAGGCGGTGAGCGCGATGGCGATCACCGCGCTCTCCACCCCGGGGCGCAGGGCGGCGACGAAGGCCAGCGCCAGGATCAGCCGGGGGAAGGCCAGGAAGACGTCGGTGACGCGCATCAGGATGCGGTCCCAGAACCCGCCCGCGTAGCCGGCGATGCAGCCGATGGCGAGGCCGAAGGGCGCGACCAGCAGCACCACCGCCACCACCATGCCCAGCGTGATCCGCGCGCCGTAGACGAGGCGGGACCAGACGTCGCGCCCCAGCTCGTCCGTGCCCATCCAGTGCGCGGCGGAGGGCGGCTGGAGCCGGTTGCCCAGCGCCTGCACCCCCGGGTCGTGGGTGGCCAGCAGCGGCGCGAAGAGCGCCATGGCCAGCAGCAGCACGACGACGATCAGCCCCACCATGGCCAGCGGGTTGCGGCGGAAGGCGAGCCAGGCCTGGTAGCGCTGCCCCCAGGCCGCCTGCCGGCGCGAGGTCGGCGCGGGCGAGAGCAGCCAGGCGCGGGAGAAGGCGGGGGGGCCGGCCTCGGTCGCGGCGCTCATGCCACCCTCGGGTCCAGCAGCCGGTACAGCAGGTCGGCCAGCAGGTTCAGCGCCACGTAGATCAGCCCCACCACCAGGGTCGCGCCGAGGACGGCGTTCATGTCCGCGTTGAGCAGGGAGACGGTCAGGTACTGCCCCAGCCCGGGCCAGGCGAAGATGGTCTCGGTCAGCACCGCGCCCTCCAGCAGCCCGGCATAGGTGAGGAACAGCACCGTCACCAGCGGCACGGCGACGTTGCGGAAGGCGTGGCCCCAGACGATGCGCAGGGGGGAGAGGCCCTTGGCGCGGGCGGTGATGACGTACTCGCTGCGCAGCTCCGCCAGCATGAAGGCGCGGGTCATGCGGGCGATGTAGGCGAGCGAGAAGAAGGCCAGGATGCCCGCCGGCTGGGCGAGGTGGCGCAGCGCGTCCCGGAAGACGTCCCATTCCCCCGCCAGCGCCGCGTCGACGGTGAGCAGCCCGGTGCGGGTGTCGATCAGGTCCTGGTAGGCCACGCCCTGCCGCCCCGGCCCCGGCAGCCAGCCGAGCCAGGCGTAGAAGACCAGCAGGCTGACGAGGCCGAGAACGAAGATCGGCACCGAATGCCCGGCGAGGCAGAACAGCCGCACCGCCTGGTCCGTCGCCGTGCCCTGGCGCGTGGCCGCCAGCACGCCCAGCGGGACGCCGATCAGGATGGCGAGGAGGATCGCCACCGTCGCCAGCTCGAAGGTCGCGGGGAAGAAGCGGGCGATGTCCTCGCCCACCGTGTTGGAGGTCATCACGGAGCGGCCGAGATTGCCCTGCAGCAGGTCGCCCACGTAGCGCACGAACTGCACGTAGAGCGGCTGGTCCAGCCCCAGCTCCATCCGCACGCGCTCCACCACGTCCTGCGGCGCGCGGTCGCCGACGATGGCGATCACCGGGTCGATCGGCATCACCCGCCCGATCAGGAAGGTGACCAGCACCAGCCCGAACAGGGTGATGGGGATGCTGGCGGCGGTGGCCGCCAGCGACTTCAGCCGCCGCACCGGGCGCCTCCGGGGGCCGCGGCTACGACTTGGTCAGCCCCTGCCAGCGGTTGCGGTCGTTCATCGGCCCCGTGTCGAGCCCGGTGACGCCGGGGCGGCTGACCCAGACCTCGATCTCCTGGAGCATGATGACGAAGGGGCTGATCTTCTGGTGGTCGCGCTGGAGGTCGATGTACATCGCCGCGCGCTTCTCCGGATCGGGCTCGCGCATCGCCTGCATGGTCCGCTCGCTCAGCTCCGGGATCAGCCAGCTCGACCGCCAGGCCGTGGTGCGCTGGCGCGCGTCGTCGGCGTTGTTGGTGTTGATCGAGAAGTTCTCCGCGTTCGAATGCGGGTCGAAGTAGTCGCTGCCCCAGCGGGAGACGGCCATGTCGTGCTGCCGCGCGCGGGTCTTGGTGATGACCGCCCGGCTCTCGCCCGGCAGCATGCGCAGGCGGATGCCGATATCGGCCAGGTTGGCCTGCACCGCCTGGGCGATGTCGTTGACCGGCGGGGCGGAGGCGTAGTCGAAGTTCATCTCGAAGCCGTTGGCGAGGCCGGCCGCGGCCATCAGCTTCTTCGCCTCGTCCACGCGGCGGGAGAAGGGCTTCTCCGTCAGCGCGCCCGGGATGCCCTCCGGCAGGAAGGCCTGGTGCACCACCCAGGTGTTGGGGGTGATGTTGTTGGCGATGCCCTCGTAGTCGATGGCGAGCTTGATCGCCTGCTTCACCTCCGCCTTGGCGAGGTTGGGGTTCTTCTGGTTCAGCGCCAGGAACAGCAGACTGGCCTTGCGCTGCGGCCGCACGCCGTAGCGGCCCTCGGCGGCGATCTGCTTGATCTGGTCGGGGGAGAGGTTGCGCGCGATCTCCACGTCGCCCTTCTGCAGCGCGAGCAGCTGCGCCGAGGGGTCGGCGACGTGGCGCATGATCACGCGCCGGGTCGCCGCCTTGACCGTGGAGTTGGGGTTCGCCTCCACCGTCACGCTGTCGCTCGCCCGCCAGACGCGGAGCTGGTAGGGGCCGGAGCCGGCGGAGTTCTGCTTCAGCCAGGCATTGCCCAGGTCGTCGCCCTGCGCCTTGGGCAGCACCGCCGCCTTCTCCACCACGCTGCCGACCACGGCCGAGAGGCAGTAGAGCAGGAAGTTCATCGAGGTCGGCTCGGCCGTCTGCATCACCAGGGTGCGCGGGCCGGTGGCGCGGATCATCTGCGCCACGTTGTCCTTGGTGTAGCCGAACTGGTTGATGATGAAGGCGGGGCTCTTGTTCAGGATCACCGCGCGCTGGAAGGACCAGGCGGCGTCCTCCGCCGTCACCGGGTTGCCGGAGGCGAAGCGCGGGCCTTCCTTCATCTGGAAGGTGAAGGTCTTGTTGTCGGCCGAGGCCTCCCACTTCTCCGCCAGCTCGCCCACCAGCTCGGAGGGGTTGCTGTTCGGCGTGGTGACCAGCTTCTGGTAGACGTTGCCGCAGACCTCGGAGCCCGAATACTCGAAGCACTCGCCCGGATCGAGGGTGATGAGGTCGTCGATCTGCCGGGCCATGACGATCACGCCGGCGGGCGACTGGGCCTCCGCCCAGCGGCCGTGGGCCATGGCGAAGACGGCCCCGGCGGAGCCGGCGAGGAGCGCGCGTCGGGTGGTCATCGGGGTCGTTCCTCCGGGGGAAGGGTGGTCGAGCGGCCGAGCCTAGAGCGGAACCGGGCCCGGCGGAAACGGGGGAGGACGATCGTTCCGGCTCCTTGGGAAGGGGCGATCCCGGAACGCCGACTGGACCGCCGCGGGGCGGCGTGGCACGGCCCCGCCCCGTGTCCGGGCGGCAGCGAGGGAAGCAGGCGGCGATGGAGTTCTGGCAGGATTTCGCGACGGCGGCGGAGGACCCCGGCCCACCCTATGCGGACCGCTTCCCGGCGCCCCTGCCGGACGGCGCTCGGCTGATCATGCCGCTGCGCGACTACGGCGCCGTCGCCGTCTGCGGCTTCATCGCCTACCAGGCCTCCTTCCCCGTGGTGCGGCGCGTCGCCGGCTGGATGGCGGAGGCGGCACGGGGCCTCGGGGCGGAGGTGGTCTGCGGCCTGCCCACGCTGGGCCACGTGGTCGCGCCCCTGGTGGCCGAGGCGCTGGGCCACCGGAACTGGGTCGCGGCCGGCTATTCGCGCAAGCGGTGGTACGAGGATTCGCTCTCCGTGCCGATCTCCTCCTCCACCGCGCCGGGCGAGCGGCGGCTCTGGCTCGACCCGCGGATGCGGCACCGGCTGGAGGCGCGGCGCGTGCTGCTGGTGGACGACGTGATCAGCACGGGCAGCTCCGCCCTGGCCGGGCTCTCGCTGCTCGCCGCCGCGGGCGTCGCGCCGGTGGGGCTGGCGGTGGCGATGGCCCAGGGCGACCGCTGGTGCGCCTCCTGGCCGGCCCAGATCCCCGTGGCCGCCGGCTTCGCGACGCCGCTGCTGCGCCGCGCCGCCGGCGGCTGGGTCCCGGACCCGGCGACCCTGCCGCGCGTGCTGTTGCCGGGAAACGTGATGAGCCCGTGACAGCTTTGCGTTGCGACCGGGACACGCTTCCTGCTGCACTTGCTCCCTCAGGAAAGGGGGAGCGTGCCGATGCGTCGAAGGTCCCTTCTGCTGGCGGGCGGTGCCACGGCCATGGCCTCCCCCCTTGCCCTGCCAGCCCTGGGGCAGTCGCGGACACCCTGGGCCGATGCCACGCCGGAGGGCGAGCCGGTGGACGTGGCGCTGGTGCTGGCCGTGGACGTCTCCCGCTCGGTGGACGAGGACGAGGCGCGGCTCCAGCGCGAGGGCTACCGCAACGCCGTGACGGACGCCCGGGTGGTGCAGGCGATCCGCTCCGGTGACCTGGGGGCCATCGCCCTGGCCTATGTCGAATGGGCCGGGGCCGAATACCAGCGCCTCGTCATCCCCTGGACCCGCATCTCCAGCCAGGTCGAGGCGACGGCCTGGGCCGAGACCCTGGAGAAGGCGCCGCGGCAGTCCCTGTCCTGGACCTCCATCTCGGGGGCCATCGAATTCTCCCGCCAGGCCCTGGCCGCCGTGCCGCACGAGGCGACGCGGCGGGTGATCGACGTCTCCGGCGACGGGGTGAACAACAGCGGCCCGCCGGCCGAGGAGGCGCGGGACCGCGCCGTGGCCGAGGGCATCGTCATCAACGGCCTGCCCATCCTGAACGACCGGCCGACCTTCGGCCGGATGCCGCCCATCCCGCTGGACCAGTACTATGCCCAGAACGTGATCGGCGGACCCGGTGCCTTCGTCATCGCCGCCGAGGATTTCGAGGCCTTCGGCAACGCCGTCCGCCGCAAGCTGGTGCGCGAGATCGCCGGGCTGGACGGGCCGCGCCTCGGCTGAGGCAAAGCCCCCGCTCTCCGGGGGAACCGAGGCGGGGCGGCGGCCCCCGGTCCGGCTACCGTGCCGAGGCGGTCCGCCGGGGCAGGGTGTCGAGGAACTCGCCCAGCTCCTTCGCCCAGAAGCGCGCGAAGCCGGTGGTGCCATGCCCGCGGGTCTCGGCGCTGGCGGGGATCAGCAGCAGGCGGGCATTGGGCAGGCGGCGCAGCTCGCGCTCCATGATGCCCGTCTCGGGCGGGTTGCGCTCGTCGTCGGCCGCGTTGATCGCCAGCAGCGGCGCGACGATCCGCTCCAGCCGCGGCGATGCGTTGAACCCGCGCGAGGAGTTCCACTGGTAGAGGAAGTCGTTGGCATCCTGGTTGAAGGGGGCGGCCATGCGCTGGTCCAGGATGGCCTCCGCCTTCTCCCGCGTCGGCGCGGCCGCCTGCCAGGCGAAGTTGCCGCCGCTGGTCGCGATGGCGAAGAAGACGTTGAAGAAGCGGGCCGAACGCGGCTGCTCGGCATAATCGCCACCCTGCCAGGCCGGATCGGCGCGGATGCCGTCCACGATCATCCGGCGCGTCAGCCAGTTGCGGCCGGCCATCTCCGTGGGCTGGGAGGCCATCGGCACCAGCCCGTCCATCATCTCGGGATAGGCCACCCCCCAAAGCCATGCCTGCATCCCGCCCATGGAATTGCCGAGCACCAGGCGGAGGTGCCGGATGCCCAGCCCTTCGGTGATGAGGCGGTACTGGGCCAGGACCATGTCGTCGTAGTCGTATTCCGGGAAGCGGGCCCGCATCCCGTCCGAGGGCTTGGCGGACCGTCCGTGGCCGAGCGCGTCGGGCAGGATGATGAAGTGGCGGCGGGCATCGAGCGGCTGCCCGGGGCCGAAGAGCTGCCCGGCGAAGTCCTGCGTCAGCATCCCGGCACCGGAGCCGGAAGTCCCGTGGAGGATCAGCACCGGCTCGCCGGCGGGATCGCCCAGGGTGCGGTAGTGCAGCGTCACCTCGGAAAGGGTCTGCCCGGTGTGGAAGCGGAAGTCCCGCGCCACCCAGCTCCCCTCCCGGGGGGCGGGATAGTCGGCGGCCCGGCCGATCACCGTCGCCATGGCCAGAAGCGCGGCGGCCATGGCCAGCATGGGCCACAAACGCGAACGGAGCATGCGTTCCTCCCTTGCCCGGCGTGGCGCGCCCTTCCTGGGCGTCTCCCGCGCCGGGGGAGGTCACGATGCCGCCGTGGCCCGCGCCGAGGCAAGCAGCGCGGCGACCAGGGCCCCGTGGATCAGCGGGCGATCTCCTCCGCACTGATGCCGAAGGCTTCCAGCCCCTCGGACAGCAGGTCGCCCAGCATCTCCATGCCCATGAGATAGGTCGCCGCGCCCCCGGCCTCGTTGCGCTCCCGGGCCAGCCGCACCGCCTCCTCCCAATCCTCGGCGTCGTAATCCCCTCGCCCGACCCAGGCGAGGGCGATCAGCGCCGCCTGCTCGTCCTCGTTCAGGACGTTGATCTGCTCCTCCAGCGCCTCGGCCAGGGCGTCCGGATCGTTGTCCTCCGGGTTCTCCTCGTCCTGGAGGTCCTCGTTGCTCTCGTCCTCCTCCATCTCGTCCACCGCGCGGGCGGCGTCGATGATGCTCACGACGGTGGGAACGGTGATGCCGAGATCCACGTCGTCATCCTCTGGGCGGTCGCTCATGGTCGTTCTCTCATGCGGGTGGCCTGCCGCCGCCCCAACGCGGCAACCGCGCCATCGGCTTCGCGTTCGAATCGCCGATCCCGACGTCGCACCGGCGGAAGCGGCCCTCCCGGCAGGGTCGCCCCGCCCCCACCCCGCCTTCCGGGGCCAGGGCGCGCCAGCGGGCCAGGTGATCGCAGAAAGGGGCGACGATGCGGAAACTTCTGACGCTTCTGCTGGCGGTCGCCGCCCCGGCCGGCATCGCCCCGATCGGCCTCGTCCCTGGTGGCGCCGCCCTCGCCGCCGATCAGATCGTCGCGCCGCCCATGCCGATGACGGTCCTCTCCACCCCGGCCTGCGCCGCCGCGGCGCCGCTGGTCCTGGGCAGCCTGCGGAACCTGCCGCGCGAGGTCGGCACCCGCCGCCCCGCCGCGCCGCCCACCCACTCGGCGTCAGAGCCGGAGGAGGAGGCCACGCTTCGCCCCGCCTTCCAGCTCTGCATCCCATCCGGCGCCGCTGCCCGTCCGGTCTACCGGACCTGACGGCACCGGCCGGGGATCAGCGGCCGTTGGCCTTGCGCCACTCCGCGAAGATCTCGAGGTTCTTCTCGTCCGTCGCCGGGTAGAGGCCGACGATGGTGTGCCCGTCCCGCACCCGCTCCGTCACGAAATCCTCGTAGGCGGTCATCTCCACCGCCTCGTTCGCGATCTCGTCGGCGAGGTGGGCGGGGATGATGATGACGCCGTCATTGTCGCCCACCACGATGTCGCCCGGGAAGACCGGGGCATCGCCGCAGCCGATCGGTACGTTGATGTCGATCGCCTGGTTCAGCGTCAGGTTGGTCGGCGCCGAGGGGCGGTGGTGGAAGGCGGGCATGTCCAGCGTCGCGATCTCCGCCGAATCGCGGAAGCCGCCATCCGTCACCACCCCCGCCACGCCGCGCGCCTGGAGGCGGGTGATCAGGATGCCGCCGGCCGAGGCGGCGCGGGCGTCCTTGCGGCTGTCCATCACCATCACCGCGCCGGGCGGGCAGTCCTCCACCGCCTTGCGCTGCGGGTGGGCGCGGTCGCGGAAGGCGGAGAGCTGGTTCAGGTCCTCGCGCGCCGGCATGTAGCGCAGGGTGAAGGCCGGGCCGACCATGCTCTCCTTCAGCGGGTGCAGCGGCCGCACATCCTGGATGAACTGCTGCCGCAGGCCGCGCTTGAACAGCGCGGTCGCGAGGGTGGCGGTGCTGACGCCCTTCAGCTTGTCCCGGGTCTCGGGCTTGAGCGTGGACATGGGGGTTTCCTCCGAAGGGCTCAGTAGATGACGGGCTCGGGCACGGGGGCGCCGAAATCGGTGCGCAGGAAGTCGAAGTCGCAGCCCTCGTCCGCCTGCTGGATGTGCTTGCTGAAGGCCCAGCCATAGCCGCGCTCGAAGCGGGCGGGCGGCGGGGTCCATTCGGCGCGGCGGCGCTCCAGCTCCTCGTCGGAGACGTCCATGTTGATCGTGCGCGCCTCGACGTCGATGGAGACGATGTCGCCCGTCTTCAGCAGCGCCAGCGGCCCGCCGACGAAGCTCTCCGGCGCCACGTGCAGCACGCAGGCGCCGTAGGAGGTGCCGGACATGCGCGCATCCGACAGGCGCAGCATGTCGCGCAGCCCCATCTTCAGCAGCTTCTTCGGCATGGGCAGCATGCCCCATTCCGGCATGCCGGGCCCCCCCTGCGGCCCCGCATTGCGCAGGACGAGGACGGAATCCGGCGTGAAGGGATAGCTCTCATCCTCGACGGCCTTCTTCATCGAGGGGTAGTCGTCGAAGACGAAGGCCGGGCCGGAATGCTTGAGGAACTTCTGGTCCATCGCCGCCGGCTTGATGACGCAGCCCGACGGCGCCAGGTTGCCCTTCAGCACCGCCAGCGAGCCCTGGCCGTAGATCGGGTTCGACAGCGGCCGGATGACGTCGTCGTTGAAGACCTTCGCGCCCTCGATGTTCTCGCCGACGGTGCGGCCGGAGACGGTCAGGCAGTCCAGGTGCAGGTGCTCGCGGATGTTGCTCATCAGCGCGCGGATGCCGCCGGCGTAGAAGAAGTCCTCCATCAGGTAGGTATTGCCCGAGGGGCGGACGTTGCCGATCACCGGCACGCGGCGGGAGTAGCGCTCGAAATCCTCCAGCCCGATCTCCTGCCCGGCGCGGCGCGCCATGGCGATCAGGTGGATGATCGCGTTGGTCGAGCAGCCCATGGCCATGGCGACCGCGATGGCGTTCTCGAAGGCCTCGCGGGTCTGGATCTTCTGCGGCGTCAGGTCCTCCCAGACCATCTCCACGATCCGCCGGCCGCTCTCGCTCGCCAGCCGGATGTGCCCCGCATCGGCGGCCAGCACGGAGGAGCCGCCCGGCAGCACCATGCCCACGGCCTCGGCGATCGCCGTCATGGTGCTGGCCGTGCCCATGGTCATGCAGGTGCCGTAGGAGCGGGCGATGCCGCCCTCCACGCCCAGCCAGTCCTGATCGGTGATCTTGCCCGCGCGCAGCTCGTCCCAGTACTTCCAGCTGTCGGAGCCCGAGCCGAGGGTCTTGCCCTGCCAGTTGCCGCGCAGCATCGGCCCGGCGGGCAGGAAGACCGCCGGGATGTTCATGCTGGTGGCGCCCAGCAGCAGCGCGGGCGTCGTCTTGTCGCAGCCGCCCATCAGCACCACGCCGTCCACGGGGTGGGAGCGCAGCAGCTCCTCCGTCTCCATGGCCAGCATGTTGCGGTACATCATGGTCGTCGGCTTGACGAAACTCTCGCTGACCGAGAGCGCGGGCAGCTCCACCGGGAAGCCGCCCGCCATCAGGATGCCGCGCTTCACGTCCTCCACCCGCGTCTTGAAGTGCGAGTGGCAAGGCTGCAGGTCGGACCAGGTGTTGACGATCGCGATGACCGGCTTGCCCGTCCACTCCTCGGGCGAATAGCCCATCTGCATCGCCCGCGAGCGATGCCCGAAGCTGCGCAGGTCGGCCGGGCCGAACCAGCGGCGGGAGCGCAGCTCCTCGACGGATTTGCGCCTTGGCTGGGCGGAATGCTCCGCCGGGTCGGCTTCCAGCGCCTGTGGCGGCAGGTCCGGTGTGTCGGTCATACGCGTCAACTCCTCCCCAATACCCTTACGCGACGCTCGGCGGTGTCCCGCTCAGTCCTGGCCCATCTTCCCATCCACCCGGCGCCACAGCTTCAGCGGGTTGCCGTCGCGGATCGCCTCCGGCAGCAGCCCCTCCGGGAAGTCCTGGTAGCAGACGGGCCGCAGGAAGCGCTGGATCGCCAGCGTGCCGACGGAGGTGGTGCGCCCGTCCGAGGTCGAGGGGTAGGGCCCGCCATGCACCATGGCGTGGCTGACCTCGACGCCCGTCGGGAAGCCGTTGACCAGGATGCGGCCGACCTTGCGTTCCAGGATCGGCACCAGCTTCTTCGCCAGCTCCAGATCCTCCGGCTCCATCTGGATGGTGGCGGTGAGCTGGCCCTCCAGACCCTCGGCCATCTCCTGCATCGTCTCCAGGTCCGGGCAGCGGATGACGAGGGAGGCGGCGCCGAACACCTCCTCCTCCAGCGCCGGGTCGGCGGCGAAGTGGGCGGCGGTGGTCGCGAAGATCGCGGCGCGGCCCTGGAGGCCGTTGGTGGAAAGCTGGCCCTCGGCCACCGTCTCCACCCGGTTGTTGGAGGAGAGCTTCTCCACCCCCTCCTGGTACGCCTTCAGGATGCCCGGGGTCAGCATGGTCTGGGCCGGCGCGCCGGTCAGCGCCTCGGTCGCGGCGCCGAGGAAGTCGTGCAGCTCCGGCCCCTCCACCGCCATCACCAGGCCGGGGTTGGTGCAGAACTGCCCCGCGCCCATCGTGAGCGAGCCGACGAAGCCCTTGCCGATCGCCGCCGCCCGCTTGGCCATGGCGCCGGGGAGGAGGAAGACGGGGTTGATGCTGCTCATCTCCGCATAGACGGGGATGGGCTCCTTGCGCGCGGCGGCGGTCTTCATCAGCGCCGTGCCGCCGGCGCGCGAGCCGGTGAAGCCCACCGCCTTGATGTGCGGGTTCTCGACCAGCGCCTGCCCGACCTTGGCGCCGGAGCCGAACAGCATGGAGAAGACGCCTTCCGGCAGGCCGCAATCGGCCACGGCCTTGGCGATGGCCTTGCCCACCAGCTCCGAGGTGCCGGGATGCGCCGAATGCGCCTTCACCACCACCGGGCAGCCGGCGGCCAGGGCCGAGGCGGTGTCGCCGCCGCCGACCGAGAAGGCGAGCGGGAAGTTGGACGCGCCGAACACCGCGACCGGGCCGACCGCGATCTGGCGCTGGCGCAGGTCGGCGCGCGGCAGGGGCTGGCGGTCCGGCAGGGCCGGGTCGATGCGGGCGCCGAGCCAGCTTCCCTCGCGCACCACGGCGGCGAAGAGGCGGAGCTGGCCGACGGTGCGGCCGCGCTCGCCCTCCAGCCGGCCGCGCGGCAGGCCGCTCTCCGCCATGGCGCGCACGATCAGCGCGTCGCCGATGTCGAGGATGTTCTGCGCGATGGCCTCGAGGAAGGCGGCGCGCGCCTCGAGCGTCGTCTCGCGGTAGGTGTCGAAGGCCGACCCTGCCAGGGCACAGGCGCGCTCGACCTCCTCCGCGCCGCCGCCGCCATAGGGCGGGTCCATCTTCTGATGGGTGGCGGCATCGACGGCATGGATCGCGCCCTCGCGGCCGCGGACGGCGGTGCCGCCGATCAGCATCTCTCCGGTGAGGGACATGGCGTTCTCCTGATCTTGTCGTGCGGCCGTTCAGACCGGGTCGAGGGGCGGCTTGCCTGCCAGCACGGCGGCGATGTTGTCCAGGGCCTTGAAGCCCATGGCGTCGCGCGTTTCCGTCGTGGCGCTGGCCACGTGCGGGGTCAGGAAGACGTTGGGCAGCTCCGCGAAACGGAGGTCGAAATCGGGCTCCTTGCGGAACACGTCCAGCCCGGCGGCGAAGAGGTGGCCGGAGGTCAGGGCGGCGATCAGCGCGTCCTCGTCCACCAGGGAGCCGCGGGCGGTGTTCACGAAGACGGCCCCCTTGGGCAGCAGGGCGAAAGCCTCGGCATCCATCAGCGTGCCCGCCTCGCCGCCCGGCAGGTGGAGCGAGAGGATCTCGCTGCGCGGCAGCAGGTCGCGGAAGGATTCCACGTACTCCGCCCCCTGCTCCAGCTCCGGGGCGAGGCGGCGGCGGTTATGGTAGAGGACGCGCATCCCGAAGCCGCGCGCCCGCCGCGCCATGGCCTGGCCGATCCGCCCCATGCCGACGATGCCCAGCGTCTTGCCGCTCGGCCGGACGCCCAGCAGGTCGGCCATGCCGAAGCCCTTGCGCCAGCCGGCGCGCATGATCGCCTCGTACTCGTGCCCGCGCCGGCAGGCGTTGAGCAGCAGCAGGAAGGCGAGGTCGGCGGTGCAGTCGGTCAGCACGTCGGGCGCGTTGGTCACGACGATCCCGCGCGCCTTCGCTGCCGCCACGTCCATGTGGTCCACCCCGGCGCTGGGGTTGGCGATGACCTTCAGGTGGTCGGGCAGCGACGGCATGTGCGCCGCGGTCAGCCTCACCCTGGGGCCGGAGAACAGCCCCGCCGCCCCATGCGCCGCCACGGCGGCGATGGCGCCCTCCGTGTCCAGGTCGGCCTCGGCCAGCACCGCGTCGAACTCCCGCCGCGCGCGCTCCGCCACCGCCGGGGGGACCCGGCGGGCGACCACGATCCGATGCTTCGCCATGCGCGGCCGCCCCTCCCCGCTCACTGCTTCTCGATCTTGGCGCTGGCCGCGACATCGGTCCACTTGCGGACCTCGGCGGCCACGAAGCGCTGCGCCTCCTCCGGCGTGCTGCCGATCACCTCCGCCCCCATGGCGGCGAAGCGGTCCTTCACCGCCGGCTGCTTCAGCACCTCCGCCACGTCGGCGGAGATGCGGGTGGCGGTCGCGGCCGGCAGCCCGGCCGGGGCCAGCATCACGCCCCAGGTGGAGGCGATGAAGTCCGGGAAGCCCAGCTCGCCCATGGTCGGCACGTCCGGCAGCTGCGGCAGGCGCGCCGGGCTGGGGGTGGCGAGCGCCTTCAGCTTGCCCGTCTGGATATGGCCCAGCGTCGCGGGCAGCGTGTCCACGATGAAGGCGACGCGGCCGGCCATCAGGTCGGGATGCGCGGCGGAGCTGCCGCGATAGGGGATCTGCTCGATGTCGGCGCCCATCATCATGTTGAACATGGCGCAGTAGAGCCCGCCCGTGCCGACGCAGGTGGCCTTGGCCGGGTCGCGCTTCGCGATGGCGATCAGCTCCGCCAGGCTGTTGGCGGGGTAGTCCGGCCCGGTCACCAGCACCAGCGGCACGGAATAGATCAGGCTGATCGCCGGCACGTCCTTCAGCGTGTCGTAGGGCGTGCGGTAGAGCGGCGCGGTCACCGCATGGACGATGGAGGTGACGGCCAGGGTGTGCCCGTCCGCCGGGGCCTTGGCCACCACATCCGTGCCGATGATGCCGTTGGCCCCGGCGCGGTTCTCCACCACCACCGGCTGGCCCCATTTCTGCGACAGCGGCTCGGAGAGCAGCCGCGCGGCGATGTCGGCGGCGCCGCCCGGGGTGAAGGGCACGACGACGCGGACGGAGCGGCTGGGAAAGGCTGCCTGGGCGGCGGCGCGGCGGCCGGCGAGCAGCAGCCCCGGCGCGGCGAGGCCCGCGGCGAGGGTGGAACGACGGGTGATGGTCATGGACACGACCTCCTGCTTGGCGGCCTCTGGCCGTCTTTTCCGCCCGACGGTGAGTTCCGCGGCGACTCCTAACTAATATATCAGATTTCAGTTGTCCATCGTGCTACGCTGCCCGGCATGGATTCCGCGACCTTCCTCCGCGCCGACCTGACCGCCGCCGGCCTTCCGGCGGCCGAGGGCGGCTTCGCCCGCGGTCCCTCCGCCGCGGCCTTCGCCTATGCCAGCCTGCGGCAGGCCATCCTGTCCCTCGCCATGCCCCCCGGGACCCAGCTTTCGCGCGCGGCGATCGCCGCCAGGCTAGGGGTGAGCCAGACCCCCGTGCGGGAGGCGCTGATCCGGCTGCAGGAGGAGGATCTGGTCGAGGTGGTGCCGCAATCGGCCACCCGCGTCGCGCGGATCGACCTGGACAGCGTCCGCTCCGCGCATTTCCTGCGCCTCGCCGTGGAGGTGGAGGCCGTGCGCCACCTCGCCGGCGCCCCGCCGCCCGGGCTGGTCGGCCGGCTGGAAGGCCAGATCGCCGCCCAGCGCGAGATGCTGTCGCGCGACGACCAGGCCGCCTTCACCCTGTCCGACGGTGCCTTCCACGCCCTGCTGCTGGAGGCCGCCGGGGTGGGCAGCCTGTCCGAGCTGATCCGCACCCGCAGCGGCCATCTCGACCGGCTCCGCCGCCTCGACCTCCCCGCCCCCGGCAAGCGCGAGGCCATCCTGCGCGACCACGCCCGCATCGCCGCTGCCCTCGCCGCCCATGACCCGGCGGCGGCCGAGGCGGCCCTGCGGGCGCATCTGGGCGGCACCCTGGCCCGGGTGGCGGAAATCCGCGACGCCACGCCGGGCTACTTCCGCGAGACCGCGCCCGCCGGCTGAGCGGCCCCGCCGCCGGATCGCCCGGGCGTCTGTTCCGGGCGGCGCCCCGCCCGCATAACCCGCCCGCGCCCCCGGGCTGCGAAGCCCGCGCTTGTTTCACGCCCGCGGCCCCGGCAGAAGCCCGCGCCATGACCGATATCCTTCCGATCCGGCGCGCGCTGCTCTCCGTCTCCGACAAGGCGGGGCTGGTGGAGTTCGCCCGTGCCCTCGTCGCCCATGGGGCGGAGATCCTGTCCACCGGCGGCACCGCCGCGGCCATCCGCGCCGCCGGCCTGCCGGTGAAGGACGTGTCCGAGCACACGGGCTTCCCCGAGATCCTGGATGGGCGGGTGAAGACCCTGGTGCCGCAGGTGCATGGCGGCATCCTGTTCCGCCGCGACGTGCCGGCGCATGTCGCCCAGGCGGAGGAGCATGCGATCGCGCCGATCGACCTGGTCTGCGTCGACCTCTACCCCTTCGAGGCGACCGTCGCGAAGTTCTCCCAGGGGGGCGCGTCCTTCGAGGACTGCATCGAGAACATCGACATCGGCGGCCCGGCGATGATCCGCTCGGCGGCGAAGAACCACGACCACGTCGTGGTGCTGACCGCGCCCGCGCAGTACGGCGCGGTGGTCGATGCCCTGGCGACCGGCGGCACCACCCTCGCCCAGCGCCGCGGCTTCGCGGCGGCGGCCTATGCCCGCACCGCCGCCTATGACAGCGCCATCGCCGCCTGGTTCGCCCGGCAGCAGGGCGAGACCTTCCCGCCCCGCCTCGCCTTCGCGGGGGTGCGGAAGCAGACGCTGCGCTACGGCGAGAACCCGCACCAGTCGGCCGCCTTCTACGTGGACGGCAGCGCCCGGCGCGGCATCGCCACCGCCGAGCAGGTGCAGGGCAAGGAGCTGTCCTACAACAACCTGAACGACACGGATGCGGCCTTCGAGGCGGTGGCGGAGTTCGAGGCCCCCGCCATCGTCATCGTCAAGCACGCCAACCCCTGTGGCGTGGCGCTGGGCGGGGACCTGGCCGGCGCCTGGGAGGCGGCGCTGCGCTGCGACCCCGTCTCCGCCTTCGGCGGCATCGTCGCGGCGAACCGCACCCTCGACGCGGCGGCGGCCGAGAAGATCGCCGCCATCTTCACCGAGGTCGTCATCGCCCCCGACGCGGATGCGGAGGCGCGCGCGATCTTCGCCCGCAAGAAGAACCTGCGCCTGCTGCTGACCGGCGGGCTGCCGGATGCGGGCGCGCCGGGGCTGACCTTCCGCTCCGTCTCCGGCGGCTTCCTGGCGCAGTCGCGCGATGCCGGCCGGATCGGGGCGGCCGACCTCAAGGTGGTGACGCGGCGCGCGCCCACCGAGGCGGAGCTGGCCGACCTGCTCTTCGCCTTCCGCGTCTGCAAGCACGTGAAGTCCAACGCCATCGTCTATGCCAAGGGCGGTGCCACCGTCGGCATCGGCGCGGGGCAGATGAGCCGGGTGGACTCTGCCCGCATCGCCGCCTGGAAGTCGGCCGAGGCGGCGAAGGCCGCCGGGCTGGACACGCCGCTGGCCCAGGGTTCGGTGGTGGCGTCCGACGCCTTCTTCCCCTTCGCGGACGGGCTGGAGGCGGCGGCCTCGGCCGGCGCAACGGCGGTGATCCAGCCGGGCGGTTCGATGCGCGACGCGGAGGTGATCGCGGCGGCCGATGCGGCGGGCCTTGCCATGGTCATGACGGGGATGCGCCACTTCCGGCATTGATCCGCCAGCCCCCGGGGCCAGGGAAGTTCCCTGGCCCCGGGGGTCAACGGTCCCGGCCGATGGACGTTCAGAACGGGCGGGTGCGCAGGCACCGGCACGCATGAAGACGCTGGATGTGACGCACCGGGCCGCGACGAAGTCCATCCGCATCGGTCACGATGGCCTGGCCGCCGTGCCGTCCCTGGACGGGAACGGCCAGGGGAAGACGTGGCCGCTGACCGGCCGGGACGATCGCCGCCCCGCGCGCCTTCGGCAGCACCCGCGAGGCGCTGCCGTCGAGCGAGCTGGGTGGATCGGTGGCGCCGCCGCTGGAGGCGGGCCGGATCGCCCTGCGTGCCGGGTGACGGTCCCCGCAACGCCCCCATGGGGGCGGATACCTCGACCACGGGAGGCACCGAGTTCATGCCACGACATATCTTCCGGGGCCTCGGCCCTCTCCTCGCCGCCGGCCTGGCCCTGGTGGCCTGCGCCAGCGACGGCACCCCGGCCACGGCGCAGCCCGCCCCGCCGCCCGTGAGCCAGAGTTTCGAAGGTGCGGCCTGGCGCCTGGCGGAACTGGATGGCCGGGCCATCGCCCCTGGCCCACGTGAGGCCTATGTGCAGTTCGATGCCGCCAGCGGGCGCGTCAGCGGCTCCGGCGGCTGCAACCGGATCGCCGGCTCCTATCGGCTGGGCGGGGGCAGCCTGACGCTGGGGCCGCTGATCAGCACGCGCATGGCCTGCCTCGATCCGCAGGCGAGCGCCACGGAGACCCGGTTCCTCGCCGTGCTGGAAGCGACCGCCGGCTATCGGCTGGAGGGCCGTCGCCTGATCCTGACCGATGGCGCCGGGATGCCCCTGGCCGTCCTGGAAGAGGCCACGAAGCGCTGATCGCCTGGGCGCCGGGGATGGGGATCATATCCCCGCCCGGCAGCGGGGCGAGATGAACGAGGCCGCCGGGGCCGGGAGGACCGACCGGATCTGCCGGGCCTCCTGAACCCTGTCCCCCGGCACGATTGGATTTGGCGGCGCGACCGGTCGGTGGCGCCGGGGCGCTCCCGGCGGGCACCTTGCCGGCCGTAGGGGAGCGCCGAAGGAGATAACCCCTCGGCACTTCCGCGCGGCGTTCCGGCGCCGCCAAACGAGCCGCCTACTGGATTCGGTACTCGTCCAGGGAATGGCCCTCGGCCTCCAGCGCGGAGAGCCACTTCGGACGGCGCCCGCGGCCGGTCCACTCCTCGCCATTCGGACCGCGATACTTCGCCGCCACGGTCGTGCCCGCGTCGCTGCGCGACTTGCGCCGGCCTTGCGGCACCGGGAGACGGGGCGTACCGCCCGGGACCAGCGCCTCCAGCGAGAGGCCCAGATCGGCGGCCTTCTCGCGGAACTCGTTCAGCAGCGCGGACTTCGCCTCGTCCATCTTCTCGGTACGCTTGGCCTCGGCTGCGGCGATCAGGGCGGTGAGCTCGGGAACGGTCAGCTTATCGAGGTCAGGGCCGGGGCGGCGGCCGGGGGTGGTGTCGTTTCGCTCGGCCATATCGGCCTCCATGGAATGTGTCATCGGTATTGCCCGCCTTGCGGCGGCATCGCCTTACAGGCCGCGGAACTGCAAGGAACGGCCTGGCGGTGGCCCCTGTCAGGACGAGCGACGATCCATCCCAGGGCGACGGAATGACCTGCCGTCATGGACCAAGTCTGCAGGGGTCATGATGGCGAATTTATGCCCTGGGCGAATCCATCCCGCACAGAATACCGGATAAAATCTTGCCGGCAAGTTTCCTGTAAATATCCCGTCCTTCAACAAGCGAAATTCGTTTCGCCAGACATAATAAAATGCGGGTTTCAGGATCAAGCCCATTGGGGCCCATCGGGATACGCGAATTTCGTCACATAGTGAAACACTGCGGCGAACATCAATCATGAACGCCTGATGGTAGGTATTTGATGAATTCGGCGCCACAACTGATGGGCGCGGCATTTCGCGGGTGCGCGAGGAAACGCCCCAGGGATCGCCGCTCCGGCTACCGGACCGGAGCAGCATCGCTTCACACCGCGGATGGCTCCCCGCCCGACTCCGCATCGCGGAAATAGGGCTCGACCTTTCCCTGCAGCTTCATCGTCATCGGGCGTCCCTTGCGATCCAACGTCTTGCCCATGCTCAGCCGGACCCAGCCTTCGCTGACGCAATATTCCTCGACGTTGTTCTTCTCGACGCCCTTGAAGCGGACCCCAACGCCCCGCTCCAGCAGGGCCGCGTCGAAATAGGGGCTGGTCGGATCGGCCGCGAGGCGGTCGGGCGGGGTATCGGTCATCTGCGGAACTCCGTGCTGGGCGGGGCCCCGGGACCGGGTGCCGCGCGTCAGGCAAGGGCGGGGTGATAGCCATACCGTCCGCCATCATCAAATCCGCGCCCCCCCGGCCGCAACGCGCCGCTCCCTCTCCGGGTGGGCAGCGCGGTGCCGAGGGCCCATAACGGCGACAGGAACGAAAGGTGTCCCAAAGGAGTCGCCGCTTGGATCTCTGGCTGGTCCTTCTCGTCGCCCTGGCGCCGGGCCTGCTCGCCATCGGGGTGGTGCTGCTGCGCCGCCCGCCGGCCCCGGGCCTGACCGCGGAGGCCATGCTGCCGCTGGTCGAGCGCCTGGGTGCGCTGCAGTCCGGCATGGGCGAGCAGCTTGCCCGCCAGGGGCGCGAGGTGGAGGCGGCCATCGCCGCGCAGAACCAGCGCCTCGCCGAGGCCCAGGCGGCGGCGGCCGAGCGCGCCCGCCTGCAGGAGGGAGCCCTGGCCGAGCAGCTCGCCCGGGCCACCCGTGCCATGACCGACAGCCTGGCCGAGCAGGCGCGCCGCGTGGGCGAGGCGGCGGCCGCGCAGAACGAGCGCCTCGCCCAGCAGGAGAAGGCCCTGGCCGACCGGCTGGCGGCGGGTACGACCGGGTTGCAGGCGGCGCTGGCGGCGCAGAACGAGCGCCTGAACGCCGCGCTGGCCGGGCAGACGGAGAAGGTGAACCGCCAGCTCGGCGAGCAGTTCGCCGCGACCCAGGAGACGGCCAAGGCGATCGGCGAGCGGCTGGCGGTGATCGACGCGGCGCGCGGCAACATCGAGGCGCTGGGCGCGCAGGTGACGTCGCTGGCCGGCATCCTCTCCAACAAGCAGACGCGCGGTGCCTTCGGCGAGGTGCAGCTGCGCCGGCTGGTCGAGGACCGGCTGCCGGCGGACGGCTTCTCCTGGCAGCATACCCTGTCCAACCGGCACCGCGCCGACTGCCTGATCCACCTGCCGCACCCGCCGGGGCCGGTGGTGGTGGACAGCAAGTTCCCGCTGGAATCCTGGCGCGCCGGCCGGGAGGCGGGAGACGAGGCCGCCCGCGTGCTGCACGCCCGCGCCTTCGCCTCCGACGTGCGCAAGCACGTCACCGACATCGCCCAGAAGTACCTCATCCCCGGCGAGACGGCCGAGGGCGCGCTCCTCTTCGTCCCCTCCGAGGCGATCTATGCCGAGTTGCACGCCGACCACGCAGCACTCGTGGAGGAGGCGGCGCGGCGCGGGGTCTATGTCGTCTCGCCCTCCACCCTCTGGGCGGTGCTGGGCACCATGCGGGCGCTGATGCGCGACGTGCGCATCCGCGGCGAGGCGGCGCGCATCCAGACGGCGGTGCGCACCCTGCTGGACGACGTGACCCGGCTGGACGACCGGGTGGACAACCTCAAGCGGCACTTCGACCAGGCGGAGAAGGACATCCGCCAGATCGAGATCAGCCGCGACAAGATCGTGCGCATCGGCCAGCGCATCGGCGAGGTGGAGCTGGAGGACGAGGCGGGCCCGGCCCTGAAGCTGGGCCAGGACGACCTGGCCAGCGTGCCGCCGGCCGCCCTTCCGCGCGCCTAGGCCCACTCGCCGGGAGCGGCCTCGGTTGGAGGCGGGACGCCGTTCGGGCGGAAGGCCGCGGCATCCCCGGTGATGGTCCGTGAACCGGGAATGTCCCGGAACGGGCCGCGGCCGGCCGTTCCGGGCCGGCCGCTTGGGCTTGCCTCTGGACTGCCGGCGGACGCCTGGCGCGCGCCCTAGTCCCAGGTGCCGTCGGTCACGGCCATCCGCCCCTCGTAGCGGCCGTGCGACAGGTAGTGCAGCAGCGGATTGACGCCCGCGGCGGCCACGTCGGCATTCGCCGACAGGTAGTCGCCCGTGTCGAAGCGCGCCGAGGGGTCGCGGCCCTCGCGCCAGCCGAATTCGAGATAATGCAGCAGCGGGTTCAGGCCCGAGGCCGCGACGTCGCCATAATGCGCCTGGTAGCCGAGCGTGTCGAAGAAGGCGTTCGGGTCCCGCCCCGCGGCCGCGCCGAAACGGGTGTAGTGCTCGAACGGATCGAAGCTGCTGCGCGCGACGTCGGCATAGGTCGTGAGGTAGAAGGCCCCATCCACGCCGCCCGCCGTGGCGAGGTAGCTGGTGCGCCCCTCCGCGATGCCGGAGTGCAGGAAGTGCAGCAGCGGGTTGACGCCCGCGGCGGCCACGTCGGGATTCGCGTCGAGGTAGGCCCGCGTGTCGAAGATCGTCGAAGGATCGACGCCTTCCTTCCAGCCGAACTCCGTGTAGTGGGTCAGGGGATCCATCCCGGACGCGGCGACGTCGGGGCGCTGCACCGCATAGGCATGGCTGTCGAAGAAGGCATTCGGATCGCGTTGCTCCCCGATGCCGAAGCGCAGGTAGTGGTCATAGGCGTCCATGCCCGCCTGCCCGACATCGGGATTGCTGAGCAGGTAGTAGCTCGGGCTGAAGCCGTTGGGCAGCAGGTTGCCGATCGCCGGCGGCGCGGTGCGTCCCTCCGCCGCGCCATGGGTCAGGAAATGCCCCAGCGGGTCGATGCCGGCCGCCGCCACGTCCGGGTTGCGGGCCAGGTAGGTTTCCACGTCGAAGGCGGCGGACGGGTCGCGGCCCTCGCGCCAGCCCAGCGTCTGGTAGTGCTGCAGCGGGTCGGCCCCCGCGGCCGCGACGTCCGGATTGGCGGAGCGGTAGCCGGCCGCATCGAAGCCGATCCCGGCCACGCCGTAGCCCGCGAACGGCATCGCCGCCCGGCCCGGCACGCCCCCTCCGCCCGGCTCGCCTCCACCCCCCGGCTCGCCTCCGCCGCCCGGCGGGGCCTCGATGCCGGACACCCTCACCAGCGCGGTATCATCCTCGCCGGGCACGCGGTTGCCCGGGGTGGAATCCGGGTCCGGCTCGGCCGAGGCGGCGATGTCGGCCTGCAGGGCGAAGGGGCCCTGCTGCTCCACCCGCGCGGTGACGGTCAGCTGGCGCGTCGTCCCGCCATCCAGGCCGCCGACGTCCCACACCCCGGTGGCGGCATCGTAGCTGCCCTGCAGCGCGGAGGCCGAGACGAAGGACAGCCCGGCGGGGAGGAGGGCATCCACCTTGATGCCGCTCGCCGTGCCCGGACCGGCATTGTTCAGCGTCAGGGTGAAGGTCACCACGCCGCCGACGGCCACGGCCGCGAAGTCGGCAGCGGCCACCAGGGACAGGTCGGCCTCGGTGGGCGGCGGCAAGGTCACGGCCACGGTGGCGGCGGCGTCCTGCGACAGGGTGCCGTCCGTGACCGCATAGGTCCACCCGTCCGTGCCGGCGAAGCCGGCATTGGCCCGGTAGTCGAAGCTGCCATCGGCGCGCAGCGTCAGGGTGCCGTTCTGCGGCCCGGTGACGAGGCGCGCGAACAGCCGGTCGCCATTGCCGTCGCTGTCGTTGGCCAGCACGCCGGTCGCCGCCGGGACCGTGAGCAGCGTCCCGGCCACGGCCGCGTAGCCCTCGCCGGTCGCCACCGGCGCGGCATTGACGCCGGCCACCGCCACCAGCGCGGTGTCGTCCTCGCCCAGCACGCGGCTGCCCGGGGTGGAATCCGGGTCCGGCTCCGCCGAGGCGGCGATCTCGGCCAGCAGGGCGAGCGAGCCCTCCTGCTCGACCCGTGCCGTGACGGTCAGCTGGCGGGTGAGCCCGTCGCGCATGTTGCCGACGTCCCATACGCCGGTGGTCGCGTCGTAGCTGCCCTGCAGCGCGGAGGCCGACTCGAAGGACAGCCCCGTGGGAAGGAGCGCATCCACCTTGATGCCGCTGGCCGTGCCCGGGCCGGCATTGTTCAGCGTCAGGGTGAAGGTCACCACGTCGCCGACCGCGACGGCCGTGCTGCTGGCGCGGGCCGCCAGCGACAGGTCGGCAGGGCCGGGCGGCGCCGGCTCCGCGGCGACGCTGGCCACGACGATGTTGTCGGCCGCGGAGCGCTCGACGACCGAGCTGCCGGTGAAGGTCGCCTCCGCCACGGCCACGTAGTCGCCGGCGGCCTGGGGCAGGACGCGGAAGGTGACGGACTGGTTCTCGCCGGGCTCCAGCGTGCCGAAGTTGAACGAGGCCGAGCTGACGGAGGAGGAGTTGAGGCTGCCCTTGGTGCCGGTGGCGCCGAGGAACCGGACCTCGGAGGGAAACTGCTCGCGCAGCAGCACGCCGGGCGCCGCCGCCAGGCCCGCATTGGTCACCGTGACGGTGAACTCGAAGGCCGTGCCCAGCGTGATGTCGGCGGGCAGCGCGCCGTGGGTGACGACGAGGTCGGCCAGGTTGCTGGCCACCACCTGCACCGTGTTGCTGTCGAGGTTGTCGATCGGGTCCTGCTCGTAGGTGCCGCTCGTGATCGAGGCGGAGAGATCGATCGGCCCCGCCGCGGCGGGCGCGCGCAGGGTCAGGGCGAACTCGCCCGAGGCCCCCACGGCCAGGTCGCCGACGGCGATCGTCACCTTCTGGCCCGCCACCGTCGCCGCCACGCTGCTGCCGACGAAGGCCACGCCGGCCGGCAGGTCGATCTCGATCGTGGCGCCGGGGGCGGCGCCGTCGCCGATATTCCCGTAGGAGACATCCACGGTGAAGTTCTGGCCGAGCACGGTCGAGGCGGGCGGATCGATGCGCACGGAGAGGTCGGTGCCGCCGCCCACCGTCACCGTCCCCGGGGCGGTCACGGTCACCGGCGCGCTGCCGCCGTCATCGGCGACGCCGTAGATGGTATAGGTGCCCGGGGCGACGTTGGCGGGCGTCCAGACGAAGCGGCCGGCCGCCGATTCCGACAGGCCGGAGGCGATCACCACGCCGCCGGTGCCCGGCGTGTCCGTGGTGGCGTAGAGCGTCACGGTGGCGTCGGAATCCGTGTCGCCGAGGACGTAGTCGACCGTCACGGCGCCGGTGGCGGCATCCTGCACGACGCTGCCGAGGGACAGGACCGGCGCGGCCTCGCCGACGATGGTCTGGTACTCGACCAGGCCGAGGTCGAGCGCCGACACCACCTCCAGCCGCCAGATGCCGCCGGGCAGCCCGGCGGAGCCCACGGCGCGTCCGGTGTCGCTGGACAGCTCGGTGATCACCGCGAAGCCGGCGGCGGCGAAGCCGCTCTCCTCGTAGACCGTGCCGTCCGGCCCGATCAGCCGCAGCTTCGCATCCGGGTCGGGCGTCTCCCAGGTGACGGTGAAGACGGTGGTCTCGGCGCCGGCGGGCACGTCGAAATCGGCGCCCGGCGCCGCCGCGAAGGGCGTGAAGGCCACGCGCGCGAAGGAGGGCGCGAAGCTGGCGCCGGACAGCATCCCCACGTCCGTGGCGTCGATCATCTTCGGCGTGAGGATGTCGTCGAAGTTGAAGCGCAGGCCGATCGTCTGGTCCTTGTACTGGACCGGCAGGCTGAAGGTCGGGAGGGAGACGGTGGTCCAGCCGGCGATGAAGTCGTTGGAGAAGTTGCCGTCGTTGTTGAAGGAGATGGCGTAGTTCGAGGAGGTGAAGGTCTTGCCGCTGAAGATCTTCAGCCCCCACAGGTCGTTGGTGGGGAAGCCCAGCGTGGCGCTGCCGGTGACGGAGAGGGAGAATTCGGGGTTGAAGACGGTCTTGAAGGTGTCGCCGGTCTTGATGAAGCCGTTCATGATCGACTTGCTGCCGGCGACGGTCAGGGTCGACTTGGGCACGTCGTACTCGATGGACCCCGTGGCCACCACGGCGGAGAAGCTGCCGAGGTTGAGCATCTTGAGCTGCGCCGAGGTCCCCCACTTGTCGGCGCCACCGGTGATGGTGCCGGAGAGGTTGAGGATGCCGACCTCCTTGTCGATCAGCGGCAGCTTGTATTCCGGCAGGTAGGAGACCTCGCCCGTGAGGCTCCACTGCGCGGCCGTCGTGTCGTTCGGCGCCAGGTTCTCGCCCGAGATGCCGATCGACTGGCCGAACCAGCCGGAGGCCCCGAGCGGGACCTGGCCGCTGAGCTTGAGGCCGAAGCTGTTGAGGGCGAGCTCGGGGATGAAGACGCCGCCGAAGCTGGCCTCGACCCCGGGATTCTTCACCTTGCCGAAGCCCGGCAGGCTGACGTTGAACTTGCCGCCCACCTCCAGCGTGCCGAAGTCGAGATAGGCGGTGGCCTCGCTCAGCCCGAACTTGCCGAACTTGGTGCCCTTGTTGCCCCCCGACTCCGTGAAGTCGAGATCCTTCAGCGCCAGCTCGATGCGGCCCTCGACGCCGTCGGGGCCGTAGGTGAAGGGCTTACCCTCGGCGGTCTTGACCGTGTAGACGCGGCCGGTCGGGATGCCCTTGAACGGCGTCTCGATGGAGAACTCGCCCTCGACCTTCAGCTTGTCGCCGCTGCCGTCGTACTCGAACTGCAGGTTGGCGGACTTCACGCCCCACTTCTCGCCGACCGAGAAGGCGCCGGGCAGGACCAGGGAGGTGCGGTCCAGCACGATGCCATTGGCGCCGATGGTCATGTCCGGGAAGGCGCCCGGGGCGATGACCAGGCCGCCGAGCCCGGCGGGAAGCTGCGGGCCGATGTCGGCGGTGATGGTGCGCGGCCCCAGCGTCATGCCGGCGATGCCGTAGTTGAGCGCCGCCAGCTTGTGCTCGTTGCCGTCATCCGCGTCGTCGACGACGGTGACCTGGCCGGTGCTGAAGTCGAGGTTGAAGCTGCCCTCGAACAGCGCGCCGTTCAGGGTGCGGATCGCGCTGTAGACCGTGCCGGAGGAGACGCGCAGGCCGGAGGCGTCGTATTCCGCGACCGCGTTCTCCACGCGCAGCAGGCTCGACCCGCCCTTGTAGGCGATCAGGATGGTGCCGGTCGCGTCGCAGTCGCCGTCGCCATCCGTGTCCTCCCAGCCGCCCAGGGCGGTCAGGATGAAGGGATCGGGGTCGGCGCAGGCGCCCTCGCTGACCGTATAGACCCAGGCCGTCCCCTGGTCGTTGGTCGCGAGGATGATCTGCACCTCCTCGGCAGTGCCGGTCGGGATGGTGACCGTCCCGGAGCGGGAGCCGGAGACGAAGCCGGTGTTCAGCAGATCCTTGCCGTCGTAGCGGATGATCAGCTGATCCGGGATGGAATACATCTCGTAGTTGTAGGTGATGGTGCCACCACCCTTCCGTCCCAGGGACAGCGTCTGCTGACTGCCCTCGTAGCCGCCAGAATCGGAAACGGAATTCGACATTTCGTGGCGATTCCTCGAAAGGTTACGCAATCTTTATGATGCGCCGCTACGATGTGCAACCGTCTCCCCGGCGCCGAAGGCCCTTTCCGCCCCCAGGACATGCCGGTCGCCGCCCCGTCCAGCGCCGGCCGCCGGCGGATTTCCGTTCCCTCCCCCTGGTCCGGACGGCGCGGCCATGGGAGGACATGCCCCCATGCAGGATCCCATTCTGGTCGAGGTGATGCGCGGCGGGCTGGTGGAATCCCGCCATGCCGGCGCGGTCGCGGTGGTGGACGCGAAGGGCGGGCTGGTGCTCGGGCTCGGCGACATCGACCGCCCGGTCTTCCCCCGCTCGGCGGTGAAGGTCATCCAGGCCCTGCCCATGGTCGAGAGCGGCGCGGCCAGCCGCTTCGGCCTGGACCAGGAGGAGCTGGCCCTGACCTGCGCCTCGCATGGCGGCGAGCCCCGGCACGTGGCCGTGGCGCGCGGCGTGCTCGCGAAGCTGGGGCTGGAGCCGGACTGCCTGGAATGCGGCGTGCAGTGGCCCAGCACCACCTCCGCCTCCCAGGCCCTGGCCCGCGCCGGCGAGAAGCCCTCCGCCCTGCACAACAACTGCTCCGGCAAGCATTCCGGCTTCCTGTGCCTGGCCTGCGACCTCGGCGCGCCGCCGCCGGGCTACGTCCTGGCCGACCATCCGGTGCAGCGGCGGGTGACCGCGACCCTGTCCGAGGTGACGGGGGCGAGGCTGGACGAGACCAACCGCGGCATCGATGGCTGCTCCATCCCGACCTACGCCATGCCGCTGCGCGCGGTGGCCCTGGGCTTCGCCCGGATCGGCACGGGCGAGGGCCTGCATCCCGACCGTGCCGATGCGGCCCGGCAGCTCCGCCGGGCGGTGGCGGAGCACCCCTTCCTGGTGGCCGGCACGCGGCGCTTCGACACGGTGGTGATGGAGGCGCTGGGCGAGCGCGCCTTCCTGAAGGTCGGCGCGGAGGGGGTCTATACCGCCGCCCTGCCGGAGCTGGGCCTGGGCGTGGCGCTGAAATGCGACGACGGCGCCAAGCGCGGGGCGGAGGCGCTGATGGCCGCCCTCCTCCTCCGCCTGCTGCCGCTCTCCGACGCCGAGGCGGCAGTGGTGCGGCCGCTGGCCGAGCCGGTGCTGAAGAACTGGAACGGCCTGGAGGTCGGCCGGGTCCGCCCCGTCCTGCCGGCCTGACCCCGTGGCCGCCGGGGCCCTTCCCGGCGGTGAAACACTAAGACCCTCGTGATGAACGCGCTTCCCAACTTGCACCCCGTCCCGGTGTGGTCTAGCGCATCCGTGCAGGCAGGAGACGCTGGAAACGCGATGTCGTCGGTGCTGGATCAGGGTGCGGCCAGGGGCGCCGTGAATGGCGCCGTTCATGGGGACCACCCCCGGGCGGCCCTGGATGCCTCCGCGGTGCGGGACGCCTACCGCCGCTGGGCGGGGGTCTACGACACCGTGTTCGGCGGCGTCTCGGCCTTCGGGCGCAAGCGGGCGGTGGCGGCGGTGAACCGCCTGCCGGGCGCGCGGGTGCTGGAGGTGGGGGTGGGCACGGGCCTGGCCCTGCCCAGCTACCGCCGCGACAAGCGCGTGGTCGGCATCGACCTGTCGCGCGAGATGCTGGAGAAGGCGCAGGAGCGCGTCGCCGCCGAGGCCCTGCCCAACGTGGACGGGCTGCTGGAGATGGACGCGGAGTCCATGGCCTTCGCCGACGACTCCTTCGACATCGCGGTGGCCATGTTCACCGCCTCGGTCGTGCCCGACGCGAAGAAGCTCTTCGCCGAGATGAGCCGCGTCGTCCGCCCCGGCGGCCGGCTGCTCTTCGTCAACCACTTCGCCGCCGAAGCCGGGCCACGCTGGTGGGTGGAGCGGGCGATGGCCCCGCTCTCCCGCGTGCTGGGCTGGCACCCGGATTTCGCCCTGGACGCGCTGCTCGACCGGGCCACCACGGAGGTGGAGGCGCTGGAGCCCTGCCCGCCGGCCGGGCTCTTTACCCTGGTCCAGGTGCGCAACGGGGTGGAGGCGCGTCAACTGGCGGCGGCCTGATAGCCGGCGGCCCCTCGCCGGCCCCGAAGCCCTGGCGCCGGAGCATCGGCGCCGCGGCGGGGGACCGGATCCCGGCTCTGCGCTCCGCTGCGGGGCCGGAGGCGCGCGGGGACCGGTCGTGTGGGGACCGGCCCCGCGGGACGGCGCCCTCCCCGCCGTCAGCCACGCCCGCGCTCAGCCTTGCGTGGGCGCCCTGACGAAGCCGGTGATGGCCGCCATCAGGGCCTCGGGCTCGTCGGCGCGGATCGAGTGGCTGCTCTCCTCGAAGATCCGCAGGGTCGAACCGGGGATCAGCCGATGGATCTCCTCGGAGAAATCGGGCGGGCAGATCCAGTCGTGGCGGCCGGCCAGGATCAGGGTCGGCGCGGTGATCTTCCCCAGCTCGGGCCGCAGGTCGAAGCCGCGCAGCACCCCGCCGGGCCCGAAGGCCCGATTCAGCGGCTCCGGCGCATAGCGCGCCCGCGCGCGGGACGCCTCGCCTGCCACGGGATCGTAGCGGCGGGAATAGAGCGGCCCCATGGCCGCGTAGTAGTCCCGCATCTGCTCCACCGTCTCGAAGCCGCCGGCCCAGAGCCGCTCGCAGACCCGCTGCTGCCCGGGGGTGCCATGCTGCCGCACGAAGGCCTCGGCCCGCGGGATGAACCCGCCATGCGCGGCGGTGACGATCAGCACCAGATGGGAGACCGCCTCCGGGTAGCGCGCCGCATGGGCCATGGCGACCATGCCGCCGTAGCTGGTGCCCAGGCTGACGATGGGCCCCAGGCCCAGGTGGCGGCGCAGCGCCTCCATGTCCTCGACATTCTCGTCCAGCGTGTAGCGCTGCGGGTCCCCCCTGGCCGAGCGGCCCTGGCCGCGATGGTCGAAATAGACCAGCTGCATGTGGTGGGAGAGCGGGGTGTAGCCGGGCTTGAAGCCACTGTGGTCGCCGCCCGGCCCACCATGGATGGCGAAGGCCACGGGGCGCTCCACCATCGCCGGCCCTTCCGGAACCAGCCCCATGCCCTCGACGTCGAACCAGATCTCCGTGTCCCGGACCCGTGCGCGCACGCGCCGTCTCCCTCTGCCGCCTATCGCGGCCCATGGTGACGCAGCCGGCCCCGCCGTCCAGGCCCCGGCGGGCGGATGCCCGCAAGCCGGATGGCCAGTGCCGCCAGGGTTGGCCAGCCGGCAGTTCCGCCAGGGGCGGCGCGCCCCGTCCGGCATCTCATGCGGGCGGGCTGTCTCCCACCGCCTTCAGGCGACGGCATGTGGGTTGACGTAAATCGTTGATATCAACTAATTAAAGCCATGCCGAAACCCCCGCCACCGGATGAGGATGCTTCCGGGGTCCCGGTGCCCTTCGCAACCACCCTGCATGTCCGTGACCATTGCCTCTGCCTGTTTACGCAGCGCGCCGCGCGGACGCTGGCACGGCGCTTCGACGAGGCGCTGCGCCCGCTGGGCCTGACCAACGGCCAGTTCTCCCTGATGATGTCGCTCAACCGGCCGGAGCCGGCGGCGATGGGCCCGGTCGCCGCCCTGCTGGGAATGGACCGCACCACCCTGACCGCCGCGCTGAAGCCGCTTGAGCGGCGCGGACTGGTCCAGGTCCTGGTGGACCCGGCGGACCGGCGCAGTCGGCGCCTGCGCCTGACCCCGGACGGGATGCGCCTGCTCGTCGAGGCCGTGCCGGTCTGGACCCGAACCCATGCGGCCGTGGAGAGCAGCCTGGCCGACCCGGATGCGTTGCGGCGGGAGCTGCGGGCCCTGGCCTGACACGGACGGCGGGATGCGTGGATCCGTGCCGGCGCGGGGTGCGCCCGTGGCCCGGGGGCAAGGCTCTGCCTCGCCCCCGTACCCCCACTCCGCCAGGACCCTGCGGGCCCTGGACCCGATCAGCGCTGCCGCGCGGCTGTCTGTGACGGGGTCACAGCGCCGAGGAGCCATGCTCCTCGGCGGGTACGGCCTCCATGCTCGCGGACGCCCTCTGAAGTTTTTCCAGAGTCCCGCCTGTCCGCGTTCCGTCAGGGATCAGCCCGCAGGCTGACGCCCCCCGGAAGCACCAGACTCCCAGCGGGGACCGGGGCCCGCTTGTGGCCCCGGCAGGGGAGGGTCCGTGGAGGGGACGGCGTCCCCTCCCGGTCCCGCGCCCGAACACGACAGCACGACAGGTCAGCTCATCCCGCCGTCGGCATGATGGGGCCCGACGGAGTCCGGCCGCTTCATGCGAGGCGGCGTCCCCTCCAGACAACTCCATGGGGCACGAGCCGCGCCTTCCCTCCGCGCGCCCGTGCGGCCGCCGGCGGGGGGCCGGCTGCTATGCCCACCTCAGCTGCCCGATGGGGCGGCCAGCGATGCCGCCAGGGACGCATAGGTCACTTCGTCCGTCCGCTCGAAGCGCAGCGGCGTGACGGAAACCCGGCCCTGGGCCACAGCGACGGTTTCGCTGTCCTCCGCGTTCGGGCGCGGGCCGCGACGGAACTGCAACCAGTGATAGCCGATGCGCCGCGGGTCGGTGCGCGAGATGACGTCGATCCCCTCCACCAGGCCCACGCCCTGCCGGGTCAGGGTCAGCGGCCCTGCCTCCTCCGGCGCGCAATCCGGGAAGTTCACGCTGAGGCAGGCACGGTCGCCCCAGCTCTCCGCCAGCAGGCGGCGGATCACGTCCGGCGCCAGCGCCTCCGCCGTGGCCCACGGCACCGCATCCGGGTCGGAGAAGGCCTGGCTCAGCGCGATGGAGGGGATGCCCAGCAGCATCCCCGTCATCGCCGCGCCGACCGTGCCGGAGAAGACGGTCTCCACCCCGAGGTTGGCGCCGCGGTTGATGCCGGAGAGGATCAGCTCCGGCGGCCCTTCCGCCAGCAGCGCCCGCACCCCCATCACCGCGCAGTCGCCCGGCGTGCCCAGCACGGCGAAGCGGCGCTCCCCCTGCGGGCTCACCCGCAGCGGGCTGTGCAGGCTGATGGAGTGCGAGGTGCCGCTCTGGTCGTGCTCCGGCGCCACCACCCAGACCTCGCGCGCCAGGGCCGCCGCCACCCGCTCCAGCACCGCCAGGCCGGGGGCATGGATCCCATCATCGTTGGTCAGCAGCACCCGGCCGAGAAGCGGCTCCATCACGCGCCCCTCCGCGCTTCGCGCCAGCGGTGCCACTCCTCGCCCTGGGCTGCGGCCGCGGCGCGGACGATGGCGATGTCGCTGCCCGAGGCGACGGCGGCATAGCCCTCGGCGAAGAGGTCCTGCCAGCTCCTGCCGTCGCGCGGCACGGTGGAGAGCGGCTTGCCCACGGCGCGCACGCCCTCCGCCGCACGGGCGATCAGCGCCTCCACCTCTGGATGGCCCGTCTCACCGGGGAAGCCCGCGCTGCCGGACAGGTCCGAGGGGCCGATGAAGACCATGTCCACCCCGGGGACGGAGGCGATGGCCTCGGCGTTCTCCACCGCCTTCACCGTCTCGATCTGCGGCACGATCAGCATCTGCTCGTGCGCCCGGGCGACGTAGTCCCCGATCAGTCCGAAGCGCGAACCGCGCACCACGCCGGCGGCGTTGCCGCGCCGGCCGATCGGCGGGTAGAGGCAGGCATCCACCACCGCCCGCGCCTCCTCCGCCGTGTCCACCATGGGGACCAGCAGGGCCTGCGCCCCGGCATCGACGATGCGCTTCAGATAGACCGGATCGCCGGCCGGCACCCGGATCATGCCCGTCGTGGGGCTGCCGTTCAGGGCGCGCAGCATCTGCATCGCATCCTGCACGCCACCCGGCCCGTGCTCCTGGTCGATGATGATGAAGTCCAGGCCGACGAGGCCCGCGATCTCCGCCATGGTCGGGTTGCCGCTCTGCACCCACATCCCGAAGCAGGGCTGGCCCTGGCGGATGCGGGTCTTGAGCCGGTTCTCGGGAATGTCCATGGGCGGTCGTGTTCCTCCTGGCCTGCCGGGCAAGGCGGCAGCCCGCCCCCCGGGGGCCCGGCGAGTCCGCCCCGCATCCGAGGGACCAGCATCGGACCGGCGCCGGCCGGAGGGAAGCCCGGCGAGGCACGCCCGGCTCCGGGCGGGGGCCATCGGCCGTTCCGGCATCGGCTGGGCGGGGCGGGGGCGGCGGAGGCCGGGCGGTGCCGCCCCCCCAGCCGCGGGCACGGGGCGGGTTGCGCCGGCCGCGCTTCAGGCCACGAGTTCGATGATCCGCTGCGGGCTGCCCTCGGCACGGCAGGCCATGGTCCGCCCGTCCGGCAGCGGCACGGCGGTCAGGCCGGCATCCTCGTAGGCGCGCTGCATCCCGCGCCCGATGCCGACGAAGGCCGGCTCCACCCCGGCGGCCTCGCACAGGTCGCGGAAGCGCCAGATGGCGGAGATGCGCGCCTGCGGCTCGCCGGCCGGGTCGCCCTCCGCCAGCCAGGCCTCGTCGGTCCGGCGGAAGGCGAAGCCGGCGCGCACCCCTTCGGCGAAGAGCGCGCCCCAGGCCTCCTCCCCGCCCAGGGGCTCGGGTGTCCTGGCCCCCAGCCGCCGCAACAGGCGCCGCGTGTCCTCGTCATAGGGTGCGGCGGCGATGCGCGCCGGCCGCAGCAGGCGGAAGGCCGCGAAGAGCAGCATGGCCGCGGCCAGCCCCACGGCGAATCGCAGCGGCGTGGGGGAGCGGGCGAGGAGGACCACCTCCCACCAGGCGGCATCCGGCACGTCGCCCTCATAGGCGATGGTGGCCAGCGTCAGGCCGCAGACCACCCCGCCGGCCAGGGAGAGCAGCCGGCTTGGCGTCATCGGCTCGGCCGTCAGGCGGGCGTCGCGGTAGAAGGCGCCGCGCAGGACGGCCAGCAGCAGGGCGACGGCCAGCACCGCCCCGATCAGGATCCAGGAATCGCCGCGCACCAGCAGGATGGCGGCGCCGTTCAGCAGCAGGAACAGCCCGGCATACCAGGAGATGCGCAGCCGCCGCAGCAGCCCCCAGGCATTGGCCAGCAGCAGCGAGCCCACGACGGAGGCCGCGAACTGGCCGAAGAGGGAGACCCACTCCCCGGCCCAGTCGGCGAGCGGCGTGCCGCGGCCGGGTAGGGCGCCGAGGAAGAGCAGCGCCACCCCGGCCAGCCCGGCGAGGCCCGCCACCGCCGGCACCTCCAGCGCATCGGCCACCCGCGCTTCGGCCCGCAGCTTCGTCATGATGGCGCGGCGCTGGCTCAGCTCGAAGGCCACGAAGAGGCCGCCCGCCAGGAAGAGCGGAATGATGTAGTAGAACAGCCGGAACAGCAGGATCGCGCCCAGCACCTGCGGCGCGCCCAGCCAGGGGCTGAGGCTGAGCAGCATGAAGCCGTCGAACACCCCCAGCCCGCCGGGCACGCTGGCGGCGAGGCCTGCGGTGTAGCCGGCGACGTAGATGCCCAGGAACATCAGGAAGGTCAGCTCGGAATGGCTGACCGGCAGCAGAACGTAGAAGATCATCGCCGTCACCGCGACGTCCACGCTGGCCAGCACCACCTGGGCGATGGCGAGCTTCAGGCCGGGCAGGTCGATCTTGTGGCCGAACAGGGTGAAGTGCGGCACGAAGCGGGCCAGCACGACGTAGGTGGCGACGATGGCGAAGAGGACCACCGCCAGGATCTGCGCCGCCCAGCCGGGCACCGGCTTGCCCTCGCCGACCCAGGGCAGCACCTCCGGATGGGTCAGCAGCACGAGGCCGCCGAGGGCGAAGCCGCCCAGGCCGAAGGTCAGGCTGGTGAAGGCGATGACCTTGGCGATCTCGCCCGGCGTCAGCCCCCAGGCGGCGTAGAAGCGATAGCGCACCGCCGCGCCGGAGACGGCCGCGAAGCCCAGGTTGTGCGCCATGACATAGGCGCAGAAGGAGGCGAGGGCGGTCCGGGAATAGGAGATCGGCTTGCCGGCATAGACGCTGCCGAGCCGGTCGTAGACGGTCAGCACCGCATAGGCGAGCAGGGTCCAGGCGACGGAGAGCCAGATGTTGTGGGCCGGCGTGGCGGCCAGGGCGCTGGTCACGTCCTCCCACTTCAGGTCGCGGAACTCGCGCTGGACCACGTAGATCGCGCCGATCACGAGCAGCAGGCCGAAGGCCGTCGCGCCGTGCTTGCGCACCACCGGGGGGATGCGCATCAGGCGGCGTCGCCCGTCGCCCCGACCGCCGGGGGGGCCTCCCGCGCCGACCCCTCCCCGCCCAGGTTACCCCCGTTCAGGTTATCCCCGTTCAGGGCCCCCTCGATCAGGGCGATGGTCTCCGGGATGCCGTAGAGGGCGACGAAGCCGCCGAAGCGCGGGCCCTTCGGCTGGCCCAGCAGCACCTGGTAGAGCGCCTCGAACCAGGCGATGGACACGCCCGGCCGGCCATCCTTGCCCGGCTGCAGGAAGGGCTCGCGCCGGCCGGCGTCGTAGACCAGGTCCTGGATGGCGGCGCCGCGCTCGGCGGCCGGCAGGGCCTCGATCCGTTCGCGGTTGTCGCGCAGCAGCCGGGCCAGCGCCTCCAGCGCCTCGCGCTCGCCGGGGGTGGCGGGGCGGAAGCGCTTCGTCGGCTTCACGAAGTCCCGGTAGTAGGCCAGGGCGTGCTCCACCAGCCGCGCCAGCATCGGCGCGCTCTCCGGCGTGGCATCGGGCTGGTAGCGGCGCAGGAAGCCCCAGAGCATCTCCGGCGTCTCGGCATTCGCGACCGTGGCGAGGTTGAGCAGCATGGAGAAAGGGATCGGGCTGCCCGCGTCGTTGGGGATGCGCCCGGCATGGATGTGCCAAGCGGGATTGGCGGGGGCCGGGTTGGCCGGGTCGGGGGCGGCGCGCAGCTTCTCGACGAAGCCCAGATAGTCGTCCGTGGCGCGGGGGATGACGTCGAAATGCAGCCGCTTGGCGCTCTTCGGCGAGCTGTACATGAAGAGCGAGAGGGATTCCGGCGGGCCGTACTCCAGCCACTCCTCGATGGTCAGGCCGTTGCCCTTGGACTTGCTGATCTTCTGCCCCCCGGCATCGAGGAACAGCTCGTAGGTGAAGCCCACCGGCGGCTCGGCGCCCAGGATGCGGCAGATCTGCGAGGACAGCTTCACGCTGTCGATCAGGTCCTTGCCCGACATCTCGTAATCCACGCCCAGCGCGGTCCAGCGCAGCGCCCAGTCGGCCTTCCACTGCGCCTTGCAGTGCCCGCCGGTGAGCAGCGTCTCGAACCGCTCCCCGGTCTCCGGGTCGCGCCAGACCAAAGTGCGGTCGGCGGGGCGGACCTCCTCCATCGGCACCTGCATCACCACGCCGGTCTTCGGATGGATCGGCAGGAAGGGGGAGTAGGTCGCCCGCCGCTCCGGGCCCAGGGTCGGCAGGATCACCCGCAGCACCGCCGCGTTCTCCTCCGCCATGCGGACCAGCGCGTCGTCGAAGCGGCCGGCGGCGTAGTAGTCGGTGGAGGAGGCGAATTCGTAGTCGAAGCCGAAGCGGTCGAGGAAGGCGCGCAGCCGGGCGTTGTTGTGCGCCCCGAAGCTGTCATGCGTGCCGAAGGGGTCGGGAATCCGGGTCAGCGGCCGGCCCAGGTATTCCCGCAGCATCTCCCCGTTCGGCACGTTGTCCGGGACCTTGCGCAACCCGTCCATGTCGTCGCTGAAGGCCAGCAGGCGGGAGGGCAGGCCGGTCATCGCCTCGAAGGCGCGGCGGACCCAGCTGGTGCGCGCCACCTCGCCGAAGGTGCCGATATGCGGCAGGCCGGAGGGGCCGTAGCCCGTCTCGAACAGGGCCGCGCCCTTCCCGGACGCCGCCACCCGGTCGGCGACCTTCGCCGCCTCCTCGAAGGGCCAGGCGCGGACGGCGCGGAGGGCGGGGTCTGGGCGGTCGGACATGGGTGCGGAAGCTGGCTGCCAGGGCTGGAACGGTCAACGGCGGGGGCTGTGTAGGCGGCGCGGGGCTGCCCGGCCAGGGGCGCCGTGCATGGTCGTGTCGCTGTGATGGGCGAGACGGAGGGCGCGGGCCTGTTATCCTTCCCCTCGCCGCTGCCTTGGCGCGCCGACCGGGAGCCTGCCATGCCCTTTCTGATCCGTATCATGCTGGCCCTGGGGGGCGGGGTGACCGCCTGGTTCCTCTCCCCGGACGCGCCGAACTTCGCGGTGGTGCAGGGCATCGTGTCCATCGCCGTGGCCGCCCTGATCCTGGTCGTGCTCTCCCTGTTCTCGAAGCGGTAGCGCCGCGCGCCGCTTCGCGCTGGCCAAGCCGAACGGGATGGCGGATGAAGGCGGCATGAGGGATTGGGGGGGCAGGCTCCGGCCGACCGGCGGCCGGGGAGAGGCGACACGACGGCCGCGCATGGCTGGCCGGGTCGCGGCGGCGTGCCGGCTCCGGGCGGCGGCCCCGCTTTGGACGGCCCTCCTCTGGGCGGCCCTCCTTTGGGCGGCCCTCCTTTGGGCGGCGCTGCAGGGGCTGGCGGGGCCGGCCCTGGCCGAGCCCCCTCCCCCGTCGCCCGCCGTCGCGACGCCCCCTGTTCCGGCCCCCCCTGTCTCGGCAGGCACGGCGCCCGCGACCGAGGGCTATGCCCAGCGCCGCGCCCGGCACCTGGCCGCCCTGACCCGCCAGGCGGAGGCGCAGGGCCTGCCGGCCGCCATCGCCGATGCCGTCGCCACGGTGGAGAGCGCCTACGACCCGCGGGCGGTGGGGGATGATGGCGAGGTGGGTCTGATGCAGGTCATGCCCGCCACCGCCACCATGCTGGGCTTCCGCGGCCCGCGGGAGGCGCTGTTCGAACCGGAGACCAACATCCGCTACGGCATCGCCTACCTCGCCCAGGCATGGAGCCTGACCGGGGGCAACCTCTGCCGCACGCTGATGAAGTATCGGGCGGGCCATGGCGAGGAACGGATGACCCCGCTCTCGGTGGAGTACTGCCGGCGTGCCCTGGCCCATCTCGCCGGGCTGGGCTCGCCGCTCGCCGCCGGAGTCGCGGTCCCGGTCGCCAATGCCCCGGGCCTGTCCGTGCCCGGCCGGCGCGCCACCGTCCGCCTGACCTCGGCCGAGCGGGTCCGGCTGCGCCGCGGGCAGAGGACGGAAGCGGACAGCCAGCGCTTCTGGGAGGCGCATGAGGCGCGTATCCAGGCCCTCAAGGCGCGGTCGCGGGCCCGGCGGGGATAGTCCCCCCGACGTCCTGCACTCAATACGGATGGCGCGATGCCCTGATCCGCGCCGGCGTGGGGTGCGCCCGTTCCCCGGGGGCAAGGCTCTGCCTCGCCCCCGATACCCCCACTCCGCCAGGACCCTGCGGGCCCTGGACCCGAAGGGCGCTGCCGCGGGACAGCCGGACACGGGGTCACAGCGCCGAGGAGCATGGCTCCTCGGCGGGTACGGCCGCAGCCCGCGCTGAGGCCCTCTGAAACTTTTTCGGAGTCCCGCCTGTCCGTGCTCCGTCAGGGTTCAGCCCGCAGGCTGACGGCAGCCCTGTAGAGCCAACTCCCAGCGGGGACCGGGGCCCGCTTGTGGCCCCGGCAGGGGAGGGTCCGTGGAGGGGACAGCGTCCCCTCCCGGTCCGCCGTCGGAACACCACAGCACGACGGGTCAGGTTATCCCGCCACCGGCGTCAGGCGTCTGCGATGAGGCTTCGGATGCGCTGTGCGAGGGCCTGCATGGCGAAGGGCTTGGTCATGACGTGCATGCCGGGTTCGAGGTGGCCGTCGCCGACGACGGCGTTCTCGGCATAGCCGGTGATGAACAGCACCTTCAGCCCCGGGCGGGTGACCCGCGCCGCGTCGGCCATCTGCCGCCCGTTCATGCCCCCGGGCAGGCCGACATCGGTGACCAGCAGGTCGATGCGCGCCTCCGACTGCAGCAGCTTCAGCCCCGCCGCCCCGTCGCCCGCCTCGATCGCGGCATAGCCCAGCTCCTCCAGCACCTCCATCACCAGCATCCGCACGGTGGGCTCGTCGTCCACCACCAGCACCGTCTCCCCCGCCCCGGCGCGCGGCGGCGGGCTGGTGGCGGCGGCCGCTTCGGCCGCCTCCGCCCCGCCATGGTGGCGCGGCAGGTAGAGGCAGACCATCGTGCCCTGGCCCGGCTCCGAGTAGATCCGCGTCTGCCCCCCCGACTGGCGGGTGAAGCCGTAGATCATCGACAGCCCCAGCCCCGTCCCCTGGCCCAGCGGCTTGGTGGTGAAGAACGGGTCGAAGGCCTTCGCCTTCACCTCCCGGCTCATCCCCGTCCCCGTGTCCGAGACGCACAGCGACACGTACTGCCCCGGGGCCAGGGACAGGTCGCGCGCCGCCCGCTCGTCCAGCCAGCGGTTGGCCGTCTCGATCGTCAGCCGCCCGCCCCGCGGCATCGCGTCGCGCGCGTTGATGCACAGGTTCAGCAGCGCGTTCTCCAGCTGCGGCGGATCCACCAGCACCGGCCACAGCCGCCCCGCCCCCACCGTCTCCACCTCGATCGCCGGCCCCACCGTGCGACGCACCAGCTCCTCCATCCCCGCCACCAGACGGTTCACGTCCGTCGGCTTGGGGTCCAGCGTCTGCCGCCGCGAGAACGCCAGCAGCCGGTGCGTCAGCGCCGCCGCCCGCCGCGCCGCCCCCTGCGCCGCCAGCACGTAGCGCTCCACCTCCCCCACCCGCCCCTGCGCCAGCCGGTTCGTCAGCAGCTCCAGCGCCCCGATGATCCCCGTCAGCAGGTTGTTGAAGTCGTGCGCAATACCCCCCGTCAGCTGCCCGACCGCCTCCATCTTCTGGCTCTGCCGCAGCGCCTCCTCGGCCCGCTCGCGCTCGGCGATGACGGCGGCAACGCGCTGCTCCAGCAGCGCGTTCAGCGCCTGCCGCTCGCGTTCCGCCTCCTTGCGCGCGGTGATGTCGAGGGAGGTGCCGATGAGGCCGATGATCCGCCCCTCTCCGTCGCGCAGCGGCGCCTTGGTCGAGAGCCAGGTCGCCGGGGTGCCGTCGGGCAGGCGCACCTCCTCCTCGATCTGTTCCGTGGCGCCGGTGTCCATGACCCGGCGGTCGTTGGCCATGACCACCCCGGCCTGCACCTGGTCGTCGAGGAACTCGGCATCCGTCCGGCCCAGGTAGAATTCGGGCGGCTTGCCGATCAGCGCGGTGGTGCCGCGGTTGGCCATCAGCATCCGGCCCTCGCGGTCCTTGGCATAGACCACGCCCGGCACCGCCTCGATGAAGCTGCGCAGCAGCAGGGCGGCGCGGTCGCGCTCCGCCTCCAGCGCGCGGCGCTGCTCCAGGTCCAGCAGCACGCCGGGGAAGCGCAGCGGCGTTCCGTCCGCTCCCTTTTCCACACGGCCATTGGCCTCGATCCAGTAGTAACGGCCATCCGCCCGGCGGACCCGGTACTGGTGGGCATAGGCACCGCCGCGCGCGATCACCTCCTCGATGGCGGCGATCAGCCCCGGCGTGTCGTCGGGATGCACCGTCTCGATGACCTGGGCGAGGCTCAGCCCGCTGCGGCCGCGCGAGGGGTCGATCCCGAAGGCCTGGGCGAACTGCTCGTCGATGGTGAAGCGGTCGGTCGGCAGGTCCCAGAACCAGGTGCCGATGATGGCACCCGCCGCCAGGGCGAGCTGGACCCGCTCCGCATCCTCCTGGACGCCCGTCTTCATTCCGCCCGACGGCACGCCCGCGGCGTCGCGCGCGACGCCATCATCGGCAGCAGCCATGTCTGATCCTGCTCGTTCCGGCCCGGAAGTGACCTCGGCGGAATCGCCCGGCGACCATGTAACCGGCCCGGCCGCCAGGGCAAGCCGCTGGGGCAAGCCGCCTGTCCAAACGGCTGGACGGGCTGCGGGAAGGGGCTGTGCGGCCTGGCCCTGGCGCTCGGGCCGGATGCGCCGGCGGCGGACGAGGAATCCGCCGCCATTCCGCTGCCGGAGATGGCGAGGCCGATCCCGTGCCGACACGCGGAACGCGCCCGGCAACCGGGATGCGGTGATGCCGCCGCCCGGTAGCGCGAGGCGCGGGCGGCGGGTCAGCCCAGCTCCGCCTCGATCTCCTCGGGCGTCATGAAGGGGAAACGGGCCCAGAACATGGACTTCTCGTTCCGCAGCGCCTTGGTCCAGGCCGGCCCCTTGCCCGGCGGGCACACCTGGTAGCCGACCAGGCCATTGGCGTTGGGAAAGCGCCGCACGGGGGCGTTCGTGTAGGAATGCCCCGGGGTGGCATGGCCGTAGACCTCCATCCCCGTATTCGCCCAGGCCTTGAGGTTGTCCGCCATGGTGTAGGCGATCCCGCCATCGGCGCCGCAGGAACAGGCGTAGAGGATCACCTTCACGTCCGCCGAGCCGTAGGTGTCGATGGCGTCCGTCAGGTCCTTCACGGTCTTCTTGTCCCAGCCGACGGAGGACATGTGCGTCTCCGTGCCGTGGCCGAAATAGACGATGGCCTCGTAGTAGTGGCCGCCGGAGCCGCGGATCATCGCGTCGATAATGCCGCGGCTGACCTTGCCGAAGCCCAGGCCCCGCTCGTTGTTGAAGTAGTGGTCCACGACGGTGCCGCCGAGCCCCTCGTAATAGGATTTGTACATCCGCATGCCGGGGTGGAAGGCGCCGACGGCGTCGTTGGGGTCCATCCCCTTCTTCTGGGTGTTGTTCAGCGGAGCGAAGATGAAGCTCCTGTAGGGAACGTTCATGGACCGCCTCGTCCGATGCCGGGGGGAGGCAGCCTGGGACGGTTCGATGCTGCGATGCACCCTTCGTTCGGATGGAGACGCCGGGGCGCGGCGCCCCGCCGGTGCCGCAGGCCCGGCCCGGCAGACTCGGAACACCTGTTCTGCTACACCCCCGCCCGTGAGTGCCACCCGCGCGACCGCGCCGCGCCTCCTGCTGCCCGAGGCACCGGCCCTGGTGGCGGGACTGCGCCGCGCCACCCTCCTCACCCCGGACGGGGAACTCGAAACCCTCCCGGCCGACGCACTGGCCTGGCGCCTCGCCGACCTGCCGCCGCCGATGCTGGTGCATGCCCCGGCCACGGCACGGCGGCTGGGCCTGCCCCCCTTCCCGCTGGCCTTCGACCTGCTGGAGCTCTTCGCCTTCGCCCTGCCGGCGCAGCTCGCCGCTCCCACGCCGCGCGGGCTCGCCCTCGCGCTCGGGCTGGACGCGCCGGCGGACGAGGAATCCGCCGCCATCCTGCTGCCGGAGATGGCGACGCTGCTCCTGCGCCGCCTCGCCGCCAGCCGGCACGCGCCCGCCAACCGCGACGCCGCCATGCTGGCCGCGCGGCTGCGCGAGGCGCTGGACTGGCCCTGGGCGGGATCGGTGCTGGCGGCGCTGGGGCAGGAGCAGGCGAAGCCCGGCAGCGACCCGCTGAAGGTCTGGCGCCGCCTGCCGGACTGGGAGGACGCGGCGCCGGCCGCCCCTCCTTCCTCCTTCCCCGTCTCGCCCGCCGAGGCGCGCACCCGCCTGGCCGAGATCCTGGGCGCGGAGGCGGAGCAGCGCCCCGCCCAGGCCGACTTCGCCTCCGCCGCCGCGCTGGCCTTCGCCCCACGCGAGGCGCCCGGCGCGCCGCAGGTGGTGCTGGCCGAGGCCGGCACCGGCACGGGCAAGACACTGGGCTATGTCGCGCCCGCCAGCCTCTGGGCGGAGCGCAACGGCGCGCCGGTCTGGATCTCCACCTACACCCGCAACCTGCAACGCCAGCTCGACCAGGAGCTGGCGCGGCTCTATCCCGATCCGGCGGAGCGCAAGCGCCACGTCGTGATCCGCAAGGGGCGCGAGAACTACCTCTGCCTGCTGAACTACGACGAGGCGGTGTCGGGCGTGATGCCGTCGCGCCTGCTCGCACTCGCCCTGGTCTCGCGCTGGGCGCTGCACACGCGCGACGGCGACATGCAGGGCGGCGACTTCCCCGGCTGGATCGCGGAGCTGTTCCCCTTCGGCGCGGTCGCCAACCTCACCGACCGGCGCGGCGAATGCATCCATTCCGGCTGCCCGCACTGGCGCCGCTGCTATGTCGAGCACTCGATCCGCCGTGCCGGCACCGCACGGCTGGTGGTCGCGAACCACGCGCTGGTGATGGTGCAGGCGGCACTGGGCGGCGGCGAGGACGGGCCGGCGCTGCGCTATGTCTTCGACGAGGGGCACCACCTGTTCGACGCGGCCGACGCCGCCTTCTCGGCCGAGATCAGCGGCGCGGAGATGGCGGAGCTGCGCCGCTGGCTGCTGGGCGCCGAGGGCGGCCGCGGCCGGGCGCGCGGGCTGCGGCGGCGGCTGGAGGAGGTGCTCTCCGAGCATCCGGCGCTGGCGCCGCTGGCGGATGCGGCGATCCAGGCGGCGGGGGTATTGCCGGCGCCGGGCTGGCCGAACCGGCTGCACGACACCGACGCGCCGCGCAACGCGGGCGAGGCCTTCCTGGCCGCCATCCGCCTGCAGGTGCTGGCGCGCACGGCGGAGGCCGATCCGCTCTACGACGCCGAATGCGACCTGCACCCGGCCAATCCCGGCCTGCCGGAAGCGGCCGCCGGGCTGGAGAACGGCCTCGCCGCGCTGGAGGCACCGCTGCGTGCCCTGCACGACCGGCTGACCGCGCTGCTGGAGGACCCGGAGGCGGAGCTGGAGGTGGGCGACCGCATCCGCCTGGACACCGCAAGGCGCAACCTCGACCGCCGCGCCGTGGTGCCGCTGGCCGCCTGGGGCGCCATGCTGCGCCGGGTGCAGGGCACCCCGCCCGAGCCGGGGGTGCGGCCGTCCCAGGTGGATTGGCTCGCCATCACCCGGCGCGAGGGGCGGGAGGTGGATGCCGCCATGCACCGCCATCACCTGGACCCGACCGAGCCCTTCGCGCTGGCCGTCGCCGCCCCCGCGCACGGGATGCTGGTGACGTCGGCCACCCTGCGCGACACGGGCGAGCCGGACCCGGAGACCGCCTGGCTCGCGGCCGAGGCCCGCACCGGCGCCAGCCACCTGCCGCATCCCGCCATCCGCGCCGCCGTGCCCTCCACCTTCGACTACGCCGCCCAGACGCTTGCCCTGGTGGTGACCGATGTGGGGCGCGAGGGCGGGCAGGCCGCCGCGGCGATGGAACAGCTCTTCCGCGCCTCCGGCGGCGGGGCGCTGGGGCTGTTCACCGCCGTCCGACGGCTGCGCGACGCCTGGCAGCGCATGGCGCCGGGGCTGGAGGCCGCGGGCATCCCCCTCTACGCCCAGCATGTCGACGCGATGGACAACGCGACGCTGGTGGACGTCTTCCGGGCGGAGGAGGATTCCTGCCTGCTCGGCACCGATGCCCTGCGCGACGGGGTGGACGTGCCCGGCCGCTCCCTGCGCCTGCTGGTCTTCGACCGCGTGCCCTGGCCGCGCCCGACCATCCTGCACCGCGAGCGCCGGCTGCACCTCTCCGGCGGGCGGCCCAAGCACTGGGACGACGCCGTGGCCCGCCACCGGCTGCGCCAGGCCTTCGGCCGGCTGGTGCGGCGCGCGGACGACCGCGGGGTCTTCGTCCTGCTCGACGCCCGTGCGCCGTCGCGGCTCCTCGCCGGGCTGCCCGAGGGGGTGGTGCCGCGCCGGGTCGGGCTGGCCGAGGCGGTGCGCCAGGTGCGCGGCTTCCTGGCGGAGCGGCCGGCGCCGGAGTGAGGCGCCGGCGTGACTGGCCGATTCCGGCGGTTTCATTCCGCCGCATCGCCTCGCGGGCCGTTGATGGCTCGTTCCGGGCCCTGCCATTGACGGCACCGGCCATGGGCTGCGATGCCTTGCGGCACAGGAGCCACGCGGATGGACATGCCTCTCGACGCCACGAACCCGGTCACCCCCACGCGCTTCACGGCGCAGGAGGCCCTGGTCGGCGGCATGGTGCTGATGAGCGCCTGTGACCGGCAGATGTCCGACGCGGAGCTGGGCGCCATGACCCGGCTGGTGCAGGAGTTGCCCGTCTTCAGCGACTTCCACCCCGGCGAGATCGAGACGGTGACGGAGATCGTCCTCGGCCTGCTCGACGAGACGGAAGGGCTGGACGCCGCCACCGCCATGATCGCCGAGGCCCTGCCGCCCCGACTGCGCGAGACCGCCTACCTCCTCGCCTGCGAGGTCGCGGCAGCGGATGGCGATGCGACGCAGGAGGAACTGCGCTTCCTGCAGGACTTCCGCATCGGGCTCGACATCGACCGTCTCGTGGCCGGTGCCATCGAGCGCGCGGCGAAGGCTCGCTACCAGGTCCTCTGACGGCCCCCCGGCCGGGCCCTCCGACGGCCATCCAGGCCGGGCGGCGAAACGGCTTCCCCCGGCCTGCGTTGCCTCCTCGTCCTTCGAGGGGAGATGCCCGACATGAGTGCTTCGCCGAATCCCGCCCGTCAGCCGAACATCCTGGCCAGCTTCGCCGACCAGGAGACGCTAGATAGTGCCCTGTCCTACCTGGAGGGCGAGGCGATCCCCCGCGCGCAGCTCTCCGTCCGCCACGCCGACACGGCCGGCGAGGTCATGACCGATACCGGCCAGGAACCGCTGCGCGAGGATGAGGAGCGCAATCTCCGCACCCTGCGTACCGGCACCGCCGCAGCCGTCGCCGGGCTGGCCACGGCCGGCGTGGTGGTGGCAACCGGCGGCGCCGCGATCCCCGCCCTGGCCGCGGCCGCCGCGGCCGGCGTCGGCGCAGGGGGGCTGAGCGAGGTCGCCTCCCAGGCCACCGGCACGGCGCCGGATGCCGCCAGCGACAGCGCCCGCGCCATCCTCGTGGTCGCGCCCGCCAACGTCGACCAGGCGGAACGGGCGCGCGGCATCCTGCGCAAGGTCGCCGCCTTGAAGGTCTGGGAAGAGCCGGCCGAGGCCTGATCCCGGCGGCGGGATAACTTGAGCGGTCGTGTTGTGGTGTTCCGGCTTCGGACCGGGAGGGGACGCCGTCCCCTCCCAGACCCTCCCCTGCCGGGGCCACAAGCGGGCCCCGGTCCCCGCTGGGAGTGGGTTCTACGGGCTGCCGTCAGCCAGCGGGCTGCACCCTGACAGCATGCTGGCAGGCGGGACTCTGAAAAAGCTTCAGAAGGCGTCCGCGAGTGCTGCGGCCGTACCCGCCGAGGAGCCATGCTCCTCGGCGCCTCGACCCCGTCGCAGGCTGTCCCGCGGCCGCGCCGATCGGGTCCAGGGCCCGCAGGGTCCTGGCGGAGTGGGGGTATCGGGGGCGAGGCGGAGCCTTGCCCCCGGGCCACGGGCGCACCCCACGCCGGCACGGATCAGCGCATCGCGCGTCCGTATGAGAGGGCTGCCTATGCCGAGTCGGGCAGCAGCCGCAGCACGGAGGGGCCCTTCTGCTTCGGCCGCTGTTCGGACTCGAAGGCCACCTCCTCGCCCTTATTCAGGGTGCGCCTGCCCGCCTCCTCGACGGCGGACAGGTGCACCATCACGTCCGGCCCGCCATCGTCGGGGCGGATGAAGCCGTAGCCCTTCGCGGGCTGGAACCAGACCACCGTGCCGGTCCGACGCATGTCCTTCTCCCTGGTCCAAAAGGAATGGGGCCCGAACGAAAAAGGGGCGGCCCGTTGCCGGGCCGCCCCCTTCCGGAACCCTGATCCTGGAAGGATCAGAAGTCCATGTCACCCATGCCGCCGCCCGGAGGACCGCCCGCGGGGGCCTTCTTCTCGGGCTTGTCGGCGATCATCGCCTCGGTGGTGATCAGCAGGGCGGCCACGGAAGCGGCGTCCTGCAGGGCGGTGCGAACGACCTTGGTCGGGTCCACGATGCCGGCGGCGATCAGCGCCTTGAACTCGCCGGTCTGCGCGTCGTAGCCGTAGTCGTAGGTGTCGTTGCGCAGCGTGTCGCCCGCGACCACCGCGCCGTCCTGGCCGGCGTTCTCGGCGATCTGGCGCAGCGGCACCTGGATCGCGCGGCGCACGATCTCGACGCCGACGCGCTGGTCGTCGTTGTCGGTCGCGACGTTGGTCAGCTTCAGGGACGCGCGGGCCAGGGCCACGCCGCCACCGGGGACGATGCCCTCCTCGACGGCCGCGCGGGTCGCGTGCAGCGCGTCGTCGACGCGGTCCTTGCGCTCCTTCACCTCGACCTCGGTCGAGCCGCCGACGCGGATGACGGCGACGCCACCGGCCAGCTTCGCCAGGCGCTCCTGCAGCTTCTCGCGGTCGTAGTCCGAGGTGGTCTCCTCGATCTGCGCCTTGATCTGCTCCACGCGGCCCAGGATGTCGTCCTTGGAGCCGGCGCCGTCGACGATCGTGGTGTTCTCCTTCTCGATCCGGACCGTCTTGGCCTTACCGAGCATGTCGAGCGTCACGTTCTCGAGCTTGATGCCGAGATCCTCGCTGATGACCTGACCGCCGGTCAGGATCGCGATGTCCTCGAGCATCGCCTTGCGGCGGTCACCGAAGCCCGGGGCCTTCACGGCGGCGATCTTCAGGCCGCCACGCAGCTTGTTGACGACCAGGGTGGCCAGGGCCTCGCCCTCGACGTCCTCGGCCACGATCAGCAGCGGGCGGCCGGACTGGACCACCGCCTCCAGCAGCGGCAGCAGCGGCTGCAGCGTGGAGAGCTTCTTCTCGTTGATGAGGATGTAGGGGTTGTCGAGCTCGGCGATCATCTTCTCCGCATTCGTGATGAAGTACGGGGAGACGTAGCCGCGGTCGAACTGCATGCCCTCGACGACGTCGAGCTCGGTCTGGATGCCCTTGGCCTCCTCGACCGTGATGACGCCCTCGTTGCCGACCTTCTCCATCGCCTGGGCGATCATCTCGCCGATCTCGGACTCGCCGTTGGCGGACAGCGTGCCGACCTGGGCGACCTCGGCGGAGGTGGAGATCTTCTTGGTGTTGGACTTCAGGTCCTCGATGACCACGGCGACGGCCTTGTCGATGCCGCGCTTGAGGTCCATCGGGTTGAGGCCGGCGGCCACGGACTTCGCGCCCTCGCGGATGATGGCCTGGGCCAGCACGGTCGCGGTGGTGGTGCCGTCACCGGCGATGTCGTTGGTCTTCGAGGCCACTTCGCGCACCATCTGGGCGCCCATGTTCTCGAACTTGTCGGCCAGCTCGATCTCCTTGGCGACGGTCACGCCGTCCTTGGTGATCCGCGGCGCGCCGAAGCTCTTGTCGATCACGACGTTGCGGCCCTTGGGGCCCAGCGTGACCTTCACCGCATCGGCGAGAATGTCGACGCCGCGCAGCATGCGCTCGCGCGCGCCGGCGCCGAACTTGACGTCCTTCGCAGCCATTGTGCTCTACCTCTGTGTCTGTCGGGGAAGCGTGGGAGGCGTGGAGGTCAGGCGGCCTTCTTGGCCGACGCGGTGCCCTCGACGATGCCCATGATGTCGGACTCCTTCATGATCAGGAGCTCCTCACCGTTCAGCTTCACCTCGGTGCCGGACCACTTGCCGAACAGGATGCGGTCGCCCGCCTTCACGTCCAGCGGGCGGACCTCGCCCTTGTCGTTGACCAGGCCGGAGCCGACGGCCACGACCTCGCCCTCCTGGGGCTTCTCCTTGGCGGTGTCGGGGATGATGATGCCGCCCGCGGTCTTCTCGTCGGCCGTCACGCGGCGAACGAGGACGCGGTCATGCAGGGGGCGGAACGACATGGTATCCTCTCCTGATGCCTTGAATAAGGTCGTCTGGATGTTGGGTCCCGCCGGGACCGGGCCTTGGCCGAGAGGCTGTTGGCACTCGACCCCGGTGAGTGCCAGCGATCTAGGAGCCTGACACTCCGCCGTCAAGCGGGATGGCAGCACTCTTTTCTGCTGAGTGCTAAACTGTTGATCGCAAACGATTTATTTCTTGGTGCGCTGCAATCTCGTGGCATGCTCCCCCCGGGTGACCCGGTTCTGGAGCTGCAACGGAGAGGTGTCAGGCATGATCCTGCGGGAGATCGAGAGCCTCGTTCGCGTCCCTGACTGGCGGATGACCACCGCCGAATTGCTGTACCACATGCCCGATCATCCGGGCCTGCTGCAGACCTTCGTCTGGCAGAAGGTGGACCGGGCCCCGGGCTTCCCCGAGCTGCACCGCTTCCTCGATTTCTGGCGCCGCGAGATCGACGGCCCCCTGCATTCCGTCCGCGTCGCCTCCGCCGCGCTGTGGCGCCCGGCCGAGTTCCGCTACGCACAGGGCGAGTTCAGCCTGCACTGACGGCGCCGGAGTCCCGGAGCGGGGCCACCCTCCGGACAGGCCGGGACTCGAAGCCCATACCGCTCAGCGCTGGAAGATCAGCAACAGGCCGCTGACCGTCAGCACGGAAAGGCCCGAGGCCAGCAGCATCGTGGCCCCCGAGCGTCCCATGCCCGTCGCGTAGCGGCGGGCCAGGATGAAGGCATTGGCACCGGTGGGCATGCCCGCCGCCGTCACCGCCACCGCCGTGCCCAGCGCGTCGAGCCCGAAGAAGCGGGCGCTGAGCCAGACCGCGACCGGCAGGGCCAACAGCTTCAGCACCGTGCCGAGCAGGGCGTCCGGCCAGTCGCGGCGCACGTCGAAGCCGGTCAGGCTCGCCCCCAGGCAGAACAGTGCCGCCGGGGGACCCGCGGCGCCCAGCATGTGCAGCAACCGGGTGAGGAATTCGGGCGGAGGCGGCAGCAGTTGCGCCCAGATCGTCCCCGCGACCACCGCCAGGATGATCGGGTTCGTCACCATGGCAAGGGTCGTGGAGCGGAGGATCGGCCAGGGGCGGACGCGTTCGGTGACCCCCATCTCCGCCACCAGGGTCGCCACCGGCAGCATGATCAGGGAGTGGAAGGCCAGGATGGTCAGCAGGCTGCGCAGCCCGTCCGGCCCGTAGGCGGCGAGGATGATCGGGATGCCGACCATGGCGAGATTGCTGTAGGTGGCATCCAGCGCGAAGAGCCCCGCATCCGCCAGCCGCAGCCGGCGCAGCCGCCGCGCCAGCAGCAGGGCGACGGCATAGGCGGGCAGGATGGCGGCGAAATAGGCCACCGCCACGCCCAGCGTCGCCGCGCTGGAGACGTTCGTCGCCGCCCCCTCGAACAGCAGGGCTGGCAGGGCCAGCAGGAACACGAAGTCGTTGATGCCGCGCACGCCATCCGGGCTGATGCGGCCGGTCCGCCGGGCGCCGTAGCCCAGCAGGATGATGGCGAAGACCGGCAGGATGATCTGAAAGACGGAAAGCATGCGGGCGGCGGCCGCCTCCTGAACCCCGGCGGGACGGCCCGGGGCGTTCCGCGCCGGTGCCGCCCCCTGTTGTCGCTCCGCCTCCGCCCCGGCCTCAGCCCCCGGCGGGCGGTCCCTCGGCCGGGGACCGCCCGGCAACCGGCGTGCCAGGCCCGGGGCCGGGCGGCGCCTCGGCGGCCAGGGCGTCGACGAAGCGTGGCAGCCAGGGATTGCGTTCCCGGCGGTTGCGCTCGGCGGCCAGGATGCCGCGGACGGTGGACACCGTCTCCTCGAAGACCTCGTTGACCAGCACGTGGCCGAAGTCGAACCAGTGCGACAGGTCCTCGCGCGCCGCGGCCAGGCGCTTGCCGATTTCCGCGTCGCTGTCCTGGCCACGGGCGCGGAGACGCCGCTCCAGCTCGGTGAGGTTGGGCGGCAGCAGGAAGATGCCCACCACATCCCCCGGCAGCCGGTCGCGCAACTGGCGGTGGCCCTGCCAGTCCACGTCGAACATCACGTCCCGCCCGGCGGCCAGCGCCTCCAGCACCGGCCCGCGCGGGCTGCCGTAGCGGCGGCCGTAGACGCCCGCGCTCTCCAGCAGGGCGCCGTCGCGCACCAGCTGCTCGAAGCGGATGTCGTCGATGAAGTGGTAGTGCATGCCGTCCACCTCGCCGGGCCGGGGGCTCCGGGTGGTGACGCTGATCGAGAGGGTCATCTCCGGCTCCTGCGCCAGCACGGCGCGGGAGACGGAGCTCTTGCCCGCCCCCGACGGCGCCACCAGCGCCAGGCACAGCCCGCGGCGCAGGCGGCGGATCGGGGCCTCGGGTCCGGGATCGCTCATTCGACGTTCGCCGCCTGCTCGCGCAGCCGCTCGATCGCGGCCTTGAGGTCCAGCGAGAGACGCGTCAGCGCCAGCGAGGCGGACTTGGCCCCCAGCGTGTTCGCCTCCCGCCCGAATTCCTGGGTGAGGAACTCCAGCTTGCGCCCCACCGGGACGCCCTCGCGCAGCAGGGCACGCGCCGCTTCGACATGGGCGCCCAGCCGGTCCAGCTCCTCCCGCACGTCGGAGCGGCTGGCGAGCAGCGCGACCTCGGCGGCCAGCCGGTCCTCCGGCACGCGCCGCTCGCCCTCCAGCAGCTCGGCCAGCACGGCGGTCAGGCGCTGGCGTTGGGCCTCCGGCTGGCGGGCGGCCTCGGCGGCGGCGGCGTCGCGCAGGGCGGCGATCTCGTCCAGCAGGGTGGCGAGGATGGCGTGCAGCTTCGCCCCCTCCGAGCGCCGCGCCGCGACCAGCGAGTCCAGCGCCGCCGCGAAGCCCGCCGTCACCGCCTGCCGGCGCGCGGCATCGGCCGTCTCATCCGGCTCGGCCGTCTCCGTCCGCAGCACGCCGGGCAAGGAGAGCACCGCCTCCGCCCGCGGGGCGGGGGCGCCGGGGATGCGCGCCGCCACCTCCAGCGCCAGGCGCAGCGCGCGCTCCAGCGCCTCCGGGTCGGGGGTCAGACGCAGCGGCCGGTCCTCGCGCTTCACGGTCAGGGTGGCGTTGACGTTGCCGCGCCCGAGCCGGCCCTGCGCCGCCTCCTTCAGCGGCGTCTCCAGCGCCTCCAGCCCGCCCGGCAGGCGCAACCGTACGTCCAGCCCGCGCCCGTTCACGCTGCGCAGCTCCCAGGCGAAGGCGGAGCCGTCCGGAAGCGTCCCGTCCACCCGGGCGAAGCCGGTCATCGAGGTGAGTGACATGCGTCGTCCCATGACGCGCGCGGCGGCAGGGCGCAAGCGGCGGCGGCGCATGGGTGGTGCGGCGGTGGGCCGGGAGGGGACGCCGGCCTGCGGCATCGACGCCGTGCGTCGATCCCCGTCCCGGACCCTCCCCTGCCGGGGCCACAAGCGGGCCCCGGTCCCCGCTGGGAGTTTGGTGCTGTGCGGCTGTCGTCAGCCTCCGGGCTGATCCCAGACGGAGCGCGGACAAGCGGGACTCTGAAAAAGCTTCAAAGGCGTCAGCGAATGCGGAGGCCGTACCCGCCGAGGAGCATGGCTCCTCGACGCCTCGACCCCATGTCAGGCTGTCCCGCGGCAGCACCCCTCGGGTCCAGGGCCCGCAGGGTCCTGGCGGATGGGGGGTATCGGGGGGCAAGGCGGAGCCTTCCCCCCGGGGGGCCGGATGCCCCCGCCTCGCGATCAGTCCTCGGCGTGGCCGGCCGTGTTCCCCTGCCCGCGCCCCGGGGACCAGACGGGGTCCGGCCGGCGCCACAGGGCCGTCTCACGCATCGCGGCGGCCAGCGCCTCGGCCTGGAGCGCCAGGAAGCGCTCGCCCTTCTCGGCGGTGGAGGGACGCGGGTCGCCCCAGGTGCCGGTGACAGGCGCGCGTTCGGAGAAGCTCCAGAAGCGGCTGAAGCCGGGATAGGCCGGCACCGGCGCCGGGGCCTGGCGCACCGCCTCCTCCAGCTTGTCGGCCCGCACCAGCTCCGGGGCGACCGCCATCATGACAGAGGTCTCGCCCTCGCAGGCATGGGCGGGCGTCACCTTGGTCTCGGCGATGGCGGGGATGCCGTCGCGGATCAGGAACCAGGGGGTGCAGGCCACGACGGGCAGGCCGTACTCGTGCGCCAGCTCGCGCGCGATGACGGCCAGCGGATCGACGTTGCCACCATGGCCGTTCACCACCAGCAGCCGGGCGAAGCCGATGGCGCGCAGCGAGCGGACGATGCCGCGCAGCACGCCGCGCAGCCCGTCGAAATCCAGGCTGATCGTGCCGCCGAAGGGCAGGTGGTGCTCGCTCATCCCCGTCCAGAGGCCGGGCAGCACCAGCACCGGCATCTCCCCTGCCACCAGCCGCGCCCCGCGGATCGCGGCGGCGGCAGCGCTGGCCGTGTCGGTGATGACGGGCAAATGGGGCCCGTGCTGCTCCAGCGAGCCGATCGGCAGCACGGCCAGCGCATCGGGCCGCGCGGCGACGGCGCGGATCTCCGGCGCGGTGTGCTTCGCCCATTCCACCTCGATGCTCATGCCCCAGTCCCTGCTGTTGAGGAGGGGATGGGGGCACAGTCCGGAGGGATGATCCAGGGGGCGGGGCGCGATCGTCCCCCGCGCTTCCGGGTGGCGGCTACTTGAGCTGGCTGTCCTTGCTGCCCCGGCGGTTGAAGCCGATCTGCACCGGGCGGCGGTCCAGGGCTGCCTGGCACCCGATGCAGGTCCGCACCCCGGGCAGCGCCTGGCGGCGCGCCGGGGGGATCTCCTCATCGCACTCCACGCAATGGGTGCGCCCCGCGCCGGTCGGCAGATGGGCGCGCGCGCGCAGCACCCCGTCGGTGACGGTGTCGTCGATCTGATCCTGCACGGCCCCGTCCGGGGCCCAGCCGGTCGCCATGTCCAGCCCACTCCGCCTGCAAGGACAACTAGATGGGGCCGCGCCGGGGCCGTTGCCAGACGGCCGCTACAGCGCCCGCGCCGGCACGCCGCCCACCGTCGTGCCGTCCGGCACGTCCTCCACCACCGCCGCGCCGGCCCCGACCGTGGCGCCGGCACCCACCCGCACCAGCGGGCGCAGCACGGCGCCGAGGCCGATCAGCGTCCCCTCCCCCACCCGCACCCCGCCGGAGAGGATGGCACCGCAGGCGATGTGGACGCCGTCACCCAGGATGCCGTCATGCTCGACGATGCAGCCCGTGTTGAGGATCGCCCCCTCTCCCACCACCGCCCGGGCGCCCAGCACCGCGCGCGGCAGCACCACCGTCCCGGCCCCGATCGCCGCGCTGGGCGAGAGGATCGCCGAGGGGTGCATCACCACCGGCAGGGCATAGCCCAGCGCCCGCGCCCGGCGCAGCCAGCGCATGCGGTCGGCGCCGTGGCCCAGCGCCACCACCACCGCCTCCACCCCCTCCGCGCGCAGGGAGTCCAGCCGGGATTCGTCGCCCAGCACCAGCACGCCCAGCACCGCCGCCGCGGCGCCGGCCCCGGCCGCGCGATCGAGGCAGCCGACCGGCTCCAGCAGGCCCGCGGCACGGATCGCCTCGATCAGCGCCGCCGCGTGCCCGCCGGCGCCCACCAGGACCGTGCGCATCCGCCTCAGCCGAGACGCGGGTCCAGCCACGGCACGGGCATGGGCTGCCAGGGCGTCGCCGCGGCCTCCGCCTCCTCCAGCGCCACGCCCAGCCCGGGGCCAGGGGGCAGCGCGCCCGCCCCGTCGCGGAAGCGCAGCGACTCGCCGCCGGCGACCAGGGTGAAGAAGCGCTCCGTCTCGCCGAACTGCACCTCCAGCCGCCCGGCATTGGGGATGGCGGCGCAGGCATGCAGGGAATGGGCGTGGCAAATGGGGCCGGTCGGGTTGTGCGGCGCCAGCTCCACCCCCGCCGTCTGCGCGAGCGCCGCGATCCGCAGCATCTCCGCATGGCCGCCGCAATGCTTGATGTCCGGCATCAGCACGTCGTAGCCGCCCGCCTCGATCAGCGCGCGATAGGCGGCGAGGCCGCAGAGCGATTCCGCCCCCGCCAGCCGCATCCCCCTGTCGTTGGCCATGCCGCGCAGGCGGCGGATCTCCGCGTGGTTCGCCTCGGCCACGGGGCATTCCAGCCAGTGCAGGCGGAACTCCGCCACGTCGCGGATCAGCGCCGCAGCACCCCCGGCCGAGAAGCGCCAGTGGGCGTCCACCATCAGCTCCACCTCCGGCCCGATGGCCTCGCGCACCGCCGCGATTCGGGCGAGCCCCTCGGCATAGGCGGCGCGCGCCTCCGGGCCCGTGGCGTCCTCCCACACGAAGGGGTCGAAGGGCGCGAGCTTCATCGCGGCGAAGCCGGCCCCCTGGGCGCGCAGCGCGGCGGCCCGGAAGCCCTCCGGGCTGCGCGGCGAGGCGCCGCGGTTGATGTTCGCGTAGAGCGGCACGGGATCGCGGAAGGCCCCGCCCAGCATCGCGTGGATCGGCTGCCCGTCCGCCTGCCCCGCCAGGTCCCACAGCGCCTGCTCGAAGGCGCTCAGCACCGTCTGCGACACCAGCCCCCCGGGCGCGTGCGGCAACACACGGGCGAGGCGGTTGCGCGCCCGCCAGTCCTGCCCGGCCACCCGGGCGGCGAGCGCGGCCACGGCCGCCTCCAGCAGCGCCTCGTGGTTGGAGAGGGTGCATTCGCCCAGGCCCGTCCGGCCCTCCGCGTCGCGCACCAGCAGGAAGCACCAGTTGGTGCGCGGCGTGACGTTGACGCCGAGGAAGGAGATCCCCTCGATCCGGCTCATTCCGCGGTGATCCCGGCCCGGGACACGACGTCCTTCCACTGCGCGATGTCGGCGTGGATGCGCTCGCCGAAGGCGCGCGGCGTGCCGGCGACGAGCTTCCCGCCGATCAGCCGCACCCGGTCCTGCACCAGCGGCTCCGCCGCCACGCGCACCGCCGCGTCGTGGACGCGCTCGACGATGAAGGGGGGCGTGCCGGGCGGCGCGAGCAACCCGTTCCAGGCAAGCGTCTCGAAGCCCGGGAAGCCCGCCTCGTGCAGGCTGGGCACGGCGGGCAGCTCCGGCCAGCGGTCGCGGCTGGTGACGGCCAGCGCCACCATCTCGCCGCGCTGGATGTAGGGCATGAGGTTCACCAGGTTGGCGATGGCGATCGGCGCGTCGCCGGAGATGATGCCCTGGGCCATGGCCGGGGTGCCGCGATAGGGGATGTGCAGCACGTCCACCCCGGCGCGCAGCTTGAACAGCTCCATCGACAGGTGTGCCGAGGAGCCGACGCCGCCCGAGGCGTAGTTGAAGCCACCCGGCCGGCGCTTCAGCAGCCCGACCAGCTCCGCCACGTCCCGCGCGGGCAGCAGGCGCGGGTTGACCGCCAGCACGTTGGGACCCTCGACGAGCTGGGTGATCGGCTCGAAGGCGCTGGCGAGGTCGTAGGGCAGGTCGCGGTAGATCGCCGCGTTGATGCCGTTGGACCCGGCATTGCCGATCAGCAGCGTGTAGCCGTCCGGCGCCGCGCGCCAGGCCGCCTCCACCCCGATCCGCCCGCCGGCCCCGCCGCGATTCTCCACCACGATGGGCTGGCCGAGCACCGCCTCCAGATAGGGCGCGAGGAGCCGGGCGGTGGTGTCGTTGCCGCTGCCCGGCGCGTCCGGGGCGATCAGGCGGATGGGGCGCGTCGGCCAGTCCGACTGCGCCCGCGCGGCACGCGGCACGACGGCGCAGGGGGCGGCGAGGAGCGTGGCCAGGACGGCGCGCGCAAGCGATCGGCGCTGCAGCTGCATGGGGGGCTGTTCTCCGGCAGGTTGCCGGCAGCCTACAGGACGGGCGGGGCGGCGCCACTCTCCGGCGCCCGGCGCGGCAGGGGCCGGGCGGCCGCCTCCATCCCCGCCCAGGGATCGGGCGCGTCGAGCCGGCGCGGCGCGGTGCGCAGGGTGAAGGCACGGGGATCGAGCGCCGGCGTCACCTCCACCCAGTCCAGGGGCATGGCGACGGGCGCGCCGGGCCGGGCGCGGGGCGACCAGGACGCGACGGCCGAGGCGCCGCGGGCGTTGCGCTGGACGTCGAGGAAGATCCGCCCGGGCCGGTCGGCCTTGGCCTGGCTGGTGGTGAAGCGGCCCGGCTCGGCCCCCGCCAGCGCCGTGCCGATCGCCTCCGCCGCCGCATGCAGCCGGGGCCAGGTGGCGCCGGGGGCGATGGGGGCGACGAGGTGCAGCCCCTTGCCGCCCGTGGTCCTGCAGAAGGGCACCAGCCCCAGCGACCGCACCCGCTCGCGCAGCGCCAGCGCCGCCTCCACCACGGCGGCGAAGGGCAGGTCGTCGGCCGGGTCGAGGTCCAGGATCAGTCGGTCGGGCTGGGCGAGGCGCGGCGCGCGGGCGCCCCAGGGGTGGATCTCCAGCGTGCCGGACTGGGCGAGGGCGACGAGCCCGGCCACGTCCGCCACGGCCACCAGCGGCTCCTCCTCGCCGCGCGGGGACAGGCGGCGCAGGTGGGACGAGGTGCCGCGACCGGCATGGCGCTGCACGAAGCGTTCGCCGCCGATGCCCTCCGGCGCGCGCACCAGGGTGAGCGGCCGGTCGGCGAGCTGCGGCAGCAGGCGCGGGGCGACGGCGACCAGGTACTCGGCGAGGTCGCGCTTGGTGACGGGGGCGGCCCCGTCCTCACCCGGCCAGTAGATGCGGGCAGGGTGGGAGAGGGTGACGCCCTCCAGCACCGCGCTGCCGGCGGGGGGCTTCGGGGCGCGCGGAGCCTTCGCCTCGGCGGGCTTCGCGGTGCGGCGGGCGGTGGGCTTCGCGGCGGGCGCGGGCTTCGGCGGGCGGCCGGAGATGCCCGCCAGGTCGCGGCCGCTGGCGACGGAGGTGGTGGCCTCCTCCAGCAGCGCGTCGCCCTCGCCCGGCCGGGCCTCCGCGTCGCGGGACTTGATGAGCAGCCAGCGGGGCTTGCTCCCCTCCCCCCGGAAGCGGCGCAGCGTCCAGCCGCCGCGCAGCCGCTCGCCATGCAGGGTGAAGCGCAGCGTGCCGGCGGCGAGGTCGCCTTCCGGGTCGTCGCCCTCCGGCTCCCAGGTGCCGCGGTCCCAGAGGAGGACGGTGCCGGCGCCGTAGCCCGCGCCGATCACCCCCTCGAAGCCGCCATAGTCCAGAGGGTGGTCCTCCACCTGCACGGCGAGGCGGCGGTCGGCCGGGTCCAGGCTGGGGCCGCGGGTGACGGCCCAGGATTTCAGCACGCCGTCCAGCTCCAGCCGGAAGTCGTAGTGCAGGCGGGTGGCGTCGTGCTTCTGCACCACGAAGGCCAGCGGCGCCTTGGCCTTGCGCCGCCGGGGGGCAGCGCCCTCGGGCTCGGGCGAGCGGCGGAAGTAGCGCCTGGCGCGGTAGGGGGCGAGCGGGTCGGGGCTGGCCATGACCATCGCGGAACGTCCGGGGCGGGACGGGGCTGCAAGGGGGGTGGCCGCGAACACCACGCCGCCACGCCGGGCGGAGCCGGGGTCACGCCCGGCGTGGCGGCATGGGTGCCGCGCCCCGGGCGGTTGGCGCCGCGATTTCCCCGGAGTCGCCCCTTCGGTAGAAGGCGCGCATGGACAACAGCATGGCGGCCAGGCCCTACAGCACGCTGAAGGGCGACCCGTACCGCGCCTATGAGGAACTGCCGGCCGAGGTGCGCCGGGCCCTGCAGGAGGCCCTGGTGGACTGGTGCCCCCTGCGTGCCCGCGAATGGCACCTGCACCTGCTGCGCCGGGAGCGGCTGCGGCCGGCGCAGGCGGCATCCTTCCTCATCCAGACCATCCGCCGGCAGGATCAGGCCGAGGTGGCCGCCTTCGCACGGACGTGGTCGAAGGGTGCCGAGGCCTATCCGCACCTGGCCGCCGGAGCGACGCTTCAGAGCTATGTCGGCCCGGACGGCATCCCCGCCGCCGAGCCCATCCCGGTCGCCCCGAGGGAGATGCCCTCCCGGCCCAAGGCCCAGGCCCGGCCCAAGGCCCGGCCCAAGGCACAGGCCAAACCCGGGAAGCGGGCCAAGCGCCTGAAGGGCCGCCGCGGCCGGCGCTGAGAGGCGGCAGAAGCCGCACCCAGCACCGGTCCATCCCCGAACGATGCCACCGCGCCGGGGCGCCCTAGCGCCGCAGCCTGCCCCAGCCCGGCGCCTCCACCGCCAGCGCCTCCAGCCCGGCGCGGGAGAGCATGGCCGCCGTCTCCGCCTCCGCCGCGCCCACGATGGCGGCGCGGTCCGCCTCGGTGAACGCGCCGTCGCGCAGCAGCACGCGGCCGCCCACCACCACGTCGCGCACGTCGCCGCCGCTGGCGAAGTAGACGACGCGCGAGACGGGCATGTTGGCCGGCGCCATGTGCGGCGCCTCCAGGTCCACGGTGATGACGTCCGCCAGCTTGCCCGGCTCCAGGCTGCCGATCTCGTCGGACAGGCCCAGGGTGCGGGCGGCGTCGACGGTGCACATCTCCAGCGCCTTGCCGGGCGGCAGGAGCTTCTCGTCCTGGAACTTCCGCTGGTGATAGCGGATGAGCTGGAACATGTGCCGGAACATGTCGCCCGAACGGTCCGGCGCCGTGGCGTCGCTGCCCAGCATGACGTTCACGCCGCGCTCCAGCAGCGTGATCGCCGGGCAGTAGCCGCGCACCGAGGCGATGGCGGAGGGGTTGTGCACCACCCCCGTCCCCGTCTCGGCGAAGGCGTCGATGTCGCCCTCGGTCAGGTCCGTGCAGTGCGAGAAGAAGGTGTTCGGCCCGAGCAGGCCGAAATTGCGCGCCGTCACCACGCTGCCGCTGCGGTGCCCGTCCTGGTGGAACAGGCAGCCGTACCGGTCGGCCAGCTCCTTGGTGGCCAGGGACTGGCGCGCCACCTCGGCCGTCATCGCCGGGTCGTCGCCATGCTCCTCGCGGTGCGTGGCGGTCAGCGTCGCGATGCGGATGCCGCCCTTGCCGTGCTGGGCGCGGATGACCTCCTCCACCACCTCCATCTGCTGCTCGAAGGTGACCGGCCGCTCCACCCCGTCCACCCCGATATAGGGGCGCGGGAAGGGCGGGCGGGTGGGGCCGATCGCGACAATGGAGCGCGTGCCCACGCCGCGCACCGCGTCGCAATGCGCGGCTGCGAAGGCCGGGTCGTCGGAGCGCATCACCGAATCCCCGCCGCCGAGCAGCGAGACGCCCGTGGTCACGCCGAAGCGCAGCCGCTCCAGCGCGGCCAGCGCCCCTTCCGCCGCCCAGAAGGACGGGGGGGAGGCGAGGGTGTAGATGACGCGGCACGCCTCCATCCAGGCGGCGCTGTTGCCGTTGGCGAGTGTCTTGACCAGCCCGTGCCCGGCATGGGCGTGGCCGTCGATCAGCCCGGGCAGCACCGCCTTGCCGCGCGCGTCGATCCGCTGCGCCGCCTCCGGATGGGCGGCGGCCACCTCGGCGCGCGGGCCGACCGCGGCGATCTTGCCGTCCGTGACGGCCACGGCCCCGTCGGGGATGACGCGGCGGGCGCCATCCATAGTGATGACGGTGCCGCCTTCGATGATGAGATCTGTCATGCTGCTTCCCGTAGACGTCCTTGCCGGCGGCGCGGCGCGCCGTCAGTTCACCCTGACCAGCCAGAGCCGCAGCCGGTTGTCCGGCGCCGGCGCCAGCTCGATGCCCTTCTTCGCCGCCCAGACGATGGGCTGCTGGTGCAGCGGCACGTGCGCCACCTCGCGCTTCTCCACCATCAGCGCCTGGCGGATCAGGGCGCGGCGCTTCGTCTCGTCGCCCTCCTGCGCCACCTGCCGCGCCAGCGCATCGAATTCCGCGTTCGACCAGCGGCCGACGTTCAGCCCGCCCGACCGCTCGGTGCGGGTGGCCAGAACCTCCTGGAGGGTGGAGTAGGTGTCGGCCAGCGGCAGCCCGGCATGGCCCAGCATGAAGAAGGAGGTGTCGAGCGTGTTCACCCGGCGCGACCACACGTTGGTCGGCTCGATCTGCGGCTGCACCTTGATGCCGACGCGCCCCAGCATGCCGATAATCGAGAGGCAGAGCCGCTCGTCATAGACGTAGCGGTCGTTGGGGCAGGAGAGGCCGACGGTGAAGCCGTTGGGATAGCCCGCCTCGGCCAGCAGCCGCTTCGACGCCTCGGGGTCGTAGGGGAAGCTGCGGCCCTGCGCCTCGGTGTCGGTGCTGGGCGGCGCGCCGGCCAGGAAGGGGCTGGCCATGGAGCCGGCGACCCAGGCGTTGCCGCGCATCACCGTGCGCTTCAGCGTCTCCACGTCGATCGCCTGGTAGACGGCGCGGCGCACGCGCACGTCCTGGAAGGGGTTCTTTCCCTTCACGTCGGAATAGAGCAGCTCGTCGCGGGCGTGGTCGAAGCCCAGGTAGATCGTGCGCAGCTCCGGCCCCTGCACCACCTGCAGGGCGCTGTTGGATTCGATGCGCGGGATGTCCTGGATCGGCAGGTCCACCAGCGCGTCCACGCTGCCGCTGATGAGGGCGGCCGTGCGCGTGGCGGCCGAGCGGATCGGCTGGAAGGTCACGGTGGTCAGGTTGTGGACGGGCTTGTCCCACCAGCCGGGGAAGGCCTCCAGCACGGTCGGCCCGTCCACGGTGCGGGAGACGACGCGGAAGGGGCCGGTGCCGTTGGCGGAGCGGCCGGCGGCGTTCTCCTCGCGCGCGGAGAGGTTGCTGGCGGCGGTGGCGTTGCGGGCCTCCGACCAGCCCTTGTCCATGATGTAGAACTGCGTCAGCGCGGCCAGCAGGATCGGGAAGGGCCCGTTGGTCTCGACCTCGACGGTGTGGTCGTCGAGGGCGCGCATGTCCTTCACGGCGGCGAGGTTGCCCTTGGCCAGCGCGCCCGGCGTGTTGATGCGGGCCCAGTTGAAGATCACGTCCTCGGCCGTGAAGTCCTCGCCGCCATGGAACTTCACCCCGCGCCGCAGGTGGAAGCGCCAGGTGGTCGGCGTCGGCGTCTCCCAGCTCTCGGCCAGGGCGGGCTCCAGCTCCAGCCGCTCGTTGTGGCGGGCCAGCGTCTCGTAGACGTTGCCCAGGAAGGCGTTGGTGAAGGTGTTGTTGGAGGAGTGCGGGTCGAGTGTCAGCACGTCGCCGCCGAAGGCCCAGGAGAAGGGCTTCGCCCAGGCCCCCGGCGCGGCGAGGGCGAGGCCCGCCGCCAGGGCGCCGGGGAGGGCCGCCCGGAGAACGGCTCCGGGCAGCAGGGTGGCGAGGCGCATGGGGCAGGCTCCTTCTCGGACGGCGCGACGTTGCCGTCGGGTATCCGAACGGTATCCAAGCAGCATGCCAAGATTTCGGAAACCCTCCGGCGTGTCGCGCGGGACACGGTGCCGACCTGCCCGCCGCGGCGCGGAAACAGGGGAGGCGGCGGCGGCGTTGCGGCGGCCATGGACCCGATCCGATCCCTCCGCCTGGCGCTCGTCACCAGCATCCTCGGCGTGCCGGCCGGCCTCTCCGGCGCCGCCCCGCTTCCAGCGTCGGAGGGGCGGCAGGAACGCGGCATGGCCGCCACGCCGGCGCCGCATTCGCAGCCCGATCCTGTCGCCGCCGCGCCCGCCGGCTGACGCCACGTTCCGGATCCATTGCCGATGACCGATCGCTCCTCCCCCACCACCCGTTCCTCCCCCGCCGCCCGGACGGCCCCGTGCCGCCGGGGCCTCGCGCTGCTGGGCCTGCTGCTCCCCCTCGGCGCCGCCCCCCTGCATCCTGCCCTGGCGCAGGAGGCGCCCGCCCCCACCCGGCTGCACCTGTCCGAGACGGCGGCCGTCACCCGCGCGCCCGACGAGGTCGTCGCCACCCTGCGCGCGGAGGCGCGGGGCAGCACCGCCCAGGCGGCCCAGGCGGCGGTGAACACGGCCATGGCCGCGGCGCTGGAGCGGGCACGGGCTGCGCCGGGCGTCACCGCCTCGACCGGCACCTACTGGACCCAGCGGGTGGAGAACCCGCGCGGCTGGACCGCCAGCCAGACCCTCAGCCTGCGCGCCGCGGAGCTGCCGCCGCTGCTGGACCTGACGGGGCAGTTGCAGGAGCGCGGGCTGGCGATGGACGGCTTCGCCTTCCGCCTCACCCGCGACGCCAAGCGCAAGGCGCAGGAGGAGGCGGCGTCGCAGGCCATCGACTCGCTGCGGGCGCGGGCGGAGGCGGTGGCGCGGCAGCTCGGCCTGCGGGTGGAGCGGCTGGCGGAGATCCGGGTGGACAGCGCGGCCGAGCCGCCGCCCCGTCCCTTCGCCCGGAGCGTGGCCATGTCCGCCGCGGCCGCGCCGCCGGTGGCGCAGGCGGAGGATCTCGAGGTGACCTCGACCGTCCAGGCGGAGGTGCTGCTGCGCGCCCCGTGACCGGCAGGCGGGGTTTCGCCCGCCCCCCCCTCTTGCCGGCGTGCCCGGGCGTGGCCACTGACGGGCCATGCCCGAACTTCCTGAGGTCGAGACGGTGATGCGCGGCCTCTCCGCCGTGCTGACCGGCCGCACCATCGCCCAGGCGGAGACCCGCCGCGCCGGCCTGCGCTGGCCCTTCCCCGAGAATCTCGCCGGGCGCCTCACCGGCTCCCGCGTCGAGGGCTTCCGCCGGCGCGGCAAGTACATGCTGATGCGGCTCTCGGGCGGGACCTCGATGCTGGTGCATCTGGGCATGTCCGGCCGGATGGTGGCGCGGCAGGAGGGGGTGCCCCCGGCCCCGTCCCTGGGGCCCCAGGGCGCCGCCTCGGACTCGCGCGGCGCCGCGGGGGGCGAGGCGCACGAGCACCTGGTGATGCACACCGCCGATGGCTGGCGGGTCGGCTTCTGCGACCCGCGCCGCTTCGGGGTGGTGGACCTCGTGCCCACCGCGGCGGAGGACTCCCACCGCCTGCTCGCCGGCATGGGGCCGGAGCCGCTGGAGGATGCCTTCACCCCCGCCGTGCTGTCCAAGGCCCTGGCGGGCAAGCAGACCCCGATCAAGGCGGCGCTGCTGGACCAGCGCGTGGTGGCGGGGCTGGGCAACATCTACGTCGCGGAGGCGCTGTACCGCGCCGGCCTCTCGCCCGAGCGGCTGGCGGGCACCGTCACGGGCGCGCGGGCGGCGCGGCTGGTGCCGGCGATCAAGGCGGTGCTGCGGGATTCGATCGAGGCGGGGGGCTCCTCGCTGCGCGACTACGTGCGCGCGGATGGCGAGGTGGGGTTCTTCCAGGACCGCTTCAGCGTCTACGACCGCGCCGGGCTGGCCTGCCCCGCCTGCCCCGGCCCGCCGAAGTGCCAGGGGGTGGCGAGGATCGTCCAGGCCGGGCGCAGCACCTTCTTCTGTCCCCGGACGCAGCGCTAGGGCAGCCCGCCCAGGGCCGGGGGAGGGTTCAGCCGGGACGGGCGAGCCGGGCCCTGCCCCGCCGACCGGGGCCCCTCCGGCGCAGGTCCCGGGTGAGGAGGATCTGCCCGTCCTCCTCCCGGCCCCGCTCGACCCAGCCCCGCGCGCGGTAGAAGCCGCGCGCCCGCAGCCCGGGCTCGTTGCCGGTCAGCAGCCAGCCCTCGCCCACCCCCCGGGCGGCGAGCCAGGATTCGGCTTCGGCCAGCAGCCTGCTGCCCAGCCCCCGCCCCTCCGCCCCGGGACGGACGAAGAGCGCGAAGACGTCGCCCTCCCGCGCCCGCGCCATGGCGAAGCCCAGCGGCCGGCGGCCCCGCAGCGCCAGCCAGGCGGCGCAGGGCCCGCGGAGCGCCGCCGCCACGGCCGCGGGGGTCACGCCCGCCGCGGCCAGCGCCGCCCGGTCCATCGCGTTCTCCCGCACCGCGGTGCGGATGGCGAAGAGGGCAGGAAGGTCGCGCGGGCCGGCGCGCCGCAGGGTGATGGGCATGAGGCCAGGATAGCTCGGCCGGGCCGGGCGCGGTGGCCCCCCTTGCCCCTCCTGGCACGCGGCGGCGGGCCGGGCCAATCTGCCGGCGATCGCGCGGGCATGCCTGCCGCATCAGGGACCGCACCAGGGGAGCCGACGCATGGCCGAATACGGGATGATCCTGACCGAGACCCGGGGACGGGTCGGGCTGATCACGCTGAACCGTCCGCAGGCGCTGAACGCGCTCTGCGACCAGCTGACCGAGGAGCTGGGCCGGGCGCTGCTGGAGTTCGACGCCGACCCCGGCATCGGCGCCATCGTCCTGACCGGCAGCGCCAAGGCCTTCGCCGCCGGGGCGGACATCAAGGAGATGAAGGACCGGGCCTACCCGGAGATCTATTTCGACGACTTCATCGGCAAGCGCTGGGAGACGGTGCTGACGGTGAAGACCCCCGTCATCGCCGCGGTCGCGGGCTTCGCCCTGGGCGGCGGATGCGAGCTGGCGATGATGTGCGACATGATCCTGGCCGCCGACACGGCGAAGTTCGGCCAGCCGGAGATCAGGCTGGGCGTCATCCCCGGCGCCGGCGGCTCCCAGCGCCTGACGCGGGCGGTGGGCAAGTCCAAGGCGATGGACCTGATCCTGACCGGCCGGATGATGGACGCGGCGGAGGCGGAGCGCTGCGGCTTGGTCGCGCGCATCGTTCCGGCCGCCGAGCTGGTCGAGGCGGCGGTCAAGATGGGCGAGGAGATCGCGGCCTTCTCCACCCCCGCCGTGGCCATGGCGAAGGAGGCGGTGAACGCCGCCTACGAGACCACCCTGCACGAGGGGGTGCGGCTGGAGCGGCGGCTGTTCCTCAGCCTCTTCGGCACCCCGGACCAGAAGGAGGGCATGGCCGCCTTCGCGGAGAAGCGGAAGGCGCAGTTCCAGCGCGGCTGAGCCGGCGCGCCCGCCTGTCCCGGGTGGGGGCGCGGGCGACGGGGGCGGCACCGGCTGCCCCCCGCCCGGCGGGGGGCCGGTCCCCGGGGACCGCACCCCTGGCAGGCCGTCTCCGTCATTGACTCGCAAGGCCCCCGGGGACTAGAAGCCCCGACCTTCCGCAGCGCCCCAGGTGCAGCGGCCTCCCATCTTATTGACGAATTGGCAGTCACGCAGCCCATGGCGAACAACCCGTCCGCGCGCAAGCGCATCCGTCAGACCGAGAAGCGCAACGCCCGCAACACCGCCCGCCGCTCGCGCGTGCGGACCTTCCTGCGCAAGGTCGAGGAGGCGATCGCCGGCGGCGACAAGTCCCAGGCCCAGGCGGCGTTCCAGGCCGCCCAGCCGGAGATGCAGCGCGCCGCCGACAAGGGCGTCCTGCACGACAACACCGTGGCCCGGAAGCTGTCCCGCCTGTCCGCCCGGATCAAGGGACTCGGCGCCTCCGCCTGATTGATCGGGCCGATCGCAAGATCAGGCTGGACAAGACTGAATCAGGGCCTGGACCGTTTCGGTCCAGGCCCTGATTTTCTGAGGCCCATCAATGTTTTGATGCCGGCATCTTCGCGTGGCGTGGCAGAAGCGGCCAGCGTCTCGCGACTTCGTGGCAACAGTGTGACTCCAGAGTCGAATACGCGTCCCGAGTCCGCTTGATTCGCGCCTCGCCGAAGGCTGTTCTCTCGGCGGGTCGCCAGCACCGCCGGACCCCTGGAACGCCCCGCGGGGCAGGCATCGGGGTCCATTCGCGCGGCATATCGGGCTTCGGGCCCGGTCGCAGGTCATGATCGAGGGAGACGGCGCGCCGCGCCGGCCGGGGAGAGGATGCGGACGCTGATGCAGGACAAGCCCGGCACCTCCCCCTTCCCCGCCACGGCGGGGAACGAGCACGGGACGCCGGCCGCCTCGCCAGGGGAGGCGGGCGTCGCCGAGGCCTGGGCCCGGATCCGCGGCCGCCTGCGCGAGGAAGTCGGCGAGGTCGAGTACCGTACCTGGATGCGCCAGATGACGCTCGCCGCCATCGAGGGCGACGAGGCGGTCGTGCAGGTCCCCTCCCGCTTCCTCCGCGACTGGGTGCGCAGCCAGTACGGCGACCGCCTGCGCGCGCTGTGGATGGCCGAGAACCTGGGCGTGCGCCGGGTGGAAATCCGCGTCTCCGCCCCGTCGGCGGAGGAAGGCGCCGATGCCGCCCGTGCCGAGGCGGTGCCCGCCATGGGGCTGACGGAGCCGCTGGCCGCCCGCCCGGCCGAGCCGCGCCCGGAGAGCCGGTTGGCCGAGACGCGCGCGGAGGCGAAGGCCGATGCCCGCAACGACTGGTCCGCGCCGCTCGACCCCCGCTACACCTTCGAGAGCTTCGTCGTCGGCAAGCCGAACGAGTTCGCCCATGCCTGCGCCCGCCGCGTCAGCGAGAAGCCGGCCTCGCCCGGCTTCAACCCGCTGTTCCTGTATGGCGGCGTGGGCCTGGGCAAGACGCACCTGATGCACGCCATCGCCTGGGCGCTGCGCGAGGCGCGCCCCGATTGCTCCGTCGCCTACATGTCCGCCGAGAAGTTCATGTACCGCTTCATCGCGGCCCTGCGCTCTCAGTCCACGATGGAGTTCAAGGAATCCCTTCGCTCCGTCGACGTGCTGATGATCGACGACCTGCAGTTCCTGATCGGCAAGGACAACACGCAGGAGGAGTTCTTCCACACCTTCAACGCGCTGGTCGATGCGGGGAAGCAGATCATCGTCTCGGCCGACAAGTCGCCCTCCGACCTGTCGGGGCTGGAGGACCGGCTGCGCACGCGGCTGGGCTGCGGCATGGTGGCGGACATCCACGCCACCACCTACGAGCTGCGCATCTCCATCCTGGAGGCCAAGGCGGCCTCGGCCGGCACGGCGGTGCCGGCGCGGGTGCTGGAATACCTCGCGCACAAGATCACCTCGAACGTGCGCGAGCTGGAGGGGGCGCTGAACCGCCTGGTCGCGCATGCCAACCTGTTCGGCCGTCCGGTGACGCTGGAGAGCTGCCAGGAGGTCCTGCACGACATCCTGCGCGCCCACGACCGCCGCGTGACGATCGAGGAGATCCAGAAGCGCGTCGCCGAGCACTACAACATGCGGCTGACGGACATGTCCTCCGCCCGCCGCGCGCGCAACGTGGCGCGGCCGCGGCAGGTGGCGATGTACCTGGCCAAGCAGCTCACCTCCCGCTCCCTGCCGGAGATCGGGCGCAAGTTCGGCAACCGCGACCACACCACGGTGATGCACGCCGTCGCCAAGGTGGCGGAGCTGATGCAGCAGGATTCCGGCTTCGCCGAGGATGTCGAGCTGCTGCGGCGCATGCTGGAAACCTGAGCTCCCGGCGGCGGGCGCACCGGCCCTCGCCTCAACGGCTGCACCCTCCCCGCACCCGGACCACCGCCCCGCGCCGGCGCCGCCGGCCAGGCCGGGCGGCACCCGGCCTCCGCCGCCGGACGGCTGCGGCCGGACCGGCCGCCCGAGGGGGAACGCCCCCGCGCAGGCCGGCCGAACGCCTTGCCCCGACACGCTTGCGGCATCCTTCCGCCGCCACGCTTCCCCGCTCCTGGCCGGGATGATACGGAAGGCCATGACAGTCCGGGGTCTGGTCTGACCCCCGCAGGGATGATCGGGGAACGCGGCGATGAAGTTCACGGTGGACCGGGCGGTGCTCCTCAAGGCGCTCGCGCATGTCCAGAGCGTCGTGGAACGCCGCAACACCATCCCCATCCTGGCCAATGTGCTGCTCGACGCCGCCGAGGACCGGCTGACCCTGACCGCCACGGACATGGAGATCGCGGTGGTGGAGGAGATCACCGCGGGCGTGCAGGTCTCCCGCCCCGGCCGCTGCACCGCCCCGGCCGCGACGCTGTTCGAGATCGCGCGCAAGCTGGGCGACGGGCTGAAGGTGGAGTTCGACCAGGCGGGCGGTGATGCGCCGCTGGGGCTGCGCGCAGGGCGCTACGTCACCTCGCTGATGGTGCTGCCGGTCGAGGACTTCCCCGCCATGACCGAGGGCAAGCTGCCGATCCGCTTCACCCTGCCGGCGGCGGCGCTGCGCGAGCTGGTGGACCGCACCCGCTTCGCCATCTCCACCGAGGAGACGCGCTACTACCTCAACGGCATCTACCTGCATGTCGCCGAGGGCGAGGGCGGCAAGGTGCTGCGCGCCGTCGCGACGGACGGCCACCGCCTCGCCCGCGTCGAGGTGCCGCTGCCCGAGGGTGCCGCGGGGATGCCCGGCGTGATCGTGCCGCGCAAGACCGTGGGCGAGATCCGCAAGCTGGCCGAGGAATCCGGCGAGGACGGCAGCGTCGAGATCCGCCTCTCCGACACCAAGATCCAGTTCCGCCTGGGTTCGGTGACGCTGACCTCCAAGCTGATCGACGGCACCTTCCCGGAATACGAGCGCGTCATCCCCAAGGGCAACGACAAGGAGCTGAAGGTCGACCGCGCCCTCTTCGCCCAGGCGGTGGACCGGGTGGCGGCGATCTCCTCCGAGCGGTCGCGCCCGGTGAAGCTGGCGCTGAGCAACAACCAGCTGATCCTCACCGCCTCCTCGCCCGAGCAGGGGCAGGCGCGGGAGGAGCTGGATTCGGATGCCGTCTCCTACGCCTCCACCCCGCTGGAGATCGGCTTCCAGGCCCGCTACCTGAAGGACATCACCGACCAGGTGGAGGGGCAGGTGGTGTTCCGCTTCGCCGACGGCTCGGCGCCCACCATCGTGCAGGACGAGGCCAAGGGCAGCGCGCTCTACGTGCTGATGCCGATGCGGGTGTGACGGGTGCGGGTGTGACGGGCGTCGCATCCCCGGGGGAGCGGGTTCCCCGGCCATCCTTGCCCTGCCGGGCCTGATCCCCACCCGCGGGCGGCGCCCGCGTGGAACGGGTGCCGTCCCCGGCCCCAGGCGGACTCCCGAAAGGAAGATGGGGGTCTGGGGGAATTCCTTCCCCCAGATTCTCCTGGCGCGCACCATCTCGCATCGCCATCTGAACCCTTAGCGTGACCACCCCTCCCCTCCGCCTCACCCGCCTGCTGCTGCAGGATTTCCGCAGCCATGCCGCGGTCGGGCTGCGCCTCTCCGCCCCGATCGTGGCGATCACGGGGGAGAACGGCACGGGCAAGACCAACCTGCTGGAGGCGATCAGCCTGCTCGGCCCCGGGCGCGGGCTGCGCGGGGCGCGGAATGCCGAGTTCGGGCGCCACACCCCCCAGGGCCCCCTCCCCTGGGCCGTCAGCGGCCGTTTCGAGGGGCCGCACGGCCCCGTGGACATCGGCACCGGCACCCCGCCGGAGGGACCGCCTGAGAAGCGCGTGCTGCGGCTGGACGGCGCCCCCGTGCGCTCCCAGGCGGAGCTGGCGCGGCACGTGGCGGCCGTCTGGCTGACGCCGCAGATGGACCGGCTGTTCCAGGAGGGCGCCTCGGGGCGGCGGCGCTTCCTCGACCGGCTGGTCTGGGCGCTCGACCCGGGCCATGCGCGGGAGGTGGCGGCGCACGACAACGCCATGGCCCAGCGCAACCGCCTGCTGGCCGAGGGCGGGCGGGACGACGCCTGGCTCGCCGCGCTGGAGGACGCCATGGCGCGCCACGGGGTCGCCGCCACCGCCGCGCGGATGGCGCTGGTGGCGCGGCTGAACGCGGCGCTGGAGGCGGGCACGGCGGGGGCCTTCCCGGCGGCGCGGAGCGAGCTGTCCTGCGGCGTGGCGCGGCAGCTCGCGGAGCAGCCGGCGCTGGCGGTGGAGGAGGCGCTGCGGACGCAACTGGCCGAGGGGCGGCGGCGCGACGCGGGGGCCGGCATGGCCCTGGCCGGGGCGCATCGCTGCGACCTCTCGCTGACGCACCTGCCGAAGGATTTGCCGGCGGCGATGTGCTCCACGGGCGAGCAGAAGGCGCTGCTGGTCTCCGTGGTGCTGGCCCATGCCGCGTTGATCGCCGCCGCGCGCGGCTTCGCGCCGCTGCTGCTGCTCGACGAGGTGGCGGCGCATCTCGACACGCGGCGGCGGGAGGCGCTGTTCTCGGCGCTCGCCGCCCTGCCGGCGCAGGTCTTCCTGACGGGAACGGAGGAGGCGGTCTTCGCCCCCCTGGAGGGCCTGGCGGAGATGTTCCGGACCGGCCCGGACGGCCTGCGCCGGGAGGGGGATTCGGGGGTGCAGGAGGCGGCCGGAATCCCTATATTGCAAGGCTAATTCGACTGCCGTTGCCAAGAGGCCGAATACCCTGATGACCGAGCCACAGAGCGCTGCCCCGAGCCCCTCCGACGCGGGGGACGGGGAGGCCTACGACAGCGCCTCCATCACCGTGCTGCGCGGCCTGGATGCCGTGCGCAAGCGCCCCGGCATGTACATCGGCGACACGGATGACGGCTCGGGCCTGCACCACATGGCCATCGAGATCGTGGACAACTCCGTCGACGAGGCCCAGGCCGGCTATGCCACCACGGTCGAGGTGGTGCTGAACGCCGACGGCTCCGTCACCGTCACCGATGACGGCCGCGGCATCCCCGTCGACCTGCATCCGGAGGAGGGCGTCAGCGCCGCCGAGGTGGTGCTGACCAAGCTGCACGCGGGCGGCAAGTTCAACCAGAACTCCTACAAGGTTTCGGGCGGGCTGCACGGCGTGGGGGCGGCGGTGGTCAACGCGCTCTCCGAGCGGATGGAGGCGCGCATCTGGCGCAACGGGCGCGAGCACCTGATCCGCTTCGAGAACGGCAACACCGTCTCGCCGCTGACCGATCTCGGCCCCTCCGGACACCGCACGGGCACGCAGGTCACCTTCAAGCCCAGCCCCGTCACCTTCTCGAGGACCGAGTTCGAGTTCGAGCGGCTGGAGAAGCGGCTGCGCGAGCTGGCCTTCCTCAATTCCGGGCTGAAGATCACGCTGCGCGACGAGCGGCCGCCGGTGCCGGACGCCGATGCCGTGCCCCTGCCGGCGACGCCGGGCGCGGCCGTCGCCACCGCCGCGGCGGTGGAGGGCGAGGTGCCGAAGGAGGCCGCGCACCGGCAATCCATCTTCCACTACGAGGGCGGGCTCGCCGCCTTCGTCGAATACCTGGACCGCTCCAACAAGCCGATCTTCTCTCCCCCCGCCGCCGCCTCCGGCGAGCAGGTGGTGGAGCGCAACGGCGAGAGCAAGGCGATCCGCGTGGAGTTCGCCCTGCGCTGGACGGACAGCTTCCACGAGACGATGCACTGCTTCACCAACAACATCCCCCAGCGCGACGGCGGCACGCATCTCGCGGGCTTCCGCCAGGCGCTGACGCGCGTGCTGGGCAAGGTGGCGGATGCGGCGGCGAAGAAGGACAAGACCTCCCTCTCCGGCGAGGACATGCGCGAGGGGCTGACCGCCGTGCTGTCCGTGAAGGTGCCGGACCCCAAGTTCTCCTCCCAGACCAAGGAGAAGCTCGTCTCCTCCGAGGTGCAGCCGGTGGTGCAGTCCGTCGTCGCCGATGCGCTGGACCACTGGTTCGAGACGCATCCGAAGGAGGCGAACGAGATCGTCCGCAAGTGCCTCGACGCGGCCGCCGCGCGCGAGGCCGCCCGCAAGGCGCGCGATCTCACGCGGCGCAAGGGCGCGCTCGACATCTCCTCCCTCCCCGGCAAGCTCGCCGACTGCCAGGCGCGCGACCCGGCCAAGGCGGAGCTGTTCATCGTCGAGGGTGATTCCGCCGGCGGCTCCGCCAAGCAGGGGCGCGACCGCGCCTTCCAGGCGATCCTGCCGCTGCGCGGCAAGGTGCTGAACGTGGAGCGCGCACGCTTCGACAAGATGCTCGGCTCGGAGCAGATCGGCACGCTGATCACGGCGCTGGGCGCGGGCATCGGCCCCGACCCGGCCAATGGCGGCTTCGACGCGTCCAAGCTGCGCTACCACCGCATCTGCATCATGACCGACGCGGACGTGGACGGCTCGCACATCCGCACGCTGCTGCTGACCTTCTTCTTCCGCCAGATGCCGGAGCTGATCGAGCGAGGGCACCTGTTCATCGCCCAGGCGCCTCTCTACCGCGCCAAGCGCGGGCAGGAGGAGCGCTACCTCAAGGACGACGCGGCGCTGGAGGAGTACCTGCTGGAGAAGGCGCTGCACGGGGCGCGCCTGACCCTCTCCGACGGCAGCGTGCTGGCCGGGGAGGAGCTGGTCGAGGAGGTGACGCGGCTGCGCGAGACGGTGCGCCACATCCGCCGCGCCACCGCCCCCTTGCCCTCCTGGATCGGCGAGCAGGCGGCGCTGACCGGGGCGCTGGCCATGGCCAATGACGGGGCTGCGGCCCAGGCGCTCTCTGCCCGGCTGAACGAGCTGTCGCCGCCGACCGAGCGTGGCTGGACCGTCGCGCTGGACGAGGCGGGGTTGAAGCTGGGCCGCACCGTGCGCGGCGTCGCCGAGCGCTACACGCTGGAGCCCGCCCTGCTGCGCGGCGTGGACGCGCAGTGGCTGGAGACGCGGCGGGAGTCGCTCGCGCGGCGCTACGGCACCGGCGCCACGCTGGGCTTCGAGAGCCGCGAGGAGCAGGTGAACGGCCCGCTCGCCGCGCTGGAGCGTATCTTCGCACAGGGCCGCAAGGGGCTCACCATCCAGCGCTTCAAGGGTCTGGGCGAGATGAACCCGGACCAGCTGTGGAAGACCACGCTGGACCCGGCGGCGCGCACCATGCTGCGGGTGCGGGTGGACGACGCGGACGAGGCGGGGCAGATCTTCGCCACGCTGATGGGCGACGTGGTGGAGCCGCGGCGCGAGTTCATCGTCGGCAACGCGCTGAAGGTGGCGAACCTGGATGTATGATACGGACGGCGGGATGCACTGACATCTGCCGGCGCAGGGTGCGCCCGTGGCCCGGGGGCAAGGCTCTGCCTCGCCCCCGATACCCCCACTCCGCCAGGACCCTGCGGGCCCTGGACCCGAGAGGCGCTGCCGCGGGACAGCCGGATACGGGATCAAGGCGCCGAGGAGCTTGGCTCCTCGGCGGGTACGGTGTCCGCGCTCGCTGACGCTCTCTGAAGCTTTATTCAGAGTCCCGCCTGCCCGAGCTTCGTCAGGGTTCAGCCCAGAGGCTGATGCCTGCCACGTAGAGCCAACTCCCAACGGGGACCGGGGCCCGCTTGTGGCCCCGGCAGGGGTAGGGTCCGGGACGGGCATCGACGCACGGCGTCGATGCCGCAGGCCGGCGTCCCCTTCCGGTCCCACGCCCGAACACCACACCCCAACGGGTCAGATCATCCCGGTGTCCGTCTCAGCCTCGCCCGACACGGAGAGGCCCAGGTCGTTGGCCACTACCACCGTGCCCCTGGTGGCTCCGGCCGTCCACCCGTCATCCCCCGAGGTGCCGGCCGCCGGTTGCCTGCAAGTCGGCTCCGGTGATGAAGCTGCCCGCATCAGAACAGAGCAGCAGGGCTGCGCCTGCCATCTCCCGTGGCAGGCCGGCGCGTCCCATCGGCGAGGACTCGCTCTGTATGCGGGCCCAGGCCTCGGCGTCCTCGCGCCGCCAGCGGTTGCGCTCAGTGGCGACGAGGCCGGGGGACAGGTTGTTCACCGTCACGCCGAAGGGGGCGTAGTCGCGCGCCAGGTTCAGGGCGAGGTTGCACTGCGCGCTCTTCAGCGCGGCATAGACGGACAGCTCGGATTCCGGCCGGGTCTGGTTGATGCTGCCGATCGTCAGCACCCGCCCCCAGCCGCGCTCCCTCATCGGCGGCAGCGCCGCCTGCAGCAGTTCGATCGTGGCGCGGAAGTTGATCTGGATCTGCCGCTCGACCTGCTCCTCCGTCATGTCGAGGAAGGGGACGCGGTACTGGATGGAGGCGCAGACCACGAGAATGTCCACCCCGCCGAGCGCCTCGCGGGCCGCCGCGACGCAGCCCGCCGCCTGGCCGGGCAGGGCGAAATCCGCCTCCACCGGCACGCAGCGGCGGCCGAGGCCGGCGATCTCCGCCGCCAGCTCCTCCGCCGCGGCGGGACGGCCGAAGCCGCGATCCGCCACGGCCGAGAACTGGATGGCCACATCCGCCCCGGCCTCGGCCAGCACCAGCGCGATCTCCCGCCCGATGCTGACGCTGCCGCCGGTGACCAGCGCCCGGCGTCCCGCCAGCGAGAAGCGTTTGGCGATCCGCGCCGCCCCCGCCGGCAGGCCACCCGCCGGCCCCGCCGGCAGGCCACCCGCCGGCCCCGCCCCGTGCCGTTCTCCGCTCATCCCTGCCTGTCCTCCCCGTCCTGTCGTCGAGACGCCTGCCGCCACCCCGCGAAGGCCGGCTCCGGCAGGCCCGCATCCAGCACCGCCGGGCCGTCAGCGTGCCGCCGCGTTCGGCGCCGTCCTAGAGTTGGCTGTCACGAAGGAACTCCGCCTCGGCGATGGACCGTGCCAGTGCCATCGCCTCCCCGGCATGGGCGGCGGGGATGCAGACGAAGCCATCGGCATCCAGGGCGACGAGGTCTCCGCTCCGGACCGTGATCCCGCCGACCCGTACCTCCTCTCCGACGGAGACCGTGCGCAGTCGCCGCCTGCTGCCATGCGGGGCGGCGCCGCGCGCCAGGATGCGGATGCCCGCCGCGGCCAGTTCCTCGGCATCCCGGGTGAAGCCGTCGACGACGACGCCCGCCAGCCCACGACGGGTCGCGCGGAGGGTGTGCGCCCCGCCCCAACTCGCCGCGTCCGTCTCACCCTGCACGGCGATGACCAGCACGTCGCCGGGCGCGGCGAGGCTGGCCGCGGCCTCGCCGTGACGCGTCGGCGGCGTGGCCTCGTCGGGCGCGGGATGGACCGCCTCCTGCAGGACGGTATAGGCGCGTCCCACGGCCGTCCGCCCCGGCTGCCCGAAGGCCGTGAAGCCACCCGCCGCCACCGGCCCCGGCAGGCCGATCCGGTCCGCCGCATCGGCCAGGTGGGTGGTGCGCAGGATCGGCGCGGCGCCGGTCATCGCGCCTCGGCCGGTGCGAAGAGGTCCGCGTCCAGCGCCGCCACCCGCTCGGCCGCCGCCCGCGCGCCCGCCTGCACGAAACCGATGTCGGAACCCGTGAAGTAGCAGCGCGCCGCGCCCATGCGCAGGTAGACGGCGATCTCCTCCGGCTTGCGGATGCCGCCGATGATCAGCGGCTTGCCGGCCGGGCGGCAGGCGGCGATGGCGGCGCGGAACGCCTCCTGCACGCGCGGGTGCAGGTACTCGCCGGGCAGCCCCATCGATGTCGTCAGGTCGTGCCCGCCGATCTGGACGGCGTCGATCCCGTCCACCGACGCGATCGCACCCGCCTGGGCGATCGCGGCCTCGTCCTCGATCATGGCGATCAGCAGGGTCGCGTCGTTCACCGCCCGCAACTGCGCCGCGCCGGACAGGCCTTCCACCCGTGGGTCGATCACCAGCCCCGGGGAGCGCTCGCCGCGCGGCGGCAGCAGGGCGGAGCGGACCAGCGCCTCCGCCTCCGCGCCCGTGCGCAGGCCCGGCGCGAGGATGCCCTGCGCCCCGCCATCGAGCAGCCGGCCGATCAGCCCGGGATCGAGCGTCGGCACGCGCACAAAGGCGGTCACGCCGGCGAACATCGCCGCGTGACAGATCTGCGCCGCGGCCTCGGCCGTCATCGTGCTGTGCTGGAGATCGACGTAGAGGCCGTGATGGCCCGACTGCCGCGCCAGGGTGACGATGTTCACGGAGCGGGCGAGGCGCACGCCGAAGACATGGCATGGCCTGCCGGCGAGCAGCCTCTCCTTCAGCAGGTTGCCGGACATGCGCGCTGTCTCTCCCTACAGGGACGGCTTGGTCGATTGCATGGAAGGCCGCGCGGCGAAGGCATCGAACCAGGCCGCCAACCCCGGGTGCCGGCCGCGCCAGGCCTCCTCGGGCGCACGCACGTCGAGCCAGCCCAGCGCGCAGCCCGCCGCGATCTCGCCCACGGTCAGCGCATCCCCCTGCGGTGGCAGGCCGGCCTCCAGGGCGGCCAGGCAGGCCTGGACCTTGGCCCATTGCGCCGTGATCCATTCCGGCCAGCGCCGCTCCTCCGGTCGCGCCGCCTCTCCCTTGGCCAGGACGCCCGCGATGATGAGACCGTCGGCCGCGGCGTTCAGCGTCAGCGCCCGCCGCCGCTCCGTGCCGTCCAGGGGGATCAGGCGCGGTGAGGGGCGGAGCTGATCGAGATAGTCCACGATCACCAGGGAGTCGTAGACGCTCTCGCCGGAGTCGGTGATCAGGGTCGGGATCTTGCCGGTCGGGTTGAGCGTCAGCAGCTCCGCGTTGACCACGCCCTGCGCGACCCGGGTCGGGACGAGCTCGATGTCGCCGGTCAGGCCCTTCTCCGCCGCCGCGACCATGACCTTGCGAACGAAGGGCGAGAGCTTTCCATGCATGAGCTTCATGGCGGACGTCTCCTCGGGTTCTCGGGGGCTCAGAGCGGCCAGTCGCAGCACTTCGCCGCGGCGCGCCCCATGATCCAGGACCTGTCCTCCTCCGAGAGCCAGTCGAGCGCCTCGGTGAAGAGGCGAATGTTCTCCTCGTAGGTGGAGGTCAGGCGGGTGACGTCGCTGCCCCATAGCATCCGCTGCGGGCCGAAGGCGTCGTAGATGGCGCGGATGTGCCGGTGCAGGTTGGCGAAGGGATAGGGCTGGGTCGAGAAGCACGGCAGGGAGGAGACCTTCACCGCCACGTCCGGATAGCGCGCCAGGGCGTAGAGCTGGTCGGCATCGGCCCAGGCGTCGTCGTCGCGCGCCCCGCGCGGGTGGCGCCCGGCGTGGTCGACGATCAGGCGCAGGCCGGGGAAGCGTGCCAGCAACGGCTCGAAGCCCGCGATATGGCCGGGGATGTGGGCCATGAAGGGCATCCGGCTGCGCTCCACCTCGCTCCAGAACCAGTCGTAGCTGCGCTCGTTCAGGAGCGACATCCAGGGCTCGCCGGCGAAGAACAGGCGCATGCCCAGCATGCCCTGCTGGTCGCGCCAGCCGGCCAGCCGCTCCCGCGCATCCGGCGCCTGGATGTTGAAGCGGCCCATCACGCCGAAGCGGTCCGGCTTCGCCCGGGCTGCGGCCAGCGAGTACTCGTTGTCCCAGCCGTTCCAGCTCACCGGCACCAGGATGGCGCGCTGCACCCCGGCGGCATCCATCTGGGCCTCGGCCTGCTCCAGCGTGTATTGCGGCCCGTGCGGGCTGACGGCGCCCTCCGGCCAGGGGCGCTCGGGGGTGTTCGGGTAGAAGGCGTGGATCTGGCTGTCGATGATCTGCATGGTCCTGGTCCTGATGGCACCTGTCCGGCGACGGAGGTCGGCTGTCTGCTTCCGGCTACTCGATGCGGATGTTCGCGGCCTGGATGATCGGCAACCAGGTTTCCAGCTCGCTGTGGATCAGCGCGGCGAAGCGGTCCCGGCCGCCCGGATAGGGTCGGAAGCCGGCGGTCTCCAGGATGCGGTGGAAGGCCGCATCGTCCGCGACCTGTTGCGACGCCCGCTCCAGCCGGGTGGCGACCGCGTCCGGGATGCCCCGGGGGCCCACGATCCCGTACCAGAGCTCGACGACGAGGCCGGGCATCCCCTGCTCCGCCGTGGTCGGCACGTCCGGCAGGCCGGGGAAGCGCTCGCTGCTCGCCACCGCCAGGATACGCAGGGCGGGGTTGGTGCGCTGTCCCATCACCGTGCCGGTGTCGAGGAAGGCAATCGGGATCTGGCCGGAGAGGAGGTCGGTCAGCGCCGGCGCGCCGCCGCGATAGGGCACGTGGACCATCTCCACCTTCGCCAGGCGTTGCAGCATCTCGCCGGCTAGGTGCAGCGCCCCTCCGGTGCCGGCGGACCCATAGGCGATGGCGCCCGGCTGCTGCCGCGCCCTGGCCAGGAGATCGTTCAGGTCCCTGATCCCGGATGCGGCCGAGGCCACCACCACGATCGGGGTGCTCCCCATCAGGCCGATCGGCACGAAGTCGCGCTCGACGTCGAAGGGAACGCGGCCCGCGAGGGTACCCGCGCTGTGCACCAGGGAGCCGACCCCGCCGAAGCCCAGCGTGTAGCCGTCGGGCGCGGAGCGGGCCGCGGCCGCGAGGCCGATGGTCCCGCCGGCGCCGACGCGGTTCTCCACGACCATCGGCTGGCCGAGTGCCTTCGACATGCCCTCCGCCGACGCCCTGGCGAGGAGGTCGCTCGATCCGCCCGGCGCGAAGGGCGCGATGAGGCGCAGCGGCCGCGAGGGGAAGGCCTCCTTGCCCGGACGCCGGCCGCGCCAGGGGTGCCACAAGGGCAGCGGCGAGAAGCGATCTCCGCTTCATCCCGGGTTTCCTCCGTTGCTGTGTCGTTGCAGCCGGTCTACGGCGGCCGGAAGACCAAAATCAATTTTAGATTTTATTGGTATCATGCAAAGATTTTCTTTGGTAAACGGGCCGGCCGCCGCGGGAAAGGTGAGCATGGATCTGCAGGCCATCCGGTACTTCGTCGCGACGGTCAGGGCCGGAAGCTTCGCCGGCGCGGCGGCGCAGCTGGGGCTGACCCAACCCGCGGTGGCGAGGCAGGTCCGGCTGCTCGAACGCGAGCTGGGGGTGCCGCTGGTCTTTGCCGTGACGCCGCGGCGGCTGGCCCCGACCCCGTCGGGGGAGGCGGTGCTGGCACGGGCGCAGCAGATCGAGGAGGTCCTCGCGCAGCTGCGGCGCGACGCGGTGGACCGGGCGGCCGAGCCGAACGGCCCGCTCTGCGTTGCCCTGCCGCCGGTCATCGGCGCCACGCTGATGCATGCGGCCCTGCCCAACTTCATCGCGCGCTTCCCCAAGATCAGGCTGCGGGTGCTGTCGGGGTACTCGGGCTATGTCGAGGATTGGGTGAGCAGCGGGGAGGCGGAGATCGGCCTCATGTTCGGAGAGCCGCGCCGGGGCGAACTGGAAGCCACCCCCCTGCTGGAGCAGGAGATATGCCTCATCGCTCCGGCCGCTGCGTCGACGGCACAGGCGCCGGACGGCCTGGCCGGCCGGCAGTCCTGCACGCTGGCGGAGGTGGCCCGGCTGCCCCTGGTGCTGCCGGGCCTGCACCACGGGCTGCGCATCGTGTTCGACGAGGCGGTCGAGCGCGCCGGGCTGAAGGCGCCGCAGATCGTGGTCGAGGCGGACAACATCGATCTTCTCAAACTTCTGGTGATCGATGGGCGCGGCTATTCGGTCCTGAGCGCCGACGCCGTGCGGGCGGAGGTCGGCGCCGGCACGATGCGTGCGCTACCGATCGCGGCGCCGCGTCTCCTCTGGCGGCTGTCCTTCGTCGAGCAGCGCGACCGCTACCGATCGCTTGCCGTTGCGGCATTCAAGCAGGCCATGGTCGAGACGACGATCGAGCTGCTGGATCTGGGAACGATCCGGGGCAACCTCCTTCATGCGCGGGGACATCCGGCACGACCGCCACGGCCGTCGACCCCGTGACATTCCAGGATGCGCGCGACGCCCGATGGCGAGGGCCCCGGTTCTCTCACCCGGGACCAGCGGCCGCATGCCGGCCGGCGATGAAGCCGAAGGTCATGGCGGGACCCAGGTTGATCCCCCCCGCCGGGTAATGCCCGCCCATCACGCTCGCCATGTCCGTGCCGGCGGCGTAGAGCCCGGGGATGGGCGCGCCGCCGGCGTCCAGGACCCTGGCGCAGGCATCGGTCTTCAACCCCGCGAAGGTGCCGAAGCTGCCGGGCAGCACCTTCACCGCGAAGAATGGCCCGTCCTCGATGGGCGCGACGCAGGGGTTGGGGCCGCCATGGTCTGCGTCCCCCTGCAGCCGGTTGTAGGGCGTGCTGCCGCGCCCGAAGGCAGGGTCCTCGCCGCGCCGGGCATGCCGGTTGTACTCGGCGAGCGTCCGCTCCAGCCCGTCCGGGTCGATGCCGCATGCCCGCGCGAGCTCCGCGACGGTGCGGCCGCTCCGGATGTAGCCGGAGCGCAGGTGGGGCCGCACCGGCAGCGGGGCCGGCCGCGCGATGCCGAGGCCGTAGCGGCGCTGGAAGGCGCGCGTGCAGATCAGCCAGGAGGCGACCTCCTGCCCGGGCCGGACGGCACGGAGCAGGGCGGCGACGTAGTCGTGGTAGCCGCCGCCCTCGTTGCAGAACCGCCGCCCGTCCGACAGCACGCCGATGATGCCGGGCTTGCCGCGTTCGATGATGTGGGGGAAGCGGCCCGTGCTGCCGTCGGCGTAGGGAACGAGAGAGACGGGGCACCAGGCGCCCGGCGCTGCCAGAGACGCGTCGACCGTGCCCCCGACGGCTTCGCCCAGCCGCAGCCCATCCCCCGTGGCGGCGGGCGCCGCGACCGTCCAGTTCTCGCCGCCCGCGGGAAAGGTGGCCTGCCGGCGCGCGAGGTCGTGCGGGTAGCCGCCCGCGGCCAGCACCACGCCCCGGCGGGCCCGCACCTCGACCTCGCCCGCCGGCGAGCCCAGCACGGCGCCGCAGACGCGCCCCTCCTCGCGCAGCAGCCGCAGCGCGGGCGCATCGGTGCGGAGATCGACGCCCAGCTCCGCGGCCGAGCGCAGCAGCCGCCCGACCAGGGCGATGCCGTTGCGCAGCTGCATGCCGCGCCCGTGGCGTGCGAGGTCGAGCAGGTGCTGCCCGAGGCGGCGCGTGACATGGAGGAAGGCGCGGGGCGAGCGCGTCACGTTCATGAAGGCGGCGAGGTCCGGCCCCGCCTGGATCGTCATGCCGAGAAAGGTGGTCTCGCGCAGCGGCCGGCGCAGGCGGCGCACCAGCGGACCCAGCGCCCGGGCGTCGTAGGGCGCCGCGATCAGGGACCGCCCCCCCGTGCCGGCGCCCGGGATGTTGCCGTAGGTGTCCGGGATGCGGTTGTTGGCCTCGAACCGCAGCGCGGTACGGCTCTCGAAGAACTCCACCATGCGCGGCGCGGCTTCCAGGAAGGCGTCCACCCGCGCCGCGTCGAAGTTGTTGCCGAGCACGCCGCGCAGGTACTCCCGCGGGGCCTCGACCGGCTCGTCGATGCCGGCGCGCCGCGCCAGGGGATTGCGCGGCAGCCACATCCAGCCGCCGGACCAGGCCGTGGTGCCGCCGAGCACCGGCTCCTTCTCCGCCACCACGACATGCAGGCCGTGCGCCGCGGCGGTGACGGCGGCGGACAGGCCGCCGGCGCCCGAGCCCACCACCAGCAGGTCGCACTCGACGGGCGTCGCGGTTCCGGACGTCGCCGCGGCCTCTTCGACGTGGCGTGTCATCGCGTCAGGCCGCCGCTGCCAGCAGGCCGCGCGCGGCCGCCATGGCGCGCCGGACGCGCTGCTCCGCCGGGACGGTCCTCGCCAGCTCCAGCGTGGGGATTTCGAGGCTGATGGTCAGGTCGGCCGGCATGGCGCGGATCAGCGACACCAGGTCGATGCCGCCCTCGCCGGGGAACATGCGCTCGGCGCGGGCGGTATGGAGCAGACCCTCCATCGTGGTTGGCCGTTCGGCCGGCGCGTCGCAGATCTGCCAGTAGTGCAGCCACTCCCGCGGCACCCGGGGGATGTCGGCGATCCGGCTGCCGGAGCGGTCGAAGTGCAGGGCGTCGATCAGGACGCCGCCATTCGGCTGCCCCGCACGCCCCACCACGTCGATCGCGGCGGCGAGGTCCGGCACGGCGGTCCAGGGCATGAACTCCAGGTCGCCGGTCAGGCCGAAGGCGGCGGCCTCGCGGCAGAAGGCGGCGTAGGTGTCGACCAGCCGCGCGCGGTCCGGGTCGTAGCCGGCGACGAGGACGTGCTTCGCCCCGATCCTGGCCCCGGCTTCGAAGAAGGGGCGGTAGGCCACCACGTCCGTCTCCGGGCGCAGCATGGCGATCTCCAGGTCGGCCACGCCGACGCCCGTGTCGCGCAGCCGCACCAGCGTCTCCCGCATCAGGGCGGGATCGTCCTGCAGCGGGTAGGCGGCGGCGCCCGGCGCCACGGGAATCAGGCGCAGCCCGACCTGGGCACAGCCCGTCGCGGCGGCGACGTCGATCAGGGCCGGCGGCGGCAGTTCCAGCGCGGTGAGCGCGGCAAGGGAGAAGGACGGTTCCATGGCATGTCGCCTCAGCGTAGTGGGGAATTGGCCGTGGGCAGGCCGACGGTCGCGCGCATGTCGGAGGTGAGCCAGGGCGGCCCGCCCTTGGGCGGCCAGATGCCCTGCCGCACCGATTCACCGCGGACCGCAAGGCGGTCGTTCAGGCTGGGATAGGGCCAGATGTGGGTGAAGCGTGGCGCGCCGTCGGTCGCATACATCGCGATGGTCAGCGGCGAGAGCACCGCGCGCGGCGGCACGGCGGCCTTCCATGCCTCCAGGGTCGGGCCCAGCCCGCCATGCTTGAGGATGTAGGTGCGGAACTCGTAGACCGCGCCATACGCGCCCGGCGCCACCGGCGGCAGCTCGGGGAAGGGGACGTAGCTGTCCAGCGCCAGCCCGGTCAGCCATTCGGCGCTGCCGAACGGGTTCGCCGCCAGCAGCGTGCGCCGCCGCTCGGCGGCGAGGTCCGCCTCCGTCTCGAAGCCGCGCAGCACAAGGATCTGGTTCAGCGGTCCCAGCTCCGTCGTCCAGAGGCCCAGCAGTCGGCCCTTGGCGCCCGCCTCGCCCGCGAAGGCCTCGATCGCCGGCGCGGCCCTGGACGCCGCGCCCAGCGTCGTCGTCAGGGTTGCGATCTCATAGCGCTGCATGCGGTTCCTCCTTGCGCGGCGCGGCGCCGGGCTGCGCCGCGTCCTGCGGTGCCGGCCCCGCCACGCCGGCCAGGTCGAGTCCGGCGATGAAGCCGAAGGTCATGCCCGGGCCGAGGTTGATCCCCCCCGCCGGGTAGTGGCCCGCCATCACGCTGGCCATGTCGCTGCCCACGGCGTAGAGGCCGGGGATCGGCCCCCCTGCCCCGTCCAGCACGCGGGCGCGCTCGTCCGTGCGCAGCCCGGCGAAGGTGCCCAGGCTGCCCGGCACCACCTTCACCGCGTAGAAGGGGCCGCACTCGATCGGCGCGACGCAAGGGTTGGGCTTGCGGTCCGGCTCGCCCTGGATGCGCTCGTAGGGGGTGCCGCCGCGATCGAATTCCGGGTCGCGCCCCTCGCGGGCGTGGCGGTTGAAGCGCTCGACCGTCTCTGCCAGCGCACCGGGATCGATGCCGCATTCGACCGCCAGCGCCTCGATCGTGTGACCGCGCCTGAGGTAGCCGCTGCGCAGGTGCGGGCCGAGGGGGAAGGGAAACGGCTTGGCCGCGCCCAGACCGTAGCGGCGCTGGAAGGCGCGGTCGCAGACCAGCCAGCACGCCACCTCCTCGCCCGGCGCCGTGGCGGCGAACAGGCAGCGCATGAGGTCATGGTAGGAGCCCGCCTCGTTCACGAAGCGCCGGCCGTCGCGGCGCACCGCGATCAGGCCGGGCTTCGCACGCTCGATCAGGTGCGGGAAGTTGGTGATGCCGCCATCCCGGCGCGGCACGCGGGAGACGGGGGCCCAGGCCGCCGGGTCGGGGAAGTCGTCGGCGACGCGGCCCCCTGCGCTCTCGCCCAGGCGCAGGCCGTCGCCCGTGTTGGTGGGCGGTGCCGCGGAATGATGCTCCCGCCCGGTGGGCGCATGGGCGAACATCGCCTGCTGCCGGGACGGGTCATGGGGAAAGCCGCCGCAGGCCAGCACCACGCCGCGGCGCACCGCCACGGCGCACTCGCCCTGCGGCGTGCGCAGCACCGCGCCACGCACCGCGTCGCCCTCGCGGACCAGCCGCACGACGGCCGTGCCCTCGCGCAGCACCACCCCCGCATCGGCGGCCGAGCGCAGCAGCCGCGCCGCGAGCGCGTTGCCGTTGACCAGCTGCTGGCTGCGGCCATGCGTGGCAAGGTCGCGCCCATGGCGGGCGAAGCGCTTCGCCACGTGCCAGGCCGATCCAGGGGCGCGGAAGGCGTTGAGGAAGTGCTTCAGATCCTGGCCCGAGGCGATGGCCATGCCGCCCACCGTCGTCTCCGCCAGCGGCGGGCGCAGCCGGTCGCGCAGCGGCCCCAGCGCCCGGCCGTCATAGGGCGCGCCGCAGACGGAACGGCCGCCCGTGCCGGCGCCGGGGGTGCGGCCGTGGAAGTCCGGCATGGCGTTGCCGGGGATGAAGCGGACGGCGGTGCGCGCCTCGAAGAAGGCGACCATGCGCGGCCCCGCCTCCAGGAAGGCATCCACCTTCGCCGCGTCGAAGCCTCGGCCCAGCTCGTGCTGGAGGTAGCGGCGCGGCTCCGACACGTCCTCCACGATGCCGGCCCGCACCGCGAGCGGATTGCGCGGGATCCAGAGCCAGCCGCCCGACCAGGCGGTGGTGCCGCCAAAGAGCGGGTCCTTCTCCACCAGCAGCACGGAGAGGCCGTGCAGCGCCGCCGTCACGGCCGCTGCCATCCCGCTGGCGCCGGAGCCGGCGACCAGAACGTCATAGGTCTCGGGCATTTCTCCCCCGGCCCTGTGGGCTCTGCTTCTTTGCGCTGCCCCGTCCGGGGGCTTGGCCTCAGGCCGCCGCGTCGATCCGCGCCGGCTCCGGCCGCCGATCGGAGAAGAAGCGCGAGCCACGGCTGGCCTCGCCCATCTCCAGCGACGCCTCGCGCAGCTCCGGCGCCAGGGCGTGCATGCGTGCCTCGTCCAGCCGCACGAGGGGGCCGGCGAGGCTCAGCACGCCGATCACCTCCTGCGTGTCCGGCTGCCGCACGGGGATGGCGATGGCGGCCGTGCCTGGCGCGAAGCCTTCCGTCATGACGGCATAGCCTCGCTCCCGCGCCAGGCGCAGCCGCTCCAGCAGGGCCTGCACCGTCGCGGGCGCGTTGCGGCCGAGGCGCTGCGGCTCGCCGAAGCCCTGGCGGCTGACCATCGCCATCGCCGCCTCGTCCGACATGGTGGAGAGCCAGGCGTGGCCATTGGCGGTGGAGGAGAGATGCGCCACCGCCCCGTCATCGGGGTCGTAGCGCAGCCCGTCCCGCGCCCCCTGGCACTTCGTCACCCAGATCAGCTCCCCGCCGCTGACGATGCCCAGCCGGCACAGCTCGCCATGGCGGAAGGCCAGCCGGTCCACGATCGGCTGGGCGATGTCGGGGATGCCGTTGCGGGCGAGGTAGGTCAGGCCCAGCGAGACGAGCCGGATGGTGAGCAGGTAGGGCCCGCCTTCGCGCTCCTGGCGGACGTAGCCCTGCTGCACCAGCTCGGTCAGCAGCCGGTGCGTGGCGCTGCGCGGGATGTCCAGCGTATCCGCCAGGACGTGCAGCGGCAGCCCGTCGGCATGCAGCGACAGCATCTCCAGCAGCCGCAGGGCACGGTCGAGGACGCTGCTCATGACGGCCGACCATCTGCGGGGGGGACGGGGGATGGACGGGGGGCGCTGCAGCACATGCCGTGAATTTAGACTAGACTGGCACGAAGTTTCAATATGGAATGCTATTCCAGAGGACGGGGTGAACCCTGCTCCTGTCGATGTGAGGGAGGAGTTTCCATGACCGCATTCCGTGCGCCCGGCCTCGGGCGACGCACCGCACTGGCCGGCTCGGCCGCCATCCTGGCCGCGCCCTGGATCCGCTCGGCCCGCGCGGCCGAGGATACGATCAAGCTCGGCCTGGTCTTCGCGAAGCAGGGCACCTGGACCGAGCAGGGGGAGCAGCTGGTCAGCGGCGCCCGGATCGCGCTGGAGCAGGCCGGCGGCAAGGCGTTGGGCCGGCCGGTCGAGCTGGTCTGGCTGGACGAGCCGAGCCCGCAGGTGGCGCAGCAGAACATGCAGAAGCTGGTCGAGGAGGAGAAGGTCGCGGCCGTGATCGGCGGCACCAACAGCGGCACCTCCCTCGCCATGGCCTCGGTCGCCAAGCGCGCGAAGGTGCCCTACATCACGCCGAACGCGGCGGCGCGCGAGATCACCGGCAAGGACTGCAACCGCTATACCTTCCGGGTGCTGACGACGACGCCCGTCGCCTCCCGCGCCATGGCGCCACACCTGACCGCCATCGGCAAGAAGTGGTACTTCCTCACCGCCTCCTATGCCTTCGGCCAGGACATCTACACCTCGATGAAGGGGCTGCTGGAGGAAGCGGGCGGCCGCGAGGTGGCGCGCGACAACACGCCGCTGGGCACCACCGACTTCTCCTCCTTCATCCTCAAGATCCGCTCGGCGCGGCCGGACGTGGTGGTGGCGGGGCTGCCGGGCGGCGACCTCTCCACCTTCCTCAAGCAGTACGGCGAGATGGGCATGAAGGGCCGCATCCCCGTGGCCTGCCCGATCATCGGCGACGCCGACCTCTGGGCCATCGGGCCGCAGGCGGCGACGGGCATCTTCGGCAAGCCCTGGCACTTCAGCGACCCGACCAACCCGGAGGCCGACCGCACCTTCGCCGCCGCCTACCAGGCGCGCCACAACAAGCCCGCCGCGGACAAGGCCTGGCTGGGCTGGATGAGCATGCGCACCCTTCTGGGCGGGATCGAGCAGGCGAAGTCGGTGAAGCCGCAGGACATCGTCGCCGCGCTGGAAACGGCGCGCTTCCCGGACGGGGCGGTGGACGCCTACTACCGGTCCTGGGACCACCAGATGCTGCGCCGCTGCCTGGTGATGAAGGTGAAGGAGCGCATCACCGACCGCTGGGACTGGCTCGACCTGCTGGCCCAGGCGCCGGAGAAGCCGGGCGAGCTGGAGGCGCTCTACGGCACCCAGGCGGAGATCGGCTGCCAGATGGAAGCGCCCTGATGGCACGGTCCTGACGGGAAGCCCCACCATGGCGGAGCTTCCTGCCGCGCCCGCCGGCGCCATCCGGCTGGATGGCGCCACCCGGCTGCACGTCATCATCGGCGACCCGATCGCCCAGGTGAAATCGCCCGACGGCGTCAGCCGGGCCCTCGCCGCACGCGGGCTGAACGCCGTTCTGGTGCCCATCCAAGTGCCGCCGGATGCGGTGGCGGGCTTCGTGCGCGGCGCCAGCCTGGCGCGGAACCTGGACGGCATCATCGTCACCGTGCCGCACAAGTTCGCCGCCGCGTCGCTCTGCGACACGCTCACCGACCGCGCCCGCTTCCTCGGCGCGGTGAACGTGATGCGGCGCAACCCCGATGGCGGCTGGCACGGCGACATGACGGATGGCGAGGGCCATGTCGCCAGCCTGCGCGCCGGGGGATGCGAACCCGCCGGGCGGCGCGCGCTGCTGGTCGGCTCCGGCGGCGCGGGCACGGCCATCGCGCTCGCGCTGCACGAGGCGGGGGTGGCGGAGCTGGCGATCCACGATGCCGACGCGGCGCGGCGCGACCAGCTGATCGATCGCCTCGCCGGGCGCGGCGGCGCGCCGGTCGTGGCCGGCAGCGACGACCCGGCGGGCTATGAACTGGTGGTCAACGCCACCCCCGCCGGGATGCGCCCAGGCGACCCGCTGCCGGTGCGGACGGAGCGACTCTCGCCCGATGCCTTCGTCTCGGACGTCGTCACCGTGCCGGAGGTGACGCCGCTGCTCGCCGCCGCCCGCGCCCGCGGCTGCGGCACCCGCACGGGCACCGGCATGTTCGAGGCGGTGCGCGACCGGATGGTGGCGTTCCTGCTGGCGGATTGATACGCACGGCCCCCGTGGCCCGGGGGCAAGGCTCTGCCTCGCCCCCGTACCCCCACTCCGCCAGGACCCTGCGGGCCCTGGACCCGAGGAGTGCTACCGCGCGGATGACTGCGACGGGGTCACAGCGCCGAGGAGCCATGCTCCTCGGCGGGCACGGCCTCCATGCTCGCGGACGCCTTCTGAAGTTTTTCCAGAGTCCCGCCTGTCCACGCTCTGTCAGGGTTCAGCCCGGAGGCTGACTCCTACCGTGAAGAACCAACTCCCAGCGGGGACCGGGGCCCGCTTGTGGCCCCGGCAGGGGAGGGTCTGGGAGGGGACGGCGTCCCCTCCCGGTCCGACGCCCGAACACCACAGCACAACGGGTCAGATCATCCCACCGTCAGTATGAGGCAGGGACGGTGCGGGCCGCGGCGGGGAACGGGGCAGCGTCACTGTCCGACGCCGCAGGGCCTACTCCACCGTGATGTTCCGCTCGCGGATGACCTGGCGCCACTTGCTGGTTTCCGCCGCGAAGTAGGCGGGGAACTCGGCCGGCGTGCCGCCAACCGGCTCGATCGCCAACGGCAGCAGCCGCTCGCGCACCTCGTCGGATCGCATCGCCTCGGCGGTGGCCTCCGCAAGGCGTGCCAGGATCGGCGTCTGCAGGCCGGCCGGGGCGAAGAGGGCGAGGTCGGAGTTGACCTGGTAGCCGGGCAGGCCGGATTCGGCGATGGTCGGCACGTCCGGCAGATGCGGGCTGCGCTCCAGCGAGGTCACGGCCAGCGCGCGCATTGCGCCGTCCCGGAGGAACGGGATGCAGGTGACCAGATCGACGAAGGAGAGGGTGATCTCCCCGGTCAGCACGGCCTGCGCCGCCGGTCCGCCGCCGCGATAGGGGGCGTGCAGCATCTCCACGCCCGAGCGCTGGGCGAAGAGCTCGGCCGAGAGGTGGTTGACGACGCCGATGCCGCCGGAGCCGTAGCTGATCTTCCGCGGCTCCGCCCGGGCGGCGGCCGCCAGGTCGGCGAGCGTCCGGAGGGGGGAGTCGGCACGCACGCAGACCGCCTGGCAGTTGCTGGCGAGCAGGCTGATCGGCGTGAACGCCGTGTCGTTGTCGTAGGGCGTCCGGTAGAGCAGCGCCGCCATCGCGTAGGTGCTGTTGGGGCTGACCAGCAGCGTGTAGCCGTCCGGCCGCGCGCGGGCGACGAGGCCGGAGCCGACGATGCCACCCGCCCCGGCGCGGTTGTCGGGAACGAAGGGCTGGCCGAGCGTGGTGGACAGGCGCTGCGCCAGGACACGCCCGACGATGTCCGTGGCGCCGCCGGCGGCGAAGGGAATGACGACCGTCACCTGCCGCGCCGGATAGCCCGGCTGGGCCAGGGCGGGGCGCGTGGCGGCCGCCCCCGTCATCAGTGCCAGGGCCGAGGTCCCGAAGCTGCGTCGGCTGAATGTCATCCCGTTTCTCCTTGGACAGTGCAGGGAACAGTGCAGGCCACGTCCGACCCGGCGCGGCGTCACGCCGCCTTGCCGCGCGCCGGCGCGACGGACGCCTGGCCGTCCCTCCCCGCGGCGTGGCGGGCGGCGGCGTAGGCGAAGGTGATGCCCGGCCCGATGGTGATGCCGGGGGCGTTGTAGACGCCGCCCATGATCGACTGCATGTCGTTGCCCACGGCATAGAGGCCGCCGATCGGCCGGTCGTCGGGGCCCAGCACCTGCGCGTCCGCATCCGTCACCATGCCGGTCGAGGCGCCGATGTCGCCGGGGTAGAGCTTCACCGCGTAGAAGGGCGCGGTGCCGATGGGGCCCATGGTCGGGTTGGGGAAGCCGCGCGAGGCGTCGCCGTTGACCTTGTGATAGTCGGTGGTGCCGCGCCCGAACTCCTCATCCACCCCGGTCTGCGCGTAGCGGTTCATCGCCGCGACGGCGTCGCGCAGGTGGGCGGGGTCCATCCCCAGCTTGCCGGCCAGGGCTTCCGGCGTCGGCGCCTCGGTCAGGTAGCCATCGGCCAGGAAGGGCGCGAGGGCCTTGGGCGAGGCATTCGGCCGCACCATGCCCAGGCCGTAGCGCCGCAGCCCCTCCGCATCGGTGACGATGAAGCACGGGATGGTGGGGCGCGTCCGGTTCGCCTCGAACATGGCGCGGACGAAGAGGTGGTAGGAGGTGGATTCGTTGACGAAGCGCTGCCCCGTCTGGTCGACGCAGAGCGTGCCCGGCTTGCTGCGGTCCAGCACGAAGTGCGGGAAGACCGCTGTGGTGCCGTCCGGGCGCTTGCGCACGGAGCACGGCGCCCAGAAGGCGTTGTCCAGCCCGCCCTCGGCATAGCGGGCGCCGGCGGCGAGGGCGAGGTCGTGCAGCTCGCCGGTATGGCCGGGGGCTGCGGGGCTGTAGGCGGGCGTCGGCTGGTGCAGCATCTCCGCCCGGCGCTTCGGATGCCGGTTGAAGCCGCCGGTCGCCATCACCACGCCCTTGCGCGCCCGCACCACGCGGCGTGTGTCGCCCTGGCGCAGCGCCACGCCCTCAATGCCGCCCTCGCCCAGCAGCAGCCGCTCCACCTTCGTCCGCGTCAGCAGCGCGACGCCCTTCCGCTTCAGCGCATAGAGCAGGCGGCCGACCAGCGCGTTGCCCATCAGCAGCCGCGTGCCGCGCGAATGGCGCAGCCGGTCCATGCCGTAGCGGGCCAGCAGCTTCGCGGAATAGACGAAGGACTTCGCCGACTTCGTCATCTTCAGCAGATGTGGGATGTCGTCGCGGTCCACCATCATCCCGCCCAGCACGGTGAATTCCGGGATGGGTGGCCGCACCAGCGCCAGGTCCTCGCCCAGCAGCCGCCCGTCGAAGGGCAGCGGCTCCAGCGCGCGGCCGCGCAGCGTCGCGCCCTCCACGTCCTGGATGTAGTCCGGGTGCAGGGGCCGGGCGCGGAAGTTCACCGGCGTCTCCGCCTCCAGCCGCGCGATGGCGGCCGGGCCGTTGCGCAGGAAGGCGGCGCGCAGCGCCTCGCTGGAGCGGTTGCCGACGGTGCGGCGCATGAACTCCGCCGCGACGGCGCTGTCCTCGGGGCCGGAGCCGACGCTCGCCGCGTGCTGCGTGCCGGGAATCCAGGTGGTGGCGCCGGACCAGGCGGTGGTGCCGCCGACCACCGCCTCATGCTCCACCAGCAGCACGGTCTGGCCTTCCAGCGCGCCGAACAGCGCCGCCGCCATGCCCGCGCCGCCGGCGCCGACCACGACGAGGTCGTAGGCCGCGTCCTCGGCGAGGGCGGCGAGATCCAGGTTCATCATCGTCCGGTCCTTGGCATGTCCGTGAGAATTCAGTAGGTCGCCCGCCCGCCGGACAGGTCGAAGGTGGCGCCGGTGGAGAAGGAGCATTCGGCGGAGCAGAGCCAGGCGACCATCGCCGCCACCTCCGCTCCCTTGCCGGGGCGGCCGAGCGGCACCCGGGCCAGCACGGCGCGGTACATCGCCTCCGGCATCTGGGCGAGCAGCGGCGTCTCGATGACGGCCGGCGCGATGGCGTTCACGCGGATGGGCGTGTCCGCCAGCTCCTTGCCCAGCGACTTGGTCAGCGCGATCACCCCCGCCTTGCCGGCCGAGTAGCTCGACTGCCCCGCATTGCCTTCCTTGCCGGCGATGGAGGCGATGTTGACGATCCGCCCCTGCGCCGAGCGGCGCAGATGCGGCACGGCGGCGCGGCAGCAGAGGAAGACGCCGAACAGGTTCAGCTCCAGGTTGCGGCGCCACGCCTCGGGCGGCGTCTCCTCCAGCGGCAGGTTCGGTCCGGTGGCGCCGGCCGCGGTAACGAGGATGTCGAGCCCGCCCAGCGCCGCCACGGTCCCCGCCATGGCCTCGTCCACGCTCTCCGCCGTCGTCACGTCCACGGCGCGCGCCTCCGTCGCGCCGGTGCGCGCGGCGACGGCCGCGGCGGCGTCGCGGTCCAGGTCCCAGAGCGAGACGGTGGCGCCGGATGCCACGAAGCGCGCGGCGATCGCCTCGCCCAGCCCGCCGGCCCCGCCGGTGATGACGGCGCGCAGCCCGTCGAGGTCGATGCGGTTCATGCCACCGGCTCCAGCGCGGCGCCGGGTCGCACGGCCTCGCCCGTCTCGGCCGAGCGCTTCACCGCGAGCGTCGCGGCCAGCGTCGCCACCCCGTCGCGGCCGGAGACGAGCGGCGCCTCCTCCCGCCGGATGACGCGCAGGAAGTGGCGCATCTGCTCCGCCAGCGGGTCGCGCGGCGGCACGGCCAGCACCTCGCGCGTCAGCGGCTGACCCCAGCCGCGGGTGCCGGCGTAGCGCCACAGCGCCATCTCCGGCATCTCCAGCGACGCCTCCGTGCCGCAGATCCGATAGGCATTGGCCCGGTGCCGCGCGAAATCCGCGTTCTCGCCGGAGGTCTGGTCCCAGCACCAGGGCGAGGGCACGGCATCGGAGAGGGTGATCGTCGCCAGCGCGCCGGAGCGGAAGCGCAGCAGCACGGCGGCGGTGTCCTCCACCGCGAAGCCCCGCGCGGCGCTGCCGGTGACGGCCTGCACGGTGTCGATCTCGCCGCAGAGGAAGCGCAGCGCATCGATGTCGTGGACGAGGTTGATCAGCACCGGCCCGCCGCCCGCCTCCCGCCGCCAGGCGATGTCGAAATAGGGGTCGGGCTTCAGCACCAGGGAATCCGCGCTGACGGCGACGAGGCGGCCGAGGCGTCCTTCGCGGATCAGCCGTCGCGCCGCGCCCATCACCGGGTTGTGGCGGCGGAAATGCCCGACCAGCAGCGGGACGTCGGCGCGCTCCGCCGCCTCCGCGACGGCGGCGGCGGCGTCGAGATCGTCGGCGATCGGCTTCTCGATCAGCATGGCGACGCCGCGGTCGATGCAGGCGCGGGCGCCGGGGACGTGCAGGGCATTCGGCGTCGCGATGACCGCGCCGTCCGGCCGCACCGTGTCGAGCATCGCCTCCGCCTCGCGGAAATGCGGCACGCCCAGCCGTGCCGCGAGCTCCGCGCCCGCTTCGGTGGGATCGACGATGGCGGCGAGGCGGCCCTGCTCCGGCGCCAGCGCCGCCAGGATTCGGATATGCGCCCGGCCGATCACCCCCGCGCCGATCACGGCGACTGCAATGGACACGCGATGTTCCCCCCGGGCCTGTAGCCTCAAAATTCCAGATCGAACGTAGGGGGTTCCTTTTCGGAATGCAATTCCATAAAAGACCTCCGTGGTGCCGATGGGGCGGCGCCCGCAGCAAGCAAGAAGCCCCGGGGGAGAGAGACATGCGCGACGGGACCGACCCGCATGCCGCATCCAGGAGAGCCCGCCGATGCGCGTCCTGCTGACGGGCGGCAGCGGCTTCCTCGGCGCCTGGATCCTGCGGCGCCTGCTCATCGAGGGGATGACCTGCCGCGTGTTCGACCTGCGCCCCGATCCGCGCCTGGCGCGGGAGGTCGCGGGCGTCGGGGCGGATGATCCGCGCGTGGAGTGGCGGGCCGGCGACGTGCGCGACGGCGACGCGATGCAGGCGGCGGCCGCGGGCTGCGGCGGGCTGATCCACCTCGTCGGGCTGCTCACCCCCGCCTGCGCCGCGAACCCGGTGCTGGGGGCGGAGGTGAACCTGATCGGCTCGCTGCACGCCTTCCTGGCCGCGCGATCCGCCGGGATCGGCCGCGTGGTCTATGCCAGCAGCGCCGCCGTCTTCGGGCCGCAGGACGGGCACACCCCCTGCCCCACGACGCAGTACGGCGCCACCAAGCTCGCGGTGGAGGGCGCCGCCCGCGCCTTCTGGCGCGATGCCGGCATCGCCAGCACCGGCTTCCGCCCCTATGTCGTCTACGGCCCCGGGCGCGAGGGCGGGCTGACCGCCGCCCCCAGCCTCGCCTGCCGCGCCGCCGCGCGGGGCGAGCCCTACGTCATTCCCTATACCGGCGCCTCGGGCATGGTCTTCGCCGGGGATGTCGCCGCCGCCTTCGTCGCCGCGCTGGGCTGCGACCGTCCGGGCGCCGAGGTCTTCAACCTGAACGGCGAGACCGCCGACACGGACGCGCTGATCGCCGCGATCCGCCGCGTGGAGCCGGGGGCCGACCTGCGCGCCGAGGGGCCGCCGCTGCCCTTCCCCGCCGCGCTGGCGCCGGACGGGCTGGAGGCGGCGCTGCCCGGCCTGCCGCGCACGACGCTGGCCGATGGCCTCGCCCGCACCATCGCCCATGAAAGAGAGCAGGCCCCGCCGCGACGGGCCAGGGAGGACGCATGAGCACCGGACCAGGACCCGGGCGGGATCGCCCCCCGCCGCTCCGCCAACCCGATCCCGGAGAGCCGTGATGCTCGACATCCTCCTGTCGCAGGCCGTCAACGGCCTGGTGCTGGGCTTCCTCTACGTGCTGATCGCCATCGGCCTGTCGATCATCTTCGGCATGCTGGGCATCGTGAACTTCGCCCATGGCGCCTTCTTCGCGCTCGGCGCCTACTTCGCCGTCTCGCTCTACCAGTCCTTCGGCTGGATCGCCGTGCCCCTGGCCCCGCTGCTGGTCGGCGCGCTGGGGATGGCGGTGGAGTTCCTGCTGGTGCGCCGGCTCTACGGCAAGGAACCGCTGATCAGCCTGATCCTGACCTTCGCCCTGGCGCTGCTGATCGAGGCGCTGATCCGCCTCGTCTGGGGCGCGGGCGGCCAGCCCTTCTCGCCGCCGCCCTTCCTGACGGGCTTCGTCGAATGGGGGCCGGTGCTGATCACCACCTACCGCCTGGCCGTGCTGGTCACGACGGTCGCGATCCTCGTGGCGCTCTGGGCCTTCCTCTCCTTCACGCCCTATGGCCGCATCCTGCGCGCCGGCTCGCGCGACGCGGAGATGGTCAGCCTGCTCGGCATCAACCTGCCCTGGGTGCTGACCGGCGTCTTCGGCCTGGGCTGCATGCTGGCGGGCACGGCGGGGCTGCTGGCCGCGCCGCTCTGGACCGTCACCCCCTCCATGGCGGCGGGCGCGGTGATGCCCGCCTTCGTCATCGTCACCATCGGCGGCCTCGGCTCCTATGCCGGGGCGGTGGTCGCGGGCCTGCTGGTCGGGCTGGTGACCGCGATGAGCATCCAGTTCTGGCCCGAGGCCTCCGCCGCGTCGATGTACGTGCTGATGGCCGCCATCCTGCTGATCCGGCCGCGCGGCCTGTTCGGCGAGCGCTGGGAGCGCTTCGAATGAGCCACGCCCGCAGCCTGCCACGCCGCCCCATCCTGGGTCATCCCGTCCTGGGCCACCCCGTCCTCTGGGTCGCGCTCGTCCTCGGCGGCCTCACCGCCTTCGTCATGCTCACCGGCCAGCCGCTGAGCCGCGTCACGCAGATCGCCGTTTACATGCTCTACGGCGCGGGCGTGAACCTGCTGATGGGCTATACCGGCCTCGTCCCCTTCGGCGCCTCCGTCTTCTTCGGCCTGGCGAGCTACGCCGCTGCGCTGTCGATGGGCCACCTCTTCGGCTCGGAGGTCGGCGCGCTGCTCTTCTCCATCGCCTTCTCGATGGCGCTGGCCTTCGCCCTCGGCCTCGTCATCCTGCGCCGGCGCGGCCTGTACTTCTCGCTGCTGACGCTCGCCTGCTCGCAGATCGCCTTCGAGATCGTCTTCAAGTGGACGGACTTCACCGGCGGCGAGAACGGCATCCAGAACGTGCCGCGCCCCTGGTTCACGGAGCTGCCGGCCTTCCACCTCTTCACCCTGGCGACCGTGACCGCGGCGATGTACTTCCTCTGGCGCCTCGCGCACGCGCCCTTCGGCCGCACGCTCCAGGCCGTGCGCGACAACGAGCCGCGGGTGCGCAGCCTGGGCTACGACGTCTTCCGCACCAAGCTCGCGGCCTTCGTCGTCTCGGCCGGGGTGATCGGCTATGCGGGCGGGCTGCTCGCCTTCCTGATCCAGGGCGCCTACGCCAACAACCTCTCCTGGGTGCATGCCGGCGACAGCCTGCTGATGACCGTGCTCGGCGGCGTGCACCACTTCCTCGGCCCGCTCTGGGGCGCGATCGTCTTCATCGTGCTGGAGGACCGGCTGAGCGCCGTCACCGAGAACTGGTGGCTGATCTTCGCGCCCATCATCATCGCCTTCGCCCTGCTCTCGCCGGAGGGCATCCAGGGCCTGGCGCAGCGCCTGCTGCGGCGGGAGCACTGGACGCTGACCCGGCGCGGCATCCCGCCCCGCCCGGCCGCGATCCGCCCCTACGAGGCGCCGCGGCTGGAGATGGCCGACGGCAGGCCCATCCTGACGGTGGAGCACCTGACGCACCGCTTCGGCTCCATCGTCACCCAGAAGGACATCAGCCTGGAGGTCTACCCGCACAGGCTGCACAGCTTCATCGGGCCCAACGGCGCCGGCAAAACGACCTTCTTCAACCTGCTGACCGGCGTGCTGCCGACCGTGCAGGGGCGGATCGTCTTCGACGGCACGGACATCTCGAGGCTGCCGATCCACAAGCGCGTGCGGCTCGGCCTCGCGCGCTCCTTCCAGATCGTCAGCGTCTTCCCCAACCTGACCGCCTTCGAGAACGTCCGCGTCGCCGTGCAGGCGCGGCACCCGGCGCGGCGCGGGTTCTGGCGGGACGCCTACGGCATCGAGGAGATCAACGCCCGCACCTGGTCGCTGCTTGCCGCCGTGGGCCTCCAGGACCGCGCCGCCGAGGGCTGCGCCAACCTCGCCCATGGCGAGAAGCGGCTGCTGGAGATCGCGGTGACGCTCGCCACCGAGGCGAAGCTGCTGCTGCTCGACGAGCCGCTGGCGGGGCTGGCGGAGGCGGACCGCAAGGTGGTCTCCGCGCTGATCCAGACGCTCGCCCGCAGCCACGCCGTGCTGCTGATCGAGCACGACATCGACCGCGTGCTGGCCATGTCCGACCGCATCACCGTGCTGCACCAGGGCCGGCTGATCGCCGACGGCAAGCCGGCCGAGGTGGCCCGCCACCCGGAGGTGATCTCCGCCTATCTGGGCCATGCCAAGGGCGAGGAGATCCATCTCTCCGAACCCGCCTCGCCCGTGGTGGCGCGGCTGCCGCTGGGGGCGAGCAAGCCGCTGCTGAAGATCGAGGGGCTGCGCGCCGGCTATGCCGGCAGCACCATCCTGGACGGGCTGAACCTCGCGGTGGGCGAAGGCGAGGCGCTGGCCCTCCTCGGCCGCAACGGCGTGGGCAAGACGACGACGCTGCGCGCCATCATGGGCACGGTGGAGGTCGCCTCCGGCCGCATCACCTTCGCCGGCCAGGATATCACGCGGTCGAAGCCCTTCGAGATCAACCGGGCCGGCGTCTCAGTGGTGCCGGAGGGGCGGCGGCTGTTCCCCAACCTGACCGTGCTGGAGAACCTGCGCATCGCGGCCCGGCCGGGCGGGGCGAGCCTGGACGACGTCTACGACCTCTTCCCCAAGCTCAAGGTGCTGCAGCGTTCCCGCGCCGATTCGCTTTCGGGCGGGGAACGGCAGATGGTGGCCATCGCCCGCTCCCTGGTGGTGCCCAGCAAGCTGATCCTGCTGGACGAGCCCTTCGAGGGGCTGGCGCCGGCCATCGTGCAGGAGGTGATGGAGGCGGTGGTACAGCTGCGCCACAAGGCCAGCCTGATCCTGGTGGAGCACCATGCGGAGACAGTGCTGCCGATCGTCGACCGGGCGACCATCCTGGTGAACGGCGCCGTCGCCTATGAGGGCAGCGCCGCGGCGCTGGCCGCCGACGCGGCGGTGCAGGCCCGGCTGCTCGGCCTGGCCGACACCTCGGCCGAGGCGGCCTGATCGGCGCCGCCTCCCGGCGTCGTACCCGTGGTGCTGCGCCGGCTCGCCCGCGTCAGCCGTCCGGCATCTGGGCCGTGCGGAAGGCGCTGGGCGAGCGGCCGGCATGCCGGTGGAAGAAGCGGGAGAAGTAGGCCGGGTCCTGGAAGCCGAGCTCCAGGCCGATCTCGCCCACCGAGGCGGAGGTGTAGAGCAGCCGCCGCTGGGCCTCGGCCATGAGGCGCCGCTGAATCAGGGCCTTGGGCGTGTCGCCCAGGCGGCGGCGGCAGGCGGCGAGCAGGCGGTCCTCGGTGACATGCAGCTTCTTCGCATAGGCGCCGACCGAGGCGCCGCTACGGTACTCCTCCTCCATCAGGGCGCGGAAGCGGTCGAGCAGGCGGTCGTCGGCGCTGCGGGTCGCGCCGCGCTCCGCCCCGCGGTCCAGGGCGATGCGAGCGGCGGCGACGAGCAGGCGCAGCAGCTCCGCCTCGATGGCCAGGGCGCGGGCCGGGGCGGACCATCGCAGCTCCCGGTCCAGGGCGGCGAAGGCGTCCTGGAGGCTGTCGCGCTGCGCCCCGTCCAGCCCGCTCCAGAAGGCAGGGGCGCGGAGCAGCGCGGCCAGGGCCGGGTCGCCCCGTGCCGCCTCGGCCACCACCGCCTCGGCCATGGTGATCACCCAGCCATCGGTCTGCGGGATGAAGTCGAAGGCGTGCACGTCCCCAGCCGGCAGCACGATCAGGGCGGGGGACTGGATGCGCGGCGCGACGGCCTCGGCCCGCATCCGCCCGCCGCCGACATCGACGAGGAGGAGCTGGTGCAGCCCGGCATGGGCATGCGGGGCGATGATCCAGCCATGGGGGCCGCTGCGCTCGTGGATGGGTTCCAGGTGCAGGAAGCGGCTGCCCGCGCCACGCACCGGCTCGCCGTAGAGGGCGAAGCGGTCGATCTCCGGTTTTCCTCCCATCGGCAGCCCCCTGGCGCTTGTGCAGATGCGAAAAGCCGACTTGCGCGAACCGGGAAAAGTGCAAGCGAAACCGGATTGTGTCCATGGCTTCCGGGGGAGGCGCGGGG